>MHAR01000021.1:0-133172 GCA_001803045.1 Ignavibacteria bacterium RIFOXYB12_FULL_35_14 | reverse complement strand
AACTCTCGGTACGCTTTCACGTACACACGCTCTCCAGGCGTGCCATCAGCCTAAGGCTGACACTCCTGCATCTTTATTTTTTAATTGTGAGTCTAGAAATTTCCTACCAACCCCACATTTAAGAAATTTTTCGCGCTGTCTTGCTTCGGGTTCCGTTTTAAATTCCTCAGAGTAAATTAGTGCCCATGGGGTTCCATTTTTAGTAAAGGTGCTTTTCCCTTGATTATGCTGAGAAAGCCTTTTGAGGAGATTAGAAGTGAACCCGACATATCGCTTTTTTAGTTTATCGCTCCAAAGCACATAAACGAAAAACATATTTTACCAGATTTATCGCGGAAAGAGAGAGATTCGAACTCTCGGTACGCTTTCACGTACACACGCTCTCCAGGCGTGCCATCAGCCTAAGGCTGACACTCCTGCATCTTTATTTTTTAATTGTGAGTCTAGAAATTTCCTACCAACCCCACATTTAAGAAATTTTTCGCGCTGTCTTGCTTCAGGTTCCGTTTTAAATTCCTCAGAGTAAATTAGTGCCCATGGGGTTCCATTTTTAGTAAAGGTGCTTTTCCCTTGATTATGCTGAGAAAGCCTTTTGAGGAGATTAGAACTGAACCCGACATATCGCTTTTTTAGTTTATCGCTCCAAAGCACATAAACGAAAAACATATTTTACCAGATTTATCGCGGAAAGAGAGAGATTCGAACTCTCGGTACGCTTTCACGTACACACGCTCTCCAGGCGTGCCAGTTAAACCACTCCTGCATCTTTCCTAAATTGTTTTTGGTTTTCAGGCGTGCCATCAGCCTAAGGCTGACACTCCTGCATCTTTCCAAACACAAATCAAATATAAAAATATCGAATGCCTTAACCAAAGAAATTGGAAATCAATGAAGAAGGTACCGATAGTAATAATTTTGAGTTTGAAATTTTAATTCAAAATTTATTTTAATAGATTGCAATCAAATTTAATGATATTGCATCAAGTGGATTCTGAAATTTTAATTCAATCGATATTAACCGTTCTTTCTGCAATAACTGGAGCCGTAATTATATTCATGGTTAATTTAAACCATGAAAAATTATGTGCCTTAATTTCTTTTTCTGCGGGAGGACTTTTGGGTGCAGCGGTATTTACCCTAATTCCCGAATCTCTACATTCACTGAATACCACAGAAGTAATCTTGGGAATATTCAGTGGATATTTATTATTCTGGTTATTAACAAAATATTATTCGCATGTTTGCCCTGCTTGTTCTGCTTCTCACTTTGATGAAAGAACAACTGAAAAATTCTCTGAAATTGCTCGTGCTTTGTTGATAGCTCTTTCCATTCATTCCTTTCTGGATGGAGTAGCCGTATCAACTAGAGGGGTCGTTGAAAACATATCGAATACCTCTGTCTTTATCGCAATATTAACACATAAATTGCCTGAAGGATTAGCATTAGCTTCCATAATGTTTAGCGCAAATTATTCCAGAAATAAAATTCTCATTTATGTATTTGCAGTTGAGATGGTTACGGTGATTGGAGCGGTGACTGGCAGTATTCTATTAAAGTCTTATGTGTCGGAAATTTTATTAAGCGCCGTGATGTCCCACATTGCGGGTGGATTTATTTTTCTCGCATCTCACGCTATACTTGGCGAGATGTTAAAGAATCACACAAAGTTGGTTATTAGCACATTTAGTTTTGGTCTAATATTAATTTTAGCTATTAGTAAAATTGTTGCATGATTTAGTAATAATTTAGTTAAAGACTCGAGATGTTTTAACACTGTTCAACATAATTGGAGAGATGCTAGAGTGGTTGAATAGGCCGGTCTCGAAAACCGGTGTAGGGTTTACTCTACCGAGGGTTC
Source organism: Ignavibacteria bacterium RIFOXYB12_FULL_35_14 (assembly GCA_001803045.1). Lineage (GTDB taxonomy): Bacteria > Bacteroidota > Ignavibacteria > Ignavibacteriales > Ignavibacteriaceae > XYD12-FULL-36-8. The sequence continues at coordinate 131,313 of MHAR01000021.1, read as the reverse complement.
GAATCCCTCTCTCTCCGCAATTTATATCTCTCCGATAACTTCGATTCCATTCCAATCAAACATTGTTATTAGCCTTTTATCACTAATTACTATTGTGCATTGCCATCGCTGCTTACCTTTGGTTAGTAAATAAAGAAATTGTTTTTTAAAAATTAAAGGAGTAAGATCATGACAAAATTAATCCTTGTACTCATTTCTCTTATTACATTTTCGACATTCGCTGGAAATAATAAAGGGGATAAAGTAAACGATTATGCTGTTGCCAGTTTAATTATGGGGATCAATTCCAACAACTTTGGTCTTAGAACCAGTGCAGCATACATGCTTGGGGAATTAAAATGTGAAAAAGGTGTTATCCCGCTTATGCGGATGTTAAAAAGTGAAAATCGGGAAGATGCACGAATTGTGGCTGCACTTGCACTATTTAAGATTGGTAACGCCAAAGGTATTTTTGCAATTAAACAGGCAATTAAGTTTGATCAAAGTGAGAGAGTAAGGCGGCTCTGCACCAATTTTTATCACGCATATTCAGAAAAATCAACGGTTATTGAGTTACTGGCTCATAGATAATTTTTTTTAGCGCCTTCTACTTCTCCACCAATGAGGTGATAAAGTCCCGAACTACGTTCGGGATTTTTTATTCTCTAACCGATTAGATAATTTTCTCCTCAAATATTCCAGATAATTTTAGCATAATTTCTTGATGATAAAATTTGGCAAATGCTAACTTATAAAAAACACCTTACCAGCACTTTAACATTGGCAATTCCCGTGATCATTGGACAGCTGGGTCTAATTATGATGGGAGTTGTCGATAGCTTGATGGTAGGAGAACTGGGTGCCGACTATCTAGCAGCGGCAGCGTTGGCAAATCATATCGTAATTTTGATTTTAATAATCGGGTTAGGTGTTTCAATGGCGGTAACACCGTTGGTTGCAATTAGTATTGGGGCAGAAAAACATGATGAAGCTCAAATTTTATTTAAGCAATCAATTGTTGTTAACTGCTGCTTTGGGATTACAATGACAATATTAATCGTGGTTGCATCAGAATTGATTCATTACCTAAACCAACCGCCGTTGGTAGTTAAATATGCATCATCATACACTAAAATATTGGGGATCTCAATAATTCCCTGGATGATTTATCAAAGCTATAAACAGTTCATCGAGGGTCTTTCAATAACTCATCCGCCTATGGTTGTAACATTAGTAGCAAATGTTGTAAATGCCATTGTGAATTGGATTTTAATCTTTGGAAATCTTGGTTTTCCTAGACTTGAATTAGATGGCGCAGGCATTGCTACTTCTTCATCAAGAATATTCATGATGATAGTCATTATCCTTTATGTGACTAAATCAAATAGATATAAAGAGTATGATGTTTCACTGATCGTAAGAAAATTTAATATTAATGCCATTAAAAAGATTTTGAGGTTGGGGCTGCCGAGTGGATTCCAATATTTCTTTGAAGTCGGTGCATTCTCCTTTGCGGTTGTGATGGTTGGCTGGCTAGGAGCAAAATCACTGGCTGCACATCAAATTGCCATTAACCTGGCTTCAATTTCATTTATGGCAGTAACTGGGATATCTGCTGCGGGAGGAATTCGTGTTGGAAATGGAGTTGGAAGAGGAGATATAAAGGAAACGCGTAAGGCAGGTTTTTCTGCGATTATACTTGGAGCATCCATAATGTTTTGTGCCGGTTTAATTTTCATTTTCTTTAGAAACTCCTTACCCAAATTATACATCTCCGATGATGAAGTAATAACAATTGCTTCAAGCTTATTAGTGATTGCAGCAGTCTTTCAAATTTTTGATGGAACACAAGCTGTTGGAATCGGAATTTTACGTGGACTGACGGATGTCAAATTTCCTACTATGATTACTTTTATTGCCTATTGGGTAATTAGTCTGCCTATTGGTTATCTATTAGGTTTTACGTTTGAAATGGGTACCCAAGGTGTGTGGATTGGATTATTAATTGGACTTGCATCTTCAGCAATTATGCTGTCGCTTAGGTTTAATTTTAAGAGCAAGCATAGAATATTAGCTTGATATCTTGATAGCTTAAAATTGGTAGGGTTAAATAATTAGTATGATCCTTTTTCAGTAATAATTTTTGTAATTAGTTTTTTCGGAATTACTTCAAAATAATCATTATCAATTTTCAAGTTACGGTGTTTATAGTTCCAAATTTCGTTCGGGTTATAGACTTTTTTCTTGTATGCTGTTTGCTTACTGAATTTGTTTTCGGATGATAGAACAAAAAGCGGTTTGTTGTAATATGCTGCAGCAATGGATGAACTTAAACTTCCGGTTTTATTTACAACATTGCCGTTTGCTAATATCTTGTCTGCACCGATCAAGACAACATCACAGTTCGATATACACTCTGCCGAATTTGCATCGGTTATTAATTTTACTTTAACACCAATTGTTAATAATTTTTTTGCAAGGACTCTTCCTTCTAGGGAAGGGCGGGACTCGGAAATCACTACCTTAATATTTTTGTTTTCACCATACCAAAGATTCAAGACCTCAAAGACTGTTTTACTGTTCGATAATGTGAAGATACATTTACGCTTTTTAACAAATGGTTTAAGGTTCTGATAGATTTTAATGAACATATTTGAAGTTCGTTCTTCGAATAGCTGCAAATATTTTTTTAATTCTTTGTGGTTTGCATATTTGATAAAATCAGATAGTTTTTTAGTGTACTCCATTACGATCTCAAAACTGCCCACTTGAGAATTAATCTTTTGAATAGAGTTTTTAATCAATTCGAAGTCATCGGAATTTTTCATAAAGAATTTATTAATCTTAAGAACGAGATCTGTAGACCCTGATGTATTGTCGCTTAGAATTTTATTAAGTACACGATGATTCATGAAGTCTCCGAAAATTCTTTGAATATCAACCGATATGTTTAACTTAAAATTATAGAATTTATTGTCTATATTTACAAAAAGTAAATTTACACATCAACAAGTTGAGGATGATATGAAAACATTCTTAGCCGCACTTCTAATCTTTTTACCAATATTTTTACAAGCCCAATCAGCTTCTGATGAAATTGTTCCTGTAAAGGAGCTAATTCCGGATATAGGACTTGATCTTCGTTACAGCACGGTAAACAATTTCACAAATCAAAAGCTTTATACTATTGGTGAAGCTTATCTGTCTCTTGGAGCAATTCAAAAGTTAAAGCTGGTACATGACAGCTTAAAACAAATAACATTGCATAATGGAATTAGTTATCCACAGGGTCTTGGAATCAAAGTCTTCGATGGATATCGCCCGCGTGCAGTTCAATATCTAATGTTCGAAATATTTCCTAATCCAACATATGTGGCAGATCCTAATTCAGGTTCGATACACAACCGTGGTGGTGCAGTTGATGTATCTATTATTGATATGTGGACCGGACAAGAAATTCCAATGCCAACCGAGTTTGATCGGTTTGGAATAGAAGCAAGCCATTTTTATATGAATCTTCCAGCCAATGTTATAGCTAACCGGACTTTACTTTTCAACATGATGACTCAAGTGGGAGGTTTTGCCCCTTACGATGCCGAGTGGTGGCACTATTCAATCAGCGGTGCTTCGAGTTTACCTTTGTTAGATTTTCAGATGAAGTAAGAGGGAAAACATGAAAAAGATTTTTTTATTACTCGTTTTAAGTTCAACTCTTCTTCTTTCACAAAATGAATTTTTAGTGAACACTTTAACTGATACAACTCAAAGATGGCCATCAGTGGATAAAGATGGAAGCGGAAACTATTACGTTGTCTGGCAATCTATTTTTCTCCCCTCATCAATTTCACCGTATCCTATTTATCTTCAGATGTTTAATTCAAACGATGTAAAAGTAGGTGGTGAAATCCTGGTTAATGAAGCGACGGGTAAGAAACAGGAAAAACCCGTAATTGCAACTAACGCAGCCGGAAGAAGTGTAATAGCATGGTCTTCATACACTGATTTTACATCCATCTACGATATTAAAGCCAGAATTTTTAATCAGAACTTTCCGCAGGGCAATGAAATTCTTGTTAACACAAATACTTTAAATTCACAAAGCAATCCTGCAGTTGCGATTAGGTTAAATGGAGAATTTGTTGTTGCCTGGGATTCGTGGTATCAAGATGGCGGCGATAGGGGAGTTTACGCGCAAAGATTCGATTTAACCGGAAATAAGGTTGGATCAGAATTCAGTGTGAATACAACTCTTGCTTACAGCCAAGCTAAACCAAGAGTAAAATATTTTTCAGATGGAAAATTCATAATCATCTGGGAATCATTTAAGCAAGATGGTTCTGGTTATGGAATGTATGGTAGAATTTTTAATTCAGACGGAACAGCGAATACGAACGAATTCCCAATTAATACTTACACAACTGATTACCAATGGTTTGGAGATGTTGAAGTTTTTAATGACGATTCATTTATTGTTGCCTGGTGCAGTTGGGAACAAGATGGAGATGATGGCGGAATTTATGTTCAAAGATTCAACGCTTCGGGTTTGAAGGTTGAGAGTGAAGTACGTATAAATAAAACGACTTCGCAATATCAATGGCTGCCAAGGATTAAAAAATTAATAGGTAAAAATGTTGCACTTGTTTGGTCAAGTTGGAAGCAAGATGGAAGCAGGGAAGGAATAGTTGCTGCATTTATCGATGAGAATAATCAGCGCTATACTTTTGAAACCGTTGTGAATAATTATTCTGAATCTTTTCAATGGGAACCTGATTTTATTGTGACAGATGAAAACGAAATTTTAGTTGTCTGGTCAAGCTGGGAACAATTCGGTAATGATTATGATATAGTTGCGAGACGAATTGGACTTGAGAAACCGCAAGGTGTTATAAATCCTTCATTCAATTCTCATCTAACAGGAACTACGACTGCCAAAATAGTCACCCATGTTGTGGATTCAACTGCATTAACCGGGCACACATATCTAGTTTCATTTCAAGTCCCCGGTTCCTCAGATACGGTTTATGCTAAAATTGAAGATCAAAATACTTCTCAGACTAAAATTCAAAATTTTCCCATCAACAAGGGAGTGCACACTTTTTATCTAACTTCAACATTTGATGGTGTTGCTGTGGAGTTTCTTCCTCAGTTTAAGTTAGAACTCGATATGAATCCTTATTTCATTAACAATTCTAGTAGCAATTTATTTTTTTCTTATGTTCTTCCTGCTTCAGGACAAAAGCTTCTTGCACCAATTGATGTTGCCCTCATCTGGGGTTCGACTGATACTTTACCAACAGGTCAGTGTGCAGCGCCGCTTGATACTGCTTTGTCAACAACTGGAGCTAAAAATGTAATTATTCCTTTTTTAGCAATAAATATGAACAATAATTCCCGACTTACAATTTTAGTGAAAGAGTTAGCAGCAACAAAAAATTTTAAGTGGAATCCTAAGGAAGAAATTGTATTCATAACTCCGCCGCCGTATCAAGTCAATCCATTTAACACACATGCACAAATAAACTCTAATACTTCAGCAGGAAATATTATCTGGCCAAATATTGGGGACACAAATTTTGTATTAACGAAGCGACCTATCACTCCGGCTGATACATTTTACTTTACAACAAATAGGGCTTACGTAATTTCGGATATAGTAAATGAAAATATCTTACCAGAGAAATTCGAGTTATTTCAGAATTACCCGAATCCATTTAATCCAATTACTACAATCGGGTACGCTATTCCCCTCTTGAGAGGGGACAAAAGGGGTGTGTTAACAACCTTAAAAATCTATGACATCCTCGGCAAAGAAATAGCAGTACTTGTAAATGAAGAGTTGAGGCCGGGAAATTACAATGTTTCGTTCAACACGCAGAAATATCAAATGGCAAGCGGAGTTTCCGCCAAAGGCAGATACGCCTCTGGCGTATATTTTTATAGGTTGCAAGCAGAGCAGTATAGTAAAACGAAAAAGATGATATTATTGCGGTAGAATTGATTATAGATTCAATGAACGAAAAAGCCCAATTATACATAAATCGTATTAACCTTCAACCTCATCCCCAAGGAGGATATTTTAGCGAAGTTTATCGCTCAGATAAAACACTGAAGAAAGAATTTCTTCCAGAACATTATGACGGTGATCGTAACTTCTCAACTTCAATTTATTTTTTACTTGAAGGCGAACAGACATCAAAATTTCATTGACTGAAATCCGATGAACGGCGGCATTATTATGATGGATGTGCAGTTAAAATTTAAATTCTGAATTTAACAGGGGAGTTGAACATAATTATTTTAGGTGTTAGATATAAAATTTACCTTGTTGGGAACAACCTCTTGGTTGTTTCGACTTTCTTACTGCGGATCGAGCAGGAGCTCGATCCCTACAAAATCAACCCAAGCCGTAAAAAATTACCTTATTTCATTATACACAAATTTATAAATTTTTGGCGCGAATATTGTTTTTATAATTTTCTTGATATTAAATCATTATTTCTCTAATTTTTTCAGCGAAATAATAAACATTTGGAGGATCTTTATAGAATTTTTTACAGTTTGAACAGTTTCATTTTTTGTAATTAGGATTATCATCAGACGTAAAAAAATAAATCTATTTAGGGAATTCCTCCAAATCTTTTCGGCATCGGTGTTTCTGTTTTATGTCGCAACAAATTTTGGATTTTTCTCTCAATACCAATCCCAGGTTAACAAAAAACTTTGGGTTGATGCACTTCTGCAATTAAGCACTTCCCAGAAGAATAATTTACCTTCGCCGCTAAATAAGTCAAGCAGTGGTTTATCTGAAATTTCAGTCAAAGGTAAGTCAATTGATTTTGCCGTTTCTCTCGATGATACCAGCAATGTTACGGAAAAATTGGAAGAAAAAATTAACCTTTCTGACACAAGTAGAATTATGGAAGATTCACTTTTAGCACTTGTGGATACTGTGAAAGTAGATTCTGCAGCAATTGATTCAACTGCCCGAATGAAATATTTCAAATATCAGCGTGAAGACAAACCTTATGTTGAATTAAAAAAGAAAAAACCATCAAAGTTTTTTGCATATCCTGATCAAAGATACCTAACTCGAACCATCCAAATTGATTCAACCGGACAATTCGTTGAAGTGGTTGAGAAAATTGCCGGTAAGCAGATAAAAATAATTTTAAGGATGACAATTGATGATTACATCCAGATGCGGCTTGGATTACGTGAACGTGAAATTTGGGAAAGCATCGGTTATGCATATGAGTTGAAGGAAACTAAAAAGGAGTTAGGACAATTAATTAAAGATATAACTAATCTGGAAATTCCTTTACCAAGCGTTGGAGTGTTAAGCATTTTCGGTGAACCCAAGATCAGCTTAAGAATTGGCGGTGCTGTCGATATTCACGGCGCTTGGCGCAGCGAAACCACTGAAGGTGTAACTGCTTCACGTCTTGGCAATACGAGAAATGAACCTGACTTTAAGCAGCAAGTACAAATAAACGTAAGCGGAACAATTGGGGACAAGCTTAACATTGTAGCCGATTGGAATACCGAAAGAACATTTGAGTATGAGAACCAGCTTAAAATAAAGTATACGGGTTATGAGGATGAAATCGTTCAGAGTGTGGAAGCTGGAAACGTTTCATTGCAGACTTCTCCTTTAGTTGGCGGAAGTGAAGCATTGTTTGGTGTTAAAGCTAACTTTAAAATTGGTCCATTATCACTTACAACTATAGCAAGCCAGAAAAAAGGTGAAGTGAAAGAAGTTTCAGTTTCTGGTGGTACAACATCTCAAACCTTTGAAAAAAGAGGTTACGACTACTCGACCAATCATTATTTTGTTGATACTGTTTATGCGAGTCAAAATCCTAATCTAAATTTATTTCAGAAATATTATGATAATGCTACACCGCAGATTGAATCTCAATATTTAATAAAAGACATCGAAGTTTGGAAATCAATAGAAACAATTGGTAAAGATCCTGCAAAAGAAAGACAAGCTAATGTTTATATAAACTTGGACCCATTAAATGCTGGAGGCAGATATGACTCGAGCCTTAGAAGTGAAACAATAAATCCAATTTCGGGGCAAAAAGACTTTTCTAGGTTTAAATTACTAACCAGAGGTGATGATTATTTATTGAATGAATATACTGGGTTTCTAACTTTTAATACTCAAATCAATGATAATGATATTATTGCGGTTGCTTATAGAGTTGAGAATATGCCAGGTGCTGCTGATGATAGTTTTTTTGGTGAGTTCATAAGTTCGGCACAAACTGATTCCCAAAGACTTGTATTAAAAATGATTAAACCCAAGTTCCTTCAACCAGGCAGTAACTATGCCCAAGCTTGGAAACTTCAGTTAAAAAATATTTACCCAGTTGGTGGACGAAATATCAAAAAAGAAGGATTTGAATTTCAAATTAAATATGAAGTTGCTGGCCAGGATCCTGTTGTAGAATTACCAGGCGGGCAAGGAACTGTTCGATTGTTGAATGCTTTTGGTTTCGATAATTACGACGCGGCAGATCAAGCTAATCCTGATAATGTTTTTGACTGGCGTACTAATCTTACTATTATTCCTCAAACTGGTGAAATAATTTTTCCTGTGTTGGAACCTTTTGGCAGAAATATTCCAACCGAATTGCAGAATAGCGACTCATTAAAGTATCAGTTAGTTTATGACACTACAAAAACTTTTGCACAGCAGCAGAAAGTTAAAGACAAGTGGATTCTTACTGGAAAATACTCCGGTGAAGCAAGCTCAGTTTATCAGTTAGGTTTTAATGTTGTCGAAAACTCAGTTCGTGTAAGATTAAGCGGAAGAGAATTAACTCCTGGAATTGATTACATTGTTGATTATAATATCGGACAGTTAACAATCAGAAATGATGCTGCTCTAGTTCCCGGGGCTGATTTAAGGATAACCTACGAGCAGAATGATCTTTTCCAGCTTGCATCCAAAACTTTACTTGGGGCAAGAGGAATTCTTGATATTTCTCCAAAGACAAAGCTAGGCTTTTCTGTATTAAACCTTAATCAACAGACTTTAAGTGATAAAGTTAGAATTGGTGAAGAACCTTTAAGTAATACAATTTATGGAGTTGATTTTAGTACAAGCGGTGAACTTCCATTTCTCACTAAACTTTTAGATAAAGTCATATCAACTAAACAAATGTCTAGTTTTACATTGCAGGGGGAGTTCGCATACATTGATCCCGATCCCAACACTAAAAAAAGCACTATATCCTCCGATCAAGGAAACAGCATTGCTTACATCGATGATTTTGAAGGGGCAAAACGGATTATCCCTGTTGGAGTTTCATATACAGCATGGAAGGATCTAAGCCCGCCAGAAAAGCTTCCCACATCACCTGCTTTACCGGATACGTCATTGATGAATAACAAAGCGAAAAGTTTTTGGTACACCGTAACTCCTTCAGATGTTCGTGTACAGGATATCTGGGGCTCCCGGAAGCGCGTTGCTAAACAGGAAGATAATGTTACTGTAATGGATTACATCTTTCTTCCAGACACACAAGGGACTTATAACTACACACCGTCTTTACAAGATCGAAAAAAAAATTGGGGCGGAATTATGAAGCTGCTTTCATCAACGGCCAGCAATCTTGTTGAAGAGAATATTGAGTTTCTAGAATTTTGGTTGAAGGTTGAAGACGCTCCATTAAATTCAAAAGTTTATATTGATATTGGAAGAATTAGCGAAGATGTAATTCCAAATAGAAGGCTTGACACGGAAGACATAGATGGAAATGATGCAATTGATGTTGACGGAAAGGAAGATACAGGTATTGATGGTATGACTGATGAAGAAGAAAGAGCGTTTTATAGTAGCACAGCATCTGATCCGAGCGGCGATAATTTTTCTTTCACAAAAGCCGGTGGTGTTACATCTATTTTTGATTATTATAACATTAATGGTACACAAGGTAATGCAATCTTAAGCGATATTGGTAGATTGCCGGATACTGAAGACTTAAATAGAAATGGGAATATTAATTTAATCAATAGCTTTTTCCGATATGAAATTCCATTAGATACAAGCGCACAGACAAATAAATTTATTGCTGGTGGCGGTGACAATGAGGGCTGGTATTTATATCGCATTCCTTTGAAAGACACTCTTACAAAAGTTGGCGAACCAAGTTTTACTACCGTTGAAGCAATCAGGTTTTTTATTACCGGTGTTGATCAAGCAGTTCATCTTCGTTTTGCTGAGTTCAATCTGGTTGGAAGTCAATGGCAAAAAGTATTACCGCAGGATACCATATTATCCGTCTCGGTAATCAGTTACGAAGATAACCCTAACTATGAAATTCCTCCTGGAGTTAATCAAGAAAGAGACAGAACTAAGCCGGATGAACAAGTATTTCGAAATGAACAGTCATTAAATCTTATTCTCCAGGATCTTCCTGATGGAGTATCTCGTGAAGCAGTAAGATATTTATACCGTCCTCTTGATGTATTTAATTACAAGGAAATGAAATTATTTATTCATGGCGATAATGATCATGGACCAACCAGGGTTTCATCTTTAGATGCAGATTATAATGCAGAAGTTTACTTTAGGTTTGGTACCGATTCAAATAATTATTACGAATATCGGCAACCGGTTAGACCGGGATGGAATGAAATAAGAATCATATTTTCTGAATTAACTTCAATTAAGCAAGCAAGAGATTCAATTAACCAGACAATAAAAGTTCCAGTTTCGGGATTACCAGGCCATTTCTACTTAGTAAAAGGAACCCCAACATTAACTCAAGTTAAATTTTTAACGGTGGGAATTTTCAACACAACAAATCCTAATTCAATCGGAAGCATATCGGGAGAAGTATGGGTAAATGAACTTCGTGTAATTGGAGCAGAAGATACACCAGGTTGGGCTTATAGCATGTCCACTTCAATTAAAATGGCAGATCTTCTCTCTGTAAATTTTAATATGAGCCGCACTGATCCTTATTTTCATCGGCTTGCAGATAGGTTCGGTTCACGCGTTGAATCAAGAAATTGGGCAACATCAGCAGATCTCGATGTTTTAAAATTGCTGCCAATAAATTTGCCGGAGAGTAATCTCAGGCTAAATTATTCACATTCAGAGTCTATTGGTAAGCCGCTTTATCTTCCAGGCACCGATGTGAAAGTTGATGAGGCAGCGCAGCAGCTTAGAAATATCAGAGACGATTCAGCGAAAACAACAGTTAAAACTCCCGAACAATTAATTTCTGAATCCCAGACGGTAAATGTGTCCGATTCCTGGTCTCTCTCAAACATTAAGCTTAAAATACCAACTAAGCTATGGTTCATCCGGGATTCTTTTAATTCAATTACTATGGGCTTTAATTATAACAAGACGTTTAGCAGGAGCCCAACTGTTTTAAGCAACAAAAGCTGGATTTGGAATGCAAACCTGAGTTATGGATTAAACCTGAGTCCGGATTATTTCTTTTATCCGGCAAATATTCCGGTTATTGGTTCAATATTATCATTGCTTGTTGACTATAGAAATGCAAAGGTATACTTCACACCGCAAAACTTTTCACTAAATCTTACAGCGAAAAGAAATAGGAATGTAAATGTATCGCGTCCTCAAAATAATATTAATTCTCAGGAAATAATTTCACGTGACTTTACAACTGCCAGAGGTTTTAATCTTTCATGGAAAATTACAGAAGGTGGATTACTTAATCTCAGCACTAATTATAACGTTAACGTTAGTTCCTCTTTAGCGTTTTTAGAAATCGATGAATTCGGAAGACAAAGATCTGAAGGTTCAATTTGGAGAGAAATTTTTTCTGGAAAATTCTTCGGTAAAGATTATCAGTACCAGCAATCAGTTGATTTTAGAACTTCGCCAAGATTACCATCATTATGGGATATAAATAAGTTCTTCACTGTTAGTACCGGATATTCTGCAAGCTATCAGTGGAGTAATGATTTTAGGCAAGAAGTTTTAGGAAGAGGGGCAGGATTTGGGAGCAAAGTGAGTGCAACACTCACTTTAAAGCTCAAATCTCTCATGCAGCCGCTTTTTCAAGAAGCACCGGATGAGAAAGTTCTACCACCGCCAACTACAACAACGCAAACTCGAACAAGAGGAAGAGAACGGGTTGTTGACGAGGAAGCTAAAAATAATTTACTGCTCAAAGATTCAAGTAATACCATATCGGATTCACTTCAAACAGTTCTATCCGATTCATCAATGGTCGAAGATTCACTGAGAGAAGGAATACCTAAAAAATCAGTTCTTACAAATGCTCTTAACTTCTTAAAATCATTTGCAAAAGTTGTTCTGTTTGATTACGAAACAATCAATTTTAGTTTTTCAAGCGATAACAATTTATCGAAAAGCGGAATTGCCGGAAAGGGAACTGGTTTCTACAACTTCTGGGGAATATTATTTAATGCAGACAATGGTCCTTCGCGCGGATTTATGCTTGGATTAAGTGATGAGGTTGGACCTCGTGCTGCAAATGGCAATCTACAGGATGTTTTTTCACAAAGAAACAGTTTTGATTTTAAGACATCACGTCCGCTTTGGGAAGGGGCAAAGATTGATCTGAATTGGAAAGTAGGCTGGTCGACAAGCAAGAGCACAAATTTACAGTCTGATGCAACAGGGAGAACGACAATTACAAATATTACTTCATCAGGCACAATTGATAGATCATTCTTGTCTTTTCCACCTTCTCTGTTTTTAAGTGTCTTCAAAAGCGGAATAAAACAAGTAAATGAGTTGTATGATCCTGATTCTCCGAATCCAAGAGAAAATTTATCTGCAGCTTTTGTTGAAGGGTTTGAAAGCTTTCCAATTTTTGCAAAGCTCGGATTCTTAAATGATTTTATAAAATATGTTCCACGTCCAAATTGGAGAATATCATGGGATGGGTTGGAGACGTTCTTCCTTTTCAAATCATTTGCCAAGAGGGTTAGCTTAACGCATGAATATCGTTCTGGGTATACAGAGGGTTGGAAGTTAACTCCCGATGGTAATAAAGAAATTTTAACTCAAAGGATTGATTATGCATTTGCGCCATTAGCCGGGTTCAATTTTACTTTTGCTGACCTCTGGGGTGGAAACTTACTAAGCAGCGTTAAATACTCCACCAGAACAAGTTTTGATTTAGGAAGTTCAACGAGAAATATAACAGAAACTTTTTCAAGAGATATTGGAATTACGGCTGGTTATAGTAAAAGCGGTTTTGAATTACCATTGTTCGGTGTTTATTTAAAGAATGATATTGAATTTAGCTTTTCTTACAATAGCACGAAAAATTCGACCGTGATTTATGATATGACGGATTTCATTGAAGATGGAACTCCAAGAGATGGTACGATTCGAACTACTTTTGAACCAAGAATTAAATACACCATTAGTTCTAAAGTTACATTGTCTATTTTCTATCGACGGTCTTCGGTCGAACCTGAAGGAGCAGCAAGAATTCCTCCAACTACAACAAACGAAGCCGGTTTAGATGTTCATATCTCTATCCAATAAATATTTAATTTTATATTATTCTTTGGATTTGAGGTTTAAGTTTTTGGTATTATTTTTTATTCAATAATTATTAAAAGGTCTAATGATAAAGCAGAATAGAATATTGTGGGTGGATGACGAGATTGAACTTCTACGTTCTCATGTTATTTTTTTATCAGAAAAAGGATTTATAGTTGATACAGTTACGAACGGTGAGGACGCTATTTCTTCTGTGAAAGAAAAAGATTATGATCTAATTTTTCTTGATGAAATGATGGCTGGAATGGGCGGATTGGAAACTCTCGCCCAAATTAAAGATGTTGATGCTAACATTCCCGTTGTCATGGTAACCAAAAATGAAGAAGAGAGCTTGATGAACGAAGCTATTGGTTTTAAGATTTCAGATTATCTAACAAAACCTGTTAACCCGAGTCAAGTCTTATTAGTATGTAAAAAAATTCTTGAAGGGAAAAAAATTACAGGCGAATTCGCAGCTAAGGATTACCTTCAGGACTTCAACCAAATTTCGCAAGCTATGCTGCAAAATCTAAATTCGGATGAGTGGATTGAAATTTATTTGAAACTTGTCAATTGGGATCTCGAGCTCGACATTCACTCGGGAATGGGATTAAGACAAACATTTACGGATCAGAAGCGAGAAGCAAATAAGGAATTTTCGAAATTTGTTGAGAATAATTATCGTAATTGGATAAATTCAACCTCGGATTATGATAAGCCAACATTGACTGTCGATATTTTAAATAAGTATCTAGTTGACCAAATTAAAAATCATGATAATGTGTTTTTCTTCGTTTTAGATTGTTTGCGGTTAGATCAATGGCTGGTTATGGAAAAGCACTTAACAGATTATTTCAAGATCGATAAAAGCTATTACTATTCTATTTTACCGACATCGACACCTTATGCACGTAATTCTCTTTTCGGCGGATTGTATCCATCGGAAATTGAAAAATATTACCCCCAGTTATGGCAAAGCGGCGACGATGATGAAAATAGCATGAATAAATATGAAAAGGAATTGCTGCAATTATTCTTAGATAGAAAAAGGATTAAGCTTAAAAATGATCTGAAGTACATAAAGATAATTGATCCTGAGGTGGGAAGAAATTTTGAGCAGAATATTTTGTCATATCAAAACACCCATCTCACGGCAATTGTTGTTAATTTTTTGGATATGATTGCTCATGGAAGATCAGACTCAGATATTCTAAAAGAAATTGCCCCGGATGAATCTGCTTACCGTTCATTAACAAATAGCTGGTTTACACATTCATCTCTGCTATCAACTTTTAAATCTATTTCTTCGCTGAAGAAATCAAAAATAGTCATCACAACAGATCATGGAAGTATCAGGGCATTACGTGGTGCAAAAGTTTTAGGTGATAGGGAAGCATCATCAAACTTACGTTTTAAGTACGGAAGAAATCTAAAAGTTGACGACAAACATGCTGTATATATTAAAAACGCTGATGATTATAAGCTTCCTAAACGCGGTGTCACGATCAACTACATCATAGCAAAGGAAGATTATTATTTTGTTTATCCAACCGAGTATCACAAATACTTAACTCATTATAAAGATACATTTCAACATGGCGGAATATCGCTTGATGAAATATTACTTCCTGTGATCACAATGGAACCTAAGTAAAATGAAATTCCCGTTTCAGGCTATTGTTGCTTCCGAGAATGAAACTGAAACAATAGCAAAATCTTTTGCTGCTGGTTTGGTCGGTGGTGAAGTTGTTGTTTTGTCTGGTGAACTTGGTGCAGGAAAAACATTTTTTGTTAAAAAAGCATTAACGAGTTTTGGAATCACCTGGGTTAACAGCCCCTCCTTCGCAATTGTAAATGAATACAAAAATTCCTTTAAATTCTATCATATTGATTTTTATAGATTAAAATCTATTAAAGAACTTTTCGACATCGGTTTTAACGATTATTTAAATGATACAGAAGCCATTGTGTTTATTGAGTGGGGAAATTTATTTCCTGAAGTTTTACCACATAAAAGAATCGAAATAAACTTCAAAATGAAATCTGAAAACGGCAGAGAAATACTAATTACAAAACATGCTTGATAATCTTCCAATATTGTCTATTGAAACATCGCAAAGTTGCTGCGGGGCTTGTGTGTATTTTGACGAGAATAAATTCTTTGAGATGAGTGTAAACCATAAAAATGTACATGCTGAAAAAATATTTGAGATAATTGATTCTGTTATTAAATCCTCGGGCATAACACTTAAAGATTTAGGAGCAATAGCCGTATCATCTGGTCCAGGTTCCTTTACTGGATTGCGCATCGGAATGTCAGCTGCAAAAGGTATCGGATTTGGAGCATCGCTTCCGATAATTGCCGTACCAACTTTTGAAGCGCTCGCATATCAGCTTTCGAATACATTAAAAGATGGTACAGAATTCGTTATTGCAAATAATGTGAATTCCGAAGAGATATATTTCGCAAAGTTTCAAGTTAAATCTAATAATTATATATTTACACGGGATTTACAAATCCTGAGAAAAACAGAGAAAATTCAAATTAATGATGACTGTTTAATCTTTGGTAATGCAAATTTTAAATATATTTCTGCTGAGAGAATGATTAATATCAGCTATCCTAAAGTAGAATATGTTGCAAAGTGGGCTAAAATAATCGGTAATACTAAACCAAGTAAGGATTTTGATTTTCTCGAACCAAATTATTTAAAGAATTTTATTGTGAAGGATAAAGCAATATGACTAAAAGTGTTCTAGTATTTCTTATTGTAATGACATCAATTTCATTTGCTCAAATAATGGGACCTAAAGCTGCTATAAAGCAAACGGAATATGATTTTAAGAATATTACGGAAGGAAAGATTGTAGATCATGATTTTACTATAACAAATACGGGGGGAGATCTATTAAAAATAATAGCTGTTCGAGCTACTTGTGGCTGTACGGCTGCTAATCCCGATAAATCCGAGCTGAAACCCGGTGAATCAACCACAATTAAAGTTTCATTTAATTCAAGCGGCAGATTAGGCCCACAAACGAAGTTTATATATATAAGTACTAATGATCCGGCTAATAATGAAATAAGATTAAAAATTACTGGAAATGTAGTATCTCCTGAAGCTTCTACACTTTCAAGTAATCATCCCAAAATTTATTTTCCCGAAACTCAGCATGATTTTGGAAATGTAAAAGAGGGCGAAGTAGTTAGCCACACATTCAAGTTTATTAATAACGGAAAAGCAACTTTAAATATTAATGATATTAAGACATCCTGCGGTTGTACAGCAGCATTAGTAAGCAATAAACAAATTGCGCCCGGTAAAAACGGAACTATAAAAGTCGACCTCGACACTAAAAATAGACAAGGAAGAATGAGTCGAACTATCACAGTTGAAACAAATGATCCGAAAGAACCAAATAAGGTTATTACAATTTATGCTGATGTAAACAAAGTGAGCAACTAATGGCTTGGTTTAAAAGGTCTAAAGAAAATATTTCTCCAAATACCTTAAAAAAGGAATTGCCGGATGGGTTGTGGGAGAAATGTCCAAGCTGCAACGAAATTATTCATAAAAAGCAGTTGGAAACAAATCTTTGGACTTGCCAGAAATGTAGTTATCACTTCAGAATTGGAAGCGACGAATATATAAAAATACTTTTGGACGAAGGATCATTCAAGGAGGTAAATAGGAAAATGCGTTCCGCTGATCCTCTTGAGTTTATCGATACTAAAAAATATTCCAGCCGAATAAATGATACAATCAATAAATTAGGGTTGTATGATGCTATCAGAACCGGAACCGGTAAGCTCAACAAGAAGGATGTGGCATTTGGTTGTATGGATTTCAGGTTCATTGGCGGAAGCATGGGTTCAGTCGTTGGTGAAAAGATAGCAAGACTTACAGATACAGCTTTTAAAAATAAAATTCCACTTATCGTCATTTCAGCAAGCGGCGGAGCAAGAATGATGGAAGGCGCGTTTTCCCTTATGCAAATGGCAAAAACAAGCTCACGGTTAGCCCGTTTGTCCGAAGCAAAAATTCCATATATCTCAATTGTTACAGATCCAACTACAGGCGGTACAACAGCAAGCTATGCAATGCTTGGCGACATAAATATTGCCGAACCACAAGCACTTATCGGTTTTGCCGGACCAAGAGTAATTCGTCAAACTATTGGAAAAGACTTACCTGAAGGATTTCAGAAATCCGAATTTCTTCTTGAACATGGTTTCATTGATGTTATAGTTCCTAGAAAAGATATGAAGGAAACCATTTCCAACCTGATAACAATCCTCGACTGAGGTAGATATCAAAGTAGTCACTTCTTGTTCGGAGATGCAAATAATTTCCGATCAATTAAGATCCGGCAGAAAAATCATCGGCTTTGTTCCTACCATGGGTTTTTTACATGATGGTCATGCCTCGTTAATCAGAAAATCCAAAGAACAGTGTGATGTTACTGTTGTTTCGATATTTGTTAATCCCACACAATTTGCTCCTAATGAAGATTTAGAAAGTTATCCTAGAGATATTGAAAGTGATAAGCTTCTCCTAAGAAAAAATAATGTTGATTTTCTTTTCCTTCCTTCTGCGGAAGAAATATATCCTCCAAACTTTAATACTTACGTGGAAGTCTTCGGATTAACAAACAAATTTGAAGGTGAATTTCGCCCCACTCATTTTAAAGGTGTAACTACAATTGTCGCAATTTTATGCAATATAGTTAAACCTCATAAGACCTATTTTGGACAGAAAGATGCTCAGCAAGCTTGTGTTATTAAAAAAATGATCAAGGATTTACAATTTGATTTTGACTTGGTCATTTGCCCCACAGTAAGAGAACCTGATGGATTGGCGATGAGTTCAAGAAATGCTTATTTGACTAATGATGACAGGCAAAAAGCTCTTCTATTATCTCAATCATTGGACGAGGCAAAAAAGCTGATAGATGCCGGTGAAAGAAATGCATTAATCATAGTCAAAAAGATGAATAACAATTTCATCCCTGAAAAATCTATTCACTTGAACTATATTTCTGTAGTCGAAGTCGATTCATTTTCCGAGGCTGATATTTTGGAAGCAGGCAAATCCTATTTTATTCTGATCGCAGCAAAAGTGGGGAAGACCAGGCTGATAGATAATGTTCTAGTACACATTAAATAATTTTATATTCCTATCAAAGATCGCTTTAATACCATAAAGCACTAAAGCCTTTTCAAATCTTACATCAAACTTTAAATGTGGTATGATGTATTTCGCATTTCCCCCAGTGATGAATACACATTTCGGCTGTTTCGTTAGTAAACCAATTGTTTGATGAATCATTCCCACTGTTGAATTAATTACTCCGCTTGCTATTGCTGCTTTGGTGGAGTTACCAATCAAGGATTTGTAACTCTCCACTGTCAATTTCGGTAATTGCGCTGTTTGAGTGTAAAGAGAGGAGAACATCATATCTAATCCGGGAGCAATTAGCCCTCCTAAAAAACTGTTTGGAAACTTGATAACATTTATTGTAGTTGCAGTTCCGCAATCGATAGATAAAAGGTAATCGCCTTTCTTAAAAATGTTAGCATCGCCTGAGGATTTAATTAAGTAGAAAGTTCCTTCGGCAGAGCAAATTCTATCCACTCCTAGAGTATTCGGTGTAGTATATTTTATTGAGAGATTGAACTGTAAATTCTTATGAATGACAAAAGATTTGGTTGACCTGAATGATGATAGTTCTTTTAGAAGTAATTTTAATTTTAATGGTACTACCGAGGAAATAACAACTGTGCTGATTTCTTTTTCTTTAATAGACTTTCGAATCGATGAGAAATCTTTTTTTACATTGTAATTGGTTAACGTTTTATTTTTAAATATTGCCGACTTGATGAATGTATTTCCGATATCGCAGACTAATATCATTATCTTACGCTCACATCGCCAAAATGGATTGTCTCAGTTTTGCCTTTCACTCTTAAAAGCATAAAGCCATTATCGTCAATGTCTTCAAATATTCCATCTCTTGCTTTTTCGCCTTCCACAATTGTAATTCGTTTACCAATCATTTCACATCTTGATCTCCAATCATTCAAAATGGCGTTTTTATCCTGCAGGGTTTTCTGAAGCATTTCCTCAAAAGAATTGAGAAACTCAGCAAGAAAAATTTCTCTTTTGACATTTCTGCCTAATTCATTCTTTAAAGAGGTTGGAGGATAGAGAAATTTTGTCGGGAAAATAGTTTGATTGATATTTATTCCAATCCCGATTACAAGCCGTTTTACCTTTGATCCTTCAAACACAGACTCCAATAAAATACCGGCTGTTTTTTTAGAATCAATAAGAACATCATTCGGCCATTTCAAGCTTGACTTCACCTGGTAATGATAATCCAGAGTTGTCGCGATAGCAAGCGCAGTTGTAAAATTAAGAATGTTCAAATTTTCAGGCAGAAACTTTTTATCATTTAGAAGAATTGAAAATGTTAAGTTTTGTCCTTTTTGACTTTGCCAGGCTCGATCCTTTCTGCCTTTTCCTTTTGATTGATACTCAGCCAAAAAAACAGTTCCATTCGGCAGCTTACTCGATTCATTTTTGCTGAGATAAGAATTTGTAGAATCAATCTCTTCGCAATAAATAAAGTTACGGCCGATTATTTCCGTGTCTAATTTTATATCAAAATCATCGATCCTAAATAAGTTGTCCATATGTATTTTCAAAATTGTCGTTCATTGATATTGTGTCTGACATACAGCCATAAGTTGCTTGTCTCTGCCTTTTAGACGCATGTTAAGCCAAGTTGAAAGAATTCACTAAAATATCTTTAACCAGAAAGTTCACTTTTTACTAAAATTCATATTTTCCCATTCTGGCACAAAAGTTTGGTAGTATTTACCAATTAAACAATTAATTACAAAAAAATGGAGATACGAAAATGACGCTAATTAAATTTGAACCCTTGAGAGATTTCGAAAATCTTGGACACAAGGTCCATAGATTTTTTGGAGAATTCCCTTCAAGCTTCAATTACAACAATACATTCTTACCAAAGATAGATATTTCCGAAGATGAAAAAAATATTTATTTCGAAGCTGAAATTCCCGGCATCAAAAAAGAGGATGTCCATATTTCGCTCGAAGATAATATTCTTACTATCAAAGGTGAGAAAAAATTGAATGAAGACAAAAATGAGAAGACATTAATTCGAAATGAGAGAATTTATGGTTCCTTCACGAGATCATTCACTTTGCACGAAGAAATAAATCCTGATACCGCCAATGCAGAGTTTGAAAATGGAATACTTAAAATAGTTCTTGAAAAAGCAATTCATAAAGCTGTTAAAGAGCGACAGATCCAAATCAAGTAATAAAAAACAGAAGTTTATTTAATCATCGTACTTAATTAAAAGGAGAAAATTATAATGGGAAAAATTATCGGAATAGACTTGGGAACTACAAACTCTTGTGTTTCGGTGATGGAAGGTAATGATCCGGTTGTTATACCGAATTCTGAAGGTGGAAGGACAACTCCATCTGTTGTTGGGTTCACTAAAACTGGTGAGCGGTTAGTTGGTCAGCCCGCGAAAAGGCAGGCAATAACAAATCCTAAGAACACAGTCTTCTCAATAAAAAGATTTATGGGAAGAGTTATGGATGAAGTGCGCGAGGAAAAAACTAAAGTTCCATACGAGGTTATACCAGGTGATAGCAACTCGGCAAGAGTTAAAATAAGCGACCGGGTATACTCACCACCAGAAATCAGTGCAATGATCCTTCAGAAAATGAAAAAAACTGCTGAAGATTATTTAGGTCAACCAGTTACTGAAGCTGTAATTACGGTTCCGGCTTATTTTAATGATTCGCAGAGACAAGCAACAAAAGACGCTGGCGAGATTGCCGGATTAAATGTTCGGAGAATTATAAACGAACCCACTGCTGCAGCTTTAGCTTATGGATTAGATAAAAAAGAAAAATATCATAAAGTTGCCATTTACGATCTTGGAGGTGGAACTTTTGACATTTCAATTCTTGAGCTTGGCGATGGTGTTTTTGAAGTTAAGTCTACAAACGGTGATGGACATTTAGGCGGCGACGATTTCGATCAAAGAATAGTAGATTTTCTTGCAGATGAATTCAAGAAAAATGAAGGAATAGATTTACGCAAAGATCCGATGGCTTTACAGAGATTGAAAGAAGCTGCAGAAAAAGCAAAAATAGAATTATCTTCATCAGTCTCTACTGATGTTAATCTTCCATTTATCACAGCAACACAGGATGGTCCTAAGCATTTAAATCTCTCGCTTTCTCGTTCTAAGCTCGAACAGCTAATTGATGACTTAGTGAACCGAACAAAAATACCGTGCGAAACGGCTCTTAGAGACTCAGGTTACTCGGCTAAAGATATTGACGAAGTAATTCTCGTTGGAGGATCCACAAGAATTCCCATGGTGCAAGAATTAGTTAAAACCATTTTTGGCAAAGAACCTCATAAGGGTGTTAATCCGGATGAAGTTGTTGCAATCGGCGCTGCAATTCAAGGCGGCGTATTAACCGGTGATGTTAAAGATGTGCTTCTACTTGATGTTACTCCGCTTGCGCTCGGCATTGAAACTCTTGGCGGCGTGATGACAAGATTGATAGAAGCAAATACAACCATTCCAACTAAAAAGAGCGAGATATTTTCAACCGCTTCCGATAGTCAGCCGTCTGTGGAGATTCATGTTCTGCAAGGTGAAAGACCAATGGCAGCAGACAACAGAACACTTGGCAGATTCCATTTAGATGGAATTCCGCCGGCTCCAAGAGGTGTACCTCAAATTGAAGTTACTTTTGATATTGATTCGAATGGTATTCTTCATGTAAATGCGAAAGATAAAGCGACCAATAAAGAACAAAGTATAAGAATTACTTCTTCGAGCGGATTATCAAAAGAGGAAGTTGAGAAGATGAGAAGAGATGCGGCTGAACATGCTGCTGAAGATAAAACGAAAAAAGAAGCTGTCGAGATAAAAAATCAAGCCGATAGTTTAGTGTTCCAGACTAAGAAGCAAATAACTGAAATGGGTGATAAAATGTCTGCAGCTTCAAAAGCTAAACTCGAAACAGAAATTAAAAAAGTTGAAGATGCAATTTCAACAAACAATACCGGTCAGATTAAATCTGCAACAGAATCACTGAACAAAGTATGGAGTGAAGTAGCTTCCGAACTTTATGCACAAGCCGGTGCTGCCGGACAAGGCGCTCAGCAAGGTCCTCAAGGCGGTCAGCAGGAAACAGGTGATCAAGCTAAGAAGGATGAGAAGGAAGTTCAGGATGCTTCATACGAAGTTGTAGACGATGAAAACGAAAAGAATAAGAAAAAGCAATAACGAATTTATTAATTGATAATTATAAAAATAAAAAGAGGTTAATATGAACAACGAAAAAAATAATAATAAAGATCTTGTGTCAATAAAGGAAACTGAACATTCTTCGATTGATGAAATTCTTGAGAAGGAAACTTTCTTAGCACCGTTGACTGACATTTATGAAACAGAAGACGAATTTATTTTAACAGCAAATATGCCTGGAGTTCCAAGAGAGAACATTCAGCTTAAGCTGGAAGATACTTCTCTCGCTATTTTCGGTAGAATAAATTTTTCAGAAGCAATCAAAAGAAATTATATTCTTAACGAAAGCGATATTGGCAACTACTACAGAAAGTTTAACATCTCAAACAGCATTGATGAAACAAGAATCGAAGCCAAGTTTGAGAATGGTCAGCTTGTTGTAAAGCTGCCGAAACATGATAGAGTAAAACCAAGAACGATTAGTGTAAGATAAGATTAGTGTGAAAGTGAATCAAAAGCCCATCATCTCGGTGGGCTTTTTTTATATCTATAAACGAAACAGCATCAATAAATTCATTTCTCTTTATTAAACTGAATTCTTATTTTTCATCAAGTTAATCGGGCTACTAATTTCCAAATGACATTAAATTCTAAGAAGAACAGAATAATATTTATCGATCTCCTCAGAACATTTGCTGTACTTCAAATGGTTCAGGGACATACTGTGGATGTCCTTCTCTCCAATGATTATCGAAATTTTGATTCCACCGTTTTTTCTATTTGGTTTTTTATGCGGGGAATGACCGCTCCAATTTTTCTTTTTACTTCGGGAACTGTTTTTACTTATTTATTAAGATTAGCAAAAGAACCATTTCTTGAGAATCACCGTGTTAAAAAAGGATTATACAGGTTTTTACTGCTTGTCGGTTTGGGCTATCTAATCCGTTATCCCACTTTCAGCATCATCGATTTTTCAGAAGTTACCCCAGCACAGTGGACAATTTTTTTGTCCGTAGATGTTCTGCAATTAATAGGTTTTGGAATACTCTTTATCCTAATACTTTCTTTTATTTCAGAAAAAGTAGGGAATAGAGATAGCTTTATATTTTTATTAGGTGCGCTTTTCTTTTTCGGACTTTGGCCATTAGCTGCCCAGATAAATTGGACTAATTATTTTCCAGTACCAATTGCCGCATATTTTTATGAGGAAACCGGATCGTTATTTCCTATTTTCCCCTGGGTTGGATATTTACTTTGCGGGGCAATGCTTGGCAGTTATCTTGCTAAAAAACCTTTAATATTTAGAACAACTCAGTTTAGTCTGAAACTGGCAATCATTGGTGCATTACTAATTATAATGTTCGCAGTAATTAGATCGATTGAAGACAGTACAGAGAACGCAACCATTAAATACTTGGCATATTCTTATGGTCTGATTTCACTCCGTGTAGGATTTGTTTTAATTCTAAATTCAATTATTTCATTTATATCATTGAAAATGAACAGCATACCTAAATTACTAGTACTGATAGGAAGAAATACTTTGCTAATTTACGTTGCTCATTTAATAATACTTTATGGAAGTGCTTGGAGCCCCGGTTTGATAATATTATTCGATAAAAGTTTAAATGTCTGGAACACAATCGGAACTGCTTTACTGATGATTGTTACAATGACGATTATGGTTATTGTAATTCATCGTTTAAAGATTAAGAATAAACAATTAGTTACATGATGAATTTTAGAATATGAGAAAATCCCCAAGCACAAACCCGGAATTGACTGAAGAAGATAAAATAATTGACCAAACACTCCGTCCAAAGTTTATTTCTGAATTCGATGGTCAAAGAAGCGTTACTGATAATCTTAATGTGTTCATTTCAGCAGCCAAAAAACGGGACGAAGCGCTTGACCATGTTTTGTTAACAGGACCTCCCGGACTTGGTAAAACAACGCTTGCACATATTGTTGCAAATGAAATGGGAGTTAAATTAAAAATCACCTCCGGACCTGTTTTAGAAAAGCCCGGTGATTTAGCGGGAATCTTAACTAACCTTGAGGAAAAATCTGTTTTATTCATTGATGAAATTCATCGCCTGAGCCCAGTGATAGAAGAATATCTCTATTCTGCAATGGAAGACTATAAGCTCGATATAATGATTGACAGTGGACCTAATGCAAGATCCGTTCAAATAAGTTTACCTAAGTACACTTTGGTTGGTGCTACTACAAGAGCTGGAATGCTATCATCTCCTTTACGTGATAGATTCGGAATAAAATTTCGATTGGATTATTACGATGCTGAAACTTTGGAAAAAATTGTGTTTCGTTCTTCTTCAATTCTAAAGCTAAAAATAAATAAGGACGCCTCTTTTGAAATTGCAAAGCGTTCGAGGGGAACTCCAAGAATTGCAAATAGACTCTTAAGACGAACTCGTGACTTTGCAGATTTTGAAGATAAGAAATTAATTGATCTTGAAATTTCAAAGAAAGCATTAAAAGCTTTGGAAGTCGATGAATTTGGTTTAGATCAAATGGATAAGGATATCATCTTAGCAATTATAGAAAAATATCGAGGCGGTCCTGTCGGATTAAATACTCTGGCAGTATCTGTAAATGAGGATCCGGGAACGATTGAAGAAGTTTATGAACCATTTTTAATTCAGCAGGGATATATTCAGCGAACACCAAGGGGAAGGGAAGTAACCCATCTTGCTTATGAGAGGTTTGGTAAATCGAAAATAAATTTAGATTCAAATAAATCTCTGTTTGATGAATAGCATATAAAAAATGCTATAAATAATTAACCTGTGTTAACCTGCATTCAATAAAAATAGTCATTATCATGAAAAGACTTATCATTATTACGATTTTTGTTCTACCAAGTTTTATCATCGCACAGAATTATGTTCTTCCATTAAATATTAAATCAGCATATGATAAAGGAACACGCTCCTACGATGGTAAACCAGGAGAAAATTACTGGCAGAATTCCGCTGATTATAAAATCAAAATAAGTTTTAATCCTTATGAAGAATTTATAGAGGGGAGTGAAACAATTCGGTATTATAATAACAGCCCGGATACTCTCGATGAATTAGTTATCAGACTTTATCAGAACTTTTATAAAAGTAATAGTGCAAGAAACTTTCTGATTTCATCACAGTCAATAACCAATGGTGTTGAACTTGAGCGAATATTGATAAATAATACTTCAATTATTCTTGATGATTATTCAACTCTCACTTTCACTAACACAAACCTGATAATTAAGCTTAATGAGAAAATAAAGCCCGACTCATCAGTTGATCTGGCTATAGACTGGAAGTTTAGAATTCCTGGTGGATCGCCAATACGAATGGGTATTTACGATTCAACAACATTTTTTATTGCTTACTGGTATCCTCAAGTTGCAGTTTATGACGATATAGATGGCTGGGATAAAATTGATTTTTATGGTGAGCAAGAAATGTATAATGACTTCAACAATTACAATGTAAAGATTGAGGTTCCTGATAAATTCGTTGTTTGGTCAACCGGTGTTCTGCAGAATGCAAAAGAAGTTTTAAGTGAATCGACATTTAAGAAATTTGAAATGGCTCATGCTTCAGATACCGTGATAAACATAATTACAAACGATGATTACATTAGTGCAAATAATTTTTTATCCGGCAGAAAAACTAATGTTTGGCACTTCAAAGCAGATGATGTTACAGATTTTGCTTTCGGGATCAGTGATCACTATTTATGGGATGTTGTGAGTTTAGTTCCGGATAAAAATTCAGATAGTAGAGCTTTTATTTCGGCAGCTTATAATCCCGTTTCTAAAGATTTTTATGATGTTGCCCAAATTGCAAAAGATGCGTTGCAATATTTCTCAACTGATCTTCCTGGAATCCCATTTCCATATCCTTCTTTTACAGTATTCAATGGCGGAGGCGGAATGGAATTTCCAATGATAATTAACGATGAATCAAATACAACATTAGCTGGAACAGTTGGTTTAACTTCACACGAAGCCGCTCATACATATTTTCCGTTTTACATGGGAATAAACGAAAAGAAATACGCATGGATGGACGAGGGTTTAGCCGTAATGCTTCCAATTAAATTTCAATCTCGGGTAGAAGGGAATGATCCTCTTGGAAGAAATGTAAAAAGCTACGCTGCTTTTGCCGGTGAAGAGATGGATATGCCGCCAATTATTCCTTCTAATTTACTGAGAGGTCCATCATATAGAGTGGCTTCATATCAAAGACCCGGAATTGCTTATCATTATCTTCAAGATTTTTTAGGCAGAGATATTTTTCGTGAAGCACTTCAGGAATATATACATCGATGGAATGGCAAGCATCCGATACCATATGATTTTTTTAACAGTTTTAACAATTATTTGGAAAAAGATTTATCATGGTATTGGAAGCCATGGTTTTTTGAAAAAGGATATCCGGATCTAGGAATTAAATCTTATATTTTAAAAAATAATTCACTTGAAGTTGAAATTGAGAAGAAAGGTAATATTCCCGTGCCAATTAAAATTTCCTTAGTGATAGATGGATTGATTGTGAAGGAAGTTTATCGCACGGCCGAAGTTTGGAAGAGTGGTAATCAAACATTTAAAATAAGAATAGATGTGTTAGGTGAGTTTGATCAAATTGTTTTAGGTCATGTTAAAATTCCTGATGTTAATAAACAGGATAATGAGTTAGTAATAAAAAGATAATTAAATATTTATTTACTCATCACGATGGTGAGAGCGGTTGACTTAAGTAACGCAATAGATATCTACACGTCCCCGCCAGAGGCGTGCGAACTTTTCATCCCTATCCTTCAGAGGCGGATAAACTCAAGAAAGGAAGTATACTTAGCTTCACTCAAGATAGTTTAAGAATGATCGCGCTATTTATTACAAAGCGATTCTGTTTGTCTGTATGAAAATTTTCTTTTCTTAGTAACTCACATCTCTTTTTCAGCAAGTAGTGTCCTTCCTTCAACAAATTGTCCTTGTGCAGCATGATCTTTGAAGATATAAACTAATCCATCCTCATTATGCGGTTCACCATAAACAGAATGAACGGATTTAAGTCCACCGAAATATTTTCTTACATCTGATATATAAACGAGATCCCCGATTTCTGCAGCCATTCGTTTCATATCATTTTTAGAAAAATGTACTGTATCGTCCTCACCATCTTTTAATTTCCATTGTATTCGTATTTTCTCACCTTCACGATCATTAATCTTACTGCCTTTAAAATACTCTTTTGCTTTATTTAGCGACCATACCGTAAGCCCATCTGTTTTTTCTTCGTGCTTATACTCAATGAAATAATTTGAAGCTATAACAACCATTGCAACCATTATAAAGGTCAGTGCAAGCAATATTGGCAGAGGAGCAAGATTAAAACCAATAACCAGGTAAATTAAAATGGAGATAATAACAGACGAAGTCATTATAAAATTATGGTGAGCGTTCTTCTTAATGATTTGAACAAGCTTCAACTGCTGCTTCGTTGTTAATGTGGATAAAACAGCAAATAATGCACAAACAAACAAATTGTATAATGCTCCAATATAAGTGTAAGGATGCTTTGGATCGAAAGCCGTTCCGTGATCGAATATTTGGATCAACGGCTGGGGATAATACATTCCGAGCACCATCAGAGAAACCCCACCAACCAATGTTCCGATTACCGCCGCATTTGTAAATTTTTTCCAGAACACTCCGAGAAATATAGCAGTAACCAAAGGTGGGGTAAGTGTTGAGTGAAAATACCCGTGTGCTTCATAAACAGTTGGGAATTTGCTAAATGGAATTACACTCAGTACACCGAAGAACGTAAAGATTACAGTCGCAATTCTTGCTGATAAAAGTTCCTGTTTATCTTCTTCTTTCCAGCTTTGAACTTTCTTGGTTAACCATTTTTTAACCGGACGATGAATATCATTTATATAAATTGCTGCAGTTGCATTTAATAAAGTATCGACTGTCGACATCAATGCTGCGGTGAGTGTAGCCATTATGAATCCAAAAACTCCCGGATATGAAATAACGTTTGCCACAACGACAAATATATTATCGGGAATCGTATCTGGCGGAACAACTGATGGATTAGCAATTGAGATTGCTTTACCGATCCATCCCGCATTTCCTACAACAACAGCTGAAATGGGTAACATAAACAGTATATTGAATGTAGCAGCTTTACGTCCTTCATCAACACTTTTACAGGCCATAAATCGCATTACAAGTCCCATATTCATAAATAAAAAACCAACTGATCCGGCAACGCCATCCTGCCAGAAGATTCCGACAAAGTTAAAACCGGGCGGTTCGTTAAAATGAGCCAGAGGTAATTTCCATTCGGTTGGAAGTAAATTCCAAAAAACACCAAATCCGCCTAAGTAGTCCAATCCCAAAACGAAAACTAACATACCGGCAAAGATTAATATTAATCCTTGGGCAAGATCAGTGAAGATGACTGCGGTTTGTCCGCCGTATGTAATGTAAACACCGACAATCAATGCAATAACAATTATTAATCCCATCAGTGTAACATCAAAGTGAATTCCCAAAAGTGTAAACTCAGGTGGAAGCAAAGGTAGTATAGCTTTACCCATTGTAAGGAAACCGATTCCAACATAACCGATCATATAAAATAAAAGGAGAAGGGTTGTCAGGAATCTTGTTAATACCGAAAATCTTTTTTCAAAATATTCGGGGATTGATCTGATCTTTGTGTACACGATTATTGGAAGCCAACCGAATATGAAAAAAGGAACAAAGAACCAATCATTCATGTATGTCATTGTAGATGAAAACCCTGCTTCAAATCCTTTTGCAGAGTACTTGATAAAACTGTGACTTCCAACTCCTGTGGCAACAATGCTCATTGCTATTAGCCACCAGGCAAATCTTCTTCCGCCAAAAAAGAAATCGGTTGTGGTTCGATTATATTTAGAAAAGTATGAACCGAATAGCATAATCGCTACAAAGTAAACTATCATGACTATCCAATCGGTTGCGGTGCCTAAGCTATGATGTACTTCCATAATACGATTTGATTTTGTTTTATATTAGAAATAAAGTGCTGCAAGGATTTGTGCAGCGTGTATGAGCATAAAATAAAAAAAGCCGAAGATTGAAATTTTCCACCAGAACCTATGTCGTTTATTTGAAGAATTGTAACCACCGGATTTTTTTACAATCACTAAACCGCTTACAAAGAAAATTCCTCCAACACCATAAAGGTAAATAAAAGGCAGCCAGGTATTAAAAAATGAAGGCATTAAAAGTTCAAACTTGTTTATGTGAATGTTGTAATTGTTTCAATTGAGAGAATCATATCGAGTTATCTAAAGATATAAAGCGGAGATGATTAAAAATGCGTGTAAAAACATAAAAAAGAAAAATCCTCCGATTAATACTCTTAGCCAAAAACGATGTTGCTTCTTCTTCAAGTTAAGAGAATCGCTTTTTATAATTATATATATGCCGACAAAGAAAAACAATCCACCAACGACATATAAATAAATGAATGGCAGCCATGTTTGAATAATTGATTGTAAAATCATTTGAATTATTTAGCTGGTAAAAGTGCCCGTCAAAAATATAGAAAGGGAATTAAATGAGCAATTATGATCAAGAAAGAAAGATTTTGAATCATTAAAAATCTGCTGAAAATTAAGCCAATAAAAAGATTTAACAATTTCTTAACATAAACTTCATGCTTACGGAAATTATTTTTACTTTATGATTTGGTCTCCCATCAGCTATTTTTGTTTATTGATTATTTTTATGTTAAAATTATTAAGAAAATATTTGTAAAATTTACTTAATATATGACGATCATTTCTTTTATACTGTTAATTTTACTCTCAGTTCAACCCTTAAAGTGCCAAATTCAATCCGATAAAAACCATAAACCAGTTCATTTGTTTTCTAAAAATAATTTAAGAGATTATTTAAATTTTTTGGGAAGTGATTCGCTCCAAGGAAGAGGCACGGGATCACTAGGTGAAGAAATTTCAGCAAAATTTATTGCAGATAAATTTTCTGAATTAGGGCTTAAATCCCTCAGGGCTGACAACTCTTATTTTCAATATATTCCGATGCATGGGAGTATACCGCAACCTGAATCCGAATTAAAAATTATTTATCAAGATGAATCTTATTCTCTAAAGTTGAATAAAGATTATCTGCTTTATACATCCGGTGAGCAAACCTTTATACCATCTACTTCTCCCCTAGTGTTTGTTGGTTACGGTATAATAGCACCGGAATTCGATTACACTGATTACCAGCAAATTGATGTGCAGGGCAAAATTGTAGTTTTTCTTGAGGGAGAACCTCATTCAGGTGCTGATTATTATTTTAACGGTGAAACACCTACAATTTACAGCTTGCCGGAAGCCAAACAGCGGATTGCTCTTGCTTGCGGTGCTTTAGGAAGTATTCTTATCTTATCGGATGAAAATTACTTGAATGATAAATGGATAAAAACAAGTAACGAATTTTCCTTTGAGACTGTAACTCTTGCTTCCTCAGCGAACAAAAACTTAAGCATTTTGATGAATCCCGAAGCTGCAAAAAATTTATTTAGGAATTCGCTTTTTAGCTTAAGCCATATTTACAAAATGCATGATGATAATAACATGCGCAGTTTTCATCTTAATTGTGAATTATCATTTAAAGGAATATTCAAGGAAAGAGATTTTCTTTCACCAAACATTATCGGTATGCTAGAGGGAAATGATGCAGCAAAAAAAGAAAACTACATAATCATATCAGCACATTATGTTCATTTAGGTATTGGACCAACTATAAATGGAGATTCAATTCACAATGGTGTTCTTGATAATGCTTTAGGTGTTAGCGGACTACTAGAACTTGCTCGAGCATTTAGTCAAGTCAGACCGAAATTAGACAGATCAATAATTTTTTTATGCTTAACTGCTGAAGAAAAGGGACTGTTGGGCTCTCATTACTATGTATCTTCACCGGTTGTTCCACTATACAAGTGCATAGGTAATGTAAACATTGACGGCTTAGCTGTATATGATGTGTTCAACTCAGTTGTTGGCATAGGTTCCCAATATTCTTCACTTCTCGAAGTTTTAAATGAAGTTTCAATTAAACAGGGATTGTTATTAACCGATATTCCGACTCAATTTGAAAATTGGTTATCGTATTATAAATCAGATCAAGCATCTTTTGCACAGGCTGGAATACCTTCGATTTTGGTTTATGAGGGGATCGATCCCAAATACCAGTCCATAGAAGATGCCTTAAGCTGGTTCTTTAATTATAGCCAGAATATTTATCATTCACCTTTCGATGATTTGAATCAATCAATAAATTTAAATGCTACCTTTCAGCATTTAATTTTACTTTATAGTTTTATTTCAACACTTGCCGACTCTGACAAAGTACCAGAGTGGAATGAAGATTCACCATTCTTAAAGGCAAGATTAAGAAGCATTGCGGAGAAAAGATGATGGGTATGAATGTTAAATTAATAATCGGATTAAGAAAAGTATTTTTATTGTTGTATCTATTTTTAATCAGTATCCCGTTTGGATGTTACTACAAAGGGAGTGAGTCAATGGTATTAAAACTTAAAGGATCGGATACTATGTATAAACTTACTTCAATGCTTGCAAACGAATTCATGAAGGATAATCCGGGTATTTCAGTTTATGTTGAAGGTGGTGGTACTAAAACCGGCATAGATGCACTTGGGAAAGGAATTATTGATATCTGCATGGCATCAAGGTTACTAAAATCGGATGAAATTAAAGTTATAGCAGATGAATTTGGAAGCATTGGAATGTCAACCCTAGTTGCAAAAGATGCTCTGAGTGTGTATTTAAATCCTCAAAATCGGGTAAAGAATCTATCTTTAAGTGAAGTTAAGAATATATTCTCCGGCAATATCACCAATTGGAAAGAGGTTGGAGGGGAAGATAAAACAATTCGCGTAATTACAAGATCACCCAATAGTGGTACATATTTGCATTTTAAGGAACATGTATTATTAAACGATGACTACTTTGAAGCTGTTGAAATAAAAGCTTCAACAGATGAAATCGTTGAGATTGTTTCAAAGGATAAGAATGCAATTGGATATGGAGGAATTGGCTATGGCGAGAATGTTTTTCACTCATTAATTAATGGTGTTAAACCTTCGGAAGAAAATGTTCGAGACGAATCCTATCCTATAAGAAGATATTTATTTTTTGTTACACTCAACGTGCCTGATGGTTTATCCAAAAAGTTTATAGATTGGGTTTTATCCAATGATGGTTAGCATATCGTAAAAAAAGCAGGCTTCATTTCTCTTTGGGACAAGAGATATTAAAATTTAACCCTATTACTTTTCGTTTTCCATTCTAAATCTAAACATTCCCTAAAAGACTTAACAATTTCTTAACATTCCCTTAATATTCTCTTAACATTGGAGATGTATGTTTGACTTGTTGAAGGAATAATTTAAAGGAATTAAAATGAAACACACAATTTGGTTCATGGTTACTGTTCTGATCTTCAGCTCGATTCTCTTTGCTCACGAAAAAGGGAATGTCACTGGAAAAGTGATTGATTCAAAAACCGGTGAAGAAATTATTGGTGCGAACGTATTTCTTGAAGGAACTAATTACGGTGCAGCTACCGACATTGAGGGTAAATATAGTATAAATAATATTCCCGCAGGAAGTTATAACCTCAATATATCTTATCTCTCTTACTCTAAAACACAGATTAAAGATGTAGAAATTATTTCAGGGAAAACTATTTTGGTTAATTCGGCATTAGTTCCCGAAGCAATTTCAGTTGATGAGATTGTTATTACGGATAAAAGAGATGATTCTTACGAATCTGCACTGTTGAATCAGCAGAAAAAATCCACATCAATTAGTGATGGAATAAGTGCCGAACAAATTAAAAGATCTACCGATGCAACCTCAAGTGATGCTTTAAGAAGAGTTACAGGAATTTCATTGGTTGATAATAAATACATCTATGTAAGAGGAACCTCAGAGAGATACAGTAATGCTTTACTCAATAACTCAAATCTTCCTGGAACAGAACCGGATAAAAAATCCTTTGCATTTGATTTAATTCCAACAAATCTTTTAGAAAATACAGTGATAGTAAAATCATTCACTCCCGATGTTTCTGGTGATTTTTCAGGAGGATTGATTAAACTTAACACTGTCGATTTTCCAAACAAGTTTACCATAAGAGCAAGTTATTCGACCTCGTACAATAATAATACAACGTTGAAAAGTTTTAAGACTTACAACGGAGGAAAGACAGATTGGTTAGGAATTGATGATGGAACTCGTAATCTGCCTTCAGAATTTCCATCAAGCATTGCAAATGGTTTTACTTCACAAGAAATAAATAATTATGCTAAAACTTTAAATAACAATTGGGCACCTAAAACTTCCAAAGCTCCAATCAACAATAACTTTTCCATCTCTATTGGTGATGGAACTACTTTGCTCGGACAAAACTTCGGTTTTATCACTTCACTTTCTTATAAAAATAATTTCAATACATCTGAAATTGAAAGAAATGAATATGAAGCAAATGGTGAAAGAAGATTCAGCTATAAAGGCACACAATCAACTTACTCCGTTCTTTGGGGAGGGTTATTTAATTTAAGTTATAAGATAGCTGAAATGCACAAGGTCAGTTTGAAAAATACATACTCACAAACAAGTGATGATGAAGTTGCAGAGCTTAATGGTGCACAATATTCTGATGCCATTTCCGAAGTTCAACAATCAGCATTGAGATATGTCTCTCGATCTGTTTTCTCAAGTCAGTTGATGGGCGATCACTATTTTCCGGAAATTAACGGACTGAAGGTAGAATGGCATGCATCTTTTGCCGAAGTCAAAAGAGATGAACCTGATTACAGAAGAGTGTTATATTCACGTGAACTTGGATCGTCCGATCCTTATGCTGCATTACTGGGATTCCAGGCAAACTTAAAAAATGGCGGAAGGTTCTTTTCCGATATGTATGAAAAAACTCGCACCGGCAAGATAGATCTTACTCTTCCATTATCATTTGTAAAAATTAAAACCGGCGGTTTGTATGAAAATAAAAACCGTGATTTCAACTCAAGATTAATTGGTGTAATTGTAAATGCTTCAGGTAATGGTTTTACTGATTTTGATCTTTTGTATCAACCGCTTGATAAAATTTTTAGTCCTGAAAATTTCCGTCAGAAAGGTTTTTCTCTTAGCGAATATGTAAATGGAACCAACAATTATTTAGCAGGTCAAGTTGTGTCCGCAGGATATCTAATGGTTGAAATGCCCTTTGATTTTCTAAACAACGAATTGACTGTAGTTGGTGGAGCACGTTTAGAAAATTCAAGTCAAACTGTTAATTCTCTTGACCTCTCCGGACAAAAGGAAATAAATATAAACTTAGACAAATCGGATCTTCTTCCTTCGCTTAATTTAATTTGCAAACTCAACGAAGCAACGAATATTCGTTTCGCTTACAGCCAAACAGTAAATCGACCGGAACTGAGAGAATTGGCTCCATTTGCTTACTTTGATTTCTCAACTCAAACTTCGGTAAGAGGAAATGAAAATCTCAATCGAGCGCTAATTAGAAATTATGATTTCCGTTATGAAATTTATCCGTCAATCGGCGAATTAGTATCTGCGAGCTTTTTTTATAAATCCTTAAGTGATGCTATCGAGCAGGTTGTTGTAACCGGAAGCGCCCTCGGCTCAGAAAGAACATTCGTGAATTCTAACAAAGCGATTAATTATGGATTTGAGCTGGAAGCAAGATTTTCATTAGTACATTTAGCAGAGTTTCTATCTGACTTCGCAGTCAACGGAAATTATTCATGGATAAATTCTGAAGTGACCGTTAAGGGAACAGAAACTACTATTGCCAGAACAAGTCGTCCGTTACAAGGTCAATCACCTTTTATGCTGAATCTTGGACTTACATATACAAATCCAACATTCGAAACCTTAATAAGTGTGCTTTATAATAAAATTGGTGAACGCATTTCTGAAGTCGCAACTGCTTATGAAGAAGATGTCATTGAAGAAAGTCGAGATTTAATTGATATCGTTGTAAACCAACCAATCACTGAAAATATTGAAATAAAATTCTCGGTTAAAGATTTATTAAATAATAATCAGGTATTCCGCCAAGGGGATAAAATTGCTAGACTAAATAGCAAGAATTCGGTTATCTCACTTGGTGTTTCATTAAAATTTTAGATAATTAAATAATCTACAACTAAATAAAAGGATCAAATATGAGAGCGTCTATTAAAACAATCTTGTTGTTACTGTTACTTTTTGGCTCTATGGCTTTCGGGCAATTGTCCCCCGCGGACAGCGTGATAGAAGGGAACATTACATCTAATGCTTTCCTTACAAATTCTAAGAGATATCTTCTCCGAGGATTTGTAAATATAAACTCTCCGGCAGTTTTAACTATTCAAGCCGGAACAATCATTTATGGAGAGAAATCTTCAAAAGGAACTTTGATTGTTAATCGCGGAGCAAAGCTGATTGCTGATGGAACGCAAAATCAGCCGATTACTTTCACAAGTCAGCAGGCACAAAATCTACGCAGTCCCGGTGATTGGGGTGGAATTATTATAGCTGGTTTTGCAACAATTAATGTACCTGGCGGAACTGCTGTTATTGAAGGTGGTACAGGAACTGTTTACGGAGGTGGAGCAACACATAATGATGACGACAATAGCGGAATCTTAAGATATGTTAGAATAGAATACCCTGGTATTGCTTTTCTACCCGATAATGAAATAAATGGTTTAACTATGGGAGGTGTTGGCAGAGGAACTACAATTGAATATATACAAGTAAATTATAGCGGCGATGATTCGTATGAATTTTTCGGCGGGACTGTTAATGCAAAATATCTTATTGCATGTAATGCAGTGGATGATGATTTTGACACCGATTTCGGCTTTAGAGGAAAAATTCAATTTGGTTTTGTTTCTCGAAATCTTAACATTGCCGATATTAGTGGAAGCAACGGATTCGAATCGGATAATGACGGGACAGGAACTTTTAATTCTCCAAGAACTCAACCATGGTTCAGTAATATTACAGTAGTAGGACCTATGAGCGATACTTCGTCAGTTGTAAATCCTAATTATAGAAGAGGAGCGCATTTAAGAAGAGCAACTCAGACTTCAATTTATAATTCTATTGTTATGGGCTATCCTGTTGGATTATTAATTGACGGTGCAAACTCTGCTAATTCAGCTTCGGGCGATACGCTGCAAATTAGAAATTCTATTTGGGCAGGTTTAAGAGTAGGAAACGGTTTAACAACAAATGCTTCCGGGTTTGATGTTAACACATGGTTCAATAACGCTGCCTATGGAAATAAAACTTATGTTCAATCCTCAGAAGTTGGACTAACAGATCCGTTTAATTTGACAAATCCGAATCCTGTGCCAACTCCATACTCCCCTGCGGTCAGCGGTGCAAGCTTTACAAACGCTAGATTGCAAGATATATTTTTTACGACAACAACTTATGTAGGAGCTTTTTCACCAACCGGAACACGTTGGGATGCAACATGGACAAACTATAATCCCGATTCAACGGATTATGTGACAGGAGTCGAAACAAATGCAGGTTTAACTCCTACCGAATTTAAACTGGAACAAAACTATCCTAACCCATTCAATCCCTCAACACTGATTACATACAGTCTGCCTAACAGCGGAAACGTCAGTATAAAAATTTATGATGTGATTGGAAGGGAAGTAGCTGAATTAGTTAACGATTATCAAAGCGCTGGTAAATATGTTATCAGTTTTAATGCAAGTGCCTTAAGCTCAGGAGTATATTTTTACCGCTTAATTTCCGGCTCATTTACCTCAACAAAGAAAATGAATTTGCTCAGATAGTTCTGTTCTCTCTCCTTCGACCAAAAGGGTGTCCCCGGACACCCTTTTTTTAGAAATTCTAGCTAATTAAAGATTTTAAATGGAATTGTTATATTTTTACCTGACATTTGATCATAATTCTTAACAATAATTTAACATTAGACTTCCCATCTTAATCATTCTATCACATATATTTAATAGTCAAATAAAAAAATCTTTGAGGGTAATATGAACTATAAAAATTTTTCAATCGTGTTATTTACAATTTTAATTGGTGCAGTACTTATTTTTTCCAGCTGTAAAAGAAAAGATAGTGTTGATAAAACTGTAATTACAGTGAAGGGATCCGATACGATGGTAAATCTCGCACAGAAATGGGCTGAGGTTTACATGAGTAAAAATCCCAACATTTCTATTCAAGTTACCGGCGGAGGTTCAGGAACCGGAATAGCAGCACTTTTTAATAAAACAACCGACCTTGCAAATTCCAGCCGTGAAATTAAGAAAGCTGAACTTGAAAATGCAAAACAAAAAGGAGTTGAGCCGGTTCAATATGAAGTAGCATTAGATGGTATTGCCGTTATAGTACATCCATCCAACAAGGTTGATAATCTTACTATTCAACAAGTGAGTGACATTTTTAGCGGTAAAATTACCAACTGGAAACAGGTTGGGGGAGAAAACTTACCAATAACTCTTTACGGCAGAGAGAACAGCAGCGGAACTTATGAATTCTTTAAGGAACATGTTTTAGGCAAGGATGAGAAAGGCAAACAGAAAGATTACGCCACATCAACTCAAGTTCTCCAAGGAACCGCTTCTTTAGGTGAATCGGTTGCAAGAGATGTCAAAGGAATTGGTTATGGAGGGGTCGGATATTTTGCAGAAAGAAAGGATGTAAAGATTTTACATGTTAAAGCTGATGTAAATTCGGAAGCCGTTTCACCTGTTGAAAATGGCACAGTTAACTATGAAGTTATTTGGAGTAAGAAATATTCCATTTCAAGATACTTGTACTGCTATACTGATCAGAAAGTAAAACCGGAAGTAAAAGCATATTTGGATTATATTGTCTCGAATGAAGGGCAAGATGTTGTAAGGCAGATGGAATATATCCCGCTTCCACCGAAAAATTAATTTTGTTTTCAAACAAAATAATTAATCTTCTGGTCAAAGATTGATTCAGGAAAAATTGGAGAGATAAATGAAACTGATAGGAAGGCTGTGCTTCTTTGTATTCTTTTTTTCGAGTTTATATTCCCAAAATGGAGATAAAGGCAAAATTTCTGGGGAAGCATTTATAGATTATTTCTATAATATTTCGAGGGATACTGTTCATTCAAAGCTGCCAAATACTGCTCTAAAGGAAGTTCAAGATTTTAATGCCTTTGAGTTCAGGCGAGTAACTTTCACTTACGATTATGATTTCTCTTCAATATTTCAATCACGTGTTCGCTTTGAAGCAAACCAATCATCTTCAACCGGAAATAGTGTAACTCCGTATATCAAAGATTTATTCTTGAAATGGAAGAATATTTTTGATGGGAGCGATTTGATTTTTGGAATTCAGCCGCCGCCATCATTTGAAGTGAGCGAAAGTTACTGGCAATTTAGATCCCTTGAAAAAACGATAATGGACTTGAGAAACATAGCATCATCAAGAGATATGGGCCTCGCATTAAAAGGAAAATTAGATAATGAGGGATTTCTGAGTTATTGGGTTACATTTGCGAATAATAGCAATCTTGGTCCCGAGATAGATAAATATAAACGTGTATACTTACACTTGAATATAACTCCAATGAAGGATATGAACATCACACTATACAGCGATTATAAATTCCGGACGAAGATTTCCCAGTTAAACTCATCAAATCAAAGTGTTGTGTCACTTAATAATGATGTTATCACTTCTGTTGCGTTCATTGGAATTAGAGATGAGGATTTCAGCTGCGGCATCGAAGGAATTCTGCAAATGAGCAGGAATGGTTACTCGATATCAAATGCAAATCAAACAAGTTACAGTACCCTCAACGGATTTGGGCTTTCAGTCTTTGGTAATTATCAAATTATAGAAAACATTAACTTACTGGGCAGATTTGATTATTA
Source organism: Ignavibacteria bacterium RIFOXYB12_FULL_35_14 (assembly GCA_001803045.1). Classification (GTDB taxonomy): domain Bacteria; phylum Bacteroidota; class Ignavibacteria; order Ignavibacteriales; family Ignavibacteriaceae; genus XYD12-FULL-36-8. The sequence goes on along the minus strand of MHAR01000021.1, from coordinate 91,482 downwards.
TGATCCCAATTCTAAAGTGGATTTTGATTCAAGAAATTTCATCGTTTTAGGTTTAAGCTTCCTGGCAGAAAAAAATATTCGGATCATTCCCAATGTTCTGTTGGAAACTTACCAGAATAATAGCACTACTGCTTTTGAATCTTCAATAACTGGAAGATTAACAGTTCATTTTGTTTACTAAAATTTAGAAAAAAAATCAGTTGGGATACGAAATAAAAAATCAAAATAAAGTATTGGAACAACTAGAAGCTTCACTTCCTTTGAAAGAAGATGTTTCACCATTTAACAAGAAGATAAGGAAGTCCACAAGAATTAAGGAAGCAATCATAAAGTATTTCTTCGCTTTTAATGGAGTTGCTGCCTTAGTTTTTATAATTCTAATCTTCATTTTTCTTTTTAAGGAGGGATTTAGAGCATTTGAACACATAGGCTTAGCCGATTTTATCTATCATAATAGATTGCTTGATGCGAATGTTATAATGAAAGTGTTCGAATGGTACCCGACCTCTGAGGATCCACGTTATTCACTTGTTCCTTTAATTCTTGGTACTTTACTAACTGCGATCCCTGCAACCATTATATCTACTTTCTTTGGTGTGGGAGCGGGTATCTATTTATCCGAGATTGCAAATCCTAAAGCAAAGGAAATTCTTAAACCGATAATAGAACTATTTGCCGGAATACCCACAGTAGTGTTAGGATTTTTAATGTTAGTTGTGGGAGCAAGTTTTTTTAATGATCTCTTTAACCCAACAAACCGCTTAAATGCTTTTATCGCTGCTATAGGACTATCCTTCGTGGTGATCCCCATCATTGCTTCTTTAACTGAAGATGCTTTACATTCAATTCCTAATGATCTTAGAATGGCTTCATATGGAATTGGAGCAACAAAATGGCAGACAATCAGCAGGGTGATAATTCCTGCAGCTTTTAGCGGCGTCTCTGCGAGCATACTCTTGGGTTTTGGACGTGCCGTTGGTGAGACAATGATTGTCCTCATGGCAGCGGGAAATGCAGCTAATATTACAACTAATATTTTTGAGAGTGTTAGGACTATGACTGCAACTATCGCCGCAGAGATGGGAGAGGTTTCTCAAGGTTCAGATCATTACTATTCATTATTCTTAATAGGTATAGTTTTGTTTTCAATTACTTTTGTTCTGAATTTCATTGCCGAGATCATTATTAACAAAATGAGGAAGAAAAACACTTTTTAACATTATGTCAGAACTTCAACACAAGCATAAGGATTTTGCCGGATTTGTATTCATCAACATATCAAGGCTGCTGTTTTTATTTTTACTGCTAATGCTTGCTTTCATTCTTGTAAAAATTATTTATGAAGGCATTGGCGTTATAAGTTGGGAATTTATTTCCTCGGAACCAAAAAACAACATGACCGAAGGCGGAATATTCCCGGCAATTTTTGGAACTATAGCGGTTACACTAATTATGGTTCTTATGTCTTTACCTTTAGGAGTTTTCTCAGCTATTTACTTGAACGAATATGCGAAGGACACAATTTTTACAAGGATAATTAGAACCTCAGTCAACAATCTCGCAGGGGTTCCTTCAATCGTATTCGGGCTATTTGGTTTAGGATTTTTCATTCTATTTGTCGGCAAAAATATAGATGAAGTTTTACAAACAGGATTACTCTTTGGGCAGCCTGCAATAATTTGGGCGTCGGCAACATTGGCGGTTTTAGTTCTACCGATTATCATCGTGTCAACTCTCGAGGCATTGAATTCAGTTCCCAAATCGCATCGGGATGCTTCATATGGATTAGGAGCAACTAAATGGCAGACAATTAAGAACGTAGTTCTTCCTCAAGCAAGACCGGGAATTCTGACAGGTACAATCCTGGCTATTAGCCGTGGTGCGGGTGAAACAGCACCGGTGTTATTTCTTGGAGCTGCATTCTTTTTGCCTAGTTTGCCGATAGTTGATCTTTGTATCGGAGACTATTGCATCCCAATGATAAATCCTGGCGAACAGTTCATGTATCTCGCTTATCATATTTTTATTCTTGCAACGCAATCATCCAATCCGACAAAGACAATGCCGATACAATATGGCTCAACATTGGTTTTGATCACTTTAACTTTTTTGTTAAACATTACAGCGATAATTTTCCGATATCGCTTCAGAAAAATTTTAGGAAGATTGTAATTTAATTTTTATGAAGATAATTAATGAAAGAAACTAAAATACAAATTAACGACCTGAGCTTGTTTTATTCTGAAAAGCAAGCATTGAGTGATATAACACTAGATATTTTTTCTCGGCGGGTTACAGCTTTTATCGGACCTTCCGGATGCGGCAAATCAACATTCTTGAGAGTAATAAATAGAATGAATGATTTGATTGATAACGTTAAAATTACTGGTGATGTATTGATTGATGGAATAAATATTTATGATAAGAACCTGGATGTTGTTAATCTCCGAAAAAGAATCGGAATGGTTTTCCAGAAATCAAATTTGTTCCCTAAAACGACATATGAAAACCTGGTTTTTGGACCCAGAATTAATGGGATAAATGACCGCAAAGTACTAGATGAAATTGTTGAGAGAACCTTGAATCAAGCGGCATTGTGGGATGAAGTTAAAGATCGCCTTCATGAACCTGCGTTAAGCTTGTCCGGCGGTCAGCAGCAAAGATTGTGCATTGCGCGAGCATTGGCAGTTGAGCCGCAAATAATTCTTATGGATGAACCGGCAAGTGCACTCGATCCGATTTCAACAGCAAAAATTGAAGAGCTTATTGATGATCTTAAAACTAAATACACGATTGTAATTGTTACGCACAACATGCAGCAAGCTGCCCGTGTAAGCGATTATACAGCATTCTTCTATCTCGGAAGATTAATTGAGTACGATAAAACAACAAAGATTTTTACAAATCCTTCCAATAAGCAAACTGAAGATTATGTAACCGGCAGATTCGGTTAGTAAAACAAAATAGGAGAATACAAAATGGAAAGACATTTTGAAGCAGAATTAGAAAAGCTAAAAACTCGAATCCTGAAAATGTGCAGTCTTGTTGATGAGCAATTTGAATCAGCTATCAAGGCAATCAATGAAGAAAATTTTGATATTGCAAAACAGGTAATTGAACGCGATGATAAAGTAGATAAGTACGATGTAAAGATAGATAAGGCATGTCAAAAGCTCTTGGCACTTCGGCAGCCGGTTGCAACAGATTTACGATTCATCATGTCTGCCATGACAATAAACAGCAACCTCGAACGAATAGGGGATATTGCAGTTAATATTGCGGAAAATTTTTTACTGCTTAAAAAGAAACCCGCTTTTTTCGAAAAAAGTAATTTTACTCCGATGGCTAGCCTCGTTAAAGAAATGATTCGTAATTCAATGGATTCATTCATTAACAATGATCCGAAACTTGCACAAAAAGTTATTGAAGCTGATGACATGCTGGATAAATACAATGCAGATAATCATCAAATTCTCATCAGCATAATGAAAGAAAATAAAGATAATATTGAAGCTGCCGTTGCACTACTTGTAATTTGCAGACAGCTTGAGCGATTAGGCGATCATGCAACAAATATAGCGGAAGATGTTTACTTCATTGTGGAAGCTCAAATGATCAAGCATAAGTATGTTAAGTACCTTTTTGGAGAGACTGGGGATGAAGATAAAGAGGAAGCCTGACCTCTGGACAGCACGAGTGCCAGGGATAAAGATTCCGCCAGCCAATCATTCAATCAGTGCTAGGCGGACAGGTAAGACTGAGATAATGATAAAGAACCCAGTTAATTAAAGATTATTAAAACAGAACCACATAGATATGCCAGATTTTCGTCTGCGATTGAGTAAGTTGAATCTGGCATATCTAAAAAGTGTACTCACTTCTTCAAGGTAAAAGAATATTCCGAATCTTTCCCGGCTCCTTCCTAACCACTATTTTTAATCCATGATGCATAATAATGTGTCTTACTTTACTAATCCCATCTTTGATTTTTAATATCCCAAAATGTAAGTTTTCAATAGCCAAACAAATAAATATTAATCATCGGGATTTTTGTGCAGTTTAATAATTACTTATTGGGCAATTGATTTGCACAAGTTCCGAATAGTTAAATCACAGAGAATCTAAAGAGAACAAAAAGGGAGGGAATATGGTATCAGGAAAAATATGGATCGGGAGCATTGCAGCAATTCTTATGCTGAGTTTATTCATGATGATTGGGTGCAGTGAAAAAACAACCGAGGAAAAGAATGCTGAAGATTTATCAAAGCAGTTGTCAATTGAGACCACCACAGCGGACAACTTGGATATAGGATTCCCAATATATCCCGGCACCGAGCAGGATCCGGATCAACCGCCAATAAACACGCCTCACATGAAGAATATCAAGCTATTGACCAGCGACTCTTTCGAAGAGGTAGTTGCATGGTACAGCAAGGAACTTGGAGAATTCGATGTAGATCACCAAGAAAAAGGATCTCAGGCGCTCTGGAGTAAAGAGACCGATGACGGTATTTTCCAAGCCGCTACTATAACCACTATATTTGCACCCGCTGGTAAAGTAGCTATAATCTTGGTGAAAGGTAAAACGGGAAGGTGAAAGTCACTCTGACTTTGTAACATATTTCAGATAATTACCAGTAGTATCTGGAATCCAGATTATGGATGATTTGAAACGATGGGACATCGCAGTGAATAACCACCCAAAATTTGGTTAGATCAATTACACGGAGGCGCTTCGGCGCCTATTATTTTACCAGTTATACTTTCTCCACTTACCTAAATACTATCTCTCAATTTGTCTTCACAACATTAAGCCCAGCTTTGATTTTTGATTCTCCAAAATGTAAGTTTCATAAGGTGTTAATGCTACGCTTCTATTTTTACATCTGGACGGGGATCTTTGGATGTGTTATCCATGGATATATTTGATTTAGAAATTATCTACATGTCCATCCCTTGTGAGTGCAACTACTTACATACTTGCCTGACGATATGTATATTTATGTTCTTTAATCAACAATCATAGGTGGCGTAAGTCATGGGTAGGCTATCCCTGAAAAAAAATCTTCTAAATATTAAGCTTGATTGTTCCACTAAATGTAATTACATTGTAGACACATTATTAAAAGGTAGAACATGAAAACTAAAGTTATAAAAATCGGCAATTCACGAGGTATAAGAATCCCTAAGTCGTTAATAGACGAAAGCGGGCTTAAAAGTGAAGTCGAAATTGAAGTTAATGATGGACAAATAATAATAAAACCAATTTCTAAAAACCGGGAATCCTGGGAAACAGAATTTAGAAAGATGGCAAAAAATAAAGATGATATTTTATTAGATTCTGAAATATTAGTTGAACAGTCAAAGTGGGACAAAGAAGAATGGGAGTGGTAAATGTTTTCTCGTTTTGATGTTTATTATGTTAATTTAGATCCAACAATAGGGGGTGAAATTAAAAAGACCCGTCCATGTATAATTATCTCTCCCAATGAAATGAATTACAATATCGCTACAGTAATTATTGCTCCACTCACATCAAAGCTACGAAATTATCCAACACGTGTTCCTTGTAAAGTAGATGGTAAGCAAGGTCAAGTTGTATTAGATCAAATCAGAACAGTTGATAAATCAAGACTGATGAAAAAAATAGATACGCTAAATAAAATAACACAAACTAAAGTCCTAAATGTTTTAAAGGAAATGTTTGCAGAATAAGCTACCTAATAGCCAATTAAACGGACGCCCCCGAATCAGGTTCTGGGAAGCCGTTTTCGCATCCAGCAATTGATTCTAAGAAACTCCCCAGCGAGATGCGAAACTAAAGGGGTGCTCCTTTTTCGAAGAAGAATAGCCCTTAGCAGAATTACAACCGTAAGCCCACCTGTGATTTTTGATTTCCCAAAATGTAAGTTTCAAGTGGTGTTAAGGCAACGCTCCAATTTTTAACATCTGGTCGAGGATCTGTGGTGGGATAAACAAATTGGTTTAGAAAACTTCTTAGAATGAATTTTGTTAAAGAAAATCAGATAGACTGTTACTAAGCTGGAATATATATATGCAGAGGATATTTTTAAATATTAGGGATATCGAGCAAATTCAAAGATATTGGAACGTATATATGCGGCTGCATGCATATATACATTCCTAATTAACCAAGTGAATGCAGCATAAGTATAAGTTATGTGGTTAAAATTGTGTTTGATATACTCTTTATAATTTTTGTATTAATTTACTTTTGGTTTTCAATTAAAGTTGATAATTGGATTACAATTTATCATCTTGGCTTTAGAACCGAAACGCCTATATTGTTTTTAAAGAATCAAAAAATATATGATGTTATAAGAATAACATTATTCATAACTTGTTTAATATTAACCTTCTATACTACTATCATTCCTTGGATTATCTGTTTATTCATTATTGCAATTATTTGGGTATTGAGTGGGAAAATTGGAAGAAACAAAGCATTTGATAAATATAGAGAAATTTTAAAGGATCTTGCTGAACACGAAGAAGACGAAAAACAAAAATCTGAATACCTAATGGAATTAAAAAAATCAAATGATATTTTACAAGATAGAGTAACACAATCAATAAAATTAGGATTATGAATTTGAGTGAAAATAAACTAGGTATAAATAATTTATTTAAAAAATTTAAAGAAAACCTACTATCATACTTATATCTTTTAAAAAGCGAATTTCAAGAAGTAAACGTTCTCATAAACGAATTAAAAAACTATGAACCATTTAAACTTGATGTTAGAGAAGCAACTCCAACTCATAATGCTCTTAATATAGCAGTTGTAATTTCTTATGCACGAAATTTTAAACGAAGTTATGGATTTAATAATATTGAAGAAATAAACACACAATTGAGAAAAGATTTTACCGATGAAGAAAATAAATTACATAAAAGAATAATTACCGAAAGAGATAAGGAATTTGCTCATTCAGATGCTTCAGCAAATGATATTCAAATTTATTACAGAGAGTTTTTTTCACACAGTAGAAAAACAGTTCGCCAGTTACTAGAAAAAAATGAATTATTAATGCTACAGAAAATGGTTTCAAAAATTAGAACAGAAATAGATAATCAAATTAAATACATAAATAATTAATAAAACCACATAACAAGTGCTTCAACCCGACAGCGTTTTCGCATTCGGCATTTTTATAATTTTAATGTTAGTCGTTCCGTTTCGGCTAACTTGTTTGGCTTTGTTTTACTTAACAAAATTATTTAAAACATTAATGTTTGTGCTACTATTCGGCAGTCTTGTTCTGGGCTGCGGGTTAAGCACAACGCCGTTATGTAGCTCTCCAAATATAAGTTACTACAATAATATAAAGTGAAAAAGAAAATAATAGAATCGCTAAAGTTTGTCGCCAAATCTTTTTTAGCATGTCTTTTGCAAAATATATATCAAGCTATGTTCTCAACCGCAAGTCTTTTATTGTTATTCTTATCTCTGAAGGATAATATTTGGAACTCAGCCACAAATTTATTACGAACAACCATAGGAGAACCACCGTCAAACCTGCTCCTATGGCATCTTTTGTTAGGGTTCTTATTAATTCCATTATGTTTCTCTCTTGGATATAAAGCTTATGAAAGAAGGATTAGGCGTAATCCTTTTACTTTTATAGAACAATATGGATTTGCTTGGCGTGTTGATAAAAATACTGGGGAAGTTAAAAATTTCCCATTTTGTAAAGAGCATCGTGTTGAAATAGAAATGAAAGAAATTTATAATGATTTGTTTAAAGAGACGATGATAATATATCTTTGCCCGGTTTGTGGGAATAAATACACACAAAAGGTAAATAAAAAATTTTTCGAAGATTCTTATGAGATAATCGTAAGAAAAGCAGAAGCAAAACATTATGGATACGGTAGAGGCTTTAAATAAAAAGCTACATAACCCGAGCCTCAAGATGACTGCCTTTTCGCATTCGGCATTTTTGGTTTTTTGGTTTGGTCGTTCCATGTTTTGTTTTTTGTTCACTGTGTCCTCTTAATTAAATGTTCTTAAAATTTTTATTTAATTACTTTTATAAATCATTGTTGTGCTTGGCAGCAGCTTAGGCACAAAGTCGTTATATTGCTTGTATTTAGAGGTGAACTTTAGATGAGTCTGAAAAGTATATCAATTGAATTAGCTGACGAAATAATTAAAATTTATTCAGACCTCTTAATAAAACGAGAGAAAGTAAACATACATTATTATCCATATTCAGCATTAAAAGGTTATGATATTTTTGATATTGAAAATTCATTAAAACTATTAACCGCGCACAGAGTTTATAAAACCGAAAATCTCACCGAAAATAAACTAGCAGAATTTAAAAGTATGCTTCTGAAGATGGTGGAGCAATCTTTATTTTTTTTAGGTCATTTATTCCAAATAACGCATTTCGTGAACTTATAAAATTTCCTTATGGAAGTTCTGAGTATCGGGATAAGGAATTTGAATTACTTTATGATAATGAAATGCCAAAGGAAATGAGAATTTTTTTTTCTAAGAAAACGGAAACTGTTGATTCTTTCTTGGACTTTTGTATTGAATTTGTTCATAATGATTCAAAATATTGGGAAAAAGTTTATTCACGTTTAAATCTAATTTATAAAGATGAGGTTACTGTGATGTATTTGCAATTCTTAACTAAAAAAAGAACAAATCCTTTTGGAGATTACTTCCAAATGAATTTTACTTATGTGTTAAAAGATTCTCTTGAAGAATCTAACAAAATATTGAATTTGACTGTAAAAACTATTTCGATTAGAATAACTGGTAGAGAAGATGCTAGTTTACGTGGAACATATAGTAACTATGAACTTGATCCAGCTTTTTTTACAATAGCAAATAAATACATTATTGATAAAATTGAAAATGGGGAACAGATTAATGAAAAGGAAGAAGTATTTTCTAATAGTTTGAATTATTTGAATTTAGATATAGAGCCATTAGAAGAATTTCATACAGAAGAAATTAAGGTTTTATCTAGTTAAAGATTGCGCAATATAACCTCTTTAATAAGTAAAAAGTCAACCAGATAAAATAGTATCTTAATTATGGCTGTTTTATTTTAACATAACACGCCATTATACCTTTGGTCATATGAAAAATGAAAAGAGAACTATCGTCATCAGTATTATCCTTGGACTAATCTTTTTGATTATCTCTAGTTTACTTGCTGATATCACAAATGATATGTATTCATCAGTTGGGAAGTTTATCACATTTAAATGGTTAATCAACTTAATACTTGTTCTTCTCCTTAGCTTAATATTGATCATTTATCATTTTCGGAATTCTTCAAAGAGACAGATGGAGGAGATATTAAATAATCAAAAAGGATTTACTGAGCCGACTATGCCGAATGAAGATGAAGAACTTGACCCCCTAAAAAATGAGGAAACTTACAAGTATATACTTGAGAATCTTTCAAAAGACGAAAAGGAATTATTGCGAGAATATATTTTCAACGATACAAAGACAAGAAATTTTAGTTATCGAAATGGTATTGCAATGGGTCTTAAATCTAATAATGTTCTGTATATATCTTCAAATATAAGTCGGGGACCTAAATTAAAGTTTCCATTTAATATTCAACCTTGGGCTTGGGAAATGCTTATAAAGAATCCAAAATATTTAAAATAAAAATCTGGTATAACCCGTACCTCAAACTGAAAGTGTCTTCACATCGAGCAAATATTTTCTAAGAAACTCCCCAAAGAGATACGATAATTTATCGGTGTTCCTCTTTAAATATAACTTTAGTTCCTTTCATTCACCTTCTTCCAATCGCAAAAAATTTAATTAAGAATAAGCCGGCAATAAAACCACCAATGTGAGCACCATAAGCAACACCGCCGCCTTGCGAACTGCCTAAAATTCCAATTCCATTTATCAATTGGAAGGCGAACCAAATTCCAATTGCAACGATTGCGGGAACAACCATGATTTGATAAAACATTACAACACGGACTCTTCTTTTAGGGAATAGCAGTAGATAGCCGCCTAATACTCCTGAGATGGCACCAGAAGCTCCTAATGAAGGAATTAGTGTGCTGCTTCCAAGCGATACGCTAACGAATACATGAGCTAATGAAGCGATTATTCCAACTAATAAATAAAAAATTAAATATCGTAAGTGCCCGAGCCGGTTTTCAATATTATCGCCAAATATCATCAAGAAAAGCATATTACCGAAGATATGAGTAAATCCTCCATGCATAAACATTGAGGTGATGAGTGTAATGTAAACTGATATTGGAGTGGGCTGCAATCCTGATACTCTAAATCTTTCACCAGTTACAGGGTCCTCGTACATTTGATCTTCAGTTACAACATCTTTCCCGGAAACAATTTCTTCAGGTACAGTCGAAAAAGCATAGGTGAACTTCTCATTTGTACCGAGTCCTTGGAAAAAAATAAAAACAAAAATATTTGCAGCAATCAGCAGATAATTGATCAATGGTTTTAATCTGCGATCGCTGTTATCGTCACCAATTGGCATTAACATTTAAAGTTCCTCATAGTTTTTTATTAAACATAGTGCAACAAGGTGCAATTAAAAATGAAAAATTTCCACCAAATGCGGATCAGCCTTTGGCTGAAAAAATTCAAAAGTTCTGAGAAATTTATTTAATTGATAATACTGTACACTTAAATATAAAAACCACCTTCTGAGTAGAACCATTTATTGATTTATAATAAGCTGATAAGGTTAAAAAACTATTCGCTGGATAAACTTACTAAGGTTTATAGTTTCGATTAAGTTTCTGCAATTTTTGTCTTTGAGTATTCAAAGTAATTTATGTTACTGGTGATCCATTTTTTTAGACAGAATGCAAAACCTTATCTCTATTTTATCTAACCTTAGTAACCACTTAACGTAAAGCATCAAAACCTTATCACTCTATCGGAAGGTTTTTAATATTTTTAGTTTAGCTTGTATGAATATTTTACCGGAACAAGCGTTCAACTTTAGTTTGATTAATTAAAATTGCAGTCACTACTACTAATACACATCCAATTACATTAAACCAAAGAAAAGGAATTCCGGTGAAAAAGAAGCAGCATAGAACTGTTATCTCGGCGACTATTGCAGCTATAAAAGTCGGAGTTCCTTTCACTTTTTTAAAATAGAATGCTACAAGAAAAATTCCAAGAATTGTTCCATAGAAAATTGAACCGAGAATATTTACGGCTTCAATTAGAGAACCAAGCTTATTCGCAAAAAGTGCAAACCCAATTGCATAAACTCCCCACAAGACCGTTGAGATTTTTGAAACAAATACATAGTGATGATCGGTTGCATCTCTTTTGAAGACTCTTTTATAAATATCTATAACGGTTGTCGAAGCAAGCGCATTCAATTCGGCTGAAGTGGAAGACATTGATGCGGAGAAAATGGCGGCAAGCACAAGCCCGATCAACCCGATTGGCAAATAATTTGTAACAAAGCTTAAGAAAATATAGTTGGTATCGTTTGTATCAGCTTTTTGATTCTCCTTTTTCATTAAATCTTGATATTCACTCCTCAAATTTGACATAGAACTTTGTGCATTCTCAACTTTAGCGAGCGATAACTTCTCTTGTTCCGCATCATTTTTATTAATGGCATCTAGCATTAAATTCAATTCTTGGCTCTTCTGTGAACTAAGTTCCTTGTACTTCTCATTCATCGAGTGATATTCATTGGCAAAAATACTATTCTCAACTAGCTTAATGCCTGCCGGGTTAAAGAAAAGGGGAGGAGTAATGAACTGATAAAAAACAAATACCATTACACCGGTGAATAAAATAAAAACCTGCATCGGGATTTTTACGATTCCGTTCACAAGCAAACCTAATCTGCTTTGTGTGATTGAGCTTCCTCCCAAATAACGCTGCACTTGAGACTGATCGGTTCCAAAATATGATAACATTAAGAAAGTACCGCCAATCAGTCCCGACCAAAAAGTATAACGATCATCAAAGTTGAAAGAAAAATCTATAGTGTTCAGTTTGCCCATTTTGCCTGCAATCACTGCGGCATTAAAAAACGAAACATTCTCCGGCAGCATATAAATAATCGTAATGAATGCGGCAATCATCCCGATAAAAATTATTGCCATCTGCTGAATATGAGTCTTGTTAACTGCAATTGTTCCACCGACCGTTGTATAAATTATTACAAGAACGCCAACCAACACAATCGTGATGTTGATATCCCAGTTGAGAATTAAGGAAATAATTAATGATGGTGCAAAAATTGTAAATCCTGCAGCTAATCCTCTTTGAATCAGAAATAAAACACTGCCAAGAATTCTATTCTTTAAATCGAAGCGATGCTCGAGATATTCATAAGCTGTATAAACATTTAATTTATGGTAAAGTGGAACGGCGGTAATTGATAATATGACCATTGCAATCGGTAATCCAATGTAGAATTGAATGAATCGCATTCCGTCTACATAAGCTTGCCCAGGTGTTGAAAGAAAAGTAATTGCGCTCGCTTGAGTTGCCATTATTGATATTGCGACAATGTACCATGGAGTTGTTTTACTGGTAAGGATATAGTCATTCAGATCTTTAGTTTTCCTGGTTTTCCAAACACCGTAAATAACAACGAAAGTGAGGAAGCCGCACATTATTATCCAATCAATGGTGCTCACTAAAATACCTTAGCAATAATGAAAAATAGAATTAGTTCGATGAATAAAATGGCGAGAACGATTGAATACCAGCTTAACCAACTTTTGAAAATTGGCGGAGTATCTTCTTGAGAGTTTTTGGAATTATTCTGTTCTTTTGTCGATGTCATCAAATGAATTCTGAAATTATCATTTACTTTTGTTAGCTGAAATTAAGTTCACAAATAATTTGTAAGCACCGGGAACACCTTCAGGTAACTGTCTAAAGAACGAATATCCTGCGTAAATAAAAACGCCTTTGCCATATTTTGTATAAAGCAAACCACCACTTTTTTCTGATTCACCTTTGTCATTGCAGCTAATAACTGTTTTATATTTAGGATCCCATTTATCGGCGAAATACAGTCCTCGTTCTTGAATCCATCCATCAAAATCAGCAGGAATAATCTTATTCGGAAAATTCAGCAACTGATGATTTGGATTTATGAAACTAACAGGTGAGTTTTCTTCCGTGACCCGATCTCTTGAAATTGTAAATGGAAATGGACCAATCTGATCCGTGACTAATTCCCGGTTGTTGTTGTATTGTACAATCAACGTTCCACCGGATTGAACATATTTCAACAGGTTAGAATTAAATGATCGGAGTTTTTCTCTTGTATTGTAGGCGCGAATTCCGGAAACAATTGCATCGTATTTGTTTAGTGAGGATAACTCCAGATCGTCATCAGTTAACAGAGTAACGTTATAACCTATTTGTTTGAGATACTCTGGAATATCATCTCCGGCGCCCATAACATATCCAATAGAATTTATTTTTTTCTCAAGATCCACTTTAACTAATTTTATCTCGGCTTTTGGAAAATAAGTCTGCGGCAGAATATGTTTATAATTTAATTGGATAATTTCCCTGTCGGAGGTGCCATTATTGGTGCTGATTTCAAATGATAGAACGGCTGTTGAGTTTTGCTCTGGAGGATCAATTCTAAATAATAATTCCTTCTCTTCATTTTTGCTTTTCAGATTGAATGAAATGCTGCTTGGTTCAACCTTCCAATCCTTTGGTAAAATTAATTTAGCATCCCCATTAACATTATTTGAATGACTGATTAGAGCAAACTTCAGTTCTTTGCTTTCTTGATTAGGAAAAACGATTGTCTTATTCTTTAACCATACAGAAACTGGAGGTGAAACATTAAATAAAGTATACTTCTCACCATCAACAGGATCAGTCCACCTGAAGTAGACCGGAGTTTCATAAAATATTTCTGTGTCATTAAATAACAAAGTGAATTGGCATTTGAGTTCATTTCTAAAGTCGGCAACTCCTGTAAGAGTAACATCTTTAATTTCGTAAAGCCCTTCTGGGTGATATTGGTCTAGCCAATAAGGATTGGAAAACTTTAAGTCACCCGGCAAATTTGCTTTGATGTTTTGAGAGACAAACTTTCCAGGCATGAGTTCCTTGTTGATAGATGACGCTGTATCAAGAAAATTTAACTTAATGCTCTTTAAAGTAATTGGATATGAGGACCGGTTGACAATACCAGCGGTTATATCAACTTGATCTCCTAATGCTCCAGATTTATCTGAGGAAATACATTCAATCCAAATTCCAGCACAAGAACGAATAACATTTTGCAAATCATTTAGTTTAGCTTCCTTCCAATAACTCGAAGAGAGCGAGGACAATTCCTTATAAGCTTCAACTAAGACAGGCAGACTTTTCGAAGGATCTTCTTCATCAAAGTTTTTCTCAGCATCCAATAAAAGCTCTTTAACTTTTTGTGAACCTTGAACGCGATTCCATGTTAAATCAATATTATCGATAAGATCTTTATCTGCTTTTGAACCAAGCACATAACTGAAATAATTCAATGTTTCACCTCGTCTTCCGGATGAACCAAAACCTTGACTCTTATGAAGCGTGCGGGCTAGAGCTGATATTTCGGAATAGGATTTCCCTAATAGCTTGTTGAAGCTGCTTAAATCAATTGAGATAAACTTGGAAAGATCTTCTTTTCGGTTTTCTAAAAGGGGAGTCCAAGCATTCCAATAAAGTCTTTTTGGCTGCCAGATATCTACAAATCGAAGATGTTCGGGAAATTTATTCGGATCACTGGCAAGTCGAAATGCTTCCTCAACAAGAATCGCCGAAGCAGTATGATGACCATGACCTCCATCTCCGTTAGCTGGAAACCTTGCAATGATTATATCGGGTTTAAATTTTCTGATAACCCAAACAACATCGAATAATAATTTCTGCTTATCCCAGATAGTAAATGTTTCCTCAGGTGATTTTGAGTAGCCGAAGTCGATCGCTCGTGTAAAAAATTGCTCCGCTCCATCTATTTTTCTTGCTTCGAGTAATTCGTTTGTTCTGATTAATCCGAGCAGATCACCTTGCTCGCTGCCAATTAGATTTTGCCCGCCATCACCGCGAGTTAATGATAGATAACCTGTTCTTAATAATTTTCCCGATGAAAAATAAGACAGCACTGCAGTGTTCTCATCATCAGGATGAGCTGCGATGTAAAGAACACTCCCGAGCACATTAAGCTTTTTAAGTGCTAACTTAATCTCTGAGGAGTTCATGGCTTCTTTCGGCTGAGAATTAGCAGAATGAAAACAAAGAAAAGTCAGAGTGAAAATTATAAATTTAATTCTTAATATAGATTTGTCCGCAAATAGTCTTTTCATTTATTGATGATAAATAGTGAATCGAATGAAATTTGATGTCGATTATACAATTTTCACTCTAAAATTCAAAAGATAAAAAATGCGCTTGAGACTTTTAACACACATTTTGGCTTAAGTTCATTAAATACGATGAAATAATTATATTTACACCAACACTTTAACTAATAGAATTGCTGCTATATAAATGATACAACTAAATTCCATCATCATTGGAGATAATCACCCTTTCATTTTGATTGCCGGTCCATGTGTCGTTGAAAATGAAAAAATGATCATGCAAACGGCAAAGCAAATAAAATCAATTTGCAACGAGTTAAATATTCCTCTGATTTTCAAATCAAGCTATAAAAAGGCTAATAGGACAAGCGGGAAATCTTTTACAGGAATTGGTGATGATGAAGCTCTGAAAATTTTATTCAAAGTAAAAGAGAAGTTTAACATTCCGTTGCTCACAGATATTCACACAGCAGAAGAAGCGGCAATTGCTGCTAAGTACGTTGATGTAATTCAAATCCCGGCATTTCTTTGCAGACAAACAGATTTGCTTATTGCCGCCGGCATCACAAAAAAAGTTGTGAACATAAAGAAAGGTCAATTTCTGGCACCTGAAGATATTAAGCTTGCTGCCGATAAAGTTAAATCTACAGGTAATAAAAATATTATGCTTACGGAAAGAGGAACTACTTTTGGTTATCATAATCTTGTTGTGGATATGCGCTCATTAGTAATAATGAAGGAATTAGGTTATCCAGTCGTGATGGATGCGACTCATTCAGTTCAACTACCCAGTGCGGGAAACACTAGCGGTGGTCAGCCAAAATTTATTTTACCGCTTGCCAAAGCCGCCGTGGCAGTTGGAATTGATGCACTTTTCCTTGAAGTTCATCCAAATCCCAAAGAAGCGTTGAGTGATGCGGATAGCCAGCTTCCGTTGAACAAGCTTAAAAATATTTTGGAAGAACTACAGAAGATTGATAAAGTTGTTAAAGGTTATTAGTTTTTATAGTGCTTGGTAAATATGAAAATAATTTACTTTAGAGAATAAAAAAATTTTCAGCCTAATTATTTTTAAAAGGATAAATATCTGTGACATCAGATGAAATAATTAAAAAAGGGAAAGAGGTAATTCGTATTGAAGCCGAAGCTGTAGCGAATTTATCGGAAAGCATCAATGATCAATTTGTTAAGGCAATAAATGTCATCAGCGAATCGAAAGGCAGAGTTGTTTTAACAGGAATGGGTAAATCAGGATTGATTGCACGCAAAATTGTAGCAACATTAAATTCTACAGGAACAGCGGCAATTTATCTTCATCCTACAGATGCACTTCATGGTGATTTAGGCATGGTTAGAAAAGAGGATGTGGTAATACTGATTTCCAAAAGCGGTAATACTGAAGAGGTTGCAAACTTGCTTCCAATGCTTAAGAGATTAGGTGTTAAGATGATTGCAATGTGCGGAAGCGGAAATTCCCGGCTTGCTCAAGAATGCGATATATTCTTAAATATCAGCGTTAAAGAGGAAGCTTGTCCACATGATTTAGCTCCGACAGCATCAACAACTGCAACTTTGGCAATGGGTGATGCTCTATCTGTTTCACTTCTTCAAAAAAGAAATTTCACCATTGAAGATTTTGCTTTCCTGCATCCTGGTGGAAGTTTGGGTAAAAGATTGTCGCTGCAAATCAGCGAGATAATGATAAAGGATGAAAAAGTTCCGATAGTTAAAGAAGATGCATCGCTGAAAGATGTGATAATCGAAATTACTTCTAAAAGATTAGGGACCACTTGTGTTATAAATGATCGTGGATTTCTTACAGGAATTATTACAGATGGAGATTTGAGAAGGCTTCTCGAAAAAACATTAGACATCAAAGATCTCACTGCAAAAGATATTATGACTAGAAAACCGAAAGTTTTGAGAGAAAATTATCTCGCATCATTTGCTCTGCAGCAAATGGAAAACTACAAAATTACTTCCCTGATAATTACCGATGATGAAAGCAAACCAATCGGTATTGTTCACTTACACGATTTAATTAATCTCGGCTTACAGCAAAGATGAAATTATTAGCTCTGCTGATTCTTGTTGCATTTTTTATTGGTTGTGATGATGAAAAGGTCAAACCATCAATAAATACCGCATTAAAAGTTGAAGAACTGCCTGCACAAGAAAGCTGGAATTCAAAAGTTTTCTTTACGGATTCAGGTAAAACAAAAGCTGTTTTGCATGCCGGACATTTAAAAATGTTTACAGGTGCCCGGGAAACTTTATTAGATAGCAACATTAGGGTCGAGTTTTATAATGATCTTGAAACCATAGCTACTACATTAACATCCAAACGTGGGAAAGTTGATGATATTACTCGTAACCTCTATGCAATTGATAGTGTGGTTGCAGTTAATGACAGCGGTATTACTTTAATAACTCAAGAATTAATGTGGCGAAATGATGATAGAAAAATAGTATCAAATAAGTTTGTTACGATTCTTACTTCGGTTGAGAAAATTGAAGGCTATGGATTTGAATCGGATCAGAGTTTGGATAATTATGTTATTTACAATGTTACTTACGTTTCAAAGAGAGATACTCTTTGATTATTGCCATGGATAGAAAATATTGATGAAAATAATTCTCTTAATAATTTTCGCTTCACTTTACATCTTTGCTCAAAATGCTGGTACAGAGTATATGACGGTCTCGGGCGATAGTCTCGTCGGTAAAGTTTTGAATGGTGAAGCAATAAGAGAAGTTTATGGAGATGTTGTTTTAAAACAAGGTAACATCACAATTACTTGTAATAAAGCAATCCAATTTATGTTAAAAAATAATGCCGAGCTGATTGGGAATGTTATTGTTGTTCAGGAGAATTTAACCATCACAACCGAAAGTGGATTTTACTACGGTAATCTCAAAAAGGCAGAAACAAAATCAAAAGTTAAGCTTGATGATAAGAAGGTGATTCTCACCGCTGATATAGGAGACTATTATTTTAATGAAGATCGAGCATACTTCCAGGATAATGTTAAGCTTTATGATACAGCAACAACTCTGACATCCAATGCGCTGAATTATTACAAAAATCAAAATCGTGCAGTAGCAATAGGCAATGTTAAGATCATTGATTCCGAAAACATAATCACGGCTGACACACTTGAACATTACCGCGGATCACGAATTACATTTGCTTCGAATCGGGTGAAGATCACGAATAATATGAACAATATTGTCATTTACGGTGATCATCTTGAAGATTATGCGCAAAGAAAATATACCGTAATAAATAAAAACCCAATTTTCATTCAAGTTGATACAAGCTATACAAAACAGCTTGATACTCTTTACACAGCAGCCGAATTGGACACAGCTTCAATTGCAATTGATACTTTGATTATAAAAGCACTTGTAATGGAATCTTACCGCGATACATCAAATATTTTTGAAGCTAGAGATTCAGTTGAAATTGTACGTGGCACATTTTTATCTAAAAATGATTACACGATTTACTTTAAGGATGAAGATAAAATCGTCACTAAGAAAATGGGAGAGAAATCTTTTCAACCGATAATCTGGTATGAAAATTCACAGATCACAGGCGATTCAATTATAATTTACTTGAGGGAAAGTAAAATCCGGCTGGTTGAAATAAACAACAACTCTTTCGTCCATTCGCACCATTATATTTATCAAAATAGATTCGATCAGGTCTCAGGTGAGAAGATCATCGTGGACTTTATTGAAGGTAAGATTAATAAAACCGAAATATTCGGCACTGTTTACAGCATTTATTACCTTTATGATGAAGATACACCAAACGGTTTGACTAAATCGTCTTCACAATCGGCAGATATATGCTTCACAGATAATCAGGTAAGTGAAGTAAGATTATTCGGTTCACCAACGAGTGATTATTATCCTGAAAATATGGTTGAAGGAAATGAGCCGACTTACTTGCTTCCGCAGTATATTATATTTACTAACAAACCGGAAAAAACAGAACTTCTGAAATCTATACAAAACGATATGAAAGAAAATCATTAGCATGACATCAACAAAACTTAGAAGCGAAGACTTAATTAAAATTTATAAAAAGCGTGCAGTTGTTAATAAAGCATCTGTTGAAGTTTCCAAGGGAGAGATTGTCGGTTTGCTTGGTCCGAACGGTGCCGGAAAAACCACAACTTTTTATATGATCGTTGGGATGATAAGACCGAACAAAGGAAAAGTTTTTCTCGATGACAAAGAGATAACCAATGTTCCAATGTACAAAAGGGCGAGAATGGGAATTGGATATCTTCCTCAGGAAGCTTCAATCTTCAGAAGACTTTCCGTAGAGGATAATTTATTGGCAGTACTTGAAATGATTGGTCTTCCTAATAAAAAGCGGAAAGAAAAATGCGAACAGCTTTTAGAAGATTTAGGAATTGCTCAAATCCGAAAGAGCATCGGTTTTCAACTTAGCGGCGGCGAAAGAAGAAGAACTGAGATTGCTCGTGCACTTGCAACGGATCCAAATTTTATATTACTTGATGAACCATTTGCGGGAGTGGATCCTATTGCCGTTGAAGATATTATGACCATAGTGGCAAATCTTAAGAATAGGGGAATTGGAGTTTTAATTACCGACCACAACGTTCATGAAACATTAAGCATTGTGGATAAAGGTTATATTTTAATCAATGGTGTTATTTTCAAATCCGGCGATGCAAAAACCCTCGCAGAAGATACTGAAGTGCGCAAGCTTTATCTCGGCGAGAAGTTTAAGCTGGATAGGTATTGAGTTCGAGTAAAACTGAAAAATTAGAAACCAATCATGGCTAAGAAATATTTAGCTGCTCTATTCAGAACATACCAAAAAGGCGACGCAAGAGAAGAATCTTATTACGAACATCTTGCCGACTTTCTTCGAGAATTTTCTCAAACGGAAAGAAAAAAGAAAATTGATGTTACTATTCTCCCTAAAAAAACTGAAGCTGGAAATCCAGATTTCAGAATTTGGGATGGAAAACAAAAAATCATTGGCTACATTGAAGCAAAAGATTTAGGCGCTGATTTAGACAGAGTTGAGGATTCCGAACAACTCCAAAGATATTTATCAACTTTCCCGAATGTTATTTTAACGAACTTCACAGAGTTCCGTTTATATAGAAACGGCCAACGGATTGAACATATATTAATTGCTCGGCCTTATGTTATTAAAAAACTTTCTACAGTTCCACCTCTTGAAAACGAAGATAAACTTTTTGAACTGATCGAAAGGTTTTTAGATTTCTCTATTCCTAGAACTTACACCGCTAAAACACTTGCTGTAGAATTAGCAAAAAGAACTAAGTTCCTAAAGGATGAAGTTGTAAGCGAGGAGTTGAAAAATAACAACGATTCAATTCATGGGTTTTATAATGCGTTCAAAGAATTCCTGATTGCGGGAATTTCCGATGATGAGTTTGCCGATCTATATTCTCAGACAATTACTTACGGCTTGTTTGCCGCGCGACTCCGTGCTGGAGATGAATTTAACAGAAGATCCGCTTACTCTTACATTCCAAAATCTATTGGCATTCTCAGAGATATATTCAAATACATCTCTTTAGAGGACATTCCAAAACAGATGGAAATAATTATAGATGACATTGCCGATGTGCTTGCGGTATCGGATGCAAAGAAAATACTCGATCACTATTATCACGAAGGAAAAGGAAGCGATCCGGTTCTCCATTTTTATGAAACTTTCCTTGCCGAATACGATCCCGCAACAAGAGAAAAGCGTGGTGTATATTTTACGCCCGAGCCCGGTGTTTCTTTTATTGTTCATTCGCTTCATCAGATACTTAAAGAAAAATTTAATATGCCGGACGGACTTTCTTCTAAAGATGTAACGTTGTTAGATCCAGCCGGCGGTACACTTAGTTTTATGGCTAAAGCCATTGAAGTTGCTGTTGAAGAATTTGTGAACAAATATGGTAAAGGTGCCGTCAAGAATCTTATCAAAGATCAGATACTACAAAACTTTTATGCTTTTGAACTGATGATGGCTCCTTACGCTATCGGGCATATGAAAATAGCTTTCCTTCTTGAAGAACTCGGCTATAAAATGGAAGATGATGAACGGGTGAAATACTATCTAACCAATACTCTCGATATGAAAGAGCTTGAAGAAACGAAGTTTCCCGGAATGTCATCACTTTCTACAGAAAGCCATGAAGCCGGAAAAGTAAAAAAGCAAGTTCCAATTCTTGTTGTGCTTGGTAATCCGCCTTATTCGGGACATTCTTCAAATACTGGTGAATGGATTTCCAAAGAGATTAAAGAGTATTATCAAGTTGACGGAAAACCGCTTGGTGAAAAAAATCCCAAATGGTTACAAGATGATTATGTTAAATTTATCCGCTTTTCCCAGTGGAAAATTGACCAAGCCGGTGAGGGCGTTCTCGGTTTTATTACAAACCATAGTTATCTCGATAACCCAACTTTTCGTGGAATGCGCCAATCCCTAATGAACAGTTTTGATGAAATCTATATCCTCGACTTACACGGCAATAGTTTAAAGAAAGAAAAGGCACCGGATGGAAGTAAAGACGAAAATGTTTTTGAGATTCAGCAAGGCATTGCCATAGCTTTTTTTATTAAGTATAAAGATGGAAAAAAGAAACAAGTATATCATCAAGAGATTTACGGATTAAGAGAATCTAAATACGATTGGCTCGATAAGCACAATATTAAAAATGTAAAATGGAAAAAGGTTGCTCCTCATCCTGAATTTTATCTTTTTATTCCGACTGATGATAAGTTAGCAAATCACTATTATTCCTTTAATAAAATAACTGAAATATTTCCTATAAATAGCGTGGGTATTGTAACCGCAAGAGATAATTTCGTGATAGATTTCGACAAACCGACCCTTGAAAGAAGAATTAGAGATTTTATAAATCCGAAAATTGATGATGAAATTCTTAAAAGAAGTTTTGGCTTGTCAGAAAACCAAAGTTGGAAAATAAAAGACCAAAGAGAGAAACTTAAAAAAGATTTGGACTGGAAAGATTCTATAAAAAAAATTCTTTACCGTCCTTTTGATGAACGCTGGATTTTATACCACGATGAGATGATTGAAAGAACAAGAAGAGAAGTAATGGATCAGTTACTTCAAGAGAATATTGGGCTTGTAACTTCAAGACAAACTGGATTAGAATTTAGACACATTTTTATTACTGATAAAATTATTGAGTTTAATCTTACTGGTACTGCTGGAAAGTATGGTAGTGGATATCTTTTCCCGCTCTACATTTATCGGAAAACAAAGGCAGAGCCAAAGAAAAAAGCAGTTCTTACTCAATTACTGATGTTTGAACCTGAAGTAGAATATGAAGCGATATTGTCAAATATCTCACTCGAAGTAAGAAATATTTTAGAGAAGAATTATAAAAAACCATTTTTAAATCCATTCGATGGAGATAAAGAAATTAAAGGATTCGGTTCTAAGGATATTTTCTATTACATCTATGCAATTCTTTACAGCACTACTTATCGCACAAAATACACACAATTCTTAAAGATAGATTTCCCTCGTATTCCGTTTACAAAAAATTACAAGCTCTTTATTCAACTTGGCAAACTCGGTAAGCAGCTTGCGGATTTACATTTGCTCAAATCAAAAGATTTGGATATAACTATTTCCAAGTTTCCCAAAAGCGGAACCAATAAAGTAGAAAAACCAAAATATGAAGATGAAAAAGTTTGGATAAGCAAAGGGCAGTTTTTTGATGGCATAAAAGAAGAAGTTTGGAAATATCAAATTGGCGGTTATCAAGTCTGCGAGAAATGGTTAAAAGACAGAAAAGAAAGAACGCTTAGTTTAGAAGAAGTACAAACCTACTGTAAAATTGTAACCGCACTTTCAAAAACAATTGAACTGCAAAAAGAGATAGATAAGATTTATGACATGGTAGAGGAAAAGCCATTATAACCTTTTGTAGCAGTACGGAGATACTTTCTGACTAACCGATATATTTTAAGTTAGAAATACTTTCACCAATTACTCGTGCTTAATCCACCGGAAACGATGAACGTCATCATTTCTTTTGCACTTACATTTAGCTTCTTCACATTTTCAATTGGCACTAAAATTAAGTTTCCTGCAAAGTTATATGCTTGCGGAATATAAACCGCGACTTTATCCTTTTCTCCAAGGAAGTCAGGATTTTCTTCAGTTATAAATCCCAATAGCTCCACACCGTTATCATTCGACGTTCTAACCGATACTGGTTGATTAAACTTTTTCCTTTCACCAAATAATGCTTCTGTCAAATCCTTTATTGATATATAAATAATTTTCACAAGTGGTACACGATTAAAAAGATTGTGAATCAGAACGATAAATCCTTTAGTTAAAAAGTGTGATGCAATAAATCCGATTACTAGAATTCCAACCATTGTGATTAAAAATCCTATGCCCGGATATTTAAACTTGAATAATCCATCTATCTGAATAAAAATAATGTACAGCAGATAAATTGTGATACTTACCGGGATCACAACTATCAATCCTTCAAAAAAATATTTACTTAGTTTTTTCATTTTAATTCCTCCGTGCTTTATTAAATATTTAACATTATTAAGTTCAAGTATTCATGTGGTTAATTTTCATAAACGAAATTTGACTCTCTGCAAAATTATGAAATCTATACTAATATGCCTTTTAGTTTTTCTAATTTTGATGTGGATTTTCATTTATTGAAAGTATATTAGGTTATTCAAGATGTTGAATAGATGTTAGCAAAATTTTTGTTAATTTTGATCGTAAGTTAATAATAAATGTTTAGGCCAGAGTCTAGCCTGCCCAAAATTATACCATACAGAAGTTAATCTTCATTTATTATTCAATAAAGTTGAGTTATTGTGTTCATCTATAATGCACCGTTAGAAAAACTAATCGCCTTAGACAATAACATTTTCCTTACTAAAGTTCATTGTCCTGAAATAGCATCGGTTATTCAACCCGGACAATTTTTAAATGTTAAAGTATCTGAAACTAATTATCCATTGCTCCGCAGACCATTCAGCATCTGCGATGTGGAGGATGATTCACTCTTCTTAATGTTTAATATTTTGGGTGAGGGTACTAAGCTGCTTGCAAAAAAACACATTGGGGACACTATCGATATTCTTGGCCCGCTTGGAACTGGTTTTAATTTGGGTGGAAATTATGAAACTGCGGTTATTGTTGCGGGAGGATTAGGTGCAGCACCATTTCCATACTTAGTTAGAAAACTTGATGATAGTAAAAATATCAAATGCTTTGTTGGCGGTAGATCAAGTCACGATGTAATTCAATATGGGATGAAAAATATTTTAGTCTCAACTGATGATGGGTCACTTGGATTTAATGGAACTGTTGTCGCTTTGCTTAAAGAGAATTTGAAATCAATAATATCATTTAAACCAAAAATATTTGCTTGTGGACCAAATGCTATGCTTCGTGCTTTAAAAGAGTTTACGGTTAAAAATGATATTGAATGCGAAGCATCAACTGAATGTGCAATGGCATGCGGGTTTGGTATTTGTCAGGGTTGTCCAATTGAAGCCGTTAATCATCCGGAAAGATATTATTTAGTTTGTAAAGATGGACCCGTTTTTAATATCCGGGATGTGGTGATATGAGCAAAGTTGATTTATCTGTTCAAGTCGGTTCATTAAAATTTCGAAACCCGATTCTATTAGCTTCTGGAACTGTGGGATATGGAAATGAAATTTCAGAATTCATTGACTTAACCAAAATTGGTGGTATTGTAACAAAATCATTAAGCTTAAAACCAAGAAAGGGTAATCCACCTCAAAGAATAGTTGAAACCCCAGCGGGAATGTTGAATGCTATCGGTTTGCAAAATGTTGGAGTAGAAGAATTCCTAAAAGAAAAAATTCCTTTCTTAAAAAAGTTTGACGTACCTTTAATTTGCAATATAGCAGCAAGCACTCTCGAAGAATATGTTGAATGTACAAGACTACTGACGAGTGAAGAATTTATAAAAGGATTTGAGATTAATGTGTCATGTCCAAATGTAAAAGAGGGTGGACTTCAATTCGGAAATGATCCGATTGCGGTTGGAAAGATTACTCAAAAAGTGAAAGCCGTCACTAACAAACCAATAATTGTTAAATTATCACCGAATGTTTCTTACATTTCAGAATTTGCAAGAGTTGTGAAAGAAGAAGGCGGAGATGCAGTATCGGCAATCAATACTTTAGTCGGAACTTCATTCAACATAAATACACGTAAACCCAAAATATTTAATGTCTTTGGTGGCTTGTCAGGTCCGGCGATAAAACCAATTGCATTAGCTAAAGTCCTTGAGATAAAACAAAAAGTTGACATTCCTATATTTGGAGTTGGTGGAATAATGAATTGGAAAGATGTAGTTGAATTTATGATTGTCGGTGCATCAGCGGTACAAATTGGAACATTAAATTTTATTGATCCGACCGCTTCGGGAAAAATGATAAGCGATTTAGAAAATTATTGTACCGAAAATAACATTCAGAAAATTTCAGAATTAACCGGTTCATTTAGCTTAGATAACTAAGATGGATTTAGAAAAATCTCTCAATAAATTATATTCACTTCATACCATTGGTATCAAGTTAGGATTAGACAACATCAGAAATTTTCTAACACTGCTTGCTAATCCGCAAAATAAAATTAAAACAATTCACATTGCTGGTTCAAACGGAAAGGGAAGTACGGCGGCATTCATTGCAAGCATTCTCCAGGAAATGAAATACAAAGTTGGACTTTATACATCACCTCATTTCTCACGATTTAATGAACGCATTAAAATAAATGGTAAGGACATTACTGACGAAAGAATTGCAAAGTTTATTCGTGAGTACGAGAGAAATATTGATATGTTCAAGCTGACTTTTTTTGAAGCAACTACGGCTTTAGCATTCCAGTATTTCCATGAAGAGAGAGTTGATTACGCTGTAATCGAAACAGGATTAGGTGGAAGGTTAGATGCGACAAATCTTATTAATCCCATATCGGCAATTATTACTTCAATCAGTTTGGAACATACAGAAATTCTTGGTGATACGATTAAAAAAATAGCCGAAGAAAAAGCCGGTATTATTAAAGATGGCATAAATGTTTTTATGGGAAAGATTCCAGAGAAGGCAGAATTTGTAATTGAAGAAAAATGCTCTCAACAGAACTGTGAACTCTATAAACTTAAGGATTATATAATAGAAAAGGATAATTCGTTAGAATTATATACTGAAGAGTTGGAATTAGATGAGTGGACAATGCCTTTAAAGGGTAAATATCAGAAGTATAATGCTGCCCTGGCAGCCTTAGCTGTGTCTAAATCATTAGACAATGACAACTTCAGGGTGATAGAGCACGGCATAAAAAATGTTGTTAAAAATACAGGACTTCAAGGTCGTTATGAGTTCTTCAACAACAAACCGGATATAATTTTTGATTCCGCACATAATCCTGAAGGAATCACTAATTTCTTGACTGAGTTCAATCAGGATAAATCAAAGTATTCTAATTCAACTTTGTTATTTGGTGTGATGAAGGACAAAGCTATTAAAGAAATGCTAACCTTGCTCAGAGATTCATTTGAAAAAATACTGATCACAGACATTGATTATGAAAGAGCTTGTAAGATCTCCGAATTGGAAAAAATAGCCGCCGAAATTAACCTAAATGTAAATTCAGTTACTAACCCGGGAAAGTATGTTGCAGCTTTTAAGGAAGAGAATCCATCAAAATGCCTTGTTGTGTTAGGAAGCATGTATCTTTTGGGTGCTATAAAAACAGATTTGGAAAGGATTAAAATATCTTGACATTATTTTCAATTTGAAGTATGTTTCAAGTGTTCCTCTTATTCCTTTCAAAAATAAATCAATAAGTGAATTAAAAAGTAGTATTACCTCGAAAAAATAAACAGTTTCCAGAAAACCATTGATTAAGTTATACCAGCTTAATATCAGATCATTTAACAACAAATAATTATTAGGACAGCACCATGCCAATGGACATCTCTGAACTCAAGTCAAAAAAAATCGTTGAATTGAACACAATTGCCAAAGATTTAAACATCTCCGACTACAGCGATTTAAGGAAACAAGAACTCATCTTCAAAATTCTTGAAGCACAAACTGCTAAGGATGGATTAACCTTTTCCAAAGGTGTGCTTGAAGTCTTACCTGATGGCTATGGCTTCCTTCGCTCTTCGGATTATAATTATCTGCCATCGCCCGATGATATTTATGTGTCACCATCACAAATTAAAAAGTTCAGTTTAAGAACTGGTGATTTTGTCAGCGGTCAAGTTCGGCCTCCTAAGGAAGGTGAAAGATTCTTTGCTTTGCTGCGTGTTGAAGCGGTTAATAACTTAGATCCTGAAGCAATTCGGGAAAGAACTCTATTCGATAACCTTACTCCGGTTTATCCAACAAAGAAATTAATTCTTGAGTCTGCTCCCGGTGAGTACTCAGTGAGAATAATGGACTTGCTCTCTCCAATTGGAAAAGGACAAAGAGGTTTGATTGTATCACCACCAAAAAGCGGAAAAACAATTTTACTTCAGAAGATTGCAAACTCCATTACTAGAAATCATCCTGAAATTAAAATGATTATTTTACTGATTGATGAACGCCCTGAAGAAGTTACGGATATGGAGCGCTCCGTAAAAGCAGAAGTTATTAGTTCAACTTTTGATGAACCTGCTGATAGACACGTCCAAGTTGCAGATATGGTTATTGAAAAAGCAAAACGAATGGTTGAAGCGCAAGAGGACGTGGTAATTTTACTTGATAGTATTACACGGCTTGCTCGTGCTCATAACATTGTCGTTCCACACAGTGGTAGAATTCTTTCTGGCGGTGTGGATTCAAATGCTCTTCATAAACCAAAAAGATTTTTCGGTGCTGCCAGAAACACTGAAGATGGCGGCAGCTTAACTATTATTGCAACTGCTTTAATCGATACAGGCAGCCGTATGGATGATGTTATTTTTGAGGAGTTCAAGGGCACGGGCAACATGGAACTTCTTCTTAATCGTGATCTTAGTGATAGAAGAATATTCCCCGCTATTGATGTTAATCGTACAGGAACAAGAAGAGAAGAATTACTTATTAAGGAAGATGATCTCGCAAAGATTTGGATACTCAGGAAAATACTTAGCGATTTCTCTCCTGTAGATGCAATGGAATTTCTTTTAGATAAGATGAGAGGAACCAAGACCAATAAGGACTTCTTGACGAACATGAATAGTTAATCTATAATGTTGTTCTTCTCTTCAAAGATAAATTCTCAACTTATACTTTATTTATTATTTGTATTGAATGGTTTTTGCCTAGCACAAACAGATACCATTAAATACAAATGGCCCTTTTCACCTATGACCTCTCAAAGAACGGTTGGTGGTACTTTCGCAGAGTACAGAAGCACAAGTGCTGCAGGTCATTATCACAACGCTACTGATATATCTGGTTCTGCAGGCACACCAGTTTTGGCTGTTCTTCCGGGAACTGTAGCAGTTGCTTATGATGATGGTGGAACAGGTTATGATTCTTATGTACGTGTAACATCACAATTTGGCGGACTTTCAAAAAATATAACTTATTATCATACCAGACCCATTGTTTCTGTTGGTCAGCAAGTTTTCGAGGGGCAGCAAGTTTCAACTGTCGCGATTGATCATGTTCATCTGATTGATTATCGTTTAGGCGGATCAATTTCAAATTCGCATCTAAATGCTCTAAGGCCCGATGGCGGATTAACGATTTATGAAGATAGTTGGAAACCAAATATCCGATACGTCAAATTCTTTTTAGACAACTCAAATACACAACTATCACCAACTGCTCTTGGCAGTAAAGTAGATATTATTGCGCATGTGCAAGAAGTAAGCAGTACGGGTAGTTCTGCAGGTTCAAATAATGGAACATATAAACTCGGATATAAAATCCTTTCAGCAGATACTCAGCAAATAATATATTCACCTCTCGATGATGGATTAAGATATACTTATTACAACAAGCCGGGTGATAATTATGTCAATGTGAATTATTATCAACCTGAATCTAGCACCAGTCAGCATGTTTACATCGTGACAAACGGAAGCGGCTCCTCCAATGTCGCATCTACTCAAGTTGTAAGTAATAATTTTTGGAACGTGAATGACTTTCCTTATGGTAATTATGTCGTAATGGTTTTCACAGAAGACACTCGAGGAAATACCGATACTGTTTATATTCCAGTTACAACTACCGATATTGATTTAATTGCCCCTTCAGCTCCTAATTTAAGGTATGTAAAGAAAGATTCTACAAATTATTTTAGCATTGCTTGGATCCCACCTTCTGAATTGGATCTAAAGGGTTACAGACTTTACTACAGCATTGATGGCATTAATTACAATATTAGGGATAACGAGAATGTATTAACTTCTGCACTGAGCAGCTACAAATATTATTTCAATCAGGCTACACCATTATTCTTAAAATTAAATGCTGTTGATTCCGCAGCTGTAACTAATGTAAGTCTATCATCTGATGTTTATGGTTTAAGAATGCTTACAGATAACAAAAAGATATTAATAGTTGACGGTTTTGATCGTTACGGAGGATCAGGCAGCTGGCAATATTCCTATCATGATTTCGTTATTCACCATGCAAAAGCTTTTAATTTAAGTTTTGAATCTTGTGCAAATGAAGAAGTGATAAACGGGTCGGTTAATTTAAATAATTTCGAATTGGTTATTTGGATTCTTGGCGATGAATCAACTGCCAATGAAACATTCTCAAGTATCGAAAGAACAAAAGTAGCCGCCTACTTAGAAAACGGCGGTAAATTATTTGTATCCGGCTCTGAAATCGCATATGATCTTGGATCTTCTTCAGCAACATCACAAGAGATACAATTTCTTAGAGATTATCTGAAAGTAAAATATATTTCTGATGATGCCAATATTTATGGAGTTTATGGAGTCGATTCAACTCAGTTTGCCGGATTAGGTTTTGGTTATGGTGTTCAAAGCAACGGTTCACCATACAATGAAGATTGGCCCGACATCATTGATACAACAGGTGGAAGTATTCCTGTTTTAAAGTATAATGCTGTATCAACTGCTGGCATTGCATACACAGGAAGTTTTAATAACTCACCAAATGTTGGGCAATTAATTTATCTTGCTTTTCCATTTGAAACTATCAATCTTGCTGATGCACGAACTCAAGTTATGACAGCGGCATTAAAATATTTTGGATTGATTCAACCTTCCGAGGTTATTAATAATGATTATTCTCCAATCACTTTCTCACTCAATCAGAATTATCCAAATCCGTTTAACCCGAGTACCAAGATCAGTTGGCAGTCGCCGGAAAGAAGCTGGCAAACTTTGAAAGTGTATGACATTTTAGGTAATGAAGTAGCAACATTGGTAAATGAACAGAAAGAACCGGGATACTACGAAGTTAATTTTAATGCATCATCAATAGCAAGCGGTGTTTATATATACAGACTTACGACTGGAAGATTTATTTCTACTAAGAAAATGATTGTGATCAAGTAACAGACATACAATGTTTGAGCAAATAACAGAAAATTAATTTGAGAAAAATATTTTTATTACTTGTATTATTTTTTTACCCAGGCGTCTACAGCCAAAAGCTCAATCCAAATTTTTTCACCGATATTTATTCAATTCCTTCCTCCGATTCAACACTCCAACTTTTTTATTTTTACAAAATACCGGTTCATGAGCTAATCTTTTCAAAAACTGATAACACATACTCAGCTGCAATCCAGCTAACAATTGAAGTAAGCGATTCAAACTCTAATTTCATTCAGCGGCAGTTCAAAGATCGATCAATATCCTTCAATGATTTTTCATTAACTACAGATCCCAGCTACTATATCGAAGGTGTAGTCGCATTCCCTAATAAAAATAAAAC
The DNA here is from genome assembly GCA_001803045.1 of Ignavibacteria bacterium RIFOXYB12_FULL_35_14. Classification (GTDB taxonomy): domain Bacteria; phylum Bacteroidota; class Ignavibacteria; order Ignavibacteriales; family Ignavibacteriaceae; genus XYD12-FULL-36-8. The sequence goes on along the minus strand of MHAR01000021.1, from coordinate 60,180 downwards.
CATCAACGTTACTTCTAGATTTTTTGACGTTAATTCAAAAAAAGAATTATCCTTTAAGGAGCAAAGAGTTCAAAAAATAACAAGTGAGGGCGGGGAATTCCTAACTCCAATAGTTCTAAGTGATGATATTTTTAAATGCTATGAAAACAATGTTAGAGTTTTAACAAACTGGGGCGGATTTATTCCTTTTGATGATAAAATGTACGACATACTAATTCCATGCACTGATACAACTTTAGAGAAATTATTTATTAAGGTAATCAGCGGTATGGATACTGTTTTTAACGGACCAATTGAGCGAACCGAATTAGAGAGAATAAACTTCGCAGAATGTAACGATAGAATAATTATTTCGTACGATTCTATTTCAACTTTGACAAGTAATTTTTATTTAACTCAATTAACTAAAAAATTAAAAGAAGGACAAATAGAGATTATTGTATCGAACTCTGAAAGTTTTTTAAATAGAAAATCGTATAGACCAATAGTTAAATGGATAAACAAACCGAGAGCTTTGGCTGGTTCCGAATCTGCAATTAAGTTGTTACGATTTATTATTAAGAATGATTCCATAAAACAAATTTTAAAGAGCGGTGATAATTATGACACTTTATTACATCGATTTTGGAAAAATATTGATCCTTCGCCAGCCACAGAGTATAACGAACTGATGGCAGAATATTATGAACGAATTGACTATTCGATGAAAAATTTCTCAACTATAACCGGTTTGAGCGGGTTAGAAACAAATCGTGCGAAAATTTATATCCTTTATGGTACACCAAGTTTAATTGAACGCGGTACAAATGGTGATGGTAAAATTTCGGAAACGTGGACTTATGCAAAGCTTCATAAAATATTTATTTTTGTTGATGAAAAGGGAACAGGAGAATTTATCTTAAAAAATACTTTATGAATACTTTTATTTTTACATGCGGGGATATTAACGGCGTAGGACCCGAATTAGTTATTAAAACTCTGAATAGAGTTACAATGAAGTCTAAAGACAAATTTATTTTTATCCTGCCGGAAAATGTTTTCTTTAGCGAAATTAAAATGCATAAACCAAATTTTGGTTATGATATTGTAAATTCAACGAGTTATTCTTCGGATTTTCCCGTTACAATAGTAAACATAGGAAATTACAAGCAGGAATTAGGTTTACCTACTACGGCTTCAGGTCAAGCATCTTATAAAGCATTAAAAATAGCTTATGATATACCGGTTAAATCCATTAATAAAGCAGTAATAACCGCTCCTATTTCAAAAACAGCATTGGCTTACGCAAAAATAAATTATCATGGTCAAACCGAAATGTTTGCCGATTGGTCTGAAGTAAAAAACTTTGCAATGATGTTCCTGTCGAAAAGTATGAAAGCCGCATTGTTAACTATTCACCAGCCAATTAAAAAAGTACCTAGGTTAATACGTAAAGATTTACTTGCGACTAAATTTAACTTGATTCTAGATTCTCTAAGAAAGGACTTCAAAGTTGAATTGCCAAAGATTGCTGTATTAGGCTTAAATCCTCATGCAGGTGAAAATGGACTTATCGGTGATGAGGAAAAGAAAATAATTGTACCATTCATGAAGAAATTTTCAAAACGGAAATATTTTTTTGGTCCATATTCTTCCGATGCATTTTTCGGAATGAAAAAATATTTAGAATTTGATATGGTTATCGGTATGTATCACGATCAAATTCTTAATGCATTTAAGCTGATGAATTTTAATAGTGGAGTTAACTTCACAGCGGGGCTGCCAATTGTTAGGACTTCACCTGATCATGGTACAGCTTTCGATATAGCTGGGAAAGGAATAGCCGATGAATCAAGCATGATCGAAGCATTCAACTATGCTGAAATGATTTTAGTCAATCGAAGTTCCTATGGAAAAAATTCCTAAGAGTAAGATTTATACAGATGTTTCTCACATTTATGACCATATCATGCACAAGGTGCGTTATGATTATTGGGCTGATTATATTTATGCTATATCAAGTGATTATGTTTCCGATAAACCAATAGTTCTGGAACTAGCTTCAGGTAATTGTAACCTAGCTCGCTTTCTTTCGGAATATTATCCAAACTTCATTGCTTCTGATATTTCTCATAAGATGCTGGATAAAAATTCAAAAGCTCATCTGCAAAAAGTTTGTTGCGATATGACTATGATTCCTTTCAATACAAAATTTGATTTAATAGTCTCGGCATTTGATAGCGTTAATTACCTCGTTTCAAAAATAAAGCTAGCAGCGTTGTTTAGTGAGGTCTGTCGCACAATTAGTGATAATGGAATATTTACGTTTGATGTAAGTTTGGAAAAAAATAGTTTTAGGCACATTAAGTATCCAATAAGAAATGGTTCTTACAAGGGCTTTAAATACAAGCAGGTAACCAATTACGATCCCATAAAAAATATTCACCAAAATGTATTTTACATTACTTATCCTAATGGTAGTGTGTTTGAGGAAGTTCATATTCAGAAAATTTACCAGTTCGAAACATACTTTGATTTAATGGATTCCGCCGGCCTTGCAATAAAAGAGTGCTACAATGCGTTCACTTTCAAGAATGGAAGTTCTAACTCCTCACGTGTTCAATTTATTGCAGCGAAGAAATAGATATGCTTGCACTAAGTAATATTGATTTTAATTACCCCAGGCAAACTGTTTTCAGCGATTTGAATCTTATAATGAAAAAAGGTGAATTTGTTTTTTTGATAGGTAAGAGCGGTTCAGGTAAAAGCACTCTGCTACAGCTCATATATTTTAATATTTTACCTTTCTCAGGAGAAGTTCAGTTTGATAAATTTAACTCAAAAACCATAAAAACCAATCAACTGCCATATCTTAGAAGGAAGTTAGGAATAATTTTTCAAGACTTTAAATTATTAAATGACAGAAACATTTATGAAAATCTTTCCTTCGTACTTGAAGCAATTGGTACATCACGCAAAGAAATAAAAAGAAAAGTTGCATCGGCATTGACTGATGTCGGCTTATTCCACCGCAGATTTAGTTTTCCGAATGAACTTTCAGGCGGGGAGAAACAGAGAATCGCAATTGCAAGAAGCATAATTAATGAACCATACTTGATTCTTGCAGATGAACCCACCGGAAATTTAGACCCGGAAACTTCGAGTGAAATTGTTGATTTGTTATTTAAAATTAATGCGAGAGGTACTGCAGTTATTTTTGCAACTCACAATTATGAGATCGTAAAAAAATATCAACAGAAAATAATTAAGATAGAAAGGGGGAGGGCTATTAAAGCAGTTCTGAAACAGAAAAATTGAATTTATTCAAGTTTCGCCTCTATTGAAGTAAGAATACTAGCCGTAATATCGTCAATTGCTCCTAATCCATCTACCGTAACTAAATTACCTCTTCTTTCATAATAATCTAAAACGGGTTGAGTTGTGGTGTTAAAAATTTCCATTCTATTTCTTATAACCTCTTCTTTATCATCATCACGCTGATAGAAACTACATGCGGAGTTACAAACCGGGCACTTTTCCTTATCTTGTATTTCACTTAAAGTAAAGATGCTTTGGCAAACTTTACAGGCTCTTCGATTCGTTAATCTTCTTATTATCTCGTCACTGTTAGCAGTTAAATTGACATAAAAAATGTTCTCAAGTTTAAGTTCGGTAAACAATTTTTCAATTTCTTTTGCTTGAGGAAGAGTTCTTGGAAATCCATCAAGAATGAATCCATCTTTACATCGGGTTTGATTTAGAGCATCATGAATAATTCCTATCATGATATCGTCTGAAACTAATTCGCCGCGGCTCATTATTTCAAATGCTTTAATTCCTAAAGGAGTTTTTTCTTTGACGGCTTCGCGCAGAATATCGCCAGTAGAAATGTGAGGTATGTTCAACCTTGAAGCTAATATTTTTGCCTGAGTTCCTTTTCCAACTCCGGGAGCACCAAACAATATGAGACGCATTTAGAATCCGCTATTTCAGTTGCTCAAAAATATCGGTAATAAAGTTCTTTATCAAGGATGGTTTGATTGATTTGATTTTAATTTATCACCCACAACTCTTTTCTTTTTAAAGAATTTTTGTAGCAATGCGCTGCTTTCTCGCTCCAATAAACCGGAATAAACCTCAGTTTTATGATTCATTTTTCCTTCCTGTGCAACGTTGTAGAGTGATCCGCAAGCACCAAATTTAGGGTCAAAAGCGCCGAAGAAGATTCTTTTTATTCGAGAAGATAATATTGCCCCGGCACACATTAAACAAGGTTCAACATTAACGTACAGATCGCAATCTAAGAGTCTCCAGTTTTCCTGATGATTAGCTGCGGCGGTAATTGCCAGCATTTCTGCATGTGCAGTTGCATCCTTTAGGCTTTCTACCCGATTAAAACCTCTCCCTATTATTTTATTTTTAAATACTACGACAGCTCCAATCGGAACTTCATTTTGTTCAAATGCCCTTTCTGCTTCTTTCAAGGCAGCGGACATAAAACGATATTTATTCTCGTTGAAATTCATAATTCTATAAAACAAAAAATCAAAAGTCGTTGTGACTTTTGATTTTTTTAATTATTCTCGTACGCCCAGAAGGATTTGAACCCTCAACCCTCAGATCCGAAGTCTGATGCTCTATCCAGTTGAGCTATGGGCGCAAATAAGTTAACGCCGAATTGTTTGCTCGAAAATACTGTTATGAATCCAAAATTCAAAGATTCTTGGTAAATAAATTATGTATAGATGAATATTTTGGTCTTATTTAATATATAGCTCAGTGAGTCTTTACATACTGAATCTGTGCCTTAAGTAAGTGAATAATCAAAACAGTAAATATTTGCTTGTGTAGGAAACTATCTTTATGTTAGAAATAACCTTTTGAGAGTTTTTACATAAATTATGATTACAATTAGTAAAAACAATCGACAAATCATTCACGACATACTTAAATGTCTTCCAATATTTTCAGATTTATTTGATGAACAATTAAATAAAATATCAGCAATCTGCAAGATTCAAGATTTCCAAAAGAACGACACAATATTTTTAGAAGGGGACTATTATAAAGGATTCTTTATAATTATTGAAGGTTCTATAAAAATTTTTAAAATATCAGTTGATGGGAAAGAATCAATTCTGCATTTGCTAAAACCTTATGAATCCTTCGGAGATGTTCCTCTATTTGAAGGTGCAAAATATCCTGTGAATGCCCAAGCTCTTAACGATGCCAGTCTAATATTTATTCCTAAAGAAGAATTCATAACTTTAATTAAAAGTAATTCCACAATTTGCTTTAATATGCTTGTTGGTTTTGCTAAAAAAATGCGACACCTCACTCAAAAAGTTGAAGAACTTTCCTCCAAAGAAGTGATGAATCGATTTGCCGGATATCTCCTTGACGAAATAAATAAAGCCGGCACAGACAAACTTCCGGAACCTTTTCTAAGAATCACTATATCTAAAAAAAATATTGCAGCTTATATCGGGACAATTACGGATACACTTTCTAGACTTCTCAAGAAACTACAAGATGAAAAAATAATTCGCGTTTCCGGTAAATCAATTTTTATTCTTGATCTCAAAAAATTAAAAGCTTTAGCCAGGTAATTTTTGATCTATTAATTCATTTTCTGCTCTTTAAATAATGACAAATCCGACTTAAGTCAAAGGATGTTTTCTCTTCCGTTGTTATATTTGCAAGGTAAAACATTAAAGGAAAAATTTTATGACACACACAATTTCAAAACCGCTAAAACTGCTTGCTGTTACAGTAGTTTTCTTTTTACTCGCTTCTACAGAATCGTTTGCCCACTGCGATGGACTTGATGGTCCGGTCGTTAAAGCAGCAAGGCAAGCGCTTGAAACAAAAAATGTAAACCTCGTTCTTATCTGGGTTGGTAAGAATGATGAAAATGCAATCAAAGAAGCTTTTCAAAAAACGCTGGCTGTAAGAAATATCAGCAAAGAAGTTCAAGAGATGGCAGATATGTATTTCTTCGAAACTTTAGTTCGGCTTCATAGAGCCGGTGAAGGTGAACCATACAACGGTTTGAAACCCGCCGGAAGAGATCTAGGTCCCGTTATACCGGCGGCTGATCTTTCGATCGAAAAAAATTCTTTCGATCCAATCAATAACGTGTTTACCAAAGCTAATCTTTCAACGCAAGAGATCAAGAAATTATTTAGTGAAGTAATCGAAACAAAAAATTATGAACCAAATAATGTTGAAGCTGGCAGAAAATATGTAAAAGCGTATGTAACTTTTCTTCATTTCGCAGAAGAAAATTATGAATCTGCAATAAAACACCAAGAAGAAAAACATGAAATAGGAGTAATTAGCATGGAAATATCAATCCCAAGGTCATTAAAAATTGAGCATGAAGCACTTCATGCGGTTCTTGCTAAAGCCACTAAAGAAGAAGGCGAAATTAGTGTAGCAGCAAAGCAGGTTGCAAAGATTTTGCATGGTCACTTTGTTAAAGAGGAAGAGATCGCACTCCCTCCGCTCGGATTATTAACTGATTTGGCGAAAGGTCATATAATTGAAGATATGAAATCAGTTCTATCTATGACTGATAAATTAAAAGCAGATTTACCTCACATGCTGGAAGAGCACAAACAAATTGTTCAAGCTCTTGATAAATTTGCAGATATTGCTAAGAAGCTTAAAAGAATGGAATATGTTGATTTTGCCGAGAATCTAAAACTTCATGCGAAGACAGAAGAAGAAGTTATGTATCCTGCTGCAATTTTAGTGGGTGAATACTTAAAGCTAAAATTGCATTAATTACTTTTTAGGTTCACGCAAACTGTTGAACTTCTTGCTAAGAGAGTTTGCGTTTATTTATACAAAAAAGAGGAGATGAATTAATGTTTATCAACACAATCGAATTTCCTCCGATAAAAACCGGCAAAGAAGCCGAATTTCTTGAGTGGTTCAAATGGTCAAATAGCATTTACAAAAATTTTAACGGATTTATCTCAAGGCGACTTCTAAAAGGTACCAAAGGAAAAGGCGGATTTGTAACTTTAGTTGAACATGAAAGTGAAAAAACTTTTATGACCATGCATACCAGTAAAGAACGTCAAGAAGCTTTTAACAGATTAAAAACTCTGTTGGAAGGACCACTCTCTCCTAAATTCTATGAAGTAGTTATTGATACGGAATGAGAGGGAAAATGTATGTAAGTAAACCATAAAAAGGATTGCTTATGTTTTCAACCGTGAGATATTTCGTGAAAACCAGTATAATATTTCTCCTAATAGGAATTATTACCGGTCTATATCTATTAATTGCACGTAATTATTTTTATTTATGGCCTCACCCCGATATGGTTTCCGCTCATAAACATATAATTCTTGTAGGTTCTATTATGATGATGATTATGGGTGTTGCGTTATGGTTTTTTCCACGCCCCGAAAAAGACGACAAACTTTATAAACCCGATCTTATTCTTGTTACATATTTTATAATTACTGTTTCAACGCTTATCCGTTTTTTTTCTCAAGTTATTTCTGCTTTTGTTTTGCCTAATGAGCTTCTAAAATTCTTACTTCCAATATCTGCATTCGGACAAGTAATAGGCATAATTATTTTCTTCATTTCTATGTGGGGAAGAATCAGATCTGTTGGAAGTCATATTAGAGAATCAAAGGGAGAAAAATTTTAATTCTTAGAATGATTAATAAAAAAATTTGAACACTAAAAATACTCAAGGGTATTAATCAAATAAATTCAATAACAAAAAGGCGGAGTTATGATCGATTCAAACATTGTATTAACTGGACAAACAGTTGCCTACACCTTTTATGTCCTTGCGATAATGGCTTTGATGGGTTGGTTTTCTTACAAGGTAACAAGAAACGGTTCCGGCAAGGTAGTTAAACCGGCAATATTTTATTCATTTGTCGGTTTACTTGTTGTTATTGGGGTCTCTCTTCATATTGTAACCCATGAAACTATTCCATGGAAGCCGATGGACTTAAATCGTGCAGAGATCAAAGCCGATAAAGAATTTCATATAACTATGAAGAACCACGAATTTCGACTCCCTACCTCTAAGCTCATAATAAGAAAAAATGAGATAGTTCGATTTAATGTGGAATCAAAAGATTTAACGTACGGCTTTGGAATATTTAGAAGCGACAACTCAATGGTATTCCAGATGCAAGTAATTCCCGGTCATATTAATGATATTCTTTGGCAGTTTGATCGTCTGGCTGTTTATTCCATTCGATCAACTGAATATTCGGGACCTAAAGGAATAAATATGATCTTGAGAGATGCTGTCGAAGTAGTTGAATAAAAAATTTTACAACTTATAAGGAATTTGAAAATGAGCTTTATACAAATATTAACAAATGGCGAAAAAGGTTTGTTCAAACCGAATTCCCTAACGCCAATGCAAAAACTAACATTGCGGTTTGTTGTAGTTGGCTTGATCTATTATGGCGTTGTTGTTATTGAAGGAATGTTGATGAGATTATTTGAAGTTAATCCTAATCTTGCTTTGGGTGTAGAACCGAAACAGTTTTTTGCTATAATGACAGCGCATCCGCTTGTTGGAATTTTTGGTTCTACATATTCCATTGTCTTTGGGGCCTTTCTTTTCCTTGTTCCGTTCTTAATGAAAAAACCATTGTGGAGTATCAAATTAGGAAATTGGACTTTATGGTTAATTACAATTGGTACGTTCGTATTTTGGTTTGCGGGTTTTGTATCTCACTATTCTCCGCTCTACACACTTTATTGGCCTTTGCCGGCAGATTTTTCACAGTTTAGTGTTTTAGGTGGAACATTCTTTATAGTTGGAATTGCACTAGTGATGGTAGGGACAGCATTTTTCGTTATCAATATTTTTAAAACAATTATATACACACCCGATGGTTGGGAAAAACAACCGGGCGGCGCATTAATAAAATCCGCACTTGGTCTAACCGGCTTAACAAATCTATTTTCAAAAAAGAAAAAAGAACATTTGGTTTCTCTTCCGGTTGCTGCAATTGCAAGAGGAACGGTTGACACAGCCTTTAATGCTGTTGTTATTTTATTCGCCGGCGTTCTGATCTTAATTTATATGGTTGCGGAATTGTTTGGAGTAAGTCTTAAACATTCGGCTATTGATGCTTTATTATATAAAAATATTTTCTGGTGGGGACTTGATTTAATTGCAGATGGGCTCGTTTTAATATTTGTTGCCGGCACATGGTATTTACTTGCCACATTAATCACGGGTAAAAAGTTATTTATGGAAAACTGGGCTCGTGCAGCTTTATTTGTTGAAATGGTTGTAAGCTGGACAGTTTGGTCGCATCATTTAATGTCGGATCAAGCTCAACCTGGTATCTTAAAAATTTTATCCGGAGAAATGGTTACAGCATTTGAGCTTATTACTCAAGGTCTAGCTTTCTTTATTACTCTTGCAACGCTTTGGAGTGCACGACCGTTAAAAATGAGTCATCCGCTAAAATTTTTACTTGGAGGATTACTCGGATTTGCTTTAGCTGTTCCTGCCGGTATTATGCAGGCAGATTTAGGATTGAATAGAATTCTACATAACACTCAATGGATTGTTGGTCCTCACGTTCATGTCGCAATATTAATAGGATTGACAATGACATTATATTCGGCAATATATTTTCTCTTTCCAATTCTAACTAACGGAGCAAAACTCTATAGCGAAAGATTAGCGAGCTTCCATTTCTGGGCACATCTTCTCGGCGGTATCGGAATGGGTGCTTTTATGGGAATGGCCGGCTTAAGAGGTATGTTGCGCCGTTCAATCTACCTTAACGGCGAATTCAATATATATATGATATTGGCAGCAATTTCCGGCTCACTCCTTCTTCTCGCATTTTTAGCTTTCTTCTACAATATTGTTATGAGTGTTGGTTTGAAAGGTGTGATTGGCATCTTTATGCCGTCAAAATTAAGGACAAAAAATTTGTTGCCATCTGAATAATGAGATACAAAATTAGAGAATTAAGAAACAAAGCCTGGTGTTTCCATCGGGCTTTGTTTTAATTACTTGTCCTAATTCCCAATTTTAAAATTTAGCGGTAAAACCCAGAATAGGCGTAATTCCCAAATCATATCTTGGCGTGGAAGTCAATTCGCCATTCGTGTCAGCTTTGAAAGAGTAGGAACTTACGTTATCTCTGTTATACACATTCCATAAATCTAGATAAAGCGAAAACGACCACGATTCAAAAATGAATTGTTTGTCAATACGAATGTCTAATTTGTGATAATCGGGATAACGTGCAGAATTTTTTTCGCCGTCAATTACATAAAAAATATTATCTATTTCAGTAACACCGGTTACCGGCGTGTAAGGATTCCCTGAAGCATATTGAAACTTGGCTCCAATCTGCCAGCCGGCGCCTACTTCGAGTCCAAATAGTAAATTTAGAATATGTGGTCGGTCATGCTCAAAATCGTAAAGCGCTAACGATTCATAATCCCTTCTTTTAGATATTGAATACGAATATGAAGCGCTGCCTACAAAGCCTTCAGTAAATTTCTTCTGTATTGCAAATTCAATTCCTTGCGCATAACCGCTGCCGGTATTCAGAAGAAGATTTGAACTATCCGGATCAACAAACAGATTTGAAAGTTCTTTATGATAGATTTCAATGCTTGCTTTGGTATCATGATTCAAACGTTGTTCAATTCCAGCTATATAATGAATTGCATAACTGCTTTTTAAAAATAGATTACGTTCATCCGGCGCTATTTGATAACTTGCCGGCGATTGATAATATTTTCCATAGGCAAGATTAAAAATTGTTTTGTCAGTAATATTATATGAAAGGGAAATGCGGGGACTGAAATTATTTTCTGATGTAAGTGCAAAATAATCATAACGCAGACCGGCAGTAACAATCAATGGATCAAAAATGCGAAATGAAGATTGCATAAATAAAGCTGCTTTTGTTGTAGCATCTGGTTGATATAAAATTGTATTGGCTGGAATAATCGTGCCCTTTCGCGTTGTATCTGCCGGAGTCCATGATTCGTTATCTGAGTTAATGGATTTGAGTTGTCCGCCTATCTTCAAATTAAATTTTGTAGATAATTTATAATTTAATTCAGATTTCAAACTCAATTCATTCTCGCGTATATCTTCTCCCATTAAAGACGGTTCCGTTTCAGTGCCTTGAAGAGTATTCCAGCCATTGCTTGTATATGAAAGTGTTGTTAATGTAAAAGCATTATCGGAAATGAGTGACCGCCAATTGATACCAAATGCGGCGCCGTAATCATCACGCGTCAAATAATCATATCTGTTCCAATTGGAAGTCTCTTCTTTTTCTGTTCCGGTTCTTTCAATCTGATCGATATAATAAAATCCTACAAGACTGATTTTATTTTTATTGTCTAAATCATAAGTAATTTTTCCAACTGCATCATAATAACTCGGAGCAACCGGACGCTTAAGAGTTGATGTGATCAAATCAAAAAAACCTCGTCGCAATGAAAGAATCATGTTACTATTTTCAAATAGTGGTCCATCTAACATCACTCCAAATCCGGCAATGTTTAAATTGGCGTCTGTATTAAAGACTTCCTTATTGCCATCGCGTAAACTCATATCAAAAACAGATGACATTTTATCGCCATACTTTACCGGAAAACCGCCAGTTAGGAAATCAACTTTTTGAAGAAGTGCGGGATTGACTATACTTATTACACCCATTGATTCACCGGTACGAGCAAAATGAATTGGATTATATACCTCAATACCATCAAGCAGAGTAAGATTTTCATCCGAGCTTCCTCCTCTAACAATAAGCTGTGCACTTTTTGCTCCCGCTGTTGCAACTCCCGGCAATGACTGCATCACTCTAAAAATATCCTCTGCCGAACCGGGAGATCTTCTAATTTCATCAGGAGAAATTGTCCTAAAACTTACCGGATTATCCTCCGGTTTAGCAAAATAATCTGCCGTAACATTAACTTCTTCGATTTCCATAGCAGCGGAATTAAGTTCAAAATTAATCGAATGATTTCTATTTGGGTTAATGTTTAACTCAGTTATTACTGAAGACAAGTAACCTATCATTGATGCTCTAATAGTATATCTACCGGGAGCAACATTCTTAATTGCGAAATAACCGCTCTCATCGCATGCTGAACCAATCTTTGTTCCCTCGATCATGATATTTGCCCCTGGAAGCGGCTGCTTTGTGACAGCATCTCTAACTTCACCGGAAATTGTGCCGGTTTTACTCTGGGCAATTATTTCGCCCGATAGAAATAAAAGAAGCAATAAAATGGTGGCAAACAAACAATTGGTGCGAGTTGATGGGTTATTAGACAATAGTAAAATTCCGTCTTATAATTATTAAATCAGAAGATGTATATTTAACTTTTTATTCTTAACTCATTCTTTTATTTCCGTAAGTACCACGAAATCTTATAAAACGAGTTCACAGACAAAGCCCTGATAATCAAATTTCGAATTGCAGCAGATTATTTAGTTTTCTTCACTATACATTCTGCGCTTTATTAAAAAGGTAAATCAAAAATTTAAAAAAACACTCTCATCCAAAGTTCCATACGTTGCTGAACTTGCTTGCTGCCATATTCGGTAATTTCATCTCCGACAAAGGTTGTTGCCCAAAAAATAAAATCAATATTTGTAACCGGTTTATAACTCATCTGAAGTGAGAGGAGAAAACCATTGTCTGCCAAATTGTAAATTGTAAAAAGCGAGGGAGTAAAGTAGAGCCAGTCAAAGGGCTCCGGATGCGATACTTTTAAGTACAAATAATCTTGCATTTGCGTTGTGCCTTTAAAATATGTTTGACTGACACCGAGTGTTTGCTGTTTTAAGACTAGATCAATATTGTTAGCGCCATTATCAATAAAATTAGTGTATCGAGAATACTCATCTTTACTAAGCCCGGCACCATTATGATAATATTCTGCAATTATTGTTGTGTTGGATGCATCAAGATAACGCAGCCCAAACAGATATGAATATTTATCAACACGATTACTAACAAGTGCATCATTACTAATTGTGTGCCTTTCAACATTTTGATTAAGACTGATTTCGCCGTGAACTTCAATATTTTCTTGAATGTTTCTTGCAAAATCGAAACCAAATCTTTTTGGTTTATTTTCACTTTGGTAAGCAAGCAAATCAATGTCTGTATCGAAAAGAAGGAAGGATGTCTTAATGGCAATGTCTGTATTTTTAGCTTCAGCGAACAAAGTACCTATAACATCTGTACTTGGAATTATAACTGCAAGAAATGAAAAACTCTGCAACGCTTCGGATGAAAAACTTTTTATGTACTCAAAGTTAGCAGAAAGTAAACCAGCCTGTGCAAGTTCAGGATTCTCAGGATCTTTTATTGAATTTATAAATCCAACCGGATTAAATGCATAACCTTTTCCCCAGCTATAAACCCGTTTTCCGGCCTGAAGTGCGGTATTAAATGAAGGATTATAAGTTGCATAAGCTTCAAAAAGATCAAACCTTGCATCTTCATCACTGTGATAAGAACCATGTGTTTTTAGTATAAATCCCAAGTCACTTGTTCGGTACTCTGCGTTAAGATAAGGTTCTAATCTATATTGAGAAAGCAAAGAAGACGAAGGAGTATCTTTAAAGAATTGAAGTTTATATTGCGATGAGTTTCTATCCATATTGAATAGCGTATATTTCACATCGAGGTTGCCGTCCCATTCAAGCTTCCTTTCCTCTTCTATCGGAACTTCAAAATCATATTCTTCTTGTGCAAACACAATTGCTGATGCTGCAATAATTAGAAAGAATAAAGACCATCTGGGAAAAATCATTTTCTTAAATCCCCTAAACGTCCCATATAATTTTGAGTAAAAACTTCATCGGGAAATTCACGTTTTTTAATCGTTTGATAGATCATTAATGAACGATAACCTTTATACAACGGGCTGTATGTTTCAATGACAGAAGGACGAGTTAAACCACCGCCAAAATTCTTATCATCCTTAAACTCAAGCGTTTTGATCAGCATACCACTTGCAGAGTAAGCTTCAACTTTGCGAAGTATTTTCTTGTTTTTAGTAATCCACATTTTTAGCTTGTCGTAGGCAACTGTTTTATTTTTGGCTTTCAGGTCAAGTATATATTCTGTATCGGTTCTTGTGGAATATGTTGCATCATACTCAGTTGAATAATCCAACTGCATGATATCAGCATTATTGAAAACGCCGCCTACCACAGACTGCAGGCTTGTTATACGTATAGGTTTGTTAGCGCTCGGGATATAAAGCCACATATTTTCGCCAAGTCGCAAAGTTGAACGGCCTTTTTCACTTGCTGGTGCAAGATAAAGCATCGCAATTTTATCTTTGCCTTTTTTTACGGTGTAGAATGTAAACTCTTTTTTAGAACCATCCGGTTCTTCGTTAATTAGTTTACGGATTGATTCGTAAGATTCCGGCATAAGATTATCATCAACTTCCTTTAAAAGCTTGTTGGCATCTTGTGCAGCAATATTTCCAGCGAACAAAATTGTAATAATAAATATTGATAAGAATTTCATAACCTACTCTGTTTTTATATTTGAGAAAACATCTCTTAATTAATAATTTATTTCTCTATTCTAACTTCCTCATCTAATTATGTCCTAATGCATCCACTGGTTCCATCTTTGATGCTTTGTATGCAGGTTGTAAACCGGCAAAAAGGGAAACGATCATAACAATAACTGCAACCACTAAAACTTCACTTGCGGGTATGCTTGGTGCAAGCGATAAATCCATTGAGCCAAAGGTAAAATCAATTTTTGAAATATTCATAATCCAAAGTATTCCAAGACCAATTATTATTCCTGCAACCGTACTTAATAAACCCATTGCAGAACCTTCGATAAGAAAAAGGGAAAGAATACGACGGGGTGATGTGCCTATTGCCGCAATGGTTCCTATTTCGCTAATTCTTTCATAAACAGACATCGTCATTATGTTAAGAATACTAACTAACACAATTGAGATCAAAATAAATTTCACTACTATAATCAAAAGGTCAACGATGCGGGCGATACTTGCGAAAGGTGAGAGCTGTTCCCAGGTGTGAACCTCAAATTTTGAATCTTTACTTATTGATGATTGCTTTAATTGTGAATATACTTTATTTAGTTGATCATATCGCTGGAGATGTATAGCAATTTCAACAATTTCCGGTTGGTCCTGACGAAGAAGAAACTGTGCATCTTCAATATGCATATAGCCATCTTTACCGGAGGGACCGAAAACATTTTCTGTCATTGCTGCAATACGCAATGTTATTGCATTTACTGAGCCATCTTTATTCGTTGCAACAAGAACAATTTCATCACCAATCTTTAATGAAAGTCCTTTCATCAGATTCTCAGGAACTAATATTTCTCCCTGTTTAAGAAATTCATCGGGATTAGGAATATTTCCTTTAATACGCTTTGCAAATTCGGGTACTGTACGGTTTTCCATTTTAGGATAAACTGCACTCATACGAATGTTTGAGGTTTGCGCATAGTTGCTTATCATCGCACCAATTTTTATACGAGGACTGTAAGATGCAACTTCAGGAATATCGCTTAATATCTTCTCAACTTTTTCAAGCTCTGTTCCGGAAAGAGTAAGATTTAACGGCAGATTATCAATCGATTCAACATATCCGTTGTGATGAATTTGCAGATCGCCCATTGCGGTGTTTGTTAAAATCCCAACCATTTGAGATTTGAAAGAAATTGCCAAGCCACCAAAGACGATAACGAGAACAACCCCGAATGTTATTAATGAAGATGTAAGTATTGTTCGTCTTTTGTTTCTGAACAAATTTCGGAAAGCAATTTTGATTAGATTTTTCATTACTTCTTCTCCTTCTTGATTTCCGAATTTACAATAGCACCGTCTTCTAATGTGTAAATAATTTCTGCTTCGCCTACAATTTTTGGATCGTGAGTAGAAAAGATGAACGTCGTTCCAAATTCATTGGTCATTTCCTGCATTATGTTGATTACCTTAAATGCAGTTGCGTGATCGAGATTTGCAGTTGGTTCATCTGCTAAAACAAGCTGCGGGTTTGTAACTAAAGCACGGGCAACAGCTACGCGTTGTTTTTGTCCACCGGAAATTTGATTCGGATATTTTTTCTTTTGATCTGTCATTCCAACCTTTTCCAACAATCGAAGCACACGATCATTTCGTTCCTTTAAAGGAAGATGGTCAAGCATTAGTAATGGATACTCTACATTTTCATATACAGTCAATACTGGAATAAGGTTGAAATTCTGAAATACGAATCCCAAATTTTTACCTCTAAATGCTGCACTCTCGGCTCTATTAAACAACCCAACTTCGACATTGTTTACAAACACTTTTCCTTCTGTTGGTTTATCCAAGCAGCCGATTAGATTTAACAATGTTGATTTACCGCTGCCTGATGGGCCAATAAAAGAGACAAATGATTTTTTTTGAATATCGAGATTTATCCCTTTTAATGCTTGAACGGTAACTTCTCCTGTTTGATATATCTTTCTTACATTCTCTAAACGAATTAAACTCATTGTCAGCCTTTAAATTAATTTTAACTAATAAATATTTAAACTTTAAAAAATAAAATCATCCTATTTGTTGTTCTCAACTCTTCTAGCCGCATTACACGCTGAACACTTAGTTGTTCAGATCATAATTATTGAATACTTAACATATTTGTTCTTGTAATGGGGCATTATAATCAGTGATATTTTTCAATTCTTTTTTCCAAGAAGTTCTTCTTTACTTAAACTTTTTAATTTGGATTTTTCGATTTCCTTATATTTAATTTTTTGTTCATCGCTTAGTTGATCTTCAATCTCTTCTATCAAATCTTCGATATCGCCTGCTCTTTTATCGCGCCCTCTCTTGACGCTTATTTTTTCGAAGATGCCCGGTTCGTCGCCGTTGTCAAATCGTTTCTTTAATTCTGTTATTATGTTTTTATCTTCTTCTAGAATTTTATTAATCTGCTCGATCATTGGATTTATAATTTTAGATTGTTCCGCTCTAAGTATTAGATACTCATTCACTTGTTTAGTTTCAAGAAGTGATATTTTATTTTGTGCAGAAATGGGTATTATTATAATTAGTCCAATAATGACTGCGATGATTTTACTTTTCATATGGATTGCTTTCCTTTATTTGTTTTTCTAATCGATTTGTAAACCGGACAATTAATACTATCACAAGCCAAACTATAACCCGTGTTGCCATTGCTTGCACGCTATGCAGAGCTACCGCATTACTTAACATATAAATCCCGCCAACTATGATTAAAACAGATAAGTGCGCGATTAAAACAATTTTTATATAAGTCATTACTTTTTTATGATTAAGCCAAATTGTACCGCTGACCAACAAACCAATTATTCCCATAATTACATTGTAAATTAGTAAAGGTGTAAGTACAATAAATTCCGGCTGTGTAATGCCCAACAAAACTTGTGAACCTTCAACAATTGTAAGCAGACTAAAAATTATGGCTATGATTGCTGCAATTTTTTTATAGATGCTCTTTTTCATTTCCGTCCTTTTATAAATGTAAATACGATTATGAATTCTGTTATGAATTAAATATTCTGTTTAAGATAAATCCTTAATGCCGAGTTTGCATCTTGAGTATCCGGAAAATTTTCATAATCTCCGTATCTTTCATAAAGTAAAAAATCCAAACCCAGCGATGTCTTTGAAAATATATTGTAGGTGATTCCCACATTAAGTAATCCGACAAATTCTTCGCTATCTGCACCGCTAAGAGTATGTATCCAATATCTTTTATAGTTAGCATAAAAATCACCAAGCTCTTTGAAAGAAAATTTTAATCCGAATTTACCACTTGCACCGGGACCGATATTATAATCTTTCCCGTACTCTTTAGCATAGAGGGAATTTGTTCCGCCCATTAGAATAGCAGATACCCCCAAATAATTTTGCATGGAAATTGCTGAGGTAATAGGTACTGTATTGATTATTTGTCCTGATACGCTTGTTGCGGAAAGTTTATAAACGGTATTAATATGAATATCAACTTCTTTGTAAATCCCGATTATATTTTTTGAAGTGTTGAAGAGTTTAATATTATTATCCCAGATAACACCGCTAGCGAATATTCCTACAATGTTATCATCCGGTGTTAGATTAATTTCCGTGTGCAGAGAGAAATAATCAAAAGGTTTTTTATGATTATTAATATCGAATTGATTACCGTAATTTAAATCGGTTCTAAAAGAGGCATATGTTCTGCTGTTGTTTATTTTTTTGCTGAAAAAGACATTGTGAGCACCGAAAGAAATGACTGCATTGAAACTTTGCTTTTCTTTTTTAAAACCATCCTTCCACATATCACCTCTTATTAACCTATTGAATCCTTTCATTGGATCGATAAGCGTCGAAGAAAATTCCCGTAAAAATCTTTCAAAACCAGTAGTACTTTCATCAATAATTAGATCGGAAACACGAAATGAAATTTCACCAAGGATAATTCCGGTAACCGGTGTATTAACGATATCATTGTAGGATGGGGGTTCGTTCTCCATGAAATATTCCCACATTAAGCTGCCTCCAAAAGCATAGGGCGCTGATTCCCAGAATCCAAGACCATTTGACCGTGCGGTATTGTAATAATTTGATCCATGATATGGATGCCAAAATTGATTGATTAAATAACCATCAACATCCCAAACAAACCCGGTGTTAAAATTGTTTTTTACAGAATTCCAGCTTATTGCCGACCAGCCTTCCTTGCTTAGGTATCGGTGATAAGCCCAAACACCAAAGTTCAATCCGATAACTTCCACCGCCGGCAGCCAATAATTTTTTTCAAATTGCTGATTTTCATACAGTGAATCATTGACAAAATTAAAATTTGAATCTGCTAAACCGGATGGTAAATTATCATGTGAAAATGTCTGTGCCTCTGAATGGATTGCGAATAGAAAAAGAAAAAGCGTGGTTTGCAATATGTTTAGTTCTGCGATGTTTATATTTTTTTTCATTCACTTTACCTGCTTAAAATTAGTGTGAGTTTTGGTCTTAATAGTTTTAATTATTATAATTTTATACAATTATTCTTTAGGAAACTTTATCAGTAAAATTGAGACTGCAGGGCTTGCCACAACATCATGAAATATATTTGCCTCAATACTAACTGTAATTCCTGAGATTAATTTTATTGACTCGGATTTCTCATTATCATTTATAATTAATTCTACTTCACCTGCTAAGCATTGAATCAGGATTGGAACATCGACTTTGTGGACATTTAATGTTGTACCGTTTCGTAAGGTTAATTGTGCGATTTTCATTTGGCCAGATTCAAATAAAACATTTACCTCTTTGTCTTTACCTTCACCAATCTCACTTTTAACTGAAAGGATTTTGTATGTTTCTTGTGTTTGGGCCTTTATTATCATTGAACCAAAGCTTAAAGAAATCAACAAACCCATTGCTGCAATTGAAAATATTGTATGTAATTTTATTTTAACTTTTTTCATTTCAAATATCCTTTCAATCTTTTTTATTCAATTTTTTTACTGAACCGTAAGGAACTTATTATTAAAATACCTGCACCCATTCCAAAGAGAATAAGTGTTTCTACCCATAAAGATGAAAATCCAACTCCTTTAAGTACTATACCGCGAAGTATTGTTATGAAGTATCTAAGTGGAATAAGGTAAGTAATATATTGTACTATTTCCGGCATATTCTCAATTGGAAAAGCAAATCCAGACAAGTAAATCATTGGCATCATAACAGCAAACACCGAAGCCATCATTGCCTGCTGCTGAGTTTTTGAAACAGTAGATATAAAAAGTCCTAATCCCAAATTTGAAAGGACAAATAAAAGTGCTGTGAATAAAAGAAAAAGCCTGTTACCCCGTACAACTATTCCAAACCATTGAGTCATTAAAATCATTACTATGACTAAAACAACAAATCCAACAAGTGTGTAAGGAATCAGCTTGCCAAGCAGTAACTGATATGGCTTTAGTGGTGTAACGATTAATTGTTCGAGAGTTCCTATTTCTTTTTCTCTTACAACTGCCATTGACATCAGCGACAAAGTGGTTATCATCAATATTAAACCCATAATGCCCGGTACCATGTAATTTCTTGTTTTCATCTCTGGGTTGTACCAAACTCTAACTTCCGGGATGAGGGAGCCTACAATAGGAATTTTGATACCATATTTATCTTTTGTATCCATTACAATTTTTTGAGAAAAACGGTTGGTAATTCCTTGTATATACCCAAGTGATATTGAAGATTTATTTCCGTCAGATCCTTCGAATAAGGTCTGAAGTGAAACACTTTCACGCCTGTTCAATTTTTTTTCAAAATCATTTGGTATTACAATACCAACCAGTGTTTTTCCATCATCAATAAGTTTGGTTAATTCCTCATAATTGGAAGCATAATAATCTATTGAGAAGTAACCGGACTCTTCAAAATTTTTAATGAACTCTCTACTTGTTGCTGTTTTATCCTGATCAAGTATAGTGGTATGAACAATGTTTACATCCATGTTGGCAGCATATCCAAGAAGTATAAGCTGTAGTATGGGAGCCATAAAAACTACCGCGAGCATTTTCTTATCCCGCTTAAGCTGAAGCAGCTCTTTTATTATAAATTGAATTATGGTTTTCATTTATTTAATCTCACTTTTTAATTTTAATTAGATGCTTCTGCTATGCCGCTTTGGCTTTTTTATTTACCAATGTTGCGAGTGCAATAAATATTGTTCCGAAGATCAGCAGATAAAGCAATTGATCCCAAAATGCGGATAAACCTACTCCTCTTAGTAAAATTGCTCTTAATATTACTATAAAAAATTTTGCAGGTGTAATGTTTGTAACCCATTGGATAACAGTTGGCATGCTCTCAATCGGGAAAATAAATCCTGAAAGTATAAGTGAAGGTAGTAATGATGAAACATTTGCTGCCTGAAAAGCTACCTGCTGCGAATCAGCAACACTAGAGATAAAGATTCCTAGCCCTAGCGCTGCAAATAAAAATGCAAATGTGCCTATCAATAACAGCAGGATACTGCCTTTTATTTCAATACCAAACAGCAGATATCCCGCTATTAGTACGATGCTTGCATTGATAAGTGAAATAACTATATAAGGAACTGTTTTCCCAATAATTAATTCAAAGGATGAAAGCGGGGAAACATTAATTTGTTCGATTGTTCCTCTTTCTTTTTCTCTTACGATAGATAATGAAACCGAGACAACAGCAGTAATTATAAGTATCATTCCCATTAAACCTGGAATTAAAAACTTTGTGCTTTCCAGTTCAGGATTGAACCAAAACCTCGGCTCGAGATTAATCGGCACATAAATTTTCTTTCCGGTTACTGCCAAATATTCTTTCGTCAGCTTTAATGAGTAGCTAAAAGTAGCAGCGTTTACATAGTTTACTATAACATTTGCTGTATTGCCGTCGACTCCATCAACTAAATATTGTACTTTAACTTCCTGGTTGTTGTTAAGTTTTCGCGAAAGATCATTTGGAAAAACTATAACCACCTGGACTATTTTTTCATCGAGCAGTTTCTTTATTTCATTTTCATCATCAATGTATTGCACAAGATCGAAGTAGTCCGAGCTGAGTAATCCATTTAAATAATCTCGTGTATAATCGGATTTATCCTGATCATAAACAGCAATTTTAATATGATGAACATCAAAGTTTATAGCGTATCCAAAAATTGCCAGAAGCACGACCGGGAAAAAGAAAACAATAAAAAGCATACGGGTATCACGCTTAAGCTGCCTGAATTCCTTTTTAGCTATTGCATAAATTCTATTAAACATTTGGCTTATCCTTTTCTAAAAGATGAATGAATACATCTTCCAATGTTGGCACTATCGTATTAACTCTGTGAACAGCAATTGAATTCTTTTCGCTCAAGATATGCCTGATATCTCTTTCACCCTTTGAATTATCATTTAAAATTATATGAATGTTGTTGCCAAAAATTGATGTTTCACCAACCCAATTTTCCTTTTCAAGAATTTCCATGCTATCAACAACTCTGTCCGATTCTATTTCTAATATTGTATTCTTGATATAGTTTGTTTTAAGTTCCTTGGCATTTCCTTGAGCAATTAATCTTCCAGCATTGATCAAAATGATATCGTTGCAAAATTCAGCTTCATCTAAGTAGTGAGTTGTTACTAATACCGTTGTACCACCTGCAGAAAGATCATTTATCAAATCCCAAAAATTTCTTCTAGATACGGGATCAACACCGCTGGTTGGCTCATCTAAAAAAACGATTTTGGGTTCGTGTATTACTGCTGTACCAAGAGCTAATCTTTGTTTGATACCGCCAGGTAAAGAACCTGTAAGAAGTTTTTCTTTACCTTCAAGATCTGCAACTTTCAAAACCCACTTTTTTCGTTCCCCATATTTTTTACCTGTTAGACCATAAACACCTGCAAAAAATCTGATATTTTCTTCAACAGTAAGATCGTTGTACAGAGAAAATTTTTGAGACATGTATCCGATTTGTGTTTTTACTAAGTCTGCTTGCCTTTTTATACTATATCCGCCAACTAATGCATCACCGGAAGTTGGTTCAAGAATTCCAATGAGCATTCTTATTGTTGTTGATTTTCCTGCACCGTTTGCACCCAGGAATCCGAAAATTTCTCCCTGCTTTACGGTGAATGAAACTTTATCTACAGCAGTAAAGCTGCCGAATTTTTTTGTGAGATTATTTACTTCTATACTATTCATAATTTTCTTTCAGTAGACAGAAGTCAGGAGTCAGAAGACAGAATATTTTTCGAATGAGTATTTCTAATTTATCATTTATTCTACTTTTCATTTTCCTGTTCTGCACTTTGTTATCTTAACCTCGGTTAAATTATTTTTTCATTTTTTCCCAGGATATAATTCAAGAATCAGAAGACAGAATTTTGTTTGAATAAGCATTTAATAATTTGCTTACTTCTTCGGTCAATTCATTTTCCTGATCTGTACTTGCATATCCTAAATCTTTTGACAGTATTAAATAGTATTTACATTCTTCAAGTGAGCCTTCTGATATATTCAGAAATCTTGCTTTATCTGCTTTGCCTCTTTTTCTATATCCCTCTGCGATATTTGCTGGAATAGAAACGGCTGCTTTTCTGAATTGAGATGTGAGACCAAATAATTCTTCTTTTGGAAATGACTTTGTCATTTTATAAACAGCCAATACAAATTGATGAGCTTTCTGCCACACAATGAGTTCTTTAAAAGATTTGGATTTCATTTCTATCTCCTTTTTAATTTATTGAATGAATTGGTTAATAAAATTCTCAACTTAGATCCTTCTGACTTCTGTCTCCTAACTTCTGACTCCTCAATAGATTCTTCTTCCAACTACTTTCTCAAGTCTTACCTTTGCTAAATTATATTCAATCAACGAAGAAGTGAGATTGGTTGCTGCCTGCAGTTCTGAAACCTCTGCATCAATCAGATCTGCGCTTGTCGCTAATTGCTCATTATACTTTTCTGATGTTATTCGATAATTCTCAGATGCCTGCTCTAAGCTGAGTTTACTTACATCAACTTTTTCTTTTGATTTGATCAGATTCAAATAACTTTGAAAAACTTCAACCTCAATATTGTCATTAAGTTTTTCTAATGATGTTTGGGTTTGCACAGCTGATTCCTCTGCCTGAGTTGTTTTGGAGGAAGTTAATCCCCAGTCCCAGACATCCCAGCTTAATGTTACACCAACATCCCATGTATCATTAAACTTGGCTGTAAGCGGTTGAAATCTTGTGTTCGGATTGCTGTAATTGTAATTACCATTTAAATAAATACTTGGGAACCAGCTTGACCTTGCTGCAGATATATTTTCGTTGGCAGCTTTTAATCTGAAAGCTAAGAACTCAATTTCATCCCTGTTTTCTTTTGCCTCGTTGATAAGATCATCAACATTATATTCAACCTGCTGGATTTTGATATCTTCGATAGAAATATCCGTCGGGGAATCGAATGGAAGTCCCAATGCTTTATTGAATACTGCACGAGCTACATCTAAATTGTTTTCAACTTCAATCAACTGTAGTCTAGTATTTGAATGCTGAACTTGCAGCTTCAAATAATCGTTTTGAGTTGCGAGTCCGTTATCCACAAAGTTTTTAGTATTCATAAGATGAGTTTTAATTTGTTTTAGACTATTGTTCAACAAATCTTTCATTTGCATTGCTTTATAATAGTTCCAGAAGGTAGAATGAATATTAAGCGCAGCTTCATTTTTCTCCTTTGAGTATTCGAACCCCGAAGCATTTAAACTGTACTCGGCAGCTTTTTTAGAAGAAAGCAGTTTTAATCCTGTAAATAAAGGCTGCTGAAACGAAAGCTTCAGATTATAATTATCCAGAACAGGATCGGAAATTCTTATTGGAATTGGTGAAAATGGAGTTGTTACTTCAAACGGAGGAACATTATCGCTCAATCTTGTATAGTTTGCCATAAATTTTAATTGAGGAAGAAACATTGAGTTAACCTCTGATACTTTCGCATCCGAGCTATTCAACTTTGATTGAGAGATCTTTAGATCTTTGCTGTTTCCAAGTCCGAGCTCAATACTTTCCTGCAGAGTCAATTTCTTTGACTGAGAGTAAAGAACTGAGACCATCATTAAGCTTAATAAAATTATTTTTTTCATTTCTAATTCCTTTTTTCTATGATGCTTTACTTATCAAGTGAATAAAAACGTTTTCAAGCGATGGTGTAATTATTCTTTTGTCAACAATTTGAATTTTATTTTCGACTAACAGATTTTCTAATCCTGTATAATCGTTATTAAAATTTTGAAGCGCTACATTCAGTCTATCGTCGTACATTTGAACCTCGAAGCCTGTTTTTGCTTTTATTATGTTATATGCTTCTCGAATTGGGGAACATACAATTTCAACTATCTGTGCTTTTAATGATGCCTTAACATTTTTAGGAGTGTCCCAACTTATTATCTCTCCATTATTCATCAACGCAATTCGATTACATCGTTCTGCTTCATCTAAATATGGGGTTGTCATAAAAATTGTTATTCCATCTTTCTGGAGATCAGATAAAATTTTCCAGAAATCTCTTCGCGAAACCGGATCAACACCGGTTGTTGGTTCATCAAGAAAAATAATTTTTGGTTTATGGATCAGTGTGCAGGCAAGCGCAAGTTTTTGTTTCATACCGCCGGAAAGTTTATCTGCAAGCCTGTCTCTAAATGGTGTTAATCTTGTAAATTCTAATAATTCATTTCGTCTGTCTTTAAAATTTTTCACTCCATGGATATCTGCAAAGAATTCAATATTTTCATCAATAGTTAAATCACCATACAGAGAAAATTTTTGCGATAAATACCCGATTTCATTCTTAATCAGGTTTTGTTGTTTCAGCAGATCATAGCTAAGAACCTCAGCATTTCCGGAATCAGGTCTTAACAATCCCGTTAACATTCGTATTGTGGTGGTTTTTCCGGCACCATCTGGACCAACAAGCCCAAACATTTCGCCTTTCGCAACGGAGTATGAAACACCCTTAACTGCTATAATTTCGTTGTAGGATCTTTTAAGGTTCTCTATTTTAATTGCGTCGTTCATTGTTCATTCCAAAATTGAAAGAATACAAAATTGCAAGATAGAACTAAAAATATTTCTCAATTAATTTTTATTATATGAAGAATGATTGATTTAACAGTTTTAAATTTTTCCTTAACTGAATAATTGAATAAGTATTTTTTGAAATTGGAAATTTGCATAATAATGTTTACAGCCTTTTTGTAATTATCATCAAATTCAACCTTTGATATATAATTCAAATCAAGTGCAACATATAGCATCGATCTAACCTCACCGGCAGAGCCTTTGGCATATCCCAGAAAATTATTGTACTCCTTATTATTGTCTCTTTCAAAACCTTCCGAAATATTATTCATTATAGAAACTGCTGCCCGTTTAATCTGTTCTTTCAAACCATAATCTCTTTTAAAATTATCTCGAGAAGTCAATTCATAAATTTATTTAACAAATACTCTTGCATCCTGCCAAACTTGCAAATCCTCAAATGTTTTTACTTTCATTTTTGTCTCCTAAAAAATTGTTTATAAATTTAAATGACTTCAGAATCTTGTAATCTTTTAATCTTGCAATTTTGTAATTATAGACGCATCCGCCGGCATACCTGTTTTCAGGTCATATTCTTTATTGGGAATTGCAATCTTGACAGCAAAAACTAATTTCGTTCGTTCATCCTTTGTTTGAATATTCTTAGGTGTGAACTCTGCTTCGGGGGAGATATAGGTTACTTTTCCATCGTAAACTTTATCCTTGTATGTGTCAATAGTCACTTCAGCTTTTTGACCAAGCTTCACGTAACCAAGTTCTTCTTCGGAAACATAGATGACCAACTCCACAACATCAAGGTCAGCAACTTTGAATAGAGAGGACATTGGCGTAACAGTTTCGCCTCTTTCCACATAAGTTTTTACAAGAAATCCGTTTATTGGCGAGACTACATAACTATCACGAATATTTTTCTTTAGAAGATCAACACCAGCAATGGCTTTGTTAAGATTAGCTTTAGCCTGGTCAATCTCTTCCTTCCTGAAAATCATTTTTACTTTATTAAAATTTTCCTGAGCTGAATTATATTGTGCGGTCATCAAGTCGTATCTAGCAAGAGCATCCTCATATTGCTTTTGAGTGATTGAATGTGAATCATACAAATTCTGCAAACGAATTTTATCTTTCTCAGCTGTTTCGTAATTAACTTTTGCCTGTTTAAGATTTTGTACCGCCTGGTTTATATCCTCTATTCGAGCACCTGCGAGCATAAGTTTCAATTGGGCTTCAACGGCATCTTTACCGGCAATTGCCTGCTGCAATTGTATGTCAAGCAGTTCATGATCAATAATAATTATTGTATCGCCGACTTTTACTTTATCTCCTTCGATGAAATTCGTCGTTTGGATATTACCGGCATTTCTGGAACTTACAATTATGTTTGTTGATTCAATTGTTCCGGATGCTTCGATAAATTTTATTTCATCTCCATTACTGCATCCGAATATGAGTAAAGATGCAGAAATAATTAAAAACACTTTTAGCATTTTCATTTAATTACCTCAAATTTATAGTTTAATAATTGTTTGCCTTTTTTAGTAACTATACCGCCAATAATAATCTTAAACGCTGTCCGTGCGGCTTCGATTATTGAAAAATTATTGTTGAGAATAAACTCGGGATTTACGATTGTTCTTATGGAAGCAACAAGCATATTCATAACAATTGGTGTGGGGTAATTAAGAAATAAACCCTCTTTTTTACCTTGGTCTATCACCTTAGTGATGTTGCCAAACATCATCTCTGTTCTGAATTTATCAATCTCTATCCAAAGCGAAGGAAAATGACGGCGCATTTCATCCAACATTTTAGGACTGATTTTTTGAGATGTCTTTGCCAATATTTTCATTAGCTCTTCAAGTTTCTCAATTGCGTTTTTATCAGTGCTCAGTGCAGGAACTATTTTTTCTTTCATCGAATTCATAAAATGTTTTGCAATCGTCTTTACAAGATCCTCTTTAGAAGGAAAGAACTTATAAATAGTTTTTTTACTAATGCGAAGTTCTGCAGCCACCTCATCCATTGTCGTTTTATAAAATCCTTCACTAAAAAATTTCTCCTCCCCCAGCTCTAGTATTCTATCTTTTTCTTTCATTATTACTCCTGGAAACTATTTTGGTATTTCTGGTTTCAAATATAATCAATGGAAACTCATTTGTCAAGTATTAGTTTCCATAGTTTCTAATTATTGATTTTTGTAATAAAAACCAACCTTTTCATTTCTATTAAGCTAGGATTATTTAAGGTTCTAATATCTGTCCAAATCAAATTATAACATTTCGTCCTGATGGGACTCTATTGGATAGATTTTGGAAAAAATATTTTGAAGGTGACCAAAAAGTAATATCTATCAGTAAATGGAACCACAGAGTGGCAGGCCACAGGGTGGCAGGCAATGATGACGCTGATTTTGAATGATTTACGCAGATTTTTTAATTGAATAATTACTTTTTGGTCACCCTCTAATCAACTGATTTTGAATTATTTTTTATGGTTGTATTAAGGATTAAATATTTGTGGTACAGCCATGCCTCTAGTTTAGAAAATAAAGCACATTAAAAATCGAAGTATTGTATGGGACGATATAGGTGATAGGATTCAAGCAACCGTAAGTAATATTAATAACGCATCTGTTTCTAAATATTTTTCTAACTACAAAATTATTTTAGACAACAATGAAGTTTATATTGAAAATCACTAGTCCAAAAGAAAGAACTAGGTATTAAATACTTCAGGTAAGTAAATTGTATGGATGAGGTCGTATTTTAATACTCTTTTGACTTGTTCTCTTCACTTGGTATAATGGAAAATCTTGCCCGAGGCAAATTCATTTGCAAACTGTATTTTATGGTAAATTTGCATCAATGAATTCCATACAAAAACTTGATTTAAAGTGAAATTTACATCATATTCACTTCCAAATTATAACAAACAATTATCGAAATTGTTTTTAGATCACTGTTCATATCCGTCAATAAAATAAATTAAGGTCTAAAATGAAGGAAGTTCGTGAAAAGGTAAATCAAATAGATGAGCAAATATTAAAGCTTCTTGCTGAAAGGAGAGAGCTAAGTTTAAAAGTAGTAAAGCTAAAAAACGAGCAGAAATCATTTATTAGAGATAAAGTAAGAGAAAAAGAGTTATTAACTCGACTTATTGAAAGAGGTCGAGAAATCGGATTAGATTCTCACTACGTCTCCAAGATATTTTATGAGATTGTAAGCGATTCGGTAAAGCTTCAAAACCAGTTTGTTCAAGCTGAAGAGAACAAAGATTCTCTTTCCGAAGTAGTAACAGTTGCTATACAAGGTATCGAAGGTTCTTACAGTTTTTTAGCTTCAAAGCAATTTTTTGGCTCTGATAAAGATATTGTTTTTAGAAAGATGAAAAGTTTTGAAGAAGCTGTTGAATCAGTTGAAGATTCATCCGCAGATTATGCTGTACTTCCAATCGAAAACACTACTTCCGGAAGTATTACTGAGGTTTACGACGCTCTCACAAGCAGTAATTTGCATATCGTTGGCGAGGAAATATTCCAGGTAAAACATTGTTTATTGGGCTTAGAGGATGTTCCTCTCAATAAAATAAAGAAGATTTATGTTCACTTTCAGGCAGCAAGACAGTGCAGTAAGTTCCTGAAATCATTACCGCAGGCCGAAATAGTATACTTTGAAGATACAGCAAAATCGGTCCAAAAAATTAAAGAGGAGGGAGTAAAGGATTACGCTGCAATTGCAAGCAAAGAAACTGCTGAAATTTTTAATGTATCGGTTTTACGAGAAGACATTGCAAATCAACCGACTAACTTCACCAGGTTTTTAGTCTGTTCACGTGTACCGATTAAAGTTGATGAACGAATCCCCGCCAAGACATCATTAATCCTTGCCACTGCTCACAAAGCAGGTTCATTAGTACAGGCTTTATCCGTTTTCAAGGATTTTGGAATTAATATGACCAAACTTGAATCTCGCCCAATTATTGGAAATCCGTGGGAAGAGATGTTCTACTTAGACTTTCAAGGTAATAGACAAACACAGAATGTAAAAAATCTCTTAGATGAAATTGGCAAACATACGAGATATTTGAAAGTGCTTGGCTGCTATCCTACTAAAGAATTTGAAAAAACAAAAGTTGAACCACATCAAAAACGAGAGGATAACCCTAGCCAAATCGATGAAACTCAAACCGTTATTACGGAAGTAAAGTCCGCTCACAAAGTTTCCTACAAGCTTGCTAGCCGGGATTACAAAAAAGAAGATACAATTATAAATGTAAAGGATGTTCAAATTGGTGGTGGAGGCTTTGTTATAATTGCCGGTCCATGTTCCGTAGAATCCTTTGAACAGATAAATCAATGTGCGAGAGAAGTAAAAGAAAATTATGGTCATATTCTGCGAGGAGGCTGTTTTAAACCACGCACTTCACCTTATGCATTTCAAGGCTTAGGATATGAAGGTTTAAATTTATTAAAATCAGCTGGGGAGGAATACGATTTACCTGTTATCACAGAAGTCTTATCGATTGATCAAATTGAAAAAGTTGCTGAGAAAGCTGATATACTTCAAATTGGCGCTAGAAATATGCAAAACTTTTCCTTGTTATCAGAAGTAGGTAAATCATTTCGACCTGTTATGCTTAAGCGAGGTTTAATGGCTTCTATCGAAGAGCTACTGAATGCAGCAGAATATATTTTAGCACGAGGGAATAGACAAGTAATGCTTTGCGAACGTGGCATTCGTACTTTTGAAACAGCAACCAGGAATACACTCGATCTCAGTGCAGTACCTGTTCTTAAGGAATTAACTCATCTCCCAATTATCGTTGATCCTTCGCATGCTGTTGGACACCGAGATAAGGTTATACCGTTAGCTAAAGCGGCAAAAGCAGTTGGTGCGGACGGACTAATGGTTGAAATGCATCCCAATCCTGAAAAAGCTTTAAGTGATGGAGAACAATCTTTAAGGTTTGATCAGTTTCGCGATCTCGTTTCTGAATTGCATAAAATGGATTGAATTGACTAGCCAAACATGAAGATAAAAAGATTAGCCATAATTGGTTTAGGATTAATCGGTGGTTCACTTGCAAAGGCACTGAAACATATTGCTCCCGAAACTAAAATAACCGCTTTTGATTATCCTGAAATCCTTGAAGAAGCACTCGCAGATAAAACCATTGATGTAGCTCTTAATTCTTATGAAAACGCTCTTGAATATGATCTCATCTTTCTGGCTTTACCCATTGAACGAAGCATAGAAGCTTTTAAGAAATTATCACCGCTATTAAAAAACGGTCAAATCATTTCTGATTTATGCAGCGTGAAAGGAATCTTTGCTGACGAGTGGAAAGCGCTAAAAAGTCAAGGTTCATACATCGGAGCACATCCAATGGCCGGAAAAGAAAAGGGAGGATATAAAAATTCCGATAACCTTCTTTTTGAAAATTCAATTTATATTATTTCTGAACACAGCAAAAAATATAATTCATTAACTGAATACACAGAGCTTATCAAAGGTATCGGCGCAAGAATTACTTTTCTTGATCCGTATTTGCACGATAAAATAGTTGCAAAAGTCTCACATCTTCCACAATTGTTATCTGTACTATTAGTTAATCAAGCATCACCTTCAAAAGATGGATTACAATATATGGATTTTGGTGCCGGGGGATTTCGTGATATGACACGGATTGCTTCCAGCGATTTTAAGATTTGGGAATCGATTCTAAAGTATAATAAAAAGGAAATTCTTAGTTCACTCGATTCATTTCAAAAAGATTTAAACAATTTGAAAAATTTAATATCCGAGGAAAAACCTGATTCAGTGGGAAATCTATTTAATAACGCAAGAGCATTAAGAGACGAAACACCTATCAACAATAAAGGATTTCTTGATCCATTGTTTGACATTAATATCTTTATGAAAGATGAACCGGGAATGATAAGTAAAATATCAACCGTTCTATTCGAAAATAAAATTAATATCAAAGACATCGAACTTTTAAAAATAAGAGAGGGAACAGGCGGAAATTTCAAATTGTATTTTGAAAGTAAAACCGAAGCAGAAAAGGCGAAAAGAATTTTAGAGGGTATTGGATTTAAGACAAATTAGAATATTAATCAGCTTCTTTTAGACTTTTTAGTTTTATTTATTTACTAGTACACCCGTAGGGATTCTTCCGAAGGAATGGCTCTGCCAGAACCCCAAACCTTCTGATCCGTAGTCAGCGGGAATATCTAATTATTCGCTAAAAACACAGAGTTTGTTTGGAACTCCATACACAGTCCATACTGCAAAGGAGTTCTAAAATGTTCTTAGTAAAAAACAACAAGTCTTCATTTTACCAAAATCGTGTATGGGCTCGTATTTAGCATTGTAGAAATCAGAGAACTAAATTCCGCCAAAGGTGGATAAAAATAAACTGCCGGTCAAGGGTAGAATCATCGACACCGGAGATGGAAAAGTTTGTGCTTATAATAATCTATGGAGATTCAAAGGAAGGGTATAGACTTTTATGTTTTAAACGAATAATAATCGCATTCAAAATACTCTTTTTTCGTCATTCTTTGTCAGATGTGTTCCCAAATCTTTCTTCTCTGTCTTTTTCCCGTTTTTCAATCAATTGATCAAGTTCATCTTTCATTTTTTTGTGCATATCGACAAACCACTTCACTGCTTTTTTATTATTGGCCCAGAGTTCCATAGCATCATCGGCATAAGAGATTGCTTCATTCTCATCGCCAACACCAATATATTCCGGCATTTCTTCAGGCATTTCGGTTAATCCAAAAAGATAAAGAGGGACGTAAGGATTATACTCCATTGCTTCTTTAAGCGCTTTATCTGCATAAAGCTGCTTGCTGCGTTTACAAAAGTATAAATATGCTTTTGAGTAATGCCACTGTGCAGAGAAGTCATCTTCGTAATCCTTGTAAAGTTTTCCTGCTTCAAGCAGCCGGTTTAAAATTAAAAGACGTGTTATGAGAATATGCCGCATACCCTGATTATCATTTGGGTTAAGCTGCAGCATTTCTTTTATCACTTCAATTGATTTGCTTCTCTCTCTAATATGCCATAGAATATTAGAATAGCCTGCCATAGCCCTCATAAAAGGACGTGTCTCGTGAAATCCCCAGAAATGTCCTTTATAATTTTCAAATTCGTCGCCAAGAGATTTTTTCCCGGCTTCAATTCCTTTGGCAAATAGTTCAAGCGATTCCAAAGGAGTTTTTGCTTTAACCTCAGCAAGCAGATTATAAGCATCTGCACAATTCTCGTCCAGCTTAATAGCTTTCTCTGCAAAGGTAATCATTTCATCTATATCATCACTCTCCCACGCCTCATAAATTAAATCCATTGCTTTTTCTTTTGAAGATGATTTTGTTTTATCGAAATTTATTTCTTTACCAATATATTTATTCTGGATATACTTGTTTGCTTCGTTTAACGAATCAAAGTTTTTTTCTTTAAGGTCTTTGGCTATTTGTTTCTGCAGCTTTTCCATATAAGCTTGCGGTGATTTCCGTTTTTTTGATTTGCTCATAATATTATTCTATCTGTTTCTATTGGTTAATCTGTGCTATCATTGTTTTATTTTAGGGTACACAGATGAGGCGGATAAGTCCGGCTGAATTTGATTTGGTAAATAAACTAATTATACATACAATTTGGTCTAATTTATTTCACTGCTGAAAAACTAATTATCGGGAATTATAATAGCAAGTAAGGGAATCATAATCGTTAAACTTTATCCAAATTTAACCTGTTTACAATCTCTCGCCAGATTTTTGATTTTGGAAGATAACCGTAACGTTTGTGTCCCAATAATTTTTACTCCGGTTTTATCTCTTTATGGTTAATTATTATAAATCATATAATTAACTGCAATTTATAACTTAATCTTTAAATATGTCTTCCACGCTGCTTTTATAATAATCTTTTAATTCTGCAAAATGCACTTCACCGGTAGGGTTGTATAAATGCAGCTCAACTTCCAATTTTTTCTTATTAAAAGAGTATGCTTTCTTATCAAATATTTTTTCAAATCCTTGTACTTTATATAATGAGTTTTGAAGTGCGAGAAGTCTTCCTTTAGGATCTACAAATTTTATAAAATATTTATCCCCCTTTTTTAGCCAGAAAATAAAATCGGGATTAAAATCGGCAAACTTTCCTTTTTCTTTATTAAAGTAAGGTATTTTTATTTCATCAACATTTTCTACCAGCTTTGAAAAATACCACCAGTCGTAAGCTTTGAGCCTGTTATCTGGTTTTCCAAAATATTCAACAAGATCATTGAAAAATTCTATTTCGCTGTCTTCTTTAATTATATTTCTAAAATATTCCTTTGAATCATTAGTAGCTATTAATACTGGATTATAATAATGCTCCTTCAAAAACTTTCTGTTGACTAACGGTATTTTATTTGATGAAGTGCCTTCATCTCTTTTTACTAATAACCCAAATTCTAAAGTAAATTGTGTATCATCAATTTTGCCTTCTCGCAATAGGGCTACAAGTTCTTCTTTATTCTTATACTTTTCTTCAATTATTTTCTCTATGTGATCTCTTAATTCTTTTATTTCAATTTCATTAAACGCTTTAGCTTTTATTTTTTCAAAATGAGTAATATCACCTTCAATTACTTTTCTAAAACCCCTAAGTCTTTTGGGCCTCAATGTAAAATGAACATCAGCAAGTGTAATAACTTTTTCTGCAGCTAAATTATAAGTTGTCCCCGTTTCAAAATTATTAGTAAAATTCTTTTCATCTTTTAATTTCTTAAGTGTCTTTATATTAAAACTATTGGCTGCTATTAATACTCTTTCACCTGCGGTTGAAATAAGTTCATTAACACAATTAAAATCTTCCTTACTAATCTTAAATTTGTTCTCATTGAATATAACATCCAGCTCATACTCCGGAATTGGCAAATCTTCTTTAATACCTGTTTTATTTATTCCATCAACTTTTATCCATTCATCTCTCGTTTCATTTGTTTCGATGTTCTTTAGGATTGCTCCAATAGTTTCTTTATTTGTTGAAAAGATAAAAACTGTTTCCAACCCTTGAGTAAGAGGTTCAATCTTTTCTACTTCTTCTATGCTTATATATTTATCCTTATCAACTATATGATCAAATCTTTTTCTGATTCCTTTAAAAGGCTCAATCCTTATTCCACGTCCCATTGCCTGTAGAACAAATTTCTGTGCATCACTCACACCTATATTTATGAAGTTGATTACATTTGGTCTGTTGCTATCCCAGCCTTCAGCAAAAATCTGTTTACCTAATAGTATGTTTATCTCATTATCTGGTTCATTTAATCTGTCAAAGAAGCTTTCTGCTATTACATCTGTACTTGCTGTATAATTATCTAAATCTTTCATCCAGTTAGTCGCATCGGATGCAACAAGCAAAGCGAAAGGTTTGCTGTTGGCCGTTGACATCTTGAAAGCTAATTCTCTTTGGTTCCCTTCGATATTAATTATCTCAATACTTCCGTTGCCGCTTGTATTAAAAACAAAATTTTTTATGTCATTATATGTAATCGTTGATAAAAGACTAATAAATTTATCAGATATTCTACCCGAATTAAATTGGAAGATTCTGTTTTCGTGTTCTCTCCATTCTAATATTAGCTCTCCCTTTGCTTCTTCAATATCTATTTCTTCTTTTGCAATCTTTGCTAATTCTCTGAAGAATAATTTTAGGTCGGCTTCTGTTGTTTGGATTGTATTAGCTATAGTGATCAGTAGGGGATTGTGGTATAGGTAAGCTTTTATCTCTTTTCCCGAAGGGATGGATTCCCAAATTTTCTTTTTTGCTTTTTTAATTGCAGCAAGTGTAATCAAAGATTTAAGTACAATTTTTCTCTTTTCTTTATTAGTAAACTCATCTTCTCTCTTTTTATTAAAACTCCTGAACTCCTGGTTTGTTACCTTTATGTGTTTCCCATAACCGGAATTAACAAACCTTTCTAAGTTGAAATTGAAAACTGTTGTCGCTTTATCAATCGCATCTGTAAAGGTGGCTGAGAAGTTAAACAAAAATCCTTCTTTCGCAAGTACCTGATAAATATTTTGTCTCTTACTGTCCCCGGTTACACCTTTATGTGCTTCATCTAAAATTACATACCAGCTTCCAAACTTATACCCATCAATGTCGGTTCCGTGTAGATAATTCTGATAATTAGTTTCATTCTCAGTATCGTAACCGCTTTCTTTTATATTGTCCGAACGGTAATAAAAAACTGTTACCGTATTTTCTGCATACAAATTTGGGCTATTTCTTTTGCAGTACTCCCATTCTCTCAAATCCCTCAATTCAATTTGAAGATCATTCTTTCTGTTAAAATCTTCTATATGTTCTTTAATCTGATTTAATATTTTAGGTCTTGGTGCAAGAATAAGTATATCATTTTTAGGTATTCCTCCCGCTTCTTTCGGTAATTTTGAAAGTTCAAATAGTATCTCAATCAGTTTTATCATCACAAGTGTTTTACCACTTCCTGTAGCCATCCAAAATGAAGCTCTATTGCAGATACTCTTAAATTCTAACTTGTCTTGATTTGTTTTATAGTGGCTCTCTAATATGTCAAATGAACTATTATCCTCAGCTTTGTTAATACTTACTTTTTCTTCTAATTCCGCATCTAATCCATTAAATCTGTATTTTTTATAAAAATCCTCTCTGTCCTGATAATACAGATTGAGACAGTTCATTACATTCTTTAGTGCATCTTGTTGGTAATCGAATAACGCGATTATTTTCCCCTCTTTTTCACCGAATTTCTTTAAATCTATGAATTTATAGTTCTCTGTGAACTCATTTTCACATATTTTTTCAAGGATTATTTCTTTCATTCAACTCTTATATAATTTTCTTTTATTCAGAAACTTTTTTAAGTTTATCACACAATTTATAGAATCACGACAGTAACACCTCTTAAGGTTTCGTCTTTAAGGGGCTTTTACTTTTTAAAACTTTATACTTTTTTATTTATCTCCAACTTAAAGCAAAACAAAAACCAATTATTAGCCAATTAACGGGCAAATAAGATAAATACCTAATCGCCAAAATCGCCAACTAATCGCCAAAATCGCCAACTAATCGCCAAGTTTATTAAGTAAGTAGTGTGAGCTTCTTCCACTACCTTCAGCAATAAATATGTTTTTTTCTATAAGATCATTTAAGTCGATACGAGCACCTTCATCTGAAATATTATTCAAATCACGGTATTCCTTGTTTGTAATCTTTCCACTTTCCTTAACATATAACACTGCTTTTATCTGTCGTTCATTCAAACCTAACTTTCTTAAAAGCTCATCCGTTAAAACATCTTTGAAAATTGTTACTGAAAAACCGCCAAATTCTTCTTTTATTTCGGGTGATGGTAATTCAGCTTCTTTACAAGCATTTATTATCTTTAGTGTACCACGACCCCAAGTATCAATAAAACCACCTTTGTAACATACATCTGCAATTATAGGGTTTCTTGGTATAGAAGGGTGCTGTTTTGTTAAAGAATCTAATGTTAGCTCCGGCGGTAATGTGCCTTCATTCCAAATATTTATCTTATCGTCATATATTCTAATTTGAATCGCTGCACCGTTATAACTTTTATGTGCGAGAGCATTTAAAAGCATTTCCCGAACAGCTGCAATCGGATACTCGCCCTTTTCAATACGTTGCATTCCTTCAAAGTCTATAGGGTTCCTAAAAAATTTTCTGTTTAACTGATTGAGAACATTCTGTAGAATCTTAAACAAATTGCCTTCTTCTACTTCTTCGTATAGAAGTTCATCAGCAGATTTGCCGAACTTGCCTATTTTAACTGAAATGCTTGGATAGAATTTACCCGGATCTTTTCCGAAAAGAATTATTGCTGCTCTTTTATATTTTTCACCTTCGGTGAGTCTTAATTTTTCAAGGATTTCAAAATTTGTAAGTCCAGTAATATCCGGTAAACGATTTGTTTTTTCTGCAATGTTTATAAATCTTTTTATACTTTCTTCGTCAATATCGTTTTGAGTTGCTCTTTCTTCTATTACATCATCCCAAGTTTTGCCTGATTTTTTTAACAGAAACTCATTTAGGTTATTTCCAGTTAGTTCGGTATTAATACTTCCTATACGTTTATAATATCTTCCTCTTAAGGAAATTGCGACACTCTGTGGTTGAGTAATAATCTCTATAAAGTATTTATCATTTTCTTCCAACAGATTTACTTCTGAAGTAATCCCGAGATAGTTCCTTAGCTTATTCGGCAAATCATCCATCAGTTTTTTAGAATCATCAATTCCAATAGCGTTGCCTTTATCATCTTTCCCGATGTATAACTTACCGCCGCTTGCATTTGCAAATCCGCAAATCCATTTCAGCCAGTCATCGTGCCAGCTTGATTTATATTCTATGTTCTGATTTTCGGGCATCAAATTTTTACCTGTCCGCCTTTGGCGGAATTTATAATTTTTAATTGTCTCTACTCTTTACTCTTCCACCAAAGTAAACTTCTGTAAGCATCCTTAAATATCGGGTCATAATAATTCATATTTTCAAACTCAATTTGCGTATCATCTTCAAATATTACTCTCTCTTTATTCAGCTTTTTTATTTTTTTGCCTGTAACGTTGGATATTGTTTCTGCTATATCAACATCCGGGTACAGTAATTCAAAATGAATTTTTACTTCTTCTTTTTCCTCATCAATTACCATTGCATCTAAAAGCTTTTCATCTTTAGAAAAATTAATATTAGAAAGATCACCTTCCCTTGGATTATACTTTGCTCTTGACAATGCTTCTTCATATTGCTCTAATTCATAATACTTGAAGAAGCCGCCGCCTTGCCATTTAACATTTTCATCATTTGAAATTCCCGCTGTATCTCCGATTAAGACTTTTTTTAATCTTGGAATTATTATTGAATAAAAATGTGCACCTTGTTCAATGCCAATCCATTTTCTATTTAATTTTTGTGCTACAGCTATAGTTGTACCGGAACCGGTAAAAAAATCCAATATCAGATTATTTTTAATAGAATTCGCTTTAACAATTCTATAGAGCAAATATTCCGGTTTTTGTGTATCGAACCCGACTCTCTCCAGAGACATATTATTAATGAATGGGATTCTCCATACATCACCTAAAGGTTTTCCTTTTAATTCATCGAGATACTGTTTTCTTCCGCCCCTTTTCATATATAGTCTACCATCTCCATCATCATTAGTAAATTTATCTTCATAGCCTTCTGGATAATCACCATAAACTTTATTAAAAATATAATCTCCCTTTGTTTTTGTGAACCAAATAATCGTTTCGTGATCCCGTATCCAATTGTCTGCGATGCTTTTAAATCCAGATACATTGTCAAAGTACCAGATTATTTCTCTTTGAAAATTACTTTTTGAGAATTTTTGTTGAAAAATGTGTCTCCCTAAATAATTCGCGTTGTGATCTAAATGCAGATAGAAGCTTCCATTTTTCTTTAAATATTTATAACCAATATCTAATCTATTAGCAATAAGAGTTAACCAAGTACTATCTTGAAATTTATCTTTATAAGCAAAATCATTTCCAGTATTAAACGGTGGGTCAACATAAATTAGCTCAACTTCTTCTTCAAATTTTGGTAATATAGTTTGTAGTGCCTGATAGTTATCTGACTTTATTAAAATGCCATCTATCTGATTCTCTATGTTTTCGAAATTTAACAGAATTTCATTCTTCAACCCTTCAAAATATTTTGTATCAATTGGTAAATACTTGTATTCTTTATTGAGTTTCCCATCTATAATTATATTTTTATTTTTTAATTGGGCCGCTTTTTCAAACTCTTTCCATTCTTTTTTTAATTCTTCACCATTTTCATCCATCCATTCTTTTTCTAGTTCCCTCCACTCTTTAACTTGTTCAGTCCATCCTGGATGAATAATAATTTTCTTTATCAGTTCTACATTATTAGCAAGCTTATCAAGTGTTAGAACATAGTTACTGTTTCTAACAAACTTTGGCTTGTTCCAAATTGCTTTCAGCTCCTCCTCAAACTTTGCAATATATTCAATTACGTTATAAGCCAACTGCTTTATTTTTTGTACATACACAATTCTTTCTACTTTCCACTCATTATATAAATTGTTATCTCCGAAAAGCTGCTGGTACATAAATAAATCAAACTGCTCTTTAAGAAATGCTTCTGCATCTTTGTGGATAAAGTAATCCACTTCATTTTGCTTTTTGTAAACTGCAAAAGCTTTTTTCAAACCTTCTTCAGAAACTTTGTATAAATTATTTGCCTCAGCATAATCAAGAATATCGTCAATTTTGCTTATTGCAAACTCAATTGTAACTGTATTAATTGCATCTTCATTACTGATTAAAAGAAGTGCACCCTGCAGCGTTTTTGTTTTTAATCCTTCACGCTTCAAATTGTTTTTGACAACCTTAACATTTGGATGCTTAACTTTTCCAGCATTCTCTGCAATAAATTTTCTTACGGCATCTGGTGAATCCTGTCCCAAATATTCTTTTAGCTTATCATACTTTGCTCTTGAGTTATCAGCGTAAAGAACTTTAAAAGTCAGCTTTTCATTAGCGGCATCGGTTAAATAAAATTCCAATTCTTTTTTCTCGTTGCTTTTCTTATGCTCAATATTACTTGCATCAAAATCAAACAGCAGTTCATCAACTTCTAAATTATTAACTGTACTATATGTAGCTTCAGACTTCACATAATAAAGCCGTTGTGTTTTCCAGAAGAGAGAAACATCCTCTCTTTCGCTGTAAACTTTTTCATAAAGATTTTTATAAAAAGGCGTTTGACTAAAGAAGGGAGTACCGGTTTCATTCAAATAACTCTCAAAGAAAGTATAGAGTTTCTGATAAAGTTCTTCTCTCTCTTTATCATCTTTTATTTTTTTAGCAACTTCTTTTTGAATGTAAGGTTTTATCTTTGCGAAGTACTGGCTTTTAATTTTCATCAGATTCACAAAGCCGGATTTTCCTTCAATTTTTTTACCGGCTTCGCCGATAAAAACATCTTCTAAAGCAGAATAAAATTTTTGTTCGTTTTTAAGCATAACAGTCTAAAATGTTTATTAAAAGTAGTCATAAAATATAAAATTATTTGATCTGATGAATAATTATTTTTACACACTTCATTGAATGCTAGCTTCAATATTTACCCATTGCTCAAATCTAATATCTCTTGTTTGATTAGAGAATATTTATCTAAGTAATCAATCGGTTTCAAGAGAGGACATTTATAAAATACATTGAAGTAAATTGCATTACGTTTTGAATGAAACACAAAAACTAAACAAAATAAAAAGTTTGTTATCTTAACTCTCCCAAAGGGAAATGGCGATAATAAAAACTGGAACTCATTCTGTATTTAAATGGGATGTTAACATCTGATTTAGAAAATAAAATCCACCCTTTTAGATTAGTTTCAGTAAAACAGCATCAATAAGCCATTATAAAACAATAGTTTACCTATTCTTAAAATTTCCTCAAGTGTATCCTAAAATCTCGACTTTAGGTAAAGGGATTATTTTTTATTCTTCTTGTTGTTTTTATAATGGAAAATAATTACAAAATATAAGTCTATCTTGGAAAATAATTACAAGTTCTCTCTACTATTCTAGTTATTCTGGAAAATCTTACAAATCGTTCCTTTCTGGAAAAAAATACAAATATACTTGCTTATTCTGGAAAATAATTACAATTTTAAAGCATAATTATCATTATTATGGAAAATTTTTACAATGAGTGAGTTAATATTTTCATCGATGGATAGACAAGAGAATTACAAAATTTCTAAAATGCTTCAAGAGAAGAAAATTCGGAAGATAGCTCCAAGGATTTATTCTACTAATCTTGAAGAAGCTCCTTCAGCCATAGTCAAAAGAAACATTCTTGAGATATTGGGAAATCTATATCCGGAAGCGGTGCTAAGTCATCGCTCTGCTTTTGAATTTAAACCAACGGCTACAAATAAATTATTTGTTACTTATACATATACAAAAAAAATAAAATTGCCTGGCATTACTATAAATTTTCTTGAAGGGAAAGGTCCCGTTGCCGGAGACAATAAAATGATAGGGGAGCTTTATGTTGCCTCGGAACCCCGCAGATTTCTGGAGAATCTACAAATAACAAAAAAGACTGGTCATGATTCTAAAACTTTAAGCATTCCGCAAATAGAAGAAAAGCTTGATGATATTCTTAGAATCAAAGGAGAAGAAGGTTTAAATAGCTTACGTGATAAGGCAAGAGATTTATCCAAAATTTTGGATATGCAAAAAGAATATGAGCTGTTGAATAAAATCATGGGTGCTTTATTTACAACTAAACCATCTAAAATACTAAAGTCTGATCTTGCACTTTCTCGTTCAGTCGGTCTTCCGTATGATAGACATAGGATTGAAATCTTTGAGATACTTTTTAATTATCTACATAATAAAGTATTCCAAGAGTACCCTGAGAATAATTTGACTCCAAACTCATTCGGGAATTTTGCTTTTTTTGAGTCGTACTTTTCTAATTACATAGAAGGCACTGTGTTTGAGGTATCCGAGGCAAAAGAAATAATTGACACTGGTATTCCATTACCGGCTCGCAGCGGAGATTCTCACGATATTCTTGGAACTTATAGATTGGTATCGAATAGAAATGAAATGAAAATTATTCCAAGTGATGAAAATGAATTTCTAAAGATATTGCAGTCTCGTCATAAAACTCTTTTATCCGCACGTACCGACAAACATCCTGGTGAATTTAAACTTAAAAATAATCGTGCTGGTGATACTCATTTTGTTGAAGTAAAACTTGTTCGAGGCACGCTGATACGTGGATTTGATTATTATAAGATATTAACTGATCCATTTGCACGTACAGCCTATATGATGTTTCTTGTAAGTGAAGTCCATCCATTTGAAGATGGCAATGGTAGGATTGCTCGCGTTATGATGAATGCTGAATTAGTAAATCGCAATCAATGTAAAATAATTATTCCAACAGTGTATCGTGAAGATTATTTACGCACATTAAAAAAACTTACAAGAGATAAAGACCCAGTTCCTTATGTTGAAATGCTTTCTAAAGCTCACGAGTTTAGTTCATATCTTAACAATGAGGATTATGACAAAATGTATAAGTATTTAGCAACTCACAACGCATTTTCCGAACCTGATGAAGGTAAACACCTTATCATCGATTAAATTTCTAATTATAACCCATCGTACACCCGTAGGGATTCGAACCCCAAACCTTCTGATCCGTAGCGTTCAGGACTATTTGATTTTTTTACTGAATACAAACAAAAGGGAAATAATAATTAAGGACTCCTTAACAGAAATCCAGTAAAGGAGTTCAAAATTTTGTATCTAACTAAATCTGCTAAATCTCCCTTTTGGCAAATCTTGTTTAAAAATGCTAAAGGAAAATTCACTACTAAAAGCACTGGTAAGAAATTAAAATCTGAAGCATTGATATTTCTTACTGACTTCAAATCTTCCATAGAAAATCCCATCGAAACAGCACTCCATTCAAAATCATTGAAGGAATTTGAAATAGAGTATTTGAATGTTGTCTCATCCATCAGATCTAAGAGTTATAAAAACGCGATAAGCTATGCTTTCAAAATATTGATCGATATTTCCGGTAACATTCCATTGTGCCAATTTAATCAGGCAATGGCAGAAAAATTTATCAATGATATCTATGAAAGATCAAAGTACTCTGCAGCTCTGCATTACCGGAC
This sequence comes from Ignavibacteria bacterium RIFOXYB12_FULL_35_14, assembly GCA_001803045.1. GTDB lineage: Bacteria > Bacteroidota > Ignavibacteria > Ignavibacteriales > Ignavibacteriaceae > XYD12-FULL-36-8. The sequence goes on along the minus strand of MHAR01000021.1, from coordinate 16,799 downwards.
CTTGAAAGCAGCATTTGAGAAAGCAAAACAGTGGGATTATATTTCTGAAAATCCGTTTCGTAAATTCAAACTTCCTAGATTGCCTAAACATATCCCGGTTTTCATTGAGTACAGACACTTAAAAAAAATTATTAAGGTCACTAGAATAAAATTATTAAGAGATATTTATTTGACCGGGTATTTTTCCGGGTTAAGACTAGGAGAGCTGCTAAATTTAAGATGGGATGCGGTGGATTTTAAGAATCGATTTATTAAAGTTGAAAACACAAATACGTTCACAACAAAGAATAAAAAGGAAAGAATCATCCCTATAAATGAATCTTTGTATGAAATCCTTAGCTCAAGATATCCTAAATCCAAAATCTTAAATGCCGGTGACTACATTTTTACCCGGGTGAAAGGTGTTTTATTGAATACGGACTATGTATCAAAATCATTTAAGAAGGCAGTTAGGAAGGCAAAGCTTGATGATCGTATTCACTTCCATACTTTGCGTCATTCCTTTGCATCTTGCTTAGTTCAGAACGGAGTTTCGTTATATGTTGTTAAAGAACTATTGGGCCATCAGGATATCACTACAACCCAAATCTATGCACATATTAAAAGCGATAATCTTATTGATGCAGTGAAAAAGCTAGAACCGCGAGTAAGGAAATCAAACATCAATAAATTGAGGTTCCTTAAAACTTATCCACAAAATCAAATATAGTAAAATAATTGAGGGTGCCATGAACGAAATAAAATTACAGCAAATATTTGTAAAAAGAGTGAACCATTTCATGAGGTTAAGCTGCGAAAGGGAACTCTATACAGTTGCGCAAGCTTCATTCAGATTAAATATTTCACGAAATGATTTGAAAAAAGAGTTTATTGATACAGGTAAATTGAAAGTTACTTTCAGAGAAGGTAGAATGTTTGTAACTGATCAAAGCATTAAGGAATTTGTTACTGAAAATTCACTGGTAAAAAGGAAGTAATTGACTTTCTAAGAAATAATTAATAAGTTTGAACAGTCAAACACAGAGCGGTTAAAACCTTTCCCGAAAGCAAAGGTGTTTTTGTTTTAAATAACAGAAAAAAAATTTATAGTTAAGCTCTGAGATTTCGGAAAACCGCAAGGTCCCGAACGTTACTTTGTGACGTGACTGATCTCAGAGCTTGACTATGAGTCAAATACAAGGAGTCACATCATGGTTAATAACTCACCTAAAGCTTGTACCGAGAAGAAGGAAAGCGAATCACTGGATAAAATAATAATTTATCAGAGGGAACGAATAGCAGCGCTTCTAAAAAAAAGAAAAGAATTGCTGGAAGAAAGAGATCAATTGAGTCTTTGCAAGCTCTTATTATTGCTAAAAAGAATTAACGATAAGAAGTGATTAAATGATCAATTTGCGATTAAAGACTAAAACCATGAACAATTTCAATCCGTTTATACGTGCCGGGAAACTGGCAGCCGATTAGTCTCGGTTCGCAAGCGTGTAAACGGATTTTTTTATTTTCGAGTGTACTTATGGAAAAGAAAACTTCAATTATAAACTTGGGGCAAGTAATTGGCAGGGTGACGGTAGTTCCTTCTTCCGTCGAAGAATACTATGCTGAGATTCATAATATCTTATCTGATATATATTTGGGTGCTCTTCATGATTTAATGAGATCTGTAAATATAGAGGTGATCGAATCTGTATTTTATGAAGTCGCTAGTAAGTTCGAAAATATTAAAGACGAACAACAAAAAAGGAAACTTGTAAACAAACGATTTGGGGAATCGAGCAAAAGGATATTCCCGTTTTTACAACAACAAGCTTTTAACGAAAAATATATTGAGTTTGCTTTAAGGTTCCGGAACCTTAAAGGTAAAGCAAAAAAGGCACTTGCAGAAAAAACAGCTAAAAGTTTAGGGTTAAAATCTAAAGACGAATTGATCAAAATATTTAAGGATATCGGTGTGAATGAATATTATGAAGAAGTATGGGATAACATGAGTATAGAATTTGATCCAAATCTTAATATGGACTGCTATTTTGAAATTGAAGATATTATGGTATACAAAGTAAAGAATGATAAAAGAACCTCATGTAAACCATTCAGCGATGATTTTAAGAAAAGAATAGATAGAGAGTATAGAGAGGACCCCCTTTTTCGTAGATATATAAAGGATGAATTAAGCTTAATTGATATTGATGAAAACAAAAAGTATAAATTTAAATTGTATGATGGGTATGGTGAATTTGAAAACTCCAATGAGTATAAATCTTATTTGAATGATAAATTAAAGTACCTCGATTTGGTGTTAGTGCCTTTATTTAAAATAAAGATTATCGAGAGAAATACGGATTTGTTTAACAAAGCGGTCCGATATTTAAAATTGGAAGTTAGAGCATCACAGATGGGCGGAGGTGATAAAAGCAAGGAAATAAACAAGAGTATAAATACAGCATTCATGAGTGTATATGGTAAAAGCCCAGATAAAAACATATTCATTTTACAGAAAAAGTTGAAAGAATTTAAAGAAGCTATATCCGAAGAAAATTGGAATCGCGAAGTGGAAATAGAAAGACAGCGTTCAATTAAAAGATATATTTCTTTATGCAAAGAAGATGATAATTACAAGTTAACAGATGAATTTGAAAAATTTAAACATTCTAAATATTATGATGAAGCTATTGAGCATTATGAAAAAAGTATTCCGGCTGTGAGACTTAGTGGTGACAATAAACCTAAGATGATTGAGGTAAATGAAAAATTAAAAATTGCCATTAAGAAATCAGTTCATTTGAACATTCTTGATAGATTATCAGAAAGGAGCGATAAAAAGGATTAAAAATAGAATTAAATAGGGGCAGGCACGTGCTCTCCTTTTGAATCCTTCCTTCCTCAATTGCATATTACTCTCAGAAATTAACTGAGAATAATATGAGTGCTACTTACAACAAATATCTGCTAAGCAAAGGATTAAATCAAATCATTGAACTACAGAGGAAAAAATCCTTTGAGAAATTCATGGATGTTTATACAACCAATCCTTTACAGAAACAGCTATCTGAATATCCTACATTTTGTAACGGCTTAAAGTATCTGCCTTTTGGTGAAAATAGTATGCTCAGAATAAAATTAGTGCCGGTGAATAAAACTAAAAGCAGCGTGACTGTAACAGATGAGAATGATGAAACAATATTTACAGATGATATACCTTCCCTCAGTCAAGAAAAGTTAGATATCCTTTTAATACGGATTGCTCATTCTAAAACACTACAGCAGAAAACATACTTAATCGAAAATAAATTTTAAAGGAAACATAAAATGAAAAATGAATCTAAGAGCTTGTACGAAAAAGCAGTTGAGGAAATAAATGAACTTTCGAAAAAAACAGATTTCTCACTTGTTAAAAACTTCCATACAACTAAAGATATTCAATCAAAGTTGAATCAAACTCCGGAGGTTATCTACAAAATAAATGCGCTGATAGCTCAAGAAAAAATTCTGGATTTGGTCCATGTGGGTATATCGCATTCCACAGTAGAACACACAATAACGGTAACGGATGAGAAGGGTACACTACTTACAAAAGAAAACCTTCTGTCGTTTCCTATTCATGGAACGTTAAACTTAATATTTATAAAATACAAAATGCAGCATGCGGCTTATCCAAGTTATTTCCTTATTGAAAATTCTTTTGACGTAAAATAATTATAAGTATGGAATACGAAGATTTACTTCAGGATGTTGCTTCTTTAAAATCAAAATCCGCTTTTCAAGATTTAAATGGTAAGGATGTATTTATTGAGCAACAAACAAAACGCGTACTGGAATTGTGCTTTCCCTTTATACTTGAACGCGTAGAAACCTTATGCTACGATTTAATTGATAATTATTTACACATAAGTATCGAACCGGCTGCTGAAAGTGTTGGAGGGGTGATTGCTAAAGATGATACTGCTTATGAGTGGTTTCGTCACCTCGTTTTTTATAAAAAGAATCAACAAGTAAAAACCTTAAATCTTTTTATCATAAAAATATTTGAATCTGAAAATAAATATTACATCATCAATAAAAGTTAGGAGCTTAAAATGAAGAATCCACATTTCTCACCCATGGGTTTAATCGGTTCAATGGTAAACCGTAAGGGAATTCCCGATTATGAAAAGTTCTATATCGATAATCAAAACAAAGAATTCCCGAGGAACGAAAGATCTAATCCACTCAATTTTATTTTAACACGCGCCATGGAAAAGGAAATTGTAGATAGCCTCGGTTTTGTTGGTGTCCGTGACCTAACAGCTTTAACAACCGTGGCGGGATTATCAAAGCTGTTGGATTTTCGCACATTACTTGAATTAGCGGAATTTTTATCTAATCCTCCGGTTTTTGAAAAAGTCGGGATAAAAATTATTGAAGTCGGAGTTAGACCCGGTGTAATTCCACGAGAAGATACTGAGGTACAGGCAGTTGTAGTTGCAGATGGTAGTGAAGGATCTCCGGTGCCGCCCACTTATGATGAAGGATATGATATTAAACCCATAATTTATAAAGCAGCGCTAAAGGTAAGTAAGAGATTCTATGATCATTTTAATATCAAAGAACCTACTATTCCAATAGTCGATTATCTTTTTATTCAGAGAATTAAGAACGCGATATTCAGAAAACTGGATAGGATGATTTTCTATGGTTCTGGTGTGGACCCGGAGCCATACGGATTAAAAAATAACGTGAACGTACAAGGAATTAGCGGTGCAAATTTCGATAGGGATAAAGCAGTAGATCTTGAAAACCTAATAGAGCTGTATAATGCGAACGATCCAAAGTTTTATCTTATGCATCCTAACACAAAAAAGTTGTTAAAGAAAAGGCCGATTGCTGCATCAGATAAGTTTTTAATTGAAAATAATTCAATGAACGATTACCCGGTGATTTCATCGAATCAGTTTGATGAGGGTGATATTTTCCACGGTGGATTTAGTACTGTACTGATTGAGCAGTTTGGACCCGGCATTGAAATTTTTATCAATCCATACAAGGATGATTTTGCAGTAACAATCGTAGCTACAGGCTTCTATGGATTTACTGTACGCACGCCAAAAACGATTTCATTAGCAACTAGTGTAACTTGAATTTTTCTGTTCATCGAGTACTCCTTGGTTGGGGAGAAGGAAAGGAAATAAATGTTTGTTGCTTTTTCCTCCCTTCTCCTTTTTTTAAGATATAAGATGAAAGGTGGAAATAGTTTTTATGGTATTAGTTGGAAATCCATCATAAATAGTTCATGCAAGTAATTTTGTTAGTCGCGGAAAGATTCCGCGTGTTCGAGCTGCAAAGACTGCTCCGGTCTTTCTGCAGCCGGGCACAAATTAAATTGAAAGGTTTTTATAATTATGGAAAAAGTAGATTTAGGACAATTTAATAATAATGAAATTGCAGATTTGATAGTTGATAATACACTTTCTATCAAAGCATTTCTAGAGAGTATGATCTTTCCAAAACTGAATGTAGAAAGCTTTAGCCTCGAATCGGTTAATGATTTAATGAAAGACAGTCTTGGATATCTTAGCAGTGATTCTACTATGGGGCAAAAATTACTGCAAGCAATCATCCGTAATCAAGCATTGATTCAAAGCATCGCTTTTTTATACATAGTCGATCTATGTGAAAAGAATCCAGAAAAAAGCATTGATGAAATGAGAGAAAAATTTAACGATAAGGTAAATTCAAATTTCTATGATTTGTTAGCAAAGATAATGTCAGCAAAAAGGGATTTCGATAAAGAACCATTGCAGAAAGAAGCAATATAATGGCAAATAAGGTCACTATTGAAATTGATGGAGATAATAAAGGCGCGGTAACTGCTATCAACGGTGTAGATAAAAAATTGATTGATATGCAAAGAACAATTACCTCCAATGTTAACCCATTATTCCATAGCTTAAAATATACCATCATTGGTGCATTCTCAGTTACAGCAGTTGCTAATTTTACTCATGAAGCTGTTAATCTTGCCGGTGCTTGGCAAGGCGTGAATAATACGTTTAAGTTTTTACCTCAATCCAATTTGCTTATCGAACGAATGAGGGATGTTACTAAAGGAACAATATCAGAATTAGAACTTATGCAGTTGGCAATTAAATCTTCCAATTTCAAAATACCAATGGATATTTTTATAAAGGGATTGGAGTTTGCAAAAGTACGCGCACAGCAAACCGGTGAAAGCATTGATTATATGCTTAATTCATTTGTTACCGGAACTGCCCGGGAATCTCCCAAAATACTTGATAACCTTGGTATTAGTGCTAAGGTGCTCAGTGCTGAGGTAAAGAAAACCGGGGACTTTATGACTGCAGTAGGAAACATTGTTGATAAGGAACTCTCCGGGATGGATAGAAGCTTGCTTACAACTGTGGATAAAACCGCACAATTGAAAGTGGCATTTGAGGAATTACAAACTGAAATAGGGAAAGACTTAACTGCTTCTGTAGATCAAGGAGTGAGCAGTCTTACGCTGCTGCTTGAACAAATTACTGGAGTTGATAGAGCTTTAAGGGATACGACCGGACAAGGTATACTAGGCGCGGCAATAGATGGTTGGATGCTGCAAATTGGTAATGTTCAACATTTTTACAGGAAGATGCATGTACAGGCTGGTGCACAATTTAAGGGAGTTGTAGATGAACTAAAAGCAGAGCGCAAGTATTTAGAAAACTTAATGAAGCCGCCGGAATCTCCATTGACTGATGAGCAATTAGCATTGTTAAAAAAGCAGGTAGAAGAAGCTAAACGGTTAAGTGATCAATGGGATTCAATAGGCCAAAAACTCCGCCTTGATATCAATACCTTTGGACTCGATCCGCAGCAAGAAAAACTAATGCGGCTTATTGCGCAAGTGGAAGAGTACCACTCCAAGTATGATAGAATTCCCGGTGCACTATCAACCATAAACGATTATCTGCTTACCCAGTTATTTACAATCACACAACTCAATCAAGCAAAGGGATTAGAGCAAGGTCCCGGCGTTCCGAGTGGAGAATTCGGGATGTCATCAGTTGCATTAACCGAAGCTCAAAGATTGCATGATCAGCAAATTGCACTATCTGCTGAATTAACGGGAGCGGAATTAGCGGATTATGCAATACGTGAAGCTGCTCAAGTGAATATGTTTGGTAATATGTCTGGTGCTATGTTGAATTTTGCGAATACTTCTAAAGAAACCAATCGCACCATGTTTGGATGGTACAAGGCATTTGCTATGGGTCAAGCTGGAATAGATACATATAATGCTGCAATAGCAGCGTATAAATCGATGGTTGGTATTCCTATTGTAGGACCCGGGCTCGCAATTGCCGCCGCTGCCGCTGCTACTGCATTTGGTTTATCAAACATAGCGCGCATTGCTTCAATGCAGCCGGGAACTAGCGGTGGAGGTGGAATTTCAGCTTCGGGAGTTAGTATTCCTTCAATTAGAAATGATTCTTACGTTACTAATAACAATGGCTCAAAAAGTATTGTTGTAAACGTTTATGGCTTTGTTGATAAGGACCTTATTGCTCGCGAACTCATACCTCATCTTGAAAAGGCGTGGGATGATGGAGCCGGGCGATAGAAAGATGTTTTTACTATTAAGGTTTAGGAGAATCCTTAGTTAACCCAAACTTTGTCCGAAAATCAGTGACTGAAGTTTTCAAATAAGGTTCGGAAAATTCAAGAAATTCTTTTTGAAGATTTTCATAAGGAATGTCAAGTAAACCGGAAAGTTTAGTTATAGTAAATTCTCTAAGTCCTTGTAATATAGCTTGATTGACGACTGCTTTACTGAACAAAAAGACAAAAGCTTTGTCAGTGTCAAACTTAAGGCTATCAAGATCTTCTAAAAGTTCTGAAATAGTGCTCATAATGTTAATAGATATTATTGTGAAAATTAAAAATAGTTTAAAATGTTATTTGGTCAAACTATGATACTGCTACTCAGACTTTTTTATCTCATATTCAAAAATCTCTAAACAGTACCAAGGTTAATAAGGGATAAAATGAAAAAAGAAGTATTGTCAGATATAGAAATTAAATTCATCGAAACTTTTGTAAAAAAATCGACGAGATATCTTTTGGAAAAACCGAAAGAAGTCGCTGCTATTTGTAAAGTATCAGTGTACCAGGTTAATAAATGTTTTTCAAATAAAAGATTTATGGATAAGCTTGATAGAGGAATGAATAAAAAGGTACTTGAATTTTCATACAAAGATTGGCCGGATAACTATGTATTGAATTTACTTTTTGTTAGGAATAAACTAAAGGATTTGAAGAAACTATCGAGCCAAATAAAAAGTGATGCTAATCAAAAACAACAAATTAAAATTTTAAAATCATTGCTTAATTCTTTGAAATACATAATTAAAATTTTCGTTCATCCATATCTCTCAATTTTAACTGTCGAGAGTAACTTATTGCAAGTGGGTTAACAGTATGGGTGAACGGATTTTATATATTTATAAAAATATTGGTGTTACTGGATAAGCTCTAAAAAATATAACTTAAACTTTTACTGCTAAAATTTTGGAAATAATTTTAACAAATAATTCCCGTTCATTTATGGCCTTTTCTCACCGTCAGAGGAGGCGACCTTATTCCAAAAAGGTTAGCAGCATGAGTGAACGGGTTTATTATTTTAGGAGGCAATATGAAAGCGAGTGATAAGCTAAAATCTCAAATAGATCTGAAAGAAAAGCAGATTGAACAAATTAGAAATGTTATTGCTGAAAGAGATGGATTACTAGAATATAAGGACAACCAGGAATCCTTCGGACAATCTGCATTAACCGGGAAGGAAAAATATTTCAACTATCGTATATATTTTCTACGAGATGAAAAAATTTCAAAATCTGAATTTGAAAATAAAAAGGCTGAGCTTGACAAGCTGCATGAAAAAAATTATGAATCAGTAAAACAATTAAACTCTGAAATTATACTTCTTAAAGGTGCTTTAGAGAGAGCTTTATTTGAGGAGGCTAGTAAGATCACACCAAAAAATAAAAATAGCACTTCGCGGGATTTTGAAACTGAACTGCATGACATTATTACAATTGTCAGCTCATGGGAAAATATTGAGGGAAGTTATACTCAGAGCAAGTTAGCAGCCAAAATGAATAGGCCGAGATACTATCTCACCCGGCTTTTCAAGAAAACGTTTACTTATTACAATCATGAATCGACATTTAAAGAACATTTAATTTATTTAGTTAGAAATGGAATTGACAGTGTACGGCGATCTGAATCGAAAAACAGAGATGAAAAACTATCACGCTTGCAGCACTTCTTACGTTGTTTAACAAATGATATTGAATCAATTGGTTTAACAGTTCCAGATCGTAAAGGCAGCTCAAAGATTAAAGGAAAAATTAAAAGGCAATATTAAAATAGTGTTGCGTTGCACTTCAATCATTGCAACACTCATTATAAAAATATGATACGAAATAAGACTAAAGGTGCATTTATTGAGCACGTTCTATGACTTAATGTGCAACAAATTCCATATGGTAAAGACCAAACAAATTAGAAAGGTTAAAACCTATGGAATCAAAAGAAAAAAAGACAAAGCGCGTAGTTATTTGTCTTGGTGAAAGGGACTTTGATACTCTTAGTCTGCTAGCTTTAAAGGAAAGGATTTCTATTTCCGGGCTTGTACGGCATTTTATCATTCGGAAAATATATCCTCTAAACGGTTTATCAGAAAGTGATAGAGGGTAAAAAAATGAATCGCAAAATAAGTGATAGAATTATTAACTGTTTCCGGGATAGACTAGAGGATCTGAGGTTAGAGGGTCAAATTACCCGGGACCAAGAGAATCTTATATGGTATGTTTTTAACGAAATAGTTGTGACCGCGAAGTACAAAAATCCTTTTAAGGTAATAGATTATGATAAAGCAAGGAAAGAGCAATCACAACCTATCAAAGCAATTCTTACAGGTGAATCAATTTCTGATTTGAAAGATTTCTGCTGTTGCCTTGAAACTTCGATTTCCAGATTTCTTTCGAAGATTGAAGATAGAGAAGATTATCTAAAGAAAATGAAATTATTGACTAGTTCTGAACGTGATATAAGAAAAACCCTAGTGAATCAATTCAATAAATTGAAATCAGAGCTATTAAAGGGATGTTCATTTTTGTCTGACACTAGTAAATCATTAAAGCAAATTAGCACAGATCCATAAATTGAATTACACTTCTGAAATATTAGAACAATTGATTAGAAAAGTCGTATCCGAGAATAGGGAAATAACTTTAACTAAGTTCAAAGAGGAATATTCAGATTCAATCAAAGGCACTCACTCAGAGAAATATACTAAGTCGGTTGAAATTTCATTTAACAAGTTGATTGATTTCGTTAATGATATTCCAATAATAAAAATCGATTCCCGGATTATTGAAAGATTCATCATTCATAAATTCAATAAGTCTAAATATTCCGCAGCTCTTTACTATAGGAACTTGAAGGCAGCCTTCAACAAAGCGCTTCTATGGGGATATATTCCCTCGAATCCATGGTTAATGGTTAAGTTCCCAAAATTTCAAAGGCCACGGCCCTCATTCATCAATGAAATGCAGCTTAATCAAATTATTGACAAGGTTGAACCGGCTCATATAAAGGATATCTACATTTTTGCTTTTTACACCGGGTTGCGTTTGAGTGAGTTGCTCAATCTCAGATGGGAGAATGTCAATTTAAAGGAAAGTATCATCCAAATTGGAGATGATGATTTTATTACCAAGTCGAAAAAAATTAGAACGATCCCGCTCTGCCTTAAAGCTTATGAGGTATTATCTAACAGAGTGCCCAAAATAATTCATCAGCACAAAAAGAATTTTGTTTTTACTAAGTCGAATAGTTATCCATTCACCGGGGATTACTTGAGTAAAAGGTTCAAGAAAGCCGTTAGGGCTGCCGGGATGGATGATAAAGTGCACTTTCACAGTTTACGTCATTCATTTGCAAGCAACTTGATTATGAAAGGTGTACCTATTTACCACTTAAAGGATTTGTTGGGTCACAGTTCGATCGCTGTAACAGAAATCTATTCTCATTTGAGTATCGATGCATTGAAAGAGGCAGTAAATAAATTTGATATGGTTGCGGTGAGTTAAAAAATGACTGATTCACGCGAAGCATTCAGCGATATTCCATCAGAAGAGATTAATCTTTCTAATAAGAAAAAAAATCAGAGTGATGATAAAGTTGAAAAAGCTATTAATGAAATTAAAAAGAAGTACGGAGTCGATCTCGAACCGGCAAAAAGTGGTAAATACAAAATTGAAAAAGCGATGAAGTACTTAAATTCAAAGTATAGTTTCAGGTTCAATGTAATTACAAAGCAGCTTGAGTATTGTCAATTAGTTACAGATGAAAAGAAAAATGTAGAACTTAAATACAGAGATTTTGATAATAGAGATTTTTTATCTCTGCTTATAGAAATAAAGCGAACGAACATTGTTATTGGAAAGGAAGGGCTTAAAGATTTATTAAACAGTAGAGATATGAGTAATGACTTCGATCCATTCAAGGCTTATCTATTAAATCTTCCAAGGTGGGATGATCAAACGGATCATATTAAAAAATTTCTGCAGCAAGTTCAGTTAGTAAATGAGCAAGATAATAGAGAAGATTTTATTCAAGCTTTTAAGAAATGGATTGTCGCTATGGTAGCGAGCTTAATATGTGATGAGGTTGTCAATCAATGGTGTTTAGTTTTTACCGGTAAAGAAGGAATATTTAAAACTACTTTTCTGAATAGCCTAGTTCCTCCAAAATTAAGAATGGATTATTTGTTTAGTGCGCCATTCAATTTTGAAAATAAGGATCACTTGAAATATCTATGGATGAAAATGCTCATAAATCTGGATGAGCTTGCAAGGTCCAATCGAACGGATGAAAGTCTACTTAAAACAATTCTAAGTGAACCAAGGCCCGCCATCCGTTTACCCTACGGTGAGTTTGATACTAAGATGTGTAGAAAGGCTTCATTTTGTGGTTCAACTAACCACAGACACTTTTTGAAAGATGAAACAGGCAGCCGTCGATTCCTTGTTTTTGAAATTGAGAATATCACACCGGATGAAACCTCTGATTTGGATTTGATCTATTCACAAGCGGTGAGTCTGTACAAGAAAGGTTTTAAGTATTGGTTTGATTATGTAGATAATAAAAAAACGGAAATAAGGAATGTTGAATTTCATGATACCAGTATTGAGGAAGATCTTATTAACCAGTATATAGAAATGCCGGTAGCTGTTGAAATAAAGAATGATATCGGTTTTAAATGGATGAGTCCTACATCCATAAATATTGAATTGGTTACTAAAAGCAATTCAAGGATTAACGTAAACGAATCTACTAAAAAAAGAATAGGCTTGATATTAGCTAAACTTGGCTTCTTACAAAAAAGAATGAAGGTCAATGGTAAGTTAGCCCGGTTGTGGGCTGTTAGGTTTGTAGATTCTCCATCAATTCAAAATCCAGAAACAAGTTTATTCAAAAATAAAGATGAAGATATTATTTGATACTTTGGTGACAATGGTGACAGTAAGATATAATTACTGTCAACAAATCGGTAAGTACAAACATGAAAAAGAGATAAGCCATGTTGTTGACGGTATAACAGTCGTGACGATGGGTGCTGCAATATGCTTTTTATTTCATATATATTCATAAGGATTCCACTCCCATTACTTCTTAAATATTACTGTCATACTGTCAACATATTATTATAAGTATATAAGACATAAAGGGATAAGGTTAGTGACAGTAATATGTGACAGTAGTTTGTGTGACGGTAAAAGGTTGTCAACAAAATACTTTATCGATCATGCATGTAAGAAGTCGGCCCGGAAGATTATGAAAGGGATAAATGATTTTAGTTTCGTTATAAAGTTACTGCTGAATCCTGCAACAATGGTATTAAATATTTCTTGGGTCCTTTTGGCACTTTCCCCATACGGATACAGAATGAGCGCAGGATTTAACTAGGTATAGGGTAAAAAAGGTTTAACTGTCACTGATTGGATTTTAGACTCGTTGACATCTAAAATCAGAAAATGCTAAATTGTGTGTGCATTCTATTCCTTTTATCTAAAAAAATAAGGTAGCAAAGTGAAATGAACACAACGGCACTTATTATTTCTGTTCTGGTAATTGTATTTATATTTTTAATTGCTCGCGATCTTACTTCTTGGCTATTTAAAATTAAGCATCGTGAAAAACAATTAGATAAGATAATAGAGCTGTTGACCGATATAAGGAATAAATTCATTAAGTAATCCGGAGTGTAACGTGAAAATAAAGAAACTCTTCCTTAAAAAAATTCCATCACAAAAATATAACACTGAAGCAAATCATAGATTTAATTATTCCAAATTAGTAAAAAAAACGATTCAAGAATTACAAGGGATTTCGACCGCATTGATATATGATGGGCAAATCGATGATGCTGAAATAAAATTGCTCAAGGAATGGCTTCAAAAGAATGATGAATACTTATACGATTATCCATTATCTGATCTCAGATTATTATTTAATGAAATCGATAACGATGGTAAAGTTTCTCTAGAGGAAAGACAAAAGCTAATGACATTCTTAAACAATATTGCTGCGTCTCCAAATTCATCACCAACCATTGAAGGCATCTATTCTGCTAGTCCTACAATTAAATTTATGGGGAAAAACTTTCTTTTTACCGGTGATCTGATGTATGGCCCGAGGTCGAAAGCTCAGGAAAAAGTAATTGAACTCGGTGGTAATTGTATGAAAAGTATAACCATGACAACTGATTATCTCGTTGTTGGCATTTTAGGGAGTAAAGATTATAGGTATAGCAGATTTGGGACAAAAATCGAAACAGCTATAAAATTCAATAGAGAAATGAAATCAACTATCTTAATAATTAAAGAGCAAGATTTTGTAAATGCGATAATTAATAATTAGTAATGCTGACAGTCGAATCATACCAATTGCTTCAAGAAGCATATTAGAATAAAATTTTTTTGATTTTTTTAGTTGGATTGAAATGGCGTAAAGAAAAGCCTTTCTCTCAAATAATTAGTAAAAAATTTTCTCTAATAGTCTTAGTTAAATTTGAAGTTTAATTTTATATGAATTATGTTTGCGGAAAAGCTTAAAGAATGTTCATGAAATCCAATTTTAATTTTAACAGAGAGCAAGATCAGTTTCCAGGGAATGAACACCCCGAAGCTTCTGATTTTGCTTTTCTGTTATTAACCGGATTTCTGTTAAGTCAACTCCTTAATAAAGTCCTTAATAACTCCCTAACAACTAAAAAGATCAACCAGGTTTTTGGAAGGGGAAAACTTCGAATTCAATTGAAATTAGTACACCCGGAAGGATTCGAACCTTCAACCTTCTGATCCGTAGTCAGATGCTCTATCCAATTGAGCTACGGGTGCAAATAAAAATATAAAAACAACACAACCTTAACCTTTTGATCATGCAATGCGTATAAAAATCCAATTTACCAACCGAAATCACAGAGTGATGAAGGTTGGTTGAGCTACGGGTGCATAAACTGAATTCTCAAAAAACAAATCACAAAATCCAAAAGATAGGAATTTTCTAGATTGAGTTTACCAACCAAAGGTTGGCTACGGGTGCATGCAATAAAGTCTCAAAAAACAAATCTCAAAATTCAATCAGTCCCAATTTTTCAGGGTTGAGTTTACCACCAAAGATAATCTGTGCGTATAGAAAAATTTTCTATGCAAACTTAACATAATTTTTTTGGCTAGTCAATTAATAATATGTTGAAATTGAACCCTATAAAACATTATGCACATTCAAAGAAATAATTTTAATAATTACTTAACTCACGTTACGCAAAAGGAATTTAAAAAAGATTGTAATTTTAGGTTAAAAAAATCAAGAGGTTGAGTAATGAATAAAGAGTTACTTGAGACCTATTCTGATTATCTGATAAGTTCATTTTCATATACAACAGCAACAGGTTTATCAATGCTGGTTGAAGGAGAAATAAGCCACGATAAAGTGACACGCTTTCTAAGCGGAGAAGATTTCACATCAGCAAAGTTATGGGAGATAGTAAAATCAACAATAAGAGAAATAGAAAACGAAGAAGGGGTAATAATTTTTGATGACACAATAGAGGAAAAGCCGAGTACGGATGAGAATGAAATAGTCAGTTGGCATTATGATCATAGCAAGGGCAGAGCGGTAAAAGGAATAAATATTATAAGCGCACTATATTATAGCAAAGGAGCGAGAATACCAGTAGCATATGATTTGGTTAGAAAGACTAAGCTAGAGACAGATAGAAAAACAGGTAAAGAGAAAAGAGTAAGCGAAAAGACCCAAAATGAACAATACAGGGAAATGTTAAAGATTTGTATAAAGAACAACATTAAATTCAAATATGTACTAAACGACGTCTGGTACGCATCCAGTGAGAATATGATGTATGTAAAAAAAGAGATGGAAAAAGATTTTATTATGCCAGTAAAGACAAACCGAAAAATAGCTCTAAGCCAGAAAGATAAACTAAATGGTAAGTATGTTACAGTAAGTGAACTTGAACTAAAAGAGGGTGTTATCTATAAGGTATATTTAGAGGCAGTAGAATTTCCGCTTTTGTTGGTAAAGCAAATCTTCAAAAACGATGATGGGACAGAAGGCATCCTTTATTTGGTTAGCAGTGATCTGACATTAACATACGATAACATAACAACAATCTATCAAAAAAGATGGAAAGTAGAAGAGTATCACAAGTCACTGAAGCAACATGTTTCATTATGCAAGTCTCCAACCAAAAGAGTTCGGACACAAAGCAATCATATCTTTGCATCAATCTATGCTTTTTTCAAGTTAGAGTTTTTAAGTATTAGAGCCAAAGTCAATCATGCTGCTCTGAGGTCCAAAATTTATATTTCAGCAAATCGTGCTGCTTTCGATGAGCTTAAAAATATGAAGGCTTGCTTTGCTATGAACTTCTAAAATCAAAATATTAAATAATAAGTTTTTGCGTAACGTGAGTACTTATTTCGACTTGTAAAAGTCTTCAAGATTTGAACCAGCTTTGTGCCAAAGTAATAAAAATTAGAAATCTGCGGGTTACGTGATGCATATCTAAAAGCAAAATTGTTTTCAAACATTGGTGTACTTGAGGTTTATCTTAAAGTTGAAGGCAAATTCATTACTTATTGAATGCCAAATATTTCTGAACATCAATTGTGAAAAATTCTATTTATACATCAGTGGTGTCCAAAATAAATTTTCAAATTAAAAGTTATTTGGAATAATTAAAATATTCTAATGTTTTTAGACAATCATAGAACTCATCCCCACCCTTCTCTTTGCAAGAGAAGGGCTTATTAAATCCTGTGACTTAATGTTAATATTCTGCCTGTCTACCGCCAGGTAGATCAGAACATAGTCATATGTCGCTTTTTTGACATTAAGTCTCTCTCTTTTTAAGAGAGAGATTAGAGTGAGTTCAATTTATTTTGGACAGATATGTTATACATTGATTCTTCTTGACAATAATAAAATCGATGATGAAATTAATATAAGTTCTTTTTGAACTTTTCCACTTTGAGAGGAAGATTGCATAATATTAACGGTGTGATGAACTCTTGAAATAGGGAACTACAATTTTCCCTCAAGGCGTGAGAGCAAATTTATTCTTTAACAGTTTGAGAATAGAATGTTTTATATTGCTACCCCAAATAATGAGAGGGGTTCATAGTAGAGGGAAGGGATTGATTCAGAGGCACGGAGTGTAGCGGAGCGGAACGAAG
>MHAR01000020.1 GCA_001803045.1 Ignavibacteria bacterium RIFOXYB12_FULL_35_14 | reverse complement strand
GAAATTTTGATAATCTGAGGATTGCCATTCTCTTCTTCAACGGCAAACTCAACTTATTTTCACACTATTAACGGTAGAACCAAAAAATAAACCCAGATTCTCGCGATTCAGATTAGTCTCAGAGAAACCGTTTAGGCAACTCCTGTTTTCCGCAATACAGCACCCAAGACAACAAGTTTAAAAAAGTTAAGTCATTATTTTTCAATGAGTTGGTTTTTCAACGAAAATCGCTTGCGGAAGACAGGAGAACTTTTAAACAGCGGATTATGTCTATCTTTTTAATTTTTGTAAATAAGCTGATAAGGTTAAAGAGATTTATCCGTCAGCTGACGGATAGTCTGTTACTAAGGTTTGCACCTTTAGATGTTTAATCCACAAGAGCATATTTCTCCTCCATAGGCGGATTTTCGTTTCACTCAATTTTTCTGAAACCTAAGTAACCACATATATCCTAGTGAAACATAACCTTATCAGCTTATTTCTCATAATTGCACCATGATGTATAAAATAATAATACAAAAACTGAGATTTATTTTAGGCAGGTATAGAACAATAAGTCAACTTAAACGAAAAGTTCTTTTTAACAATTGAGAAAAATTAATAATCCCTTTGCCAGAAATGGTGTGGTTTATTGTTCTCAAGCTTTTTCCCTTATAAAATAGTTCATATTTTTACAGTGAGAAAAATAATTCTGTGGCATATACATTATTTATGATGAATATCGCTGATGATCCTATGTTTTGAACTGCACTACTTTTTGAACTTAAATGATTAGGAATCTCTATGAAATGGATAGAAAATTATAAAACCAAATTAGTTTCGGCAGAAAAAGCAGTATCCGTTATCAAATCAAATCAACGAGTTTATGTTCATCCCGGAGCTGCCAGCCCTGAAGTTTTATTAGTTGAGCTTACTAAAAGATACAAAGAGCTTCAAAATGTTGAGATGATCCATCTTCTTACTTTAGGAATTTCACCTTACTCGGATCCGGAATACGAAGGACATTTCAGGCATAATGCATTATTCATCGGAGGAAATGTTAGAAAAGCAGTAAATGAAGGAAGAGCCGATTTCACTCCAATCTTTTTATCTGAAATCCCTAATTTATTTTATCGTAACATTCTCCCCATTGATGTTGCGTTGATTAATGTTTCACCGCCGGACAAATATGGATTTTGCAGTTTTGGTGTGGGAATTGAAATCACTAAACCCGCAACTGAATGTGCAAAAATCATCATTGCACAGATCAATCCGAAACAACCTCGAACTTTAGGAAATTCTTTCATTCATATTGATAAAATTGATTATTGCGTTGAAGTTGATGAGCCATTGATAGAGCTCAGAACAGATTATGCAACATTAGCAGATGATGAAAAAGATATATATGAAAATATCGGTAAAAACATTGCAGGCTTAATAGAAGATGGTTCATCCCTGCAAATGGGTATTGGAAATATTCCCGACGCTGTGCTTCATTATTTAGATGATAAGCAAGATTTGGGAATTCATACGGAAATGTTTTCCGATGGTGTGATAAAGCTTGTTGAAAAAGGAATTCTGACAAACGAAAGAAAAACTTTACATCAAGGAAAAATAGTTGCTTCGTTTGTTCTAGGTACAAGAAAATTATTTGATTTTATCGACAATAATCCGTTAATGGAATTTCATCCTTCAGATTATACAAACGATCCATTCATAATTGCCCAGAATGACAAAATGGTTGCAATTAACTCAGCATTGCAAGTTGATTTAACGGGCCAAATCTGTGCCGATTCGATGGGTCCGAAATTCTACAGCGGTTTTGGCGGGCAATTGGATTTCATTCGCGGGGCAGCTCGAAGTAAAGATGGTAAACCGATTATTGGAATTCCATCTACTGCGAGAGATGGAAAAATCTCTCGTATTGTTCCATATCTAACTGAAGGTTCGGGTGTAACCACTACCCGCGGAGATGTTCATTATGTCGTTACCGAATTTGGAGTTGCTGATCTTTATGGAAAAACTATCCGACAACGCACAAAATCTTTGATTGACATTGCGCACCCAGATTTCCAGGAGGATTTAGATCGCCACGTCTCCGAAACATATTTCCGAAAAGCGTTGGTTTAAGAAAGGATAATCACTTGGGAAAAGATTTAAGTAAGTTAATAAGTAACTGGGAAAATACAGATTATAAAAAAACTATTGAGAAAAATCCTGAAAGACAGAAAGAGTTTACAACTGTATCATTCACTCCGATAGATCCGCTTTATGGACCATCATCCTCAGAAGAAGATAATTACGAATCAAAAATAGGGTTCCCTGGTAAATATCCTTTCACTCGTGGGATTCAGCCGACAATGTATCGTGGAAAGCTTTGGACAATGCGGCAATATGCAGGATTCGGTACAGCAAAAGAATCCAATGAACGCTACAGATACCTCCTCAACCAAGGTCAAATGGGATTATCAGTAGCTTTCGATTTACCTACTCAGATCGGATATGATAGTGATGATCCAATTGCGTTTGGTGAAGTTGGAAAAGTTGGGGTTGCAATAGATACTCTTGCTGATATGGAAATTTTATTTAATAAAATTCCTTTGGATAAAGTATCAACCTCAATGACAATAAATGCTCCTGCATCAGTTCTGCTTGCACTTTACATCGCAGTTGCTGAGAAGCAAAATATTCCTAAAGAAAAACTTAGTGGAACAATTCAAAATGATATTCTAAAAGAGTACATCGCAAGAGGTACATACATTTATCCTCCAAAGCCGTCAATGCGGCTTATCAACAATATTTTTTCTTATTGCGCTAAAGAAGTTCCTAAATGGAATACGATTTCAATTTCCGGATATCACATTCGTGAAGCCGGTTCAACTGCTGCGCAGGAAGTTGGATTTACCTTAGCTAATGGAATTGCCTATGTTGAAGCTGCTCTTAAATCCGGTTTAGACTTGGATGATTTTTCTAAAAGAATTTCCTTTTTCTTTAATGCTCACAATGATCTTTTTGAGGAGGTGGCAAAATTCAGAGCAGCCCGGCGATTATGGGCAAAAATTATGAAGGAAAGATTTGAGGCGAAAGATCCTCGATCAATGATGTTAAGATTTCATTCTCAAACTGCTGGATCGACTCTTACCGCTCAGCAAATTGATAATAATATTGTTCGAGTAACCATACAAGCATTGGCTGCCGTTTTAGGCGGTACACAAAGTCTCCACACAAATTCCAGAGATGAAGCGTTATCACTTCCCACTGAAGAATCAGTCCGAATAGCGCTTCGCACTCAACAAATTATCGGATATGAAAGCGGAGTAACAAATACTATTGATCCTCTTGCAGGTTCATATTTTATTGAAGCTCTAACCGATCAAATTGAAAAAGAAGCAGAAGAATACATTAAAAAAATTGATGAGATTGGCGGAATGGTTTCAGCGATAGAGGCTGGATATGTTCAGACTGAAATACAAAACGCAGCTTATAAATTTGAAAAGGAATTGGAAGCCAGAAATAAAATTGTCGTTGGTGTAAATAAATTTCAGATAAAGGAAGAAGACCAAAAGGAATTGCTTAAAATTAATAGGAATGTTCAAGAAGAGCAGATTAAATTCTTGAAAAAAGTCAAAGCTGAACGCAATAATGCTGAAGTTAAATCCAAACTAAAGGAACTTGAAAAAGCAGCTAACGGAACGGACAACTTAATGCCGTATATTTTATCCGCAGTAAAAAGTTATGCAAGCGTTGGTGAGATTTGTAATACTATGCGCAGAGTTTTTGGTGAATACAAAGAACATTTAGTTATCTAAAAAATGTTCTGATTTGATCTGATAAATTTCGCTTCTCTTCATTTTACAAAAGCATTCAGAATAACCGTAGAGCTTTACAATCAATTCGGAAAATTCTTCTACATTTTTTTCTCCGCAGCCAATACTATTGCTATTAAAAAACATTGATTAATTTAGATTTGCTTGCTGTCTGTTTCTTTTTAATTACCCCCTCTTGGTTACTCTCAAAGTGAGATAAAAAACATCTAATTATTTCTAATTTCGCATCTTTTTAATGGCATATACATTGTCCCATGGATGATGTTATCTTGTCATTAATTACTGAGGGTTTTATGTACAGAGGGATTTATTCTAAAAAACTGATTGCGGCTTATATTCTAATTGGAGTATTGAGCACATTAAATATCCTTTATAGTTATGGATGTGCAACAGAAAGCGAATCCACAAAGGTCGAGGAACGTGATGGTTTGCTTTTTGTTCTTGGTAAAGATAGATTATTTTCAGGAAAAGTTGTGGATACTTTAGCAAAGAAAATACTAGAGTACGAAGTTGTAGATGGTAAAAAGAATGGAGAATTTAAAATAAGTTCGCTAAATGGCTCCGTTGAAATGGAAGGAAAAATAAAAGAAAATTTAAATGAAGGTCAGTGGCGCTACTATTACCCTAGCGGACAATTGGAGTCAGTGGGTGATTTTGAAAACAACCTGTCCGAAGGCAAATGGACATGGTATTTTGAAAATGGGAAGATTAGGGAGATTGGATATTTCAAAGCCGGTAAGAAAGATGGCGATTGGACAATCTATGATGAAAAAGGAAATATTAAGCGAAAACTATTTTTTAAAGAAGGTCAGATAACTGATGATAAGGAATTTAATAAAGATATGTTTACTTAACGCTCGAAATCAATATGGGAATAGTCATGAAAATCTTGTATCAGGTAATCTTTTAATGATTGTGTGCACAACTTTCGGCTTTTGAATTATTATGCTTGTACAGTAAAATTTTATTTTTATTTGGTTTGCCAGGATGGAAATCTTTTCAGTCCCTTTTTATTATAAATTCTGCCAGTATGAAATGCATTGAAAATAAAAACCCCCGAACTTTCGCCCGGAGGTTTTACTTATCATCATTAACAGAAAGGAGGCAAGAAAAAACTTAAAAATTATTACGGGAATAACGGATTGCCCGGATCATCTAAATCATCATTACTTGTCTTAGATGCATATATAGTATATGTATCTTCCGAAAATGTGCTCGAGTAAAGAATAAGAATTTTTGACCCGGCTTTTACAATTATTTCTCCTTCCAACTCACCAATTGCAATACTAGTAGTTGTGCCTGCTGGGACAGCGTAAGTTGTTACATATGCGTAAGTACCCTTTGGCAAATCGGAGAGGACTACTGTTCTGCCTGCCGGAACCGTGGCGACCTCACCTCTAAAATTTAAATATATTGTACCCGCAGCTAAATTTTTAAGTGATAAACTTGTTTCTGATTCGGAAGAACAACCCCAAAATGTAAACAAAGAAATAAACAAAATCGCAAGATTTTTTTTCATATTACTGCTCTTTACTTAATTATCTTTGCCTAAATAAAACAAGTAATGTGCCACTTGTTTCTTCTTAGATTGAATTGTTTTTGTTCGTTTTTAATAAAAAACTTAACAATTAAACCATTATTAAGTAATATTTACGAAGGAAAGGAAGGAATTTTGGAAGAGGAAAAAGTATCTCACTCTAATAAGAAATTCTAAAATAAGAGATTTTCTTACTGAACTGATTAAAATCTAAATGATCTTTTCTAGCGGTAACTGAAAAAGGCGAATCTGATCATCTTTTCGCTCCACTTCCTTGTTAAACTGTTCAAGTGCCTCAATTAGTTTCTGTAATTTTGATTCATCTTCAAAAGCAATCATGCGGACGCAGTTATAACCAGGAAATGGCCTTGTGCCAAGATGCGCATCGGTAGAATGACCCTTACCTTTTACTTCCTCCCAGTGAGTATAATAATCTATTCCAAATTCATTTAGAATACTGGAAATTCTTTGGTCAAGAACATCATGATACACTAAAAATGCAAATTTCATTTTTGTTCCAAGGTATTATTTATCAAGAAGCGGCTTTCGTATCTCTTCGGTAACTTGTGACGATTTCTTTTTTTTCCTTAATGAATTTAATTTACTAACGAGATCAAATAATTTATTGATAGAAAGATCATCAAGAATAGTATAAACCACTGGAACTATGAACAATGTCAGCAAAGTAGAAGTAATCAATCCTCCAATCACCGCTTGCCCCATTGGTGATCTGAATTCAGAACCTTCACCCAGAGCTAAAGCAACCGGCATCATTCCGAAAATCATGGCAAATGTGGTCATCAATATTGGACGTAATCTTGTTGGGCCTGCCTTTATTAAAGCATCAAATCTAGAAAAACCTTTCTCACGCAATACATTGGTATAATCAACTAATAAGATTCCGTTCTTAGTTACCAAACCCATTAACATAATTATTCCTATCAAGGAAATAACAGAAATGGAGCTACCAAAAATTAACAAGAAAATCACCGCTCCAATTATTGACATTGGCAGGGCAAGCATGATTGAAAATGGATAAACAAAACTATCAAATTGCGCCGCTAAAACTATATAAACAAATACTATTGCAAGAATTAGCGAAAGCAACATATTGGCGAATGATTCTTCTTGTTGTTGTCCTTCGCCCACGACCTCAATTGAATAACCCGGTTCTAAGCTGATATCTGCAATTCTTTTTCTGATATCTGATAACGCTTCACCAAGAAGTCTTGCCGATAAATTTGCGCCGACTCTAATTTCTTTCTGTTTAGCATATCTATTGATTTGTGAAGGTCCTGTTCCCTCCAAAATTGATGCGACATCTCCAAGAGGAATTATTATTTCTCTGCCGTCTTGACGTTTTTTACTACTCTTAAAAGTTAGAGAATTTATATCATCGAGTTTTGTACGATCTGATTTCTGGAGCCGCACTCTTACGTCATATTGTTCATCGCCTTTTTGAAATTGCGTAGCAACATAACCATCAACCATGGCTCTAATTGAAGAAGCAATTAAAAAAGGATTAACTCCTAAATCCGATGCTTTCTCTCTGTCAATTTGTACCCGCACTTCAGGTTTAGATATCTCTAAGCTATTCTCAACATCAACTGCTCCCTTAGTTGATTTCACTATCGTTTCAACTTTCTCAGCGATTTCAGATAATTTATTCAGGTCTTCACCTCTAACACTCAGCGAAATTGGTTTATCATTTCCTCCCATTGTGCGCACAGTAAAGCTGAAATCCCCGCCTGGCACGTATTTAAGCTGACTTCTTATTTCAGCCATTATTTCCTTATCGTTCTTACTGCGTTCTTTTTTATTGATCAATTTTACTAAGATATTTCCTGTGGTAACCGGATTATTTCCAGATCCAATAGTTGTAAGCACTGTTTGTATTTCTCTTCTCTCCCGTAAAATATTTTCTACTTGAGTGCATAAATTACTTGTCTGTTCAAGTGAACTGCCTGGTGCGGCTTTCACTTCAATCATAAATTCATTTCTGTCTGTCTCCGGGAAAAATTGTGATCCTAACATTCCCATAAGGAAAAAGCTGATTACAAATATGAAAATGGCTCCAAAGACAATCGTCTTTCTATGATTGAGAGACCATGAAAGTGCTGTCCTATATTTTTGATTTAGAATGTCGAAGAAGTGATTGAAATAATAAAGAATCTTCTGAAGAATATTTCCCTCTTTAGATAATGCCTCATCTTCCCTATTAAGCCATCGTGATGAAAGCATTGGAGTTAACGTGAATGCTACAAACAAAGAGACTAACACTGCAACTGAGATTGTTATACCAAATTGATAGAAAAACCTTCCGACTATTCCGGGCATAAATGCAACCGGAACAAATACTGCTACAACTGTAAAAGTCGTTGCCATTACAGCCAATCCGATTTCCTGGCTGGCAGATTTTGCAGCTTCCATTGGAGTTTCACCCTGACTCATGTGCCGGTAGATATTTTCAATCACTACTATTGCATCATCAATTAATAATCCAACAGCAAGGGAAAGTGCAAGCAACGACATCATGTTAAGAGTAAAATTTAGAGCGTACATAATTATGAAGCTTGCGATAATTGAAGAAGGAAGAGCGAGAGCACTTATTACTGTAGCACGGAAGTTTGCAAGGAATAAATAAATGACGAGAATGGCTAATAAACCGCCATAAAGAATATCGAACAAAACATCATTGATCGAATCTTTTATAAATACACTGTTATCCTGGGCAAGAAAAATATTTATGTTTGAAGGAATTTCGCTTTTTAACTTTTCAATCTGCTTGTTTACTTCAGTTGCAACTCGTACTGTGTTGCTTCCTGATTGCTTAATAATATCAAGACCAACAGCAATATTTCCATTTACTCTTGTTAAACTTTTTTGTTCTTTAACTCCGTCTACAACTTTTGCAATATCGGATAAATAAACGGGTTTACCTTTTGGGGTTGCTACAATTACCTTATTAAAATCATCTACATTTTTATATTTACCCATGGTACGAAGAAGCACTTGCCGCGAACCTTCGGTAAGATTTCCACCGGGGATTTCCACATTCTGGGCACCAACATTTTGAATCACATCTTGAATGGACAGATTAAATGCTCTTAATCTCGAAGCATCAACTTCGATTTGAATTTCCCGCTCAGCACCTCCTACTAAATTCACTGCACCCACACCGGGAATGTTTTCCAGTCTTTTTTTAATGCTTGTCTTTGTAAGCTCAGTTATTTCTTTTTCAGATAAACTTCCTGAAACAGTTAGTGACATTATAGGAAAACTTGCCGGATCATATCTTTGAATAATAGGATCTTCAATTTCAAGCGGAAGCTCACCTCTTATAGCTGAAATTTTTTCACGAACATCTTGAGCTGCAACTTTTCCATCGACTTCAAGCTTGAAAGCGATAACTACTATTGATACACCTTCCTGCGAATATGATTGCAGTTCATCAACTCCAGCGACAGGGTTAACTGCATCTTCAATTTTTTTTGTTACGTCAGTTTCGATTTGCTCGGGACCAGCACCCGGAAGAATTGTTGTAATGATAACAAATGGTATATCAACATCAGGATATAGATCAACGTTAAGCTTAACAAGAGAAAATAATCCTAAAACAACCAATGCCATTATCATCATTGTCGCAAAAACGGGCCGTCTAATCGATACATCTGCTAATTTCATTTATCTACCTAAAGAGTTTCGTATATTACTTAATGAAAAATTTTGTTCTTTATTTCACAACGTTAACAGGGATTCCATCTTTTAGATTATTCATACCAAGTGTAACCACATTCTCATTTTCTTTTAAACCATTTAGTATTTCAGTATGCGTATCTTCTGTTATGCCTTCAGTCACTTTTCTAAAATAAGCCTTACCATCGTTGATAATAAATACACCTCTGTCGTTGTCATTTGTGATTATAGCTAGCGATGGAACGGCTAAAGAACCTTTTTGATTTTTCAAAATGATCCTTACTCGACAAAACATTCCCGGTTTAAACCATTTGTCATTGCTGTTTGGGATCAATCCCTTTATTTCAAATGTTCTTGACGCAACATCCGCCGATTTAGAGATTTGAATTACTGTTCCCCTCATCACTAATTCCGGTTTCAATTCTGAAAATATTTCAATCGGTTGATTAACCATCAGGCTCATAATATCCTGTTCGCCAACATTGAAGATTGCTTTTAACCGATTGATTTTTGCAATAGTGATTATTCGTATACCCGGCATTGCTAGATCTCCGGCTTCACTGTTAATTTCTGCTACTACTCCCGAAATCGGTGCGGTTAGTTCAACAAGACTTTTAGCGGCTTCATAATTCGCTTTTGCAATATTGAAAGCTGTTTGAGCGCCATCAAACATTTGCTGTGAGATAGCTCCTTCGCTGTATAACGCCTGCATTCTTTCTAAATCTTTCTTAGAATTTAAATAACCTGCTTCTGCTTGATAATATTGAGATGCAGCTCCAACTTTATCTAATTCAACAACCAATTTTCCTTTTTCAACAGTATCTCCAACACGAACTTTGATACCAACTATTCTCTCGGATATTTTAGCCACAACATAAGCCTGTTCTTCACCTTCCAATGAACCGGTATATGTTTTTGATGATTTTATGTCTCTGTACTCGACTTTAACAGCATTAACTGCAACCGTATCAAGTTCTACACTGTTTTTAACAGTTATCGTTTCTTCCGATTTGTTTTGACATCCATACATTAAAACCATTATCAAAGAAATAGCTAATAAATTTGAAATTGCTTTTGTTATGATATTCATTTGTTGAATAATTCTCCTTTGTGAGATTATTAAATTGTTATTATCAAAACGATTCTAAGCTGACTGCATATTCCCAATCGGATTTTGCAATAAGGTAATCGTAAATAGCTTGAGCATAATTAGTTTTTGCAAATGTAAGCGCAGCTTGAGTATCAATCAATTCAAGCTGAGTACCAACTCCGTTTTTATATCTGCTTTGTGCAATCTTCAGGGCTTTCTCAGCTTGCTGCAAACTTTTTTCTTGCGCTGTAATTCTTTTTTTTGCTTCTTCCATTTTCATTTTTGCCTGGAGTATTTGAATCTTGAGAGTTTCCTCATACTTCATAAGTGAAAAATCAACTTTTTGCTTATCGATTACAGCTTGTTCAATTCTTGCACCGCGGCTGAAACCATCAAATAAAGTATATGATAGCTGCAAACCAACAAAAAATGTTTTTGCCCAGTTATACTCCTTGAACTTGAAAGTATTGTCCTGAGATTGAAATTGATACTGTCCAAAAAAAGCTAAAGTTGGAAAGTAATCTGATCTTTGAATCGTAATATTCTTTTCAAGCAAGGATGATTGGACTTTTAATTGATTGATTAACGGATTATTATCGATCGCCTCAGTACTGTACTGATCAATTAAATTTGATGGAACTTCCTCAAAAGTAAATTTTCCAATTAATTTAATTTGCTGTTCAAGGTCTAAAGCGAGCAAATTTTTCAAATAGTTCTTCATCAACTCTAAATTATTCTCCGTTTGAATTACCATTGGTTGAACATTTGCTACTTGGACTTCAGACCTGAGCAAATCATATTCCGACACAACACCTTGCCTGTATAAAGCTGAAACATTTTGAAGAGTAGCTTTTGCAACTCCATAATTCTGATTACTTACTACTAGAAGTTCCTGCATCAGTAAAACATTATAAAAAGATTTCTTTACAGAATTTATGATCTGCTGCTTTGTGGATTTTTCTCCATACCTTGAATAATTGGAATATTCATTCGCAATTTGAATAGCAGTGTTTACCTTTTGATTATAGATCACCTGGCTTACTGAAAAGCCCAGATCATAGCTGTTTTTTGAACCGAGTTCAATCATTAGTGTTTGATCTGATTCATTAAATGGAGTGTTACCCGGAATAAATAAAACGGGAGATTTAATATTTCGAGTGTATCTTCCGCTGAATTCCAATCTTGGAAAAGCATTTGCATACGCTTCGTTTATTTGCTCTTCAGCTTTCTTAACATCTTCATTAGCAATTTGAATATCCCAGTTTTTCTCAAGTGCTATCATTATTGCTTGATTAAGAGTTAGGTTTAGAGTGTCTTTAGATTCTTGAGAGAATAAATTAGGATTTAGTATTAAAAATGTGATGCAGAAAATATGATTCAATTTTCTGCCGAATGAATTCATCATTGTATGTACCCTCAAGTGAAAAGATCAGAAAAATTAAGTGCGCAAAATATCATAAAATAATATTCTAATGCAATTCTAAATTTTTATTCTTCAGAAATTGATTTATAGCCGCTGCTGCTTTACGTCCCGCACCCATTGCAAGAATAACTGTAGCCCCGCCCGTAACAATATCTCCGCCGGCAAATACCCCTTCTTTGGAAGTTTTCATGGTAGCATTATCGACAACAATGTTGCCCCACTTATTAAATTGAAGTTCAGGTGTAGTTTTTTGAATTATCGGATTCGATCCATTACCAATTGCGATAACTGCCATGTCAAGCTCAAGTTGGTATTCCGAACCTGAAATTGGAACCGGTCTTCTTCTTCCTGAACTATCAGGTTCACCCAATTCCATTTTTTGAAGTTTTACTGCTTTCAGCCAACCATCTTTTGTCCCTAAGAACTCAAGCGGATTAGCTAAGTAAATAAATTCTATTCCTTCTTCTTTTGCATGGTGGATTTCTTCTTTTCTCGCAGGCATTTCTACATCGGATCGGCGGTAGATAATATATGAATGCTCTGCACCGAGTCTTTTTGAAATTCTCACTGCATCCATTGCAGTATTGCCGCCGCCAAAGACAGCAACCTTACTATTTTTGCAATGGAAAACCGGAGTATCATAATCCGGAAATTGATAAGCTTTCATCAGATTAACGCGTGTTAGGAACTCATTTGAAGAATAGACCCCATTTAAATTTTCACCAGGAATATTTAAGAAATAAGGCAGCCCTGCTCCGACTGCAATAAAAACAGCATCATATCCATTCTTGAGCAATTCGTCAACTGTATCAATAAATCCAATTACAACATTTTTTTGAAAATCTACACCAAGTTTTTTTAACGATTCAATCTCAGCTTTAACTATTTCTTTCGGCAGACGAAATTCGGGTATTCCATAAATTAAAACTCCGCCAAGTTCGTGAAGTGCTTCAAAAACAGTAACATCATGTCCTTGCTGAATCAAATCTCCGGCGCAGCTTAAACCTGCAGGTCCGCTTCCTACAATGGCAACTCTTTTGTTCGTTTTGGTTTTTATTTCAGGAGTTCTTATTCCAACATGTTCTCTCTCATAATCGGCAACGAATCTCTCTAATCTTCCAATTGCAACAGGTTCGCTTTTTTTACCAACTACACACTTTACTTCACATTGTTCTTCCTGCGGACAAACTCTGCCGCAAATGGCAGGTAGCAAATTATCTTCTTTTACTTTTGCTGCCGCTCCAAGAAAATCTCCTTCAGCTACTAAAGAAATGAAATCACCAATTTTAATTCCTACAGGACAACCTTCAATGCAAATTGGTTTCGGACACTGCAAACATCTTAATGCTTCCATCTTTGCAAGCTCTTCGCTAAAGCCAAGATTCACTTCACTGAAATTATTTACTCTTGTACTTCCCTCTTGTTGGGGCATTCCCTGCCGGGCAATTTTCATTCGTTCTTTATTAGTTAGCATATTGTTTTGTGATTAATATTATTTGATATAAATTCTAACTAAACTCTATTATTGATGGGCTAAAGCCCATTTTGGAGTAGACAGTCGTTTAACCCCAACCTTAAGGCTGGGGTTAGAAAAATACGACAACTTGTAGGGACTTTAGTCCAATATTCTTTCAGCTTTAAAATCTGTGTGATTACTGGGCTCATTAATCATTTCCGCTGAAAATGTTTTTCACTTTCACATTGGAATTTTTCTAAAGAAATTTTCTCATCCATAAGATAAGTGCGATTTCTTCTATCCAATGTTTCAAAGTCAACTTTGTGCGCATCGAACTCGGGTCCATCAACACAAACGAATACGGTTTTATTATCTACAGTTGCTCGGCATCCTCCGCACATTCCTGTTCCATCAACCATAATTGGGTTAAGACTGACAACAGTCTTAATATTTTTATCGCGGGTAACTTCAGCAACGGCTTTCATCATTGGAATCGGCCCAATGGCTAACACAAAATCAATTTTCTTGTGGAGAATTAATTCTTTTAATTGATCAGTAACAAATCCTTTTTTACCATAGCTTCCATCATCAGTGGTTACATAAACTTCGTCACATACATTTCTCATTTCATCTTCAAGAATCACAAATTCTTTTGATCTTCCACCGATTATAGAAATCGTATGATTGCCAGCTTGTTTGAGCGCTACCGCAGTAGGATATGCAATTGCAGTTCCCACACCGCCTCCAATGCTTACTGCATTTCCAAATTTTTCTATTTCAGAAGGTTTACCGAGCGGACCAACGACATCTAAAATAGTATCACCTGCTTCCAGCATGTTCAGTTCCATTGTTGTTCTCCCAACAGCCTGCACGATAATAGTAATCGTTCCATTTTCATTATTGGAATCTGCAATTGTCAATGGAATGCGCTCCCCACTTTCATCGATCCTTATGATTACAAACTGCCCCGGTTTTCGTCTTTGAGCAATTTTAGGGGATAAAATATCGAATCGTTTAATATTCGGTGCTATGAATTTTGCCGATAAGATTTGCGGCATGGGATTAACTATGAATCTTCTCTAAAAAATAAGACTTGATTAACATAAAATGTGCCATTGAAAACTATAGTTGTGAGTAAGAAAGATCGGCTTTCAATGAATTAAAGGAAATATTTTTTCTTCTCAACACCAATAATAAAACGTGCAATCTTAGATTTTCTTACTTGTGAAAATTTCTTTACTATTATCAAGAAATAAATCCTACCGACAATTTATGCGGTGTAAGAGAGCTGCTTATTAATTGATAAAAGCATTGGTGTTTAAAATGTTTTTGGTTATGATGAATTTGTCATTTGGCTGAAGATATTTAACATTTTAAAATCATATCGAACTCATCCTAGCTAACTTTTAATTAATTGTCCTGTCAAGAGATAAAAATGTACTGACTTCCCGACAATAAGTGAGTTAATTTGTTTTGGGCAGAAATGAAACAATGTATTAATTCTACTTCAAATCATTATTCTTTTTAGAAAAATAAGTTTATCTTTTGCCCTAAAATAAATCACAATAAGAATTTTATTCTATGCAAGGTTTTGAAAATCTACTTGGTCAAATAAGCGATTGGGTTTGGGGAATTCCGTTGCTTGTACTTCTTTTTGGTACACATATTTTTCTCACTATTCGTCTAAAATTCATTCAACGATTTATAGGAAAGGCAATAAAAATTTCTTTCGGCAGAAATAAAGAAGGTGAAGGAGATATAAGCCAATTTGGTGCAATGACAACAGCATTAGCCGCCACTATTGGAACCGGCAATATAGTTGGTGTTGCCACTGCCGTTGCAAGCGGTGGTCCCGGAGCTGTTTTATGGATGTGGCTAACCGGCGTTTTTGGAATTGCAACTAAATATTCTGAAGCTCTTCTTTCAGTAAAATATCGTGTAACAACAAAAGATGGTTTGATGGCAGGCGGACCAATGTATGTTTTAGAAAAAGGTATGAACAACAAATTCCTTGCAATTCTTTTTGCTGCATTTACTTCAGTTACTGCATTTGGAATTGGTAACATGGTCCAGGCAAATTCTATTTCTCACTTAGTAAATGAAACCTTTCAAATTTCTCCATGGATAACGGGAGTTATTCTCACTGTTTTAACCGCAATCGTAATCATTGGAGGAATTAAATCGATTGCAAAAGTATGCGAAAGACTTGTTCCCTTCATGGCAATCTTTTATGTGCTGGGCTGCTTAATAATATTAATTCTGAATGTATCTTCAATCCCAGCCACAATAAAATTAATTTTTGAAAGTGCTTTCACAGGTCATGCTATGCTCGGCGGATTTGTTGGTGCAGGAGTTAAAGAAGCAATTCGATTTGGAATTTCGCGAGGATTATTTTCTAATGAATCCGGTCTAGGAAGTGCTCCGATTGTAGCGGCAGCAGCACAAACCAAAAATCCTGTCCGCCAGGCATTAGTTTCCTCAACAGGAACTTTTTGGGATACTGTTATTGTCTGTGCTTTAACTGGAATTGTTATCGTAAATTCCAATGAATGGATAAATGGATTAAATGGAGCATCATTAACCAAAGCAGCTTTTTCCGATTTACCGATTATTGGTCCAATTATTTTAACGGTAGGTCTTCTAACATTTGTATTTTCAACCATTTTAGGCTGGTCATACTATGGAGAAAAAGCGGCAGAGTATTTGTTCGGAACTAAAATAACCAAACCATACAGATGGATCTGGGTTGGTTTCGTAATGATAGGATCGGTGCTTTCACTTAAAGCCGTTTGGTCTTTTGCAGATATTACAAATGCATTAATGGCAATACCTAATTTGATTTCCTTGATTTTCTTAAATAAAATTATTGTTAAAGAAACGGATGAATATCTCTGGCAAGGAAATCTTGATAAATAAAGTTTTAATTCACTAACAAGCGGTACGCAGTTATTACTGGAAATTTTTCTTAATCTTAATCATAATCTTAATCTAACTTGTTGTTAAATCTTTTATGTAGATTAAGAAAAGGATTAAGAAATAAATTTTAACATTCTGCGTGAGCTAAATCGCTAAGAAAGAATAATGGAATATATTTCAAAACTTATTGATCTATTTTTACACTTAGATGTTCATTTACACGAACTTATTTTGCAATATGGGACACTAACCTATTCAATCTTATTTGCAGTAATTTTTGCTGAAACCGGTTTTGTGTTCACTCCTTTTTTACCTGGAGATTCGCTGCTTTTCGCTGCAGGTACATTTGCAGCAAAGGGTTCATTTAACGTTCATCTTTTGTTTTTCATTTTATCTGTAGCTGCAGTGCTTGGTGATACGGTTAATTATTGGATTGGACACTACATCGGCATGAAAATATTCAATTGGAAAATACCTTTTCTAAAGAAGGAGCATATTGATAAAACCCATCAGTTCTATGAGAAATACGGCGGCAAAACAATAATCATAGCGAGGTTTGTTCCAATTGTGAGAACATTTGCACCATTCGTAGCAGGAGTTGGCAGCATGACTTACTCAAAATTTATTACCTACAATGTGGTTGGTGGAATTGGCTGGGTTGCAATCTTTATTTACGGCGGTTTCTTTTTCGGTAATCTTGATTTTGTGAAAAATAATTTCTCGTGGGTGATTGTTGTTATCATCTTTCTGTCAATCCTGCCGGGAATAATTGAATACATTCGGCATAAAATGCAGAAAGCAAAACTAAATCCGGAGGAGTAGAAAAAACTTTTCGTTAGTGATTGTGGTGATAGTTGTAATCTCAGTCATCCCGGCAATCTCGGAATTTGTAAGACATAAGTTTCTGAAGAAGAAGTAATGCTGCAGCTTAAAGATGACATCTTTCAGTATGTAGTTCAAAACGTGAAAAGATGTCATCTTTCTTATGATGGAATTTTATTTCAATCACTTCCCATTTAATCCCTCAACAATTTCTTTAAAACTTGCAAGTCCTGCTTCAACATTTTCAATTATTTCCAATGCGAGGATATCCGGAGCAGGAAGGTTTTCCATATCTCCAAGACTCTCATCTTTTAGCCAAAAAATATCAAGATTGGTTTTGTCTCTTGCAATGATTTCATCGTAAGTAAATTTCTTAAACCGCTCTGTCTCTTTTCTCTTGAATCTGTTATTTGGATTGTAACGCTCAACAAAATCTTTCAAATCAACATATTTCATTTGTTGAGTTTTTAATGTGAAGTGAATGTTTGTGCGAAGATCATAAATCCATACACCCTTTGTCCATGCAGTTTTAGCTGCGGGTTTGTTATCAAAGAAAATTACATTTGCTTTTACTCCCTGAGCATAAAATATTCCTGTCGGTAATCTTAATATTGTATGGAAGTCTGTACTTTTCAGCAATTCTTTTCTTACGGTTTCCCCTGCCCCGCCTTCGAATAAAACATTATCCGGAACAACCACTGCGGCTTTACCATCTGCTTTTAACATGGAGCGAACATGCTGGACAAAATTTAATTGTTTGTTAGATGTCGTTGTCCAGAAATCCTGCCTTTCATAAGTAAGAGTTTCTTTACTTTGGGTCCCATCCTCGTTTGAAATTGTAATACTGCTTTTCTTACCAAATGGAGGATTTGTCAACACAAAATCAAATTTTTGAGATGGCGAAGCAAGCAAACTGTCTGCTCTCTCAATCGGCGGTTCGCTGTTCAAATCGCCAATATTGTGAAGGTACAAATTCATCAGACAAAGCCGCGCTGCATTTGGCACAATTTCCCAACCGCGGAAAGTTTTAAATTTAAGAAACTCTTTTTCCGATTTATCCAATGTGAATTTCTTTTCATCGGAAATAAAATCATAAGCGGCGAGAAAGAATCCACCAGTACCACAAGCTGGATCGGCAATGGTTTTCTTTGGTTCCGGTCTAATGCATTCAACCATCGCTTTTATCAGAGAGCGCGGAGTAAAATATTGACCCGCACCAGATTTTGTATCCTCAGCATTTTTCTCCAGCAAACCTTCATAAATATCACCTTTAACATCAGCGCCGAGCACAACCCAGTTTTCATCATCAATCAATTGAATGAGTTTGTAAAGCTTTGCCGGATCCTGAATTTTATTTTGTGATTTGAAGAATATTTCACCTATCATTCCTTTTTCTTTACCAAGCTCATTTAAGATTTTTATATAATGAACTTCAAGCTCTGCCCCGCTTTTATTTTGTAAGCTTTCCCAATTGAGTTTTTTAGGAATCTGAATATCTCTGTTGTATGGCGGTTTAGAATATTCATCCGCCATTTTGAGAAAGAGAAGATATGTAAGCTGTTCTACATAATCGCCGTAGCTAACTCCATCGTCTCTTAATGTATTGCAGTAATTCCAAACGCGCTGGACTATTGATGCTGTTGTCATATCAGTTATTTTTGTTTATAAGGTTTACAACTACTTTCACAATTATATCTTTTTCTTTCGGATTGCTTGCCGCTATCATTAAACATAGTGCAACTAAGGCATTATCGGCAATTCTTTTTTCGCCGCTAGTTCCGTAGAGAAAACTGTTTTTGCTCAGATACATTAAAAATAAAGCAGCACCTATTCTTTTGTTACCATCAATAAAGGAATGATTTTTTATCGTAAGGTAGAGAAGCATTGCTGCCTTTTCTTCGAGACTTGGATAAAGTTCTTTTTTATTGAATGTCTGATAAATTGTGCCGATTGTACTTCTGAACGATTCGTTCTTTTCTTTTCCGAATAATCCAGAACCGCCAAATTTATTTTTAAGATTCGTTATTAGTTTTGCAGAATCCTTATAACTGATTTTATATTCTTCTTTTCTTTCAATTCTTCCCAATTTTAATTTTTGATGGTCATATTGGTCAAGTATATCGAGTGCATAAGTATAATCTGAAATTACTTTTAAAATGCCTGTAAATTCGTCCTGCTTTAACTGAAAACTATCCGCTACCCGCTTAAAAACTTCAATAGATTTTTCTAACTCCTTTACCTTTTCGCTTTGCTCTTTTAATCTTTTTTCATTTAAAGAATATCCTTTAACAAGATACTCTTTCAGAATTTTATTCGCCCAGATACGAAATTGGGTACCACGTTTTGATTTAACTCTATAACCGACTGAGATAATTACATCCAAATTATAATGGTCAATATTGCGTATTATACTTCTATTTCCTTCAATTTGAACTTGTCGGAATTTCCGACAAGTTGAAGTGCTATCAAGTTCTGCTTCCTCATAAATATTTTTGATATGCTCTAAAATAGTAGGCCGGGCTTTCTCAAAAAGTTTTGTCATTTGGGTTGGAGTTAACCAAACAGTGTCTTCCTTAAGATTAACACTAAGTTCTGTTTCACCTTCGGGAGATCTATATATTACAATTTCGCCTTTTGATTCCATTTCATTTAATCATATTTAGTTCAACTACCGAGAAATACCCGGTAGTTGAAATTAAACTAATTTCCCCTCAAAGGCTCTCTTCAAAATACTTTGTCTTAATGTTTCTGCTTTTGTTAAGCTATCATTTATCGCTTTTTCAAGTGCTTCTGATCCCGCAAAGCGGGATTCTATTTCTTCTACGATTTGGGTTTGTTGGTTATAGTTTGGCAACATTAAATCATATTCTGAGAGAGACTTAAAATTAATTCTTGGATGTTGAACTCCACTCATATGGTTTTGAGCATAACTAACAAAATCTTCCATTAGCATTCTGTATTTTAAAAATGAATTTGATAAACCCTCTCGCTTATTAAATACTAGAATATCTGTTGAGCAGACACCATTAAATTCAGCAATAGTAACTTTGTTTAGATATGGTCGCAGCTTTCCATAAAGTAAGTCTCCTTTGCTAAAAATTGTTTTTGTACTTCTAACTGTATCAGAATTCTCATTTCCTAAAATCTTTCCTGTCCCTTTTTCAATGTGTTCAAGCCCAATATATTTTTGATTATCATTTTCTAAAGGCTCAAATCTTTCTTTTGAAGGTGAAATCAATTCACCCAGCTTCACCCATTTCCAACCCGCCTTCGCCAAGTCTTCGGCGGGCAGGCCTTCCGGTAATTGGATACCATTAGAGATGACATCTTTTGGAATGCTATCCCGTTCGTGAAAGATGTCATCTCTCTTTATTGGTGCATAATTTGATTGTGGTTCTGCTGCTTTCCCGCTAAAGATGACATCTTTCTGCACGCTATCGGAATGTGAAAAGATGTCATCTTTTTGCAACAAGCGCCCGCTTAACGCATGTGCCAGCACGCTCTGCCGATAAATACGCAACTGTTCTTTTGCTTTTTTAAGAGAAGCAACTCCGCTGTCCAATTGGCTGAAAAGTTCTTCTATCTTCTCAACAATTTTTTTCTGCTCGGGGAGTGGCGGGAGTGGGATGGGAAGCCTTGAAAAATTCTTTGCTGATATTTCTTTAAAAGTTGTACCTGAAGCATTCTCCTCTGCGAGTCTCTTTGCAGACTTCAGATAGTAATAAACGAATTCACTATCCACCTTTTTATTTGGAAGTAAATTCTTAAATCCTTGATTTGTTGATATTTCATTAGCTGCAATAACAACGTAACCAATGGGAGCTCTGAATGAAAATAATATGCTATCTTTAGGTACTAAACGTGCTGAAGAATTTTTTAGTCCTTCTTCCGAAATATTTCTTCTGCCTTTCGAAATATATTTATTTCTGTATCCCGTAAGATCAGCTGGTGTAATCCAGGCAATTTCACCATCAAAATATTCATGCACTTTTGTTGAAGGAGTTCCCCCCGCTACGACTTCACCTACATCACCAAGTTTAACCCAGAACCAGTTTACAGGAAGGCTATAATCTTTATTCATCTATTCCCATCAATTTTACACCTGAAGCTTTAACAATTTGAATCAGTCTACCAAGTTCTGTTGCTTCAAGGGTTTTTAATTTTAATCTCTGAAAGTGGTCTGTAAATATTTCCTTAAATGTAATTATTCTAATTCTAACTTTAGATTTTGAATCATATTTCAGATTGTTTAAGAACACTTTATCGTTTTCAAATTTCCATATACTATTGTTTAAGTTTTTTCCATTTAATTTTGTTACAACTAAATAATAAGTAAAATTTTTCGAACCGGTTTCCTCAAATATCTTTTTTGCGAGTGCCTTACCCCACTTTCTCACAGCAATTTCCCTAAAATACCGCCATGCTTCTCTCCGATTGACTTTAATATTTGGATCTTTGAGTTTTGTATACCATCCCTCCACGCTGAATCCATTTTGCCAAGATTTACAGCTTGCTGCAGAAACTCTGCTCACACCTTTTTTCTTTTTATGGATCGCCAGAACATCAATATCTGAATTAACAGCATCTGTTCCTTCTTTAAATTTCGGATCATCTTTTGATGGTTTAAACTTTACATTATGCTTTGTAAATGTTCCGGGTTGCGAAAGCAACCAATCATTTACGGCTTGTTCTAGAATATCTTCTTTCATAATTCTCTTTCACCAAATTTAACGCGAGACCAGTTGAAAGGAAGGTTATTATGCATTAACCTTTTCCACCTTTTGATTCAAAACCAGACCTAATTATCTCAAGAATCTGTGAGCTTCCGGACTGTTCAGATTCTGAAGAAATGAATCCACTATTCGTAAGTCCAAAAATACTTTCTGTTGCCTTTAGCAATACTGCATTTTTAATTGCTGGGTCTTCTGTGGCTTTTACAAAGGCTTGAAAGGTACTTAGTCCATTTTGTCTGTGCTTGTTCACTACATAATTATGAATATATGCACGATAATTCTTTCCGCACCATACCGTAGCATAATAGAAAACGGAGAAAACTAAAATTTTTGCAACTGTCAATTGGAGCGCTTGTTCAAATGTAAAATCCTTAGTAAAAATAAAAAAAGCAATTGTAGCCAACACTGCGAATAGTATAGTTGCGAAAGCCATCCATTTCGTAGCAGTTAGCCAATTTCCTGCTGTTTTTTTATGCTCATCAGCTTCTATACTAAAATAAATTGCATTCTGCGATACACCGGCTTCACCGGCAGCCTTACGCATTGAGTCTAAAATTCCATCTGATTCTAACTTTGATTTCTTCTGTTCCTCAACAATTTTATCTTTTAATTCTTTTAGTGTGTTTCTTGCTTGACTTTCAAGTGCTTCGAAATCTGTTCCTTTTCTAATCGAGTACGCTATATGTGGAGCTAAAACCTCATAATAGTTATCATACCTATCCCGGATTGTGTTTATTAATTGGTCTCTCTCCCCTTTTGTGTTTTGCGGATGTTGTTCGATAGTGAAGCCTTTAATATTATTGAACTCACCTATTGCTTGAGTTGCAACCGTATTCAGTTGGTTAATAGCTTTATAAGGTATACCATCAAGATTAGAATTTTTAAGATCGTTAAATAACTTTAATGTACGCTTAAAGTAAGGTAGACCATCTTCGAAAGATAATGCAGTCCCCAATTCTGCTTTCTTAATTAGTGATTCAGGTGTTATGCCTGCTAATTCACTGAGATTTTTTTCTAACTCTGATCGCTTTTGATTTTCTTGTTCTAATGTAGCCATCTTAAATTTTCTCCTTTAAAATTTTTATGCTGCTAATTCTTTATTTAATTCCTCAATAATTTTTTCTGTATCTCCTCCAAAGAGTTGATAGAATTTCCCTAGTCCGCCTTCGTCAACGAATGGAGACAGTTCAGCCAAAGATGACATCTTTGTGTATGCAATTGAAACGTGAAAAGATGTCATCTTTATGCATTTCTCACTTATCATCTTCAATTATATAATTATCACTAAAATAAGTTTTCTTTATTCCAGTGTGAAACTCAATAAAATTCTTTTTCCCTCCAAACCATTCCATTACCTCATTTCTGCATAGCTTAGTTTCTTTATTTCCTACCAATGAATTAAAAGAACTGAATCTATATGTTGTTAAATCCTTAACAAAACCATGATGAACCGGATTGGAATGGATATAATATACTGCCGAGTAAAAGTACTTTTCATCTTCAATAATTTTTCTCTTAAATGCTCTTTGAAATAAATTGCCTTTTCTTTTTTCCTGCTTATTGATAGCCATTGAGTAGGCAATAAAAAACTTTCTGAATTGTTCACTGATTAAATCTGGATCATTAACTTTAGGACGAAGTAACAAATGAAAGTGATTTGATAATAAACAATAAGCAAAGGTGTCCAATAAATCTGCTGTGTACTTATGATATTGTCTTAAAAAGTAATCATAGTTTCCTTCATTAAAAAATATTTGTTCTTTCCCATTACCACGATTATAAACGTGGTAGAGATGATCTTTGTATAACGGTATGTGGTAATCTATCTTTTTCATATTTAAGATGTAAAGATGACATCTTTCTGAATGCTATGTGGAGCTTGAAAAGATGTCATCTTTCCTTCTCCCTCAAGCTGCTAATTCCGCATTAATTTCTGCAAGTATTTTCTCTGTCTGCTCACCAAATATCTGATAAAACTTTCCGAGTCCACCTTCACGGTCAAACGGTGTTCTGTCAAAATCATCTTTATCAATTCTTACAGAAGACACAACATGGTCTTTTATCATTCTCAGCCATTCCATCTGTTCATTTGTAAACTGTACTGGTCCGGCATTACGTCTAAACACCCAATCACGGAAGCTGCGGTTAACAATTTCACTGTAAGGTTCAAGCATTGTATCAATTTTCAACTCAAACCTAATTAAAGAAATTATATCTGTCAGCATTCCCTTGGGAGTTCGGAGTTTTACGGCTTTAGGTTCAACATGCTGGTATGCATTCCAAACCTGATCTATCGATAAATTATACGGCGGGTTAAGCAAAGCGTCCCGTAAATCCTTAACCATATTGTAAGTCAATTCTTTTCGTCGCTCCGGCTGCGAGTAAAGGATTTTCAAAGCAATTATTTCATTCTTATTCTCGTCAATAAACTTTCGGAAGTTATTTATTATCTCTTCTGAGTTTTCTTTTGCTTGAGTGTCGAAACCGGAAAATGTTACTCTGTCGGGATTTGTTTCATCAATTATCTGATAAATTTTTTGACGGACAGTTTCAATAAAATCACGCAGCTTTGGATTGTCGAATGGACGGATGGCTGATTGAATGAATGGTTGAATGACCGATTGAATTTGATCTTCAGTTGGTTCTGCAGTTTCTGACAGATTGAACTTTTTTCTTACGTTATTATCTACCACATCCGGATCGTAAACATTTGCAAGATTAACTGCAACTTCAGTAATGCTTTTGCCTTCAGAGAGCTCTCTAAATTTTTCTCTGTCAGTATCGGAAATTTGTTTATCTAATTTTGACAGCCGGGTAGCGAGCGATGAAAGATTGTCTTCATCCGGCTGCAGGATTACCATTTTCATTAAATCCTTTAGAGGAACGGTTGGCTTTTTATCTACAATAGGATAATCAACCTTAATTGATTTGAATACACCAACAGCATCAATAATATAAAATCTTT
The DNA here is from genome assembly GCA_001803045.1 of Ignavibacteria bacterium RIFOXYB12_FULL_35_14. GTDB lineage: Bacteria > Bacteroidota > Ignavibacteria > Ignavibacteriales > Ignavibacteriaceae > XYD12-FULL-36-8. The sequence goes on along the minus strand of MHAR01000020.1, from coordinate 13,123 downwards.
CCTTGTTCAGCTTTGCACTTGGCGTAACTTTGACAAGCTCGTCTTTACTGAATGATCTTGTTCCACGACCAATCATCTGCTGGAAATAATTACGTGAGCGAACATCACGCATAAAGATGAGCACTTCAATCGGTTTAACATCGGTGCCCGTTGCAATCATATCAACGGTTACTGCAATTCGAGGATAATATCCTGTTCGGAATTTTTGTAGAATCGCTTCGGGATCTTCGGGTTTCGTATTGTAGGTTATCTTTTTACAGAAATCATTTCCTTCCCCAAACTCTTCACGCACAATGTGAACAATATCTTCCGCATGACTGTCAGTTTTTGCAAAGATCAATGTTTTGGGGACGTCGTATTCATTTCCTCGCTCGGGATAAAATCCTTCTTTCAGAACTCTTTTGTATTCGCGAACTATGTTTCGAATCTGGCTTGGATTTACAATATCTTTATCAAGTTGATTAGCTTCATAAACAACTTCATCATCAAGCTGCTTCCACTCCTTCTTTCTTGTCGTTTTATTGCGGAGATCTACAAATTGCTTTGCTTGAATTTTTGCACCATGCTGAGTGATCTCGGTTTCAATTGTGTAAACATCGTATCCAACATTTACTCTGTCCGCAATTGACTGCTTTAATGTGTACTCGCTAACAATATTTTCATGGAAAAATGCAAAGGTTCGCTTATCGGGAGTTGCGGTAAGTCCAATCATAAAAGCATCAAAGTAATCAAGCACTTGCTTCCACAAATTATAAATTGAGCGGTGGCATTCATCAATAATTATGAAATCGAATGTTTTGATAGGAACGTTTGGCGTGTAAGCAACATCAACGGGTTTATCAATGATTTTAGATTCATACGGCGAATCATCTTCTAGAGATTCATCAAGTTCCTTACCTTTGAGGATGGAGTACATTCTCTGAATAGTACTGATACATACATGTGTGGAGGTATCAATAAAATTTGAACGGAGACGCTGCACGTTGTAAAGTTCGGTGAAAAGTCTCTTGTCGTCATTAGGTTTGTATGCTTGAAATTCCTGTTCGGCTTGCTTACCAAGATTTCTCGTGTCAACTAAGAATAAAATCCGTTTTGCTTTTGCAAATTTTAACAACCGATAAACTGATGTGATAGCAGTGTATGTTTTTCCGGCACCTGTCGCCATTTGAATTAGAGCTCTTGCTCTATTATCGGCGAAAGATTCTTCAAGGTTTTTTATTGCAATGCTTTGACATGCTCTTAAGCCATCGGTATTTAGTGGTGGAAACAATCTTAGTCTTGCTCGAAGTGAATTTTCCTGTTTAATCCAAGCGTACAAAGTTTCCGGTTTGTGAAAATTAAATATCTCTCTTTGCCTTGGAACGGGATCCCGTGCATCAGTGAAATATGTTTCTGTTCCGGTTGATTCGTATTGAAAAGGAAGCTCTTCTTTTTTGAAGATGAATTTTAATTTATCGGCTGCGTATCTAGTAGTCTGGTCATGGACAGCACTCAACGTTATACCTTCTCTTTTTGCCTCAATGACTCCGATTGGCTTTCTATCAACGAATAAAATGTAATCTGCGGAACCGCTTTCGGTGGGATATTCCCTAACAGCAACTCCTAATGAAGCTGAAGGATTAAGCTCTTTAAAATCTTGAACGAACCAGCCTGATTGTTCAAGCTGTTTGTCAATATTTGCTCTGGCTTGCTGTTCGGGTGTTAACAAAGAAACCCTTTTAATTAAAACTTAGATTGTTATACAAGCACGAAAATTAGAATGCATCCATAGCAAAGCATTCTCACATATCGCAATAAGTCTTATCAAACTTACTTTAAAAATAGTTAATGGAATTCATTAAGTCTAACCACCGAATTATTTCAGGTATAAGAGGCATAGTCTTAACTAATCATGAGCAGTCAATTTATGTTTATCATCGGCTGCGTTCTGGAGTGACTTATCATTGAAAAAATAATCCCATCTATTCTATTATTATCCAGGATAAATTCTTCAATTAAGCGCAAATAAATTATTTAAATTTTATCATATAGTGATTTTTCTTCAAACTCGAAACATGCTGTAGATTTATTTCATACACATTATTTTTCTTTGCTTCTGTGATCCCGCTGCTAATAAAATTGTTATTTATAGAAATATTTTGATTTGCCGTTGGGGATATGATTTGCAGTTCTATTAAATGCCATTCAAAAGAATCAAGATCAAATTCAAGTGTTTTTGTCTCTCTATTATATGTTGGAGAAAATACCAATGCATTAGCAGAAAACAAGTATGGTGTTTTGGCTTCACCTAATTTTAAGTTAATCTTTTTAAAATGATTTATATCCTCAGGCACAATAGCGGACGGAATTTCCTTTCCATCGTATAAGATTGAAACTAATGAATTTCCTTTTCCTTTAATATCAACTGTTATAGAAACTCCTTTGAGAGTAACAGATAATTGAACTGAATCCATTTCGTCGGGAATGAATGGACTAAATGAAATATTCCATTCATTTTCTCTCAGACCGAATAAATTATACAAAGTATAAAAGTACCAACCGCCTGCCCAAAGAAATTGAGGTTTATCAATCTTACCATAAATGGCTGGATTGTTTTTATCACTTATTCTATACTCGTATAAAGCTGGCTGTCCATTGGGGCTATTCATTATGCCATTCAAAGTCATAGTTTTTTTAATGAATTCAAAAGCATCCTTGTTTAATCCGTTACTGACTAAAGCGAGCGAGTACCAAGCATTCCCATGGGGCCAGATTCCCCCATTAGCATAATGATAGGGATCTCCGGCTTCATTACCGGCGAATTTCATATAATCAATAAGCAAATGCAGATCCATTGGATATAATGTGTATATGCCCAGTTTTTCATCCAGTAATTTTTCTTTTGCTGTTGTGATCAGCTTTAAATTTTTATCGTCATCCATCAAGTTAAAATGTGAGGCTAACAGAGATCCCATGTAGATATGACGATCTTCTTTTCCATCTTCATAATAACTTGTTAAGTAATTCAATTCAACATTCCAAAGTGAATCAATTAATTTTTTGTTCATTCGATTAGCCAGATTCTCATAAAACTGTATGTTAGCGATATCCCGATTCAACACAGACGAAATAAAATTAAACTCCCTCAAAGCTCGAATGGCCAAGATTGTCATATATGCTCGTGGTCCATAATTGTTACCAATATCCCACCAATCGGGTCTGAAAGACCACATTAAATCGTCTTCTCCTTTATTCTTCAAAGCAGTCTTAATGCTTTGCTCGATACAAGGATAAAGTTGCTCTATAAATTTACTGTCACCTGAATGTCGCAGATAACGTGCACACACAAGAGTGAACCAAAAGTGATTCCAGTTTTCCGTTCCTGCAAATTCGGTTTTATATGTTGTGTCTTTCCAGTAGTATGCGTGAGGAATTATCTTGTCTGTATCTGCTAAACTGATAATATATTTTAAATCATTTTTAACTCTATCCAGGTCGAAATTCACAGCAGCTAAATCAGTTAGCAATACATCGTGAGTAAAATAAAAATTGTATTCTGCTTGAGCTGGCATAGGGACAATTTGTCCATTTAAATAATGGGCATTCGTAGCCAAGACCGCCTTTGACCATCTCGAAGTAAAATCAATATCTTCATCCCGTGTAATGATTTCATTTTTGTCCACAGATTCTTTTATGATATAATTTTTATACTCATTGATTTCATTTTGATAATTTTTTAACAAGAAATCTGTCTTTTCTTTCGCTTCTGAAATTAAGGATGATCCTACAATCTGGATAATTTTAATTGATGTTTTTGGAGCTAATTGTTTTTTATAAATGAATGCTGCAACCGATTTGTTGAGGTTTTCTTTCTGAATTATTTTTTCTGGAAGCGGGCTGTCAGTGTTCAACCACCAATCATCCAGGTTTTTATATTCATTATTCTTTTCTTCTTTGGTCGAAAAACTTGATGGTTTCAACCCTAAATTCATAACAAATATTTGTGCATGACCCGTTTCTGTAAATGGATAGTTTACCCTAATTATTGATCCGTTCTCTTGATATTCGGTGTATGCACTGTCAATAATTTTATAAGTGTGGCATGTTCTTAGAGTTGTTTCTAATCTTGTATATACTTCATATTCTTTTTCAGTCTCAGATGCATTAGTTATTTCATAAGTAACCACCATAGCTGGTTCATTCTTGCAAAACTCATAACTGATTTTTATTTCACTCTCGGAATCATTTCCAATAAAGGAAACAGAATATGGTGTCTGAGAGACTTGATAAATCTGATTTTGTAAAAATCTTTTTGGTGAATCTCCCACTTTCAATCCTAAAGACATAATTCTGTAATTTTCACGCTTCCAGTAATCCTCACTAATATCAATACTGTTGGCAACCGGATAATAAAAACTTATCCTATTCAACAAAGGAAAACTTTTGTGAATTTCAATCCCAACATAAGGGCTTCCAACCTCTATTTGTCCAACTTCCCGCGTGCTTTCAATAGTGAGTAAATTTTTATCTTGCTCATTTATATTAAATGAAATTAATAATAGAGCTAATAATAGATTGATTGACGGATATTTATGATTCATCTTTAAAATTTGGTATAAGTGATTAATTTCTCATTTCAGCAATGTCATTTTCTTTATATCTGAAAATTTATCAGAGATGAATTTTATAAAATAAATTCCTGAATTCACTTTATCGCCTAAATCATTTTTCCCATTCCATTGTACAGTATAATAACCAGGTGATTTATCTTCTTCCACTAATGTCTTAACTTTTTGACCAAGGATATTAAATATTTCAATTTTTATACTCGATTGACTGGAGAGGTGAAATTCGATATTCGTCTGATTGTTAAAAGGATTAGGAAAGTTTTGCGATAATCCAAAATTCTTTGGTGGTTCAAGTTCTTGCTCATCTTCAATATCAGTCATAAAATCATAGAGAGACTGAATACTGCTGTAGGATAAAGCATAATTGTAAATTCTAATATCGTCCAGGACACCTTTAAAATTGTACTGAATATTACCGGGAAGTACTTGTCCGATCATTAAATCGATCGGTGTTGTAAGTATCAACCCAGAAAAAGAAGAAAATGCATCTAATTCACCATTAATATAAATTTCATAATCATTTCCATCATAAAGAACAGTAACATTATAAAGATTATTTTTAACCAACTCGGTTTCTGAATCAAGGTCCTTTATCCTTATGTTAGTTTTGACTGTCCATCTGATATGTTTATTTGTAATTGATACTTTCCATCGGTTTTCCCAATTGCCGTGAGAAAGAGGATAAGCTTCCCTATCGTAAAACTCTCCAACCTTTATCCAGAAATTAATCGTCACACTATTCTGAAAATTTAAGCTTGAACTAGTTGAAACTTGGATATTGTCATTTATCCCATCGAAGGTGTATGCACTCATCGCATTTCCCCAGCGATCAGTAGTTAATGAAGCACCGGAAACTGTCCCATTATTATTAAACCCGCTTGCATCATTAGCATTGCCATTAAAAGGATAGAAAGCTACAAGATCTCCTGTCTGGTTGATAGTTGTATCTCGGACAGAAACACCAATACTGTCGAGCACTTCTCCTCCTCGACCATCATTTACTGAACAGAATATATAGTAATTATCGGCACCAAGTGGTGCAGTCCAGTTGACAGATGAACCGATTCCCGATAAGGTACCAAAGGCTGCGGACCAACCGTAGATTAGCGAATCTCCATCAGAATCAGATGCAAAACATTTAATTTCAGTATTTGAACCGAGATGAATTTTTCTTGGATGTGCTTCAATTTTATTTATTGTCGGATTATTATTTATGTACTCAGTAACATCGATTATCAGGGAGTCAGTTACCATTCCGCCATTACTGCTGCCTACAGTACATCTAATAATATATGCCCCCGGAACTGATGGTGCATACCAATTTATTACAGAACCAGTTCCCGTAAAAGACCCACCCGAAACTGACCACCAGTAAGCTAATGTATCAAGATCTGGATCTTCCGCAGTACAATAAACTTTTGAGGAATCATTTAAAACCAATAACTGTTTATCCGATGCAAGTGATTTTATTCTAGGAGGATAATTGGATACACTCTGCCCCGATGAATAGTCAATTACTCTTCCGTTCACCAATGCCTTAGAAAGTTCGTATGTAATCGTACTGTTCGAAGGAATAATAACGGCTATCACTGCTGCATCTGTAAGAATTGTTATAGGTGTTTCTCCAGAAACGGCAGTTTTTATTATAGTGTTAGTCACCGCATCGTATATATCTTGCACTCCAGTTCCAACATTTAGCACTACTGTCTTTTCTACAAGGTAAGGATTGTAAAAGAGATAAGTTGGATAAGTCTGATTATGGAAATAGTCAGTTTTTAAAAGATCAAGCCGAAGAATTTTTTCAACATTTGTAGTGTCAATGATTCCGCCTAATATTCCAACGTGTGATGAACCATAAAGCGCAAGATTTGTCGCTCCCCAGTTTCCGTCTATTGCGTCTCCGGTTGCATAGGGACTTTGACCATATTTTGATTGCCGAATCGCTTCGTGACCGATATAAGAATTTGGATCGTATTGTTGGGCCCATTCTTCGCTATCTTGATTTTGATCCGGAAGATAATTAGTGTAAAACAATCTTGCAGAATTAGCAGCATTCAAAACCCACTTACCGATTGCACGCGCATAACGGTCATCATAACGGACTAACGGAACGAGCGCGCCTACTTGCTCAAGTGTATTCATCAGAAAAGCGTAATCATTTGAACCATTCACTTCACCAATTAAACCGTTAACGTCATAACCTCCCCATTTACCAAGAATTGCACCCCATTGACGAAGTGGCCCAACATCAAAACACCAATTAATTATTTTTGAAATATTATACGTTGTTCCTAATTCTGCATTCATTCTTGCTGCTGTATAAGTGCCATATACTAGTTGTAATTCGTATGAAGGATTTGAAGTTAGAGAATTGAGAAATTCCATGCACCATTCAGCACCAATTCTGTATTTTTCATTTTTGGTTTCCATATATGCATTGTAAAGTATCCAAGCGATAGCACCAGCAGCTTCAGGTTCGTCGGGATCTCCGGATGAAAACGGAGTCATAGTCATAAGATTAAATGCACGGTAATTCATATTTGGGATATGCCAAGGAGTTGTGCTCCCTCCCATCGATTTTACAGCAGCCAGCCATTGATCGGCAACCGTCGAAAATTGATTAGAAAAATCACCGGTAAGAGGATGCTGATCATATAGTTGATAGAAAAATATATTTGGCATCACATCATACCACCAATCATCCCAATTGCTGCCTGTTGGATGATTTAGATAAACATTTGCATTATTTGCTTTATTAAAATACTCTTCACTCATCAATACCCAGTTATTTCCGTTCTGATCACTTTTATCGATGCCGATTAAAGATGCTCCAACCGTAGCAGGAATTAGATTTATACCTTCTGCAGAAGCTGGAGATGTAGTACCCACAACTGTGTGAAGACCAAAACTACTATGTCCAGGATAATTAATAGAGTTATTATTTATCCAAATCAGTGGAAGATATTGTCCCGTTCGATTAATATCGAAAACAAGGCTATCATAACCTTTAGCTACCTTTTCCCAGTCTCTCATTTCATATGGAGATGGAATATTTGGCATTTGCTCTATTCGATTTATACTAATTTGTTGGGCATTTGTTATAGTAAAAGAAAAGAATAACCAAAAAATAATTTTAAGAATTTTATTTTGCCTAAATCTTTTCATAACAAACACGCCTTATACTTTGTCCAGATTTTATTTTTTCTACCATGCATAATACTGCGGAGACTGTCCTGCTGGGGGAAATATTGCATCTAATTTCGATAGAGATTCTTCATTAAAATTAATCTCTAAAGCTCTTATTGAAGTCTCTAATTGTTGAAGAGTTCTAGGTCCTATTATTGGAGAAGTAATTCCAGGTTGATTTAAAAGCCAGGCCAGAGCAGCGTTTGCTGGATCCTCTCCAATATCGTCACAAAAGTTTTCCCATTTTTCAATTTGTTCTCTGTTGTTTTTCAATTTAATAATAATTTCTTCAGAATTCCTTCGACCCTCATTTCGATTTTTTATTACACCGCCAAGAAGTCCTCCCTCGAGCGGGCTCCAGGGAATTATACCGACATCATAATATTTACAGGCGGGGATCATCTCTCTTTCAATTTTCCGATTGAAGAGATTGTATTTGCTTTGTTCACTAATCAATCCAAGTAAATTTCTTTTTCGTGCTTCTTCATTTGCTGTTGCGATATCCCATCCGGCAAAATTACTGCTGCCCACATAAATTATTTTACCTTCACCAATTAGTTGCTCCATTGCCTGCCATATTTCATCCCAAGGAGTATCTCTATGAATGTGATGCATTTGATACAAATCAATGTGATCAGTCTTTAATCTTTTCAGACTATCCTCACAAGCTTTTTTTATATGATAGGCCGAAAGGTGCCTGTCATTGACACCACTTCCCATTTCACCATAAACCTTGGTGGCAAGAACAATGTTTTCTCTTCGATCGCTCTTTTCCTGAAACCACTTTCCTAAAATTTTTTCGGTGATACCTTCTCCCTTTTTCCCGCCATAAACATTTGCAGTATCAAAAAAATTAATCCCCAATTCAAGCGCACGGTTCATTATATCATTGCTTTCCTTTTCTGGTGTAATGTCACCAAAATTCATTGTGCCGAGACAAAGTCTACTAACCTTTAATCCACTTCGACCTAATTTTGTATATAACATTTTTCCTCCCTGTAGATCTTCTATATAAACATTTGGTTAATTATGTAAATAACTATTTAACGAATAGATTTTAATATCCTTTAATTTTATTGGTTTAACTTGTTTACCAAGAATTTTTAATTTGATTTGTTCACCAGGTAGGATAAAAAATCCTCTATCTGAAAAAGTTAATTGCGGATGATATAAATCTATGAAAAATGCAGCACCGTTACTTTTTACAATTAATTCTGATTCTTCATCTTTATTTGCAATATCTAATTCTATTTCAGACTTTTTTAACTTTATATGTTTCCATGGTTTAGTTAGATAATAATTTCTGCAAATTATTTCATTTGATTCATTATATAAAACTGCCGCCAATATCCAATTTTCATCATGTGGTAAGTTCTTGCGAAAAACTGATTTGATTTCTGTAAGTTTTATATTATCGTAATTCACATTGTATGAGCTATCTTCTACAATTTCCCCAGAGACTATGTCGACCACTGTTAGTCTCATTCTTCCTGTGATTATGTTTTCATCTTGGTTAAGTAAAATTATTTTAATCTTACTTCCGTCATCTTTAAAGTATAATAACTGTGGTGCGAATGCATCTTTCACAAAATGATAAGCGATTTTTGGTTTGATCTCGGAATCAATAATAGACCAGCTGGTTACGGGCCAACAGTCATTTATTTGCCAAATAATACTGCCGTTTGTTCTACCATTTGTTCGCCAATACTCAAGACATGTTTTCAAAGCAAAAGCTTGATTCAATTGCGTCAAATACAAAAAATCGTCCCACTCTGTGTTGACAGGAAGATGACTGCTTAAAAATTTAATTAATCTTTCAGGTCCTTCTATTTGTTTATTATGATACTCGAATATATTATCGCTAATAGATCTGTTCTCGTCAGGCAAATATTTTTCTAACGTATCTTTATTAGCAGGCCCCTGAAAGCCAAACTCAGTAACAAATAAACTCCTGTCGTTTTTCACAGCTGTATAATCAATCCACCTGCTCCAGATATTCCATTGATGGGTATTCCCACTATTGAACGAATTTGGATCGTTATCAATTCCAAAAGGAGAAGAAGGCCAGTAAGGGCGTTCAGAATCAATCTTTTTTAAAATCACATGGATAATACTATGATAGATTTTGTACCCTGGCATTTTTTTATAGGAAGTCTTCTGCTCCTGAAACCAAATCCATTCGTTTTCATTGTTGCCGCACCAAAGGGCAAGGCATGCATGGTGCTGAAGTCTTAAAACATTCTGAGTTACTTCTTCCCTTACATTTGCTATGAACTCATCATTCTCCGGATAAGAACCGCAAGCAAACATAAAATCCTGCCAAACTAATAAGCCTAAATGATCGCAGATGTCATAAAATTCATCAGCCTCATAAACACCGCCACCCCATACTCTTACAATGTTCATATTTGCTGACTTGGCGTAATTAAGTAACTCTGAATATTTTTTGTGAGTAACGCGTGGAAGAAATGAATCCGCCGGTATCCAGTTCACTCCTTTACAATAGATATCTTTATGATTCACTCGAAATTTAAATGTCGAGCCTTTTTTATCCTGAAGTATTAATTCAATTTTTCTAATTCCAACATTTCTAACCATTTCATCAACAACTAAATTTTTATTATCAATTATCTTGACATGTAGTAGGTATAAGTTTTGATCACCTTCCTCATTGGGCCACCATAATTTCGGATCTTTAATTCTAAAATTAGTCTTATAATTATTTAATCGTTGAATTGGAATTTTCTTTTCATAAATATTTTTTCCGTCCGACAAAGAAAGTAGAAGCGATATATTATTAGATTGACTATTTGTGATTCTAACATCGACTTCTACTTGAGCATAATTCTTACCGAGTTTACTTGTATTAAAAGTTACACTTTCAATTTTTGCATTGGTCCACTCCTCTAAATACACTTTACGCCAAATGCCTGTAGTAGGAAAAGAAGGTCCCCAATCCCAACCGAAAGAATACTGCGCTTTCCTTATATATACTCTGCTAGAGTTGAGTGCAACGGGAAGTTTTCCATATTTTTTTTCCTGTTGGCAAGCATAGCGTACTGGAGATTTAATAATTACCTTCAGAGTATTATCTGAAATCTTTAAAATATCTTTAACATTATACTTATAGGTAATAAACATATTATCAGAACCGCCAAGCTTGGTTCCATTTAAATATATTTCACAAATTGTGTCTAAGCCTTCAAAAACAAGATCAATGTTATTATTAGTGTCTTTATTAAAATCAAATTTGGTTTGATAAACCCAATCGCATTCAGAAATCCAATTCAATCTTAATTCATTATCGGAATAAAACGGATCTTCGATAAGCCTATTGTTTAATAAATCAGTGTGAATTGTCCCTGGTACTTCGGCTGGAAATTGCTTTCCGGATTTGATTTCTTCATGTGGAATTATAGAAGTGGTATAAGAAGAATCTGATAATGAAAATACCCAATTTTTATTTAATTCTTTTTTCTTAAACACATTCCTGACCAATCATAAATCTATAAAATTTTTATAATTAACGCGTTTCAAATTCTTACTAATGACGTTGCCGATAAGTGGTGCCCCAGAACTGCGATGTCGCATAAAAAGCTAATGCCCGTATTTGTTAAAAAATTTATTTTATAGAACCACTTTACATAACTAACTTCACACGGAACAAATAAACCAATAATTACACAAATACAGAGTGTGAAAACACTTTCGCCTTAAAGAACCTGTTAGCCACTAGCTTATACATTAATTTTATGTAAATGTTTTTCTATACAATCAAGAAAATAAGTTCTACTTCTAGGAAATGTTTTACCATATTTATTGATTGAAATTGTGTGATATGTTAGAATTAACCGCTTCATCGCTCGTGAAAGCGCAACATAAAATGTTCTACTATCTTCTTCCTTTTCTTCAATTGTGTTAGATGCCCACGATGGATATACATCATTAACACACTCAGGAACTATTACATTTTCAAATTCTAAACCTTTTCCTTTGTGAACTGTCGAAATAACAATTTTTTCATCTCCAATGATCAAATCAGCTTCTTTGTATAATTTATAGTCAATAACGTGATATTTCAGTAAATCGAATAAACTTTTATAACCACATTTAACCTGCATATGTCTTAATAACTTAGATAAATAATATGCGTCATCTGTGTCAATCGAATAATTTAAAGTGTTTTTTAAATAATCGAGAAAATCGTTAATAATAATTGTAAAACTGGTTTGTTGATTAATCTGAGCTTTCCATTTATTCCAAATGGGAAAGAAATTATCATAAAATATTTGGAGTATTTTTTTGTTTTTTTCTGAAAATTCCTTTTGTGGAGTAATTCTTTTTTCAGATTCTATGGCTAAATGTCTAGTTAAATTAGCTGTAGCGAGAACATCTTCTAAAGCATTATGGGAATTAACTCCTTGTAATTTTAACGAAGAAATTAAATCTATCAATTTATAAGAATTTAGTTTGGGATATAGTTTACGAGAGATCTCCAAGGTATCAAACTTGATTTTAGGGTTATTAGCTTGAAGGTCAAATCCATTACGTGCAGAATTTGATTGCAATATTTTCCAATCATATTCTAAATTATGAGCAATTAAAACGTCTCCATTAACAAAATGATTAAACCTAGATAGACCTTCTCTCGCATCGATTCCATTCGAAATAAGAAATTCTTTAGAAATATGATGAATATTTTCGCTTTCGGCTAAATCTTTATCAGTTTTAATGAATACTTCAAAAGTAACCCCAATCTCTCCTTTTATTATTTCAACAGCAGCTATTTGAATTATATCATCTTTCTGTGTATTTAATCCAGTAGTTTCTGTATCAAATATTACGAGCCTTTCGTTTTGAAATAATTTAAGAAAATCTTCCAGCGTAAATCTTGCGTTATTTTTATTTAATAAATAATCAGCAGGATAAAGGCCAATGTCAAACAAAGAATTCACAAAATGTCTTGATTCTTTTAATGTGGGGATTTTACCAAAAATATTGAACATTCTATACCAAGATACTCTATCAAGTTCATTTTCAATACAACCCAAAAACGCAACGATATTTTTAATAGCTTTTCTACGAAATAAATCAAAACCCGATATATTAAAATGATCAACATTCATTGATTTTAAAATATTACTAAACATGTCGGCAGTTTTATTCAATCGCACTAATATGGCTGTTTGTTTTTCATTTTCTTTTGTAAGACTAGGCAAAATTTTATTTATTATGTAACTCACGTTACGCAAAAATATATTTATGTTTAATTATTTAGAACTTCATAGCAAAGCAAGCTTTGAGATTTTCCAGTTCATCAAAAGCGGCAC
>MHAR01000019.1 GCA_001803045.1 Ignavibacteria bacterium RIFOXYB12_FULL_35_14 | reverse complement strand
TGACATAACATTATTATATAAAGGCTTATGCTAATATTTTATAAAATTAAGTTGACGCCTATGCGACCCTTCGGGGGTTGCACCTTAACATGTTAATTCCGTCAAGGAAGACAAGAAATATTTAGTCCTTAACAGGACTAACAATTAAAAACAATTTAGGATGAACATTTTATGTCCCGTAGGGACAAAATATTTGTAGCATAGCCATGGAGACTGTGTGAAAACTAATTCTTCATGAATAGATATTAATTTTTATGAATATTGAGTTATTCAAAATAAATTGACCTCACTCTAATCTCTCTCCTAAGAGGAGAGAGACTTATGGACAATAAAACGATAAATGATAATTTTCTGATCTACCTGGCGGTAGACAGGCAGAATTATTAACATTAAGTCATAATATTTTATAAGCCCTTCTCCTTACAGGAGAAGGGTTGGGTTGAGGTTTAGAATGATCGATAGTTTCTAATACTTAAATATTTATTCAATCAATTTGGCTTTTTACACAGTCTCCATACCTTTGGCATAGAACAATTTCCTATGTCTATTTAAGAGTCCCATCGGGACGGAATATAATAATTTGTTTTGGACAGATATGTTATTTGGAGTTTTCTAAGAGATCTTCTTGCCACGATGGTTGACATCGTTACAATTGCCGCATATTTTTACCCCGACAATGTTACAACCCGACTTGATCAGCATGCTGTTCAAATAAGGTGAATAATAAAAATATTAAGTAAGTTATGCCCAAATAAATTGCTATTGGCTATTTATGAAAAAGACCTTAGAAAAAATTAATGAATTAGTCGAACGCAACATCGTTCAAGCATACGCTATTGGCGGCGGAATGGGGCAATTTTATTACATAGAACCTTCCGTTACATATGATTTAGTTATCATCATTAATTTCGCTACTGAAGGAAGCCGATTAGCGCCGCTTCAATCTATTTATAAATGGGCAGAAAAAAATAGCTATGAATCAGTTGAAGAACACATAATTATTGAAGGTATACCGGTGCAATTTTTGCCGGCTTACAATAACTTGGTAGTGGAAGCTCTGCAAAATGCAAAGGAAATAAAGCTGTACGATGTGAAAACATTTATTTTAGAACCGGAATATTTAATGGCCATTATGCTTCAAACAAATAGACCAAAAGATAGAGAGAGATTATTAAGATTTTTTGAAGAAGCCAAATTTTCAGTAGAAAAATTTAATGCTATAATCAAAAAGTTTAATCTGATTAAAGAATATAAAATTTTTAGGGAGAAATATTATGAATAAAAACCTTATTGATCAGATTACTGAATCTAATAAGCGGTTCCACAAAAAAAGAGCAGAGATGCCCTTTGAAGAGAAAGTCAAGATAATTGTAGAGCTGCAGAAGATTAATGAGGAAATGAGAAAAGGAAATCAAAGACAAGAAAAAAATAATATCCGGAGAGTATGGCAGTTACAAAATTAATTTTACGATTGTTGATTTTGTTATTAGCGTGACAGGTAAAGCAAAATCCCAATTCACCTCTACCAGCTAGGCCCATCTCTGGCTGTGGTTGATAAGTTAATTGGTCAATTGATGAACTTGAGTTTAGTACGAGGGTGACCAAAAAGTAATTATTCACCTACAAAATCTCTGAAAACCTGTCCGCCTCTGGTGGATCATTCAAAATCAGCATCATAAGTGCCTGCCACTATGTGGTTCCATTTACTAATAAATGTTACTTTTTGGTCACCCTCAACATTGTTCTAGTTTAAATTCCAAAATCCAAAAGACATCCGCCTCTTACGGACAATCAGTAGTTTTGAATTTTATAATTGAATATTGATAATTATTTGGTCCGCCTTTGGCGGATTGGTAATTGTTGTTTGGGATTTCTAACTTTGGGTTTCATGGTTACACACCGATATGCAGCTATTCAATCCAAAATTAATGCAGTTGAGAGAAAATCCTCGTGGTTATTTTAAATCTTCCGCTATTCAAAAAGTGATTTATTTTTTTCATATTAAACCATGTCTTATTTAGTTGTTTTTTTCACTAGTCTTTTAGTTACAATCTTTTTTACTCCGTATCTTATTAATTTTTTCACGAGGGTAAAAGTGGTTGATAACCCGGACGGTGATCGCAGAATAAATGAGAATATAATTCCCCGTATGGGTGGAATAATCATTTATTTTATGGCAATGGTTTCGGTTATAAGTTTTTATGGAGACTTAACCGAGGTAAGATATTTTGTAATTGCATCGCTCGTTATTGTAAGCTTAGGAATAGCTGATGATATAGTGGGTGTAAACTGGGACAAAAAACTTTTTTTTCAAGCAATAGCTGCCATATTTTTGCTTTTCTTTCTAATCCCTTTCTTTAAAACATTAACATTTTTTGGTATAAGCATTCCTTATCCCTTCGATCTTTTTTTACTGTTAGTGCTCATCATTGGCTGTATCAATGCAGTAAACTTAATGGATGGTCTCGACGGACTGGTCAGCGGTCTCTCACTGCTTGTTATGTGTGTTACTTCTATTATGGGCTATTACTACGGCAATAAGTTATTGATGATTCTTTCCGTAAGTCTTATGGGCTCCCTGATCGGGTTCTTAAAGTTTAACGCTTATCCTGCAAGAATATTTCTTGGCGATACTGGTTCGCAATCGCTCGGTTTCTTTTTGATTTCAGTGGCTTTGCTGGCTTCTTTGGATGTAAGTAAGACCGCACTTGATCTCACATTTCCTGTAATTCTTCTTGGCGTTCCGATTATTGATACTTTAAAGGTTATTGTGATTCGGTCTACTCATAAAAAAAATATTTTTCTGCCAGATAAAAGTCACTTGCACCATATACTTTTCGGAATGAAGATCAGGCACAAGGTCACAGTTTTTATACTTCAGGGATTTTCATTTTTATACGCTGCTGCGGCAATTTATTATATCAGAGGCCCTGAGTATGGTGGTATTATCTTATTTATTCTTATAACAATTCCGTTTTTATTTGTTGATAAAATAGTGAATCTCGCTCAGCAGAGGGTCCATTCATTCTACCTTCGTGATCTGTACGCAAAAATTCCCGAAGTATTCATAACTCTCTTCGTAAAATTTCTCCTGCCTATAATGTCATTGGTTCTGCTTGCTGTCCTAATCGAATTGATTCCCGTAAAATCCGATGTCGGCAATTATATAATTATGTTGTCAATTGCATTCATCGTGTTACTTTTAATGTACAGCATCGTTAATTATCAAAAAAACAAACATATTAGTGAAATTTTAGTATTTGTTAATCTTATCATGTTCTTGCTTTACAGCAATTACTCTGAGACAATTCATAATTCTTTCAACTTGTTAAGCTTTGCCACTCCCAGGCAACTACTGGTTTTAATTGTTATACCAATTGTAGTTTTTTTCTTATTCTTCAGAGAAAGAATATTACAGAAAAAAGCAACCTTTCTTGCCGGGATTGATCTTATCATTTTAGTTTTTATAGTGCTGCTTACAGTATCATCAAGTCTGCTGCCGAATACCCAGATAGTAAGCATTAATACGATCGTCTTCCAAAGCTTTTTGCTCTACATATTTTATAAAGTGATAGTTTCAGTTAAGGTGAAGTTTCAAATTTCGCTTTATTATTTATCGTTCATCATTCCGATAATCATTCTTACCGTGCTTCTTTTCAACCGCTGACATTCCCATGAAGAAATATATAATACTCTTTTTTATGGTTGGAGCTGCCGAAGTATCAGCACAGGTAGTATTTGAGCCGTCATCTTCATCTGTTTATGATTTGCTGAACCGTCTTTCAGTTAAAGGTGTATTAGAATTAAACGATGAGCTAAAACCGTTATCGCGTGTGGAATTAGCAGACAGGCTGATAGAAGCAGCTAATCAAAATGATAAATTGACCTCCTTAGAAAGAGAAGAAATTGATTATTACAAAAAAGAATTTACACCTGAACTGGCACTAAAGGGAAATGTTACAATAAAAGAAGATCTGCAGTTTTTTAACATTGACGATGTTACAGGTTTCAGATTTTTTTTATTCAGAAGTGATGACTTTACTTTGAACCTGGATCCTATTCTTGGGTTTGATATTAAAAATCGTTTTGATGAAGGACAAACTCACAGACGGAACGGGCTTCAATTTCATGGTTATCTTAAAAATAATTTTGGATACAGCTTTTACTTTAGGGATAATGAGGAACGAGGTGAAAGAGTTGACAGAACAAGATCATTTTCACCTGAACCGGGATTTAATCTTTCACAAAATAATCCTAAAACAATTGAGTACGTTGATGTGCAAGGATTGGTATCATATTCATGGGACAATGGTAACATATCAATTGGCAAGCAGTATATTGAATGGGGAAGCGGAGTTAGCGGGAAATTAATACTTAGCAATAAGGCGCCGTCATTTCCTTTTGTTAAGCTGGAATTTTCTCCCGTTAATTGGCTGAAGTTTGTTTACGTTCATGGCTGGCTGCATTCAGCTTTAATTGATTCATCTACTACCCGGACAACCCTGGTAAAAGAGAGAAATAGCTATTCACAAAGAGAAAAATATATTGCAGCCCATATGGTGTCGGTTTATCCATTCAGCAATCTTTCCGTTTCACTCGGCGAATCTATGGTTTACAGCGATAAGCTCGAGTTTGCATACTTTATTCCAATATTATTTTTTAGAACAGTCGATCATTATTTATCGGACAGCAGTAACTCCGGCGATAACGCACAGTTATTTCTTAATGCAGTTTATAAGAATTATGAACTGCGAACCAAATTATACACAACACTTTTTGTTGATGAATTATCTATCACTAATTTTCTGAAGGGAACCAATCTTTCTGCAATTGGATTCACCGCTGGGATCAGTTTTGTCGATCCGTTTATTGAGAATTCCGAATTAAGTTTTGAATATACGCGCTTAAATCCTTTTGTTTATATAAACTCAAATGACGCACAGCTTTTCACGAGCCATAATTATCAATTGGGTCATTGGATTGGCAGTAATGCTCATCAATTTTATGCCGAGTATAATCAATCATTTTTACGCGGATTGAGATTAAAGATTTGGGGTGAGTATGTGCGAAAAGGGCAAAAAGAGCTTCCGGAGGAACAGTATATGTTGCCGTATCCTAAGTTTCTTTATGGTGATAAGCTTTCTATGACAAACATCGGATTGATTCTCAGCTATGAAGTCCTTCATAATTTATTCGGACAAATCAGCTTTGCGTATTCCAACATCTCAGATGAAAATGCTTTAAGAACTCCCGATTACCAGCTTGGAAGGAATTATTCGTTTAGTTTATCGGTGCATTATGGAATATGAGTGTACACACGAGGAGTGAAATGATCAGTACCAATGAGTTATAAGATACTTACGCTTTGGTAATCAAAAAATTAAATTTTTAGTTTATAATTGCCAGGAGACTTAATTTAAAAAACAAAGAGCAGTAAATTTTAGGTTCGCAGAGGATTAAAAACAGCCATCGAGTTTAATATCAATTAAGAATTATTTCCTTATAGTCCATAATAAATAGAGAACGAGAATTCCCCTATCTGATTATCGAAAAATGAACCATTAGTCTGCTCAGTTGATAGATTTGTTAACTTAAACCGGGTCTCAAAATTAAGTTCATGTAATAATTCATACTTCAAATTTAAACCATAATATGTATAGTTAGTTCTCAAACCGAATAAAAAATGAGGTTCAGGCTGTTCGTATTGCTTGCTGTAATCCGAACTCCCTTTCCGAATGTATGCTCCCCATAGATTCGCTTCTAATCCTCGTATGAATCGATACTTCAAATCTAAATAGACAAGGTCGGAGTTATGACCCATCCAATGCCCCATTAAGTAAGATGAATTTGTATATGTCTGAGCAGGATCATGATGTCCATATACAAAAGGATTGATCCTTGTGTACTCAGCAGACAAGGTCAGATTATCAATTGGCAAATCCGTAACTGATAATCCGAATGTATATCCAATCTGAGTTCTTTGCCGCCTTTGTGTGGCACCTCCATAAGTGGTGCTGATGAATAAAGAGCCGTTTATTCCCCCAATCGTTAATTCATCAATAAAAATTGTTCCGTAAAGATGTGTACTACTTATGTGATCTTTTGAGCTTAATGTTAGAAATATCTGCTGGTTTGCATCTCCAGGCTGGCCTGTTCTATTACTGATATATTCATCAGCGAGGTAATAAAACATGAATGGCATCATATATAAAAGCTCAATCCTATCACTGTAAATTACTGATTCGCCAAGGGTAAAATCCAAACCCTTTATAGGTGTTAGTGTAAGTGCGTGCCACGCAAAATATTTGTTTCGATATATATCCCTATTATAAGCCGTAAGCCTTACTGAATCTATGACAGTTGATGAAAGCCATGCATGGAAAAATGTAAAGTTGAACCAATCGACTGGTCTTAAGTCAATACGAATGTAAGGGAATGAAGGAGCTTTATTTGAAAGAACGAGTTTCCCAAATTTTTCATAACCATATTCGATGTAGTCCTTTGCAATCACAATATCCCCCCACCCCCAATCTGCGGAAAGAGATGACCGTACTTCAGTATAAGCAATATCCCTTCCATAATCATGCAGTTCAGGAATAATCCCTGTTTTAGGTGTGAAGCCCCTTTTGATATCCAGATTGTTTCCTTTTTCATTATTGGTTTTAAAGTATAAACTTATCCCAATATTGTTTAGGAGATAGGAATAAGCAGAGAGGCCCATCCAAGAATGGAAGACTCTGTCTTTATCAGGGTATGCTATATCAAATCCTAAGATAGGACTGGCAACAAACTTAAATGTATTATCTCCGTATGAAAAAAAACGGAATCGTTCGGCTTCATCACCTTCAAAATAGCTTAAATACTTTTTGTTTTTATTTTCTTCGACAAATCCGTGGATCTCTAAAAAATAATCCCTCTCAAAAAATTCGAGTTCATCCTTTTCCAATTCAGTAAGCATCTCAATTTTATTTTTAGCTTCGATCAGCTTTTCGGAAATATATTTTTTTGACAATGGTTTAACCAGATCAGTAAACTCAATTATTCCCCTAAAGCTTAGGCGTTCCAGGAAAGGGTAAACATCTTTATATAAAGGTTCGTATACAATCTGAGCTTGCAGAGGATAGAGTGAGATGAGTACCCATAGAAGCATTAATTTAATTTTCATCATTTTTTTCATACTACATAAAATCTAAATTATTTTGAGGCATTAATTCTTACCGATTTTGTAATAATCCTTATACCATTCAACGAATTTTGCAACACCATCTTCGATTAAAGTATTGGGCTTAAAACCGACGGCGTTAATCAAATCATCAACATCTGCATAAGTAGCTGGAACATCACCCGGCTGAATAGGCATAAAATTTTTAATTGCTTTCTTACCCAATTTATCCTCGATAACTTCTATAAATCTTAATAACTCTACAGGCTGGTTATTACCAATATTGAATAATTTGTAAGGAGCAAAACTGGTTGCGCTATCAGGATCATTGCCATTCCAATTGGGATTCGGTTCCGGTATACTGGGAATTAGTTTAAATATTCCATCTACGATATCATCAATGTATGTAAAATCTCTTTTCATCTTACCGTTGTTATAAACATCAATCGGTTTTCCCTCAGCAATTTTTTTTGTAAAAATAAACAGTGCCATATCGGGCCGTCCCCATGGTCCATAAACTGTAAAAAATCTTAACCCTGTTGTCGGGATTTTATATAAATTAGAGTATGTGTGAGCCATTAGTTCATTTGCTTTTTTTGTGGCAGCATAAAGAGAGACAGGATGATCCACATTATCATGAACGGAGAAAGGCATTTTAGTATTCGCTCCGTAAACCGAACTTGAAGAAGCATAGACAAGATGTTTTACAGGATTATGACGGCAGCCTTCCAAAATATTTAAGAATCCGGAGAGGTTACTGTCAACATATGCATAAGGATTTTCTAACGAATATCTAACGCCGGCTTGTGCGGCAAGATTAACTACGTAATCAAATTTTTCTTCTTCAAATAATTTTTTAATAGATTCTTTTTCAACAAGATCAATTTTAAAGAACTTGAAATTGTTTTGGGGCAATAGAAGATTTAACCGATCTTCCTTTAAACTTAAATCATAATAATTATTAAGATTGTCTAACCCAAAAACATCCCAATTATTCGCGCATAATTTCTGGGAAAGATGAAATCCAATAAAACCTGCAGCCCCTGTAACTAAAATTTTTTTCTGCATTAAAATTCCATTATTAGAGTCGGTTATCAATGAATTTTCTGTTCAAGATTCCTTTAACATCGAATACAACTGCACCGTTAGTACGCAATGAATGAAAATCTAATTCTATAAATTGATTATGAGCAACAGCCAGAACAACCCCCTCATAGTTGTTATTCTTTATTTCATCCATGCTGCAAAGTAAATCAATACCATACTCATGCTTAACTTCTTCTTTATCCGCCCATGGATCGAATACATCAACATTGCAACCAAATGATTTAAGTTCATTGATTATGTCAATTACCTTTGAGTTTCGGATATCAGGACAATTTTCTTTAAATGTAATTCCTAAAACTAAAACATGAGAGTT
>MHAR01000018.1 GCA_001803045.1 Ignavibacteria bacterium RIFOXYB12_FULL_35_14 | reverse complement strand
CTGCCTCCTCCATTTGCTAAACTAGTCAACGGAAGTTATACGATGGATTTGCTAAATGCTGTTTTTAGAGATGCCCTAAAATTAGTTCTGAATCTCGAATTTCGGAAATCAACGAATTAATCAGTAAAGTAAATGGGAAAATTGTTCATCCATTTAATGAATTAGGTTGGGGATTAATAGAAATACCAGAAACTTTCGATGAGATATCAACATTGGAAGAATTGAAAAAATCACCGCACATAATTGTTGCAGAACCTAATTTGATAGGGCGGGTGAGCTATGAACCTAATGATCCATATTTCAAAGGTACAAGTCCTGCAACATACCCGCACCAATGGGCATTAAAAAATACTGGGCAGACTCCACCAACGGGTACGAATGATGCGGATATTGATATAACTGAGGCCTGGGATATATCAAAAGGTACCTCTGATATAATTATTGCGATTCTCGACTCATGTATTCCATTGCATTCTTATTATTATACACCGTATCATCCCGATTTAGATGATCCAAATAAAATAATTTTGGGATCAGATTTTATCGACCGACCTGGTACAATTTATTATACTGAAGGTGTGCGTGATCGTTATGGACATGGAACCCATGTAGCAGGGATAGCTGGGGCAGAAAGTAATAATGGAATTGGCATTGCAGGTATTGCTTCAAACTGTAAATTATTGGCGATACAAGTGTTTGACAGATACGGTTGGGGTACTATTGAATCGTTTTTTAATGGTGTAGTACAAGCCGTGAATTATCAACGAAATAATCCTGGTAAAAAAGTTGTTATTAATTTTAGTGGAGGATTTTGGGAATGGGCGGAGACAATAGAATCTGCTGTAGCGTATGCTAATGCTTATAATGTTCTTATTATCGCGTCAGCAGGAAATATGTACGGAGATACAGTTTTGTGTCCAGCAGAATTATCATCAAATTACCCTAATGTTATTGCTGTATCATCTACAGATGCGAATGATTTGTTTTCGGTTTTTTCCAGCCAAGGTTCTGAAGTATGTGTAAGTGCTCCAGGTGGTTTTGGAGTAGAACAAGTTGGAAATACATTTTATTACAATAATACATCCTTACTTGGAAAAAACATTTTTGCCACCACACCTAATTATGAATTTAATATGGCAATTGATCCTTATTATGAAAATGATCCGTATAGTACAGATATAACTCAAAACTATAGCTATGTGGCAGGTACATCAATGTCAGCTCCAATTGTGTCAGGAATTGCTGCTCTTATTCTTTCTGTAAATCCAAATTTGAATCCTTCTCAAATTAGATTAATAATCGAACAAAGTGCAGAGGATAAAGGTTACCAAGGATTTGATAACTATTATGGATATGGTCGTGTTAATGCCTATCAGGCACTTTTGCTTGCACTTGCTAATTTTAATAAGTCTGTAAATCAAACCGGAACTGGTAGTAACAATGCTCGAAAACTTGTCAAAGAAACCACAAGCAATTACCATCTTGTTTTCTCGTCGGGAGGAGAGATTTTTTATCGTAAAACAACTGATGCCGGTAATAATTGGTTAACTCCAATAAGATTAAGCACGGGTAATGGAAATAATAATTATCCATCTATTTCGGAAAGCAGTGGAAGACTTTACGTCACCTGGCAGAGAAATACAAGTAGTAATAATTATGATATTTATTTTGCAGCTAGTACAAACGCTGGTTCAAATTGGAATATTAAATACGTATTAAATTCTGTTACAGTATCAACTGATCCGCTCCCATCAATTCAAGCAGCCTCGACTTACGAAATGATTGTTTTCCGTTATGGAAGCGGAATAAAATCATACTGGAGCTATTATACTACTCCCACAGATCAGAGTTACTGGGTTGTAAGAACAACTGGTTTTTCAACAAGCTACTCTCCTTCTGTAACCTCAGCATTTCAAAGTCCAACATATTATTTTCCAATGGTGATGTCAAATAGTTCGGATAATCATATTTACTACTATTATTTTGATACGTACACTTCTAATTGGGCCGGAGGACCAAATAATTTATCATCTATTATGCCTGGATCGAATTCTATTCATATAACTCCTTCGATAACTTCAATTCCAGGTACTTCGCAAGTTCATGTTGCGTGGAAAAAGCTGATCGGATCGGGCTCTACTATTTATGATCACCTAATTATTCATAGAAAATCAACAAACTATAATAGCTGGCCGAATGAGTGGTTTGGAACATATTATAATAGTCAGGAATATCCATCAATATCAGCTCTTGCAACAAATAAAGTTGATCTGTTATATCATACTCCTTCGCAATTTGGTACTCAATACATTTATAAAATGAGGTTCAATAGTTCTTATTGGGGCGCACCAACGAGTATAGCTAGTAATGCCAGGTATCCTTCAGTATCCTCTGGCAGTACAACAGCAAAATATATTTGGACAAGCGGCTCAAGTTCACCTTACACAGTAATACTAAGTTCGGAACTATTACAGAAAGAACTTGAATTAGACCCGCTTGATTATTACACGCGTTCAGTTGCTTGGTTAGACAGCGTTGGTTCTTATCTAGAAATAAAGCTTCACCCAATTTACCTTACGTTGAAAGACGGGACTAAGAAAAGGATAGATATTACACCGGCAGATTTGGAAACATACAATCTCACATTATCTAACTCATGGGACTTGCTTTCGTCTGTTCAGTTTGAAGTGCCTTCAGAAGCGGTAGAATTAGCTTTCGATTATTCAGTTTCTGGAAATAATATTAAAAATCTTTTCGCTGAATCTATAAATAGTGTTACGCCAGCTTTTGGATTACTAAACGAAAAAGATGAAGTGATTGCAGTAACAACTCAAAACCATTTGGTAGATTCGGATAAGATCGGAGAAGTAAGAAAACAAGTATCGCTGAACTTAAGTGGTTTAACTGATCAGAAAAATACTAAGGCAGTAATAAAGTTGGAAGGATTAAAACCAAGGGAAGGAGTGTTTGCCAGTCTCGGTCACATTGAAGATTATTCGGGTTTGCCAGATCAATATCAAAAGCAAATAGATTTGAGTCAAGAAGTTGCAGAAGTGAATGAGTATGCTATCAGTAATTATCCCAATCCATTTAACCCAAGTACTAACATTCAATACTCAATAAAGGAGGCTGTTTTTGTAACATTAAAAGTTTATGACATTCTCGGAAGGGAAATTGCTACACTTGTAAATGAAGAAAAACCTGTTGGTGTTTACACAATTAATTTTAATGGCAGCGGCCTCTCAAGTGGAATATACTGCTATCGATTTCAAGCCGGGAGTTTTATCCAAACAAAGAAAATGATTCTAACGAAGTAAAAATTTTATTCCTCAAATTAAGCCGGAGGTACTTATCGCTCCGGCTTTTTTATTTTTAAAGCGTAGATTTACAACCATGATTAAATTTCTTCCTCTCGGTGGTGCCGATGAAATCGGTGCAAACTGTTATTATCTTAATATTGCCGGAACGGGAATAATTCTAGATTGCGGTATGCATCCGCAAAAAACCGGATTAAATTCTCTGCCGCAATTCAGCCTAATTGAAAATTTACCTGTTGATTATGCTCTCATATCACATGCTCATCAGGATCATTTAATGTCACTACCCTTTTTAGTAAAGAAACATCCTTACATCAGAATAATTACCTCGCGGCAGACAAGAGAGCTTGCAGAGTTGACACTCCACAATTCGGTTTCTATAATGCAGAAAGAATTAGAGAGGGATAACAGTTTTCAAGCTTACACGCATGAAGAGATTGACCTTTTATCTCAAACAATTGACTTCAAACCAACGAAAGATGTTTTTGAGATTGAGAGCTTCAAACACAAAAGCAGCGAACCGATTAAGGTTTCATTTCATGATGCGGGGCATATACTTGGCTCTGTTGGGATTTTGATTGAGCACAACGGGAAAAATATTTTTTACACCGGCGATATCAATTTAACAAATCAAACTCTGCTTAAGGGTTGTGAACTTCCAAAACAAAAAGTTGATACGTTAATATTAGAATGTACTTACGGAGCAACAGATTCTGCGTCAATTTTAAGTTGGACAAAAGAAGCAGAAAGATTTGCTGCAGAAGCAAACAAAATTCTGAATCAGGGCGGATCAATTTTAATTCCTGTTTTTGCTTTGGGCAAAATGCAGGAGATTCTTTCTACTATTTGGAAATTGATGGAGAGAAATAAGCTAACCGCGACAGATATTTATACGGGTGGAATTGGAACAAAGATAAACCGGCTTTATGATGCTAACCGGTATCTTGTTAATATGATTGATACAGAATTTCAGCTAAAATCAATCTCATTTAAGAATTTGAATGATGTTGAAAATTCTGAGGAGTTTTTTAAGTATCCATGTATTGTTGTTGCCTCAAGCGGAATGATGATAGAAGGAACCGCATCATTTAAATTGGCTAAAAGCTGGTTGAAGCAGAAAAATTCGGGAATTTTCATTGTTGGCTACATGGATGAATCAACGCCCGGTAATAAAATTGCCAATGCAGTAAAAGGAGGAAAGATTAAGCTAACCGAGTTTAGCCAAGAAGAAATCGTAAAGTGTTCAATTGAAAAGTTTAGATTTTCCGCACACTCTAAAAGAGAAGAGCTGATTGAGATTGTTAGAAAACTTAAACCGAAAAAAATAATCTTAGTTCATGGAGGTGAAGATGCAATTAGCTGGGTTGGCAATCAAATACTAAAAGAATTAAAAGGTGTTAAAGTTTTTCAAGCGGAATTAGGAAAAGAAATTGAAATCTAAGTTTAGGCGACGAACTTAATTAGAACCACCTTCATTGTCCTTTTTATCTTTTAGTTCCACTCTCAAAATTTTCCTTGCGTCTTAACCTCCAGTTTTTTAAGTTGAGCATCGAAAGGCGAGTCTCGTGGACGCACACGGGCGTTCGATGAGATATGACACATACTTATCATCAATAGCCGTCTTTCAAACTAAGAAAAGGAGGCGGACTGAGTAGAGAAATTGAAATTGAACATATTTGATTATGTTTATTTCCTACGGACACCCTCCGTCCGGTTTAAGTATTATAAAATACCTCGAAAAGACCAAAACTGGAGACGTTAGACGTAACGATCTCCAGTTTTCTTTTTAAATACTTTATTTTCTGTAATTATCTCACGAAATCCCAAAACTATCCGAAAGCGCCATTTCGATTAATTTTTTCTAACCACGTTTATTCTTAAATTTGAAATAACTTTTACATTTCAAAAGTTTATTTATTTGTATTAAATAACCAATTAACGACAATGATTAACATAATATCCCTTCTATTATTGTTTACCGTCAACTTAAATTTTGACGACTTTGGCGAAAAGCTTCTTAAAAATCTTCAGGATAAGTTTGATAAAGTTAAGGACCTATCTGCAGATTTTAAGCAATCAACAAACGGAAAAGCGATTTTAAATGGAAAGTTTTTCTTTAAGAAGGAAGACAAGATGAGAATAGAATTTAAAAATTCAACTCTCGTTTCCGATGGAGCAACAAATTGGAGTTTTAATCAAAAAGAAAATAAGGTAATCATCAGCAAAAATGATGAAAAAAACGCCTCACCATTTTCAATTCGAAGAGTTGTTTTTGATTATCCAAAAGAATGTGTGGTTACTTCGGAAATGAATAATGGCACCGAAATCTTAGTTTTAACACCAAACAAAGATTCATATATCGGTTACAGCTTGATTAAAATTTGGATGAACAAAGAAAATCTTATAAATCGCATTGTACTAAAAGATCAAGCAGATAATTTAATCCAGATTGATTTTTCAAAATACAAAGTCAATCAAAAAATTGCTGACAGCAAATTCAACTTCACACCAACGGAAGGAAGCAAGGTTATTGATCTCAGGTGAAAATAAAAATTCCTTTATGTCGAAGAGATCTTTAAGCTTCTTATTTTCTTTTCTGCTAAGCATAATTTTTCTTTACATTGCATTTCACAATGTAAATTTTGGAGATGTGCTTCAAGTAGTTTCAGGAGCATCGGTCTTTTGGATTATAATTTTGATGATTGCCTTGCTTCTCTCACATTTTTTACGTGCTGTTCGATGGAAAATAATTCTAAGGTCAGTTAAACCCGACATTTCGATGAAGAATTTGTTTGGTTCTCTAATGGTTGGATATGCTGTAAATTGTGTTGTGCCAAGGCTTGGTGAAATTGCCCGGGCGGTTCTGATTGGAAAATGGGAGAATGTATCCCGCTCATCAATGTTCGGTGCAATAATTCTTGAACGAATAATAGATGTGCTTTTCCTCTGCCTTTCAATTTTTATTTCAGCATTAATTTGGAGCGAAGATTTATATTTCAAGTTACCATGGCTTAGAACCAGCTTATACTTCTCACTCTTTGGGATAGTGGCCGTGGTGATTTTTTTATTTTTAGTGATTCGTTACAAAGAAAATTTTTACGGAGTTCTTGTAAAAATGATGGGGAAGATATCAGAAAAGTCTGCTAATAAAACTGCGCACATTTTCGAAATGCTCATCGAAGGTTTCAAAAGTTTAAAAGGAACAAAGAACTATGTTTCAACTTTCCTCCTAAGCGTTGTCATTATGCTTTTATATGCCTATTCATCTTATATTGGATTTTTTACGGTCGGTATGAATATAATAAAACCTGTTTCGTATCAAATGGCGTGGATTCTTATGAGCATCAGCGGCATCGGAGTTTTGATTCCCACACCCAATGGAACGGGATCGTATCACACTCTAATTAAAACCGCTTTAGTAATGTTGTTTGGATTTAGCGAGGTTATCAGCTTATCCTATGCTTTTCTAACTCATTTTATTTCTTATGTGATTTTTATTTTTGTTGGATTAGTCTCATTTTTAATTTTGAATAAGCAGCACGAAAATCTATTGAAGCTTGTTAAAACTGAGGTTGATGAATTATGAAATCATTTCTTATATGCCTTTTCATACTAGTTGGTCTAAGTGCTTCTCAAGCTCAATACTCACTTCGTGCAAGTATGGGAATTGATTTGGCAAATACGCCTTCCTTAAATGATTATATCAATCAAACCTTTCCAGTTGACGGCAATCCGCTTAATGACTTCAATGCCGCAGTGAATTTTTCAGGCGAGTTCAGTTATTCTATTACAAACACTTTCCAAGTGGGACTTGAACTGAGTTATCTTATTAACTCATTCAATTATTCAAATGATCTTGGCAAGTTTGAACTTGATTACTATATCATTGCTCCATCACTTCTTGGGTACTATGTGTTAAGTGGAAGCGGGTATAACTTTAAGTTCGGTGGCGGTTTCGGAATTCGTTTCGTTAGTGTTGATTTATATTCTCCCGGAACAACAATAATTACAAATTATTCAGGCACAGGTTACGGATTAATTTTGAGAACCGAGGGCAACACACTTCTCGGCGGAAATTTTTATGCTAACATTGGCGTAGACTTGAAGTACGATATTAATGGTAATCCAAAATCAGATAGTTCAAATCTTTACAATAATATCAGCAGGGAAAATGTAAATCTTAATTCTCTTTCTATAGGATTGCGGCTTGGGGTATCTTACATTTTTTAAGGAGTTTAAGTGAGTATAATTGAAGCAGTAGTACTTGGAATTGTTCAAGGCGTAACGGAGTTTCTCCCCATTAGCAGCACGGGGCACGTTACTCTTGCCGGAAAAATTATGAATTTAATTTCCAGCGGAAATCCAGAAAAGTGGACTTCGTTTCTGGCAATTGTTCAGTTAGGAACTTTGTTAGCTGTATTGATTTACTTTTGGACTGACATAGTAAGTATTGTAAAGGAATTCTTAATTGAAAATTTAAGTAACAGAAAAAAAATCTCGGATCAATCGCATAACTCTAAATTAGGATGGTTAATCATCATCGGTTCAGTACCGATTTTTACTCTCGGGTTATTATTGAAAGACTTAATTGAGGGACCATTAACTAAAAATTTATATGTAATCACAGGAAGCATTTTATTGTTTGCGGTTGTATTAGCAATTTCTGAAAAAGCAGCATCGTTTAAGAAAGAAATGAAAGACATTACAATTCGCGATTCATTATTAATAGGTATAGCGCAAGTGTTTTCTCTCGTACCGGGTGCATCAAGATCGGGAGTTACTATAACAGGTGGATTATTTACCGGATTACGGAGAGAAACGGCAGCACGTTTTTCTTTTTTGTTGAGCATTCCAGCGGTTTTTGCCAGCGGATTATTCCAACTTTATGAAGCGTTGAGCTATTTGGATAATTCGATGATTATGAGTCTGATTATCGCTACAATTTTTTCTGCAATCAGCGGTTATTTGGCTATCGACTTCCTGCTTAAGTTTTTACGAAAATACAGCACCTTTATTTTTATCTATTATAGATTTGTGCTGGGAATTCTAATTTTAATTTTACTTTTTTCAAATATAATTAAACCCAATACTGTCCAATTATAAGTCGAATAAATTCAATTGGTTAGAGGAATCATAGATTTTAGATTCGTACTGAATATCGTTTATAAGCTGTAAAATCGGGCTTTTTTCAAAAATAGAGATACTTAAAATCTGTAGAAAAGTGTAGAGTGACAGATTTATGTTTAATCTTTTTTTTACAATTGCCACAAGTAAATATACAGAGACAGCAATCCATATTTGTGTTTTAACAGCATTCGGAGTTGTACCATAAAAAGATTTAATTCTTAAATGCTGCTTAATCCATTTAAAGAATAATTCTATTTGCCATCGTTCTTTGAAAATTTTAGCAATCAGTAATGTCTTTAGTTGAAAATTATTTGTAAGAAAGACGAGACGTTTATCTGTTTGTTGGTCATAATACTTAACCCGTCGAAGTTTATCAGGATAATCTTTTGATTGATAGAATCCAGTCAGGCAAATTGTTTGATCGCAGATAACCCCGGTGGCTCTATCAACAGTATGCGAATAAATCCGGTTAAATTTGAAATTGGATTTTGCACGAGTGACAAAAAATGAATTGTTCAAGTGCAGAGAATATAGGCGAGCAAAATCAACATATCCTCTATCCATTACATAAAAAGCTCCAGCTTCAGGAATAATTATATCAAGAATATTTACATCGTGAACCTTCGCCGGAGTTAAGTAAATAAAGGTTGGAATGCTTGTTTGCACATCTAATATTGTATGTAGTTTTATGCCTCCTTTGTGCTTTCGGAATTTAGCCCAAGGAAATAAAGATAAACATAAATCAATGGTAGTAGAATCCAATGCATAAACAGTTTCATCAAGTTGATTCTCAAATTCTTCTTGACTATATAGTTCTCGAGCTTGGGTAATAAGTATTTGAGCAAAGTCAGCATAGATACGCCAGTCTCTTTTTTCGTTTGCATATGCTAACGTGCTTTTTGATACTTTGCTTTTTATTCCCATATGATAAAGTTTCCCTTGCATTGCTCTTAAACAAGTTTCAATATCTCTCAGGCTTTCACGATAAGTAAGTTGTGCAAAACTCATGCAGAGAAATTGATCCCAACAACTAAAAGATTTTATTTTATAATTGCCTTTATATTGTTCTACACATTGACGGAATTTATGTTGAGGTAAATGTTCCATCAGTTGACTGAAAATTGTTTGTCCTAAATTCATTTACGCTCCTGGCTTATTAATCAAACGGAGCGAAAATTAGTTCTTTTTTATTTCAAATCGATTATGACTATTTTTCTTTATAACACTTTATGTAATATATAGTTACAGGTTTTTACTTAATCGTATTTTGGACAGTAGTGAATTAAACCATAAGGAGAAAAAATGTACAGAGCGCTTTTCTTATTTTTGTTTTCATTCATGTTTATAGGATGCAGCGGAATGAATTCCGAAAATAAAAATCAAACCACATCTAATAACCAGCAGAAGGAAGCTCCACCAATGACAGAACTTAAAAAAGATACAATGACAGTTGCGGTAATTCAAACCAACATGGGCATAATTGAATTAGAGTTATTTGCAGATAAAGCTGTAAAAACCGTACAAAATTTTGTTGGCTTAGCCGAAAAAAAGTATTATGACGGCATTATATTTCACAGGGTTATTAATGATTTCATGATTCAGGGCGGTGATCCCACTGGAACCGGTTCCGGCGGAGAGAGTATTTGGGGTAAATCTTTTGAAGATGAAGTAGAAACAGGATTGAAGCATGAATCAGATGGAATTTTATCAATGGCCAATGCCGGTCCAAATACTAACGGAAGTCAATTCTTCATAACTTTAAAAGCTACACCGTGGCTTGATGGAAGACATACGGTTTTTGGAAAAGTCATTTCCGGATTGGATGTAGTTAAAGCTATTGGAAAAACCAAAACTCATCAGAACGACAGACCACTAACCGACATTGTTATGCAAAAAGTAACAATTGAAAAAAGAATAAAATAATAAAACGTAGCAGCCCACTGCCTCGGTAGTGGGTTGCTATACATAAACAACCCCACCCCATGGCACAAAGCAGTAAAAAAGCTCCTTCAATTTTAGACGCCGTAAAAAATTTAAAGAAAGGAAAAATTCTTCCGCTATATTATTTATTTGGTGAGGATACTTACAGTCTCAGCTTAGGTATAGAGGCAATCGAAGATGCTGTTAATCCCCTCATTACTTCAGATTTTGACAAAGATATTTGTTACAGCGAAGATAGAAATCTTCAGGATGTTATAAACGCAGCAAGAGCTTTTCCGTTTGGTTCCAAGAAAAAACTTATCATTTTCAAAGAAGTTGAAAAGGTTAAAGACAAAAAACTTCTAGAAGCTTATATTCCTTCACCTCCGGAATTTACGGTACTTGTTCTTATACATAACGGTATAATTACCAATCTAACATCCTCGCCGTTTAATCTATTACTGGAAAACAATTTTCTTTTTGAGGCTAAGGAGCTGAAAGGCGAAAATCTGATTGAATGGGTGGCAGAATTAGTAAAAACTAAAGGCAGACAAATATCAAATGAGAATGCGATGCTTCTTACGGATATTTCGGGAGAAAACCGTCTTATAATAGAAAGCCAGCTTGAAAAAATAATGGCTTTTCTTGGTGATAAAAAAGAGATCACTTTTAATTCAATAAAAGACGTATCGGCTTCATTTAAAGAATATACTATTTTTGATTTGCAGAATGCTGTATTTCAAAAGGATAAAGCCGCGGCATTAAAGATTGTGTTTAACCTACTGGAAAAAGGTGCTGAAGCCACATTGATAATCAGCATGCTTACAAAATATTTTATTGGACTATCGCAAGTCCGGGAGCTTAATGAAAAAAAAATCCCCGATGCTGAAGCTGCTAAAATTGTCGGCACGCATCCCTTTTATCTTAAAAATTTCCAAAGAGCCGCGGTGCTTTTTACAAACTACGATCTCATCAAAGCTATGGAAGCATTGCTTAAGGCAGATGTATCAATTAAAACAACTTCCACTGATCCCAAAACTGTGATCTCCATTCTGATGGGTGAGATTTTTTAGACATTGAGATTATAAATTTTTTGTCTTTAACTTATCTTTCCAAATAAATTCCAGATTGGTTTAATTTCAATGTTATGTTACAAACTATATCCAAAAGAAAGAAGGTGATAAGGTTTTGTTTCATTAGGTTATTAGTTTTACTAAGGTTTCAAAAATAATTATTCACTTGCCGATTAAATGTCCGAAATCAGTAACCTTAGTAACATAATAAGGTAGTTTCATTCAACCTTATCAGTTTATTCCTAAAAATTGTAGTGTAACTTGTTTTTGAAAAATCCTTTCCGACAAAAGTAAAATTTCAATTTTAAAGCATGAGTGAAGAATTAAATTAGAGAGGAAGTGAATTCAGATATAATCAAAATCAGTCTGATACGGATAATTAAGAAGGCTTTCTTACTTGTTCATATTTATTTTGGACAGCAGCAGTCTTTAAGTGTGCATACTAAATCATTAGTTGGCCACATGCTTAGTAAAATATTATTTATTACATTTCACATGTATGAAAAATAATTTAGCCAACAAAATCGCAGAACACCGTAAAGAACTACCCTTCATGCAAAAAGAATTTGATGTGGATAGAATAGAGTTGTTTGGATCATATTTAAGAAAGGAGCAAAACTCTAAAAGCGACCTTAATTTACTTGTTACTTTCAAAAAATTACCGAGGCTTTTCAAATTCCTTAGACTCGAAAAGTGTCTTTCCGATATTCTTAAAATAAAAGTCGATTTGGTGCCAAAGGATTCAATTAAGCCAACTCTGAGAAATCAAATACTAAACCATACACTACGAGTATAAAAAAAACCGTGATTTTACTGTTTATCTTGCAGATATATTAAAAGCAGCATCAAAACAAAATTTTATCTATGGATAATAGAAGCCTTGGACAATCATAGAAATTCCATGAAAACCAAATTAGATATAGCAAAAAATTGGCTGCCTCGTTATACTGGAACTCAAATTGACGAGCTGGGAGATTATATGCTTCTCACAAATTTTCAAAATTACGTTGAGAAGTTTGCCGATAGATTTAAATGCGATATTAAAGGAATCGGCAGACCGATGCAGACCGCTAATAACTCAAACGGACTTTCAATCATAAACTTTGGCATTGGTTCTGCTAATGCTGCAACTCTTATGGATTTACTTGTTGCCCGTAAGCCAAAGGGAGTTTTATTCCTTGGTAAATGCGGCGGATTGAAACGCTCAACAGAAATTGGACATTTTATTCTTCCAACGGCGGCTATTCGCGGTGAAGGTACAAGCGATGATTACAAACCAAAAGAAGTACCGGCGCTGCCGTCATTCAAATTGCACAAATTTGTTTCCGATAAAATTCTTGCACACGGCTTGGAATATAGAACCGGAGTTGTTTATACCACAAACCGAAGAGTCTGGGAATGGGATGATGGGTTTAAGCAATATCTGAAAAAACTTTCTACTATTGCCATTGATATGGAAACGGCAACTTTGTTTATTGTAGGTTTGGTTAATGAAATTCCGCGCGGTGCATTGCTTCTTGTTTCAGATACGCCCATGATACCCGAAGGGGTAAAAACTGAAAAATCAGATAAGGCAGTTACGGAAAAATTTGCTGATCTTCATCTTAAAATAGGAATTGAAGCAATGACGGAACTCGGAGTAAAAGGAGAGCAAATAAAACATTTTACGTATTAGCTTCTTTTTTAGCTCTTTTATATAGGGGAATATTTTTGAACCATCGATGAAATCTTTCTTTCACATCTTGCGTTTCCTTTCAGAATTTCTGGTTTTTTAGTTAAGTTATATTCCAATTCTGGAAACAATCCTTATCAAAGAAAGTATAATTAACTTGTTAGACAAGAATCTAGTAGAACTTTCTGACGAAGAGTTGATAGCGGAATTTCAGCTAAACAACACAATAAACGCTTTTGA
The DNA here is from genome assembly GCA_001803045.1 of Ignavibacteria bacterium RIFOXYB12_FULL_35_14. Taxonomy (GTDB): domain Bacteria; phylum Bacteroidota; class Ignavibacteria; order Ignavibacteriales; family Ignavibacteriaceae; genus XYD12-FULL-36-8. The sequence continues at coordinate 119,355 of MHAR01000018.1, read as the reverse complement.
AATTCTTGTTCAGAGGTATAAAAATCCATTAACAAATTTTGTTTACCGTTTTTTAGGTGATTACGAAGCTTGCAGCGATGTTGTTCAGGAAACGATGATAAAGTTCTACAGGAATAAAGATTCATATAAATCAATTGCTAAGTTCTCAACATGGATTTATACGATAGCCGGAAATTTAGCCAGAACGGAATATCAAAGAAGACGGCGAAGACAAATTTTCTCCATCAACTCTTACGGTGAAGAAAATGAGAACTATGAAATTCCAGATGAAAGCTATAGGCCAGATATAATGACCGATAGCGTAATTAAAGATAAAATAATTCAAAAATCATTGTTGAAAGTTTCACGGGTTTATCGCGAGGCAGTAATTTTAAGAGATATTCAAGAACTTTCTTATGAGGAAATAGCCGAGATAATGGGGCTAACAGTTGGAACTGTAAAATCCCGTATTAACCGTGGAAGAGCTCAGCTTCAAAAGCTATTAAAAAATATTTATAATGAGTGAGAAACAATCATGCCCCGATTAGAAGATAATAATAGGAACGAAAAAGTAACGAGATTATTAAAAGATCTTCCGAAGATTAACGCTCCTTCCAACTTTGAAAATGAATTATCGTTAAAAATAAATCAAAGCGAGCAAAAGAAAGAGAAAGAATACTGGTTTGATAAAATATTTTCACCGACGATAATTCCCCCTGCAGCATTAGCGGTTACGGCAGTAATAATTCTGTTTTTGCTGAGGGGAAATGTTAGTGACGCCGAAGATCCTTTCCAAATAATACCTAAACTGCGCGAGGAACAAAATCTTATGCAAGATCAATTTGGAACCGTCCTGGATAAAATTATAGCTGATGAAACTAAAAGGCTTGGTAAAAGTGAAAAATCAAATGATCAAACTTCAAATGAATCGGAAAGCAAAAATGATTTTTACAAAGGCGATTCGAATATTACTGAAGCATCGTCATTTGAAAATACCTCTCTGGAACGAATTTCCGTTACAACATCAAACTACCTTCCCGATCAAACAATAATTATGAGCGGCGGGCTTAATTATAAAATAATCCGAGTTGGTGAGGAAGAGCGTAAAATGATTGAAATGCTTCGCGAAAAGATCAATATCGCAACCGACTACCAGCGAAACAACTAAAAACAAGCACTTTTTACCTAAATCTTTCATTGGATGTTATAGCTCTAATTTCTATATTTCGCACACATTTTTATAAAACTATAACAAAGATTGGACTTTAGAATGAAGAAAGGTATTCATCCCGAATATCGCCCGGTTGTATTTCAAGATGCTTCAGCTAACTTTGCGATATTGACGAGATCGACAATTAAAACCAACGAAAAAATAACATGGGAAGACGGCAACACATATCCATTAGTTAAATTAGAAATTTCCAGTGCATCTCACCCGTTCTTTACCGGTAAGCAAAAGCTGCTTGACACTGCCGGCAGAGTCGAAAAGTTCAAGAAGAAATACGGAAAGAAGGAAGCTTAATATCAGATTACATTTTGTGTATGGATTTTTTAGCCGCCTTGTGCGGCTTTTTTGTTTTTATTCAATCTAGTTTGTTTAAAATTTGTGGTTTGCTATCTTTAAATTGTTATTAATCCAAATCGAGATTATTACCCCAAAAAATGTTAAATTGAAAAAAGATTTTTGTGAACTATTTCACTTGGATACTATAACAAAATGATTTCCTCTAAAACATTAAAAATTTGAAAAGATGGAAGAAAACACCACACAGCTTGAAGAGCATAAAGTAAAGGATTTGTATGCGGGCGTGAGGGGTCTTGCTGTTAAAATTCTTAATAGAGTTGAAAGAACCGATGCATACTTAGACAAGCTGCTTGACAATGAAATGAAAAATGCTGAGCTAAACGGCCCGGATAAAGCATTGTTATATGAAATTGTCCATGGTGTTGTTAGATGGATGGGACGGCTTGATTGGGTGCTGAATGGATTTTACAAAGGGCAATTTTCGAAAGCAATTTCTAATCTTAAAAATTGTTTGCGTGTTGCGCTATATCAAATTTTATTTTTGGATAGAGTTCCGGATTATGCGGCAGTAAACGAAGCAGTTGAGTTCATAAAAAAACTTCAGGGGCAGAAACCGGCTGATCTTACAAATGCAATTCTAAGGAATATCATACGAAGCAAAAACGGTATTCGTTATCCAGATCCCGATGAAGATTTAATCGGATATATAAGCGCTTACCACTCACATCCATCATGGCTGGCAAAGCGGTATGTTAATCGTTTCGGACACGAAGCAACCGAAAAACTTTTCGTTACCAATAACGAAAAACCTTTTTTAACATTAAAGATGAATTCTCTTAAGGTTCAGCATGAGGAATTTAAATCGCTCCTCAACTCGGTTAATTTGAAATTTGTGCAGGGAAAATATTTGCCCGATTTTTTCAAGCTTCAAAATCTTACAAACATTACTGCTTGGGAACATTATAATAACGGTTACTTTGATGTGCAGGATGAAAGCGCTGGACTTGCATGTAAACTTTTGGATGTTAATCCTGGATTAAGAGTTTTAGACATGTGTGCCGCTCCCGGAGGTAAAACTTCCTATATTGCCGGATTGATGCAAGATCATGGCGAGATAGTTGCCCTCGATCGCTATGAAAGCCGGCTACATGTTCTAAGTAAAAATATTAAACGACTTGGATTAAAAAGCATCAGGCCTTTGGTGATGAATGCGATGGAATATAACAGAAAAGATTTTGATAGAATTCTTGTTGATGCACCTTGTTCAGGTACAGGTACATTATCGAAAAAACCAGATATTAAGTGGAAAGTCAATCTGCTCGATATTAATAAATTATCCGAGCTGCAATATTCATTGCTTACGAAAGCGTCAACCCTTATTAAAAAAGAAGGAGTGCTGGTTTACAGTACATGTTCAATTGAACTGGAGGAAAACTTTGAGGTTGTAAAAAAATTTTTAGAAAATAATTCTAACTTTAAACTATTGAATGCGGCAGAAAATGTTTCTGAGGAAGTTGTTGACAGCAATGGCTGTATTTCAACTTTTCCACATATTCATCATTTGGATGGCGCATTTGCCGCCAAGTTAATTCGTGTTGACTAAAAAACTAATTATATATTCAATCTAATCATAAATATGTTTGACGAACTTGCCAATGAAATAAAAACTGCAAGAGAAAAAAATTCGATGACTCTTGCACAGGTAGCTAATAAATCAAAAATCGACATAAAATTCCTTGAGGCAATGGAGCGCGGTGATTTTGCGTTTCTTCCCGATCTGTATGTCCGTGCATTTATTAAAAACTTTGCCAAGACAGTCGGACTTGATGAAAACAAAATCTACAAAAAATTTGAAGCCACAAAACAAGGAATTCCATATGTTGAAGAAGAATCGGGCTACGAAGAAATCATACGACAATCCCTAGAACCATCCAATCTAGAACCAACTTCAATCGCTACCAAAGAAAAACAATCAAATCAGAAAAGTAAATCTGAAATAAAGAATAAGAATCCATTATTTAAATTTGATGCGGTCGGGGGAATTAATCCTGTAAAAGATACAAATGCTGCAATTAATAGACGGAATCTGATGATTGGAGGTTCACTGTTTGGGGCTATACTGCTTTTTACGCTAGTTTATTTTTTGTTTATCGATAAAGGCGAGCAAATAATTGTAGTTGAAAAACCAATTGAGGATGTAATACAACAAAATCAAAGATATCTGGAAGACGATCAAACTACTGGCAGCAGCGACTCGGGTATTGGAGTTTCCGATAGTTTAGTTTTAGCTATTAACGCAACTGACACATCATGGATAAAAGTTTCTATTGATGAACAGGTACCAGATGAATTTATTCTTCTCCCAAATTCTCAAAAAACTATTAAAGCGAGAACCCATTACAAAATTACTTTCGGAAATTCAGGGGCAATAAAGCTGCAACTGAACAATAAGCCGCTTACGCTTTCAGGTAAAAGTAAAACCGTATTAAATGTTTTAATTGATAGAGAAGGTGTGAAGTATCCGGATAATTCTTCTCAAAGGTAAATTAGATGCCCGGCAAACTTGGAAAGGAAATCGAAGAACTCCGCGAGCTTATAAGAGAGCATGATCATAAGTATTATGTTCTTGCAGAACCGTCAATCAGCGATGCGGAATATGATAAGCTTATAAAAAAGCTTGAAAAGCTTGAAGCCGAAAATCCTCATTTAATTACCCCCGATTCTCCTACGCAAAGAGTTGGAAAAGATCTTACAAAAAATTTTAAGGCGGCCACACATAAAGTCCCTATGCTTAGTCTTGCAAACACTTACAGCGAAGATGAGCTGATAGATTTTGATAGAAGAGTACGTGAAGCATTACCCGAAAATGAAAAAATTGAATATGTTGTAGAGCTAAAAATTGATGGTGCATCAGTTAGCTTGAATTACTCCGACAGCCATCTTAAAACAGCAGCTACACGCGGCGATGGATTTGTCGGTGAAGAGATTACGGCAAATGTAAAGACAATTAAATCGGTTCCATTAAAGTTGAATCATCTAAAATCCATTCCCTTTGCATTAAAAGATTTTGAAGCCAGGGGCGAAATTTATATGAACCTTGCTGACTTCTATAATCTTAACAAGGAAAGAGAGAAGAAGGGTGAAAAACTTTTTGCTAACCCGCGAAATTCTTCAGCAGGAACTTTGAAGCTGCAAGATCCCCAAATCGTAGCACAAAGACCGCTTAATATTTTTTTATATTCCCTGATAAGCACAGAAGAAGAGTTAGAATCGCAGATCAAAAATCTAGAGATTTTAAGAAAGTTGGGATTTCGTGTGAATCCCGAAGTGAAGCTTTGTAAAAATATCGATGAGGTAATTAGTGTTTGCCGTGAGTTTGAGAAAAAGCGTGATAAACTTGACTACGAAGTTGATGGTGCAGTAATAAAGGTGAACTCCATTGCCCAGCAAAATATTTTGGGCAGCATTGCTAAATCTCCACGATGGGCTGTTGCATTCAAATTCAAGGCGAAGCAAGCAGTTACGCAGTTAAATAATATAACATGGCAGGTTGGAAGAACGGGAGCCATTACTCCTGTTGCAGAATTGGAACCTGTTCTGCTTGCAGGTTCAACAATAAGCAGGGCAACGCTTCATAACTTTGATGAAATTACACGCAAAGATATCAGAGAAGGCGATAAAGTTATAATTGAAAAAGGCGGAGATGTAATACCTAAAATTGTATCTGTAGTTTTAAGCGAAAGACCATCGAATAGTAAAGGAACAAAACCGCCAACTAAATGCCCGGTTTGCGGATCTCAAATATTCAAACCTGAAGAAGAAGTTGCTTACTATTGTGAAAACAGCGAATGCCCTGCTCAAGTAAAAGGCAGGATTGAACATTTTTCATCAAGAGGAGCAATGGATATCGAGGGCCTTGGTGAAGCGCTCATAAATCTCTTTGTTGATCTTGACTATCTCAAAACATACGATCAAATTTATGATTTAAAAGAAAAGCGAAATGAATTGGTGGAGATAGAACGGCTTGGTGAAAAAAGCATTGATAATCTTCTCAGTGCAATTGAAGAGAGCAAGAAACAGCCATTCGCTAAAGTTCTTTTTTCTTTGGGAATAAGATATGTCGGTTCCGGTGCTGCAAAGAAATTGGCAGACCATTTTGCATCAATTGACGAAATGATAAATGCTTCTGCAGAGGAAATCTCGTCCATTCACGAAATTGGACCAAGTATAAGCAGCAGCGTAAAGAACTTTTTCGGAGATAAGCATAATTTGAAGGTGATACAACGGCTTAAAGAACATAATCTTAATTTTATATCTGAACTGAAAGTCGCTAGGCAAACCCCATTTATGGGAAAAACATTTGTGTTAACCGGAACTTTGTCCAAATTTTCTCGTGAAGGAGCTGAGGAAAAAATTAGTAATTTTGGTGGAAAGACTGTTTCGAGTGTTAGTAAAGAAACAGATTTTGTTTTAGTAGGAGAAAATGCGGGGTCAAAGCTTACTAAAGCGCAAGCGCTTGGGGTAAAAATCATAAATGAAAATGAGTTTGAAAAAATGTTAGAGGAGGCCGAAGTTAAGTGATAGATTTTGTAAAAGAAAAGTTAGCCGGTTTGATTGTCGGTAAGAAATTTAAATCGGAACATTACACTACAAGATCTTTCAAAGATTTTTTTAAAAAGTCATTTACTTTTCTTGTTCTTATGCCCGATAATGATACCGATTTTCATTATGCAGTTGAAGTTTTAAAAGGCTTAAGCTTTAATAAAAAACACGCCACTGTTTTTACGCAAGAGTTTAGGGCAAACTTAGTGCCTATTAAATATAGGCCGCAGGTGGTTGAGTACACTAGCAGAGACATAGGTAGACTTTATATCCCGAGCAAAAAATTAATGGAGAAATTAACCTCTCTACGTTTCAACGCTATCCTTGATCTAAATAGGAAAGAAAACATTTTCTGCAGTGTTGTTTCAAGCATGGTTAATGCACCGATTAAAGTTGGGTTTAAGAAGAGCAATGCCGATAAGTATTATAATCTCCAGATAAGTAACATAGAAGAAAACGCGGAATTATCTTATAAAAATTATTTAAACTGTTTAGAGATGTTCTAACCACACAAAAATTTTTTTAATCATTAGAAATGAAATAATTTATAGGCATTAAAATGAACTTTGAAACTAAACGTATTGGCGATATAACAGTATTCAAGCTTAACGAAAAGCGGCTTGACACAAATATTTCGGGTTTGCTTAAAGGCGAGTTTACGCTTCTCCTTAAAGTTGAAGGTATAAATAAATTGATTATCGATTTGAGCGAAGTTGAAACATGCGACAGTTCGGGATTGAGCGCTCTTCTGGTTGCAAATAGAACGCTGAACACATCAAATGGGAGCATTCGTTTAGTTGCGCCATCTGAAAAAGTATTAACGCTTATAAAAATTACACAGCTTGATCGTGTTCTTCGTGTTTGCGATACGGTTGATGAAGCAATTGAAGAACTAAAAAACGATTAAGGAAATAATTTGGAAGGAAAGGCGCTCGACTATGTAATTATTGTTGTCTTTCTAATTGGTGCAGCAGCTTTCGGAATTATAACCGGGGGAAAGCAGAAAACAGTTAAAGATTACTTCCTTGGCTCGAAAAAAATTCCATGGTGGGCAGTTTGTTTTTCAATTGTTGCTGCTGAAACCAGCACCCTAACATTCATTTCAATTCCCGGCTTAGCATATCTAACTAATCTTAATTTTCTTCAGGTAACATTCGGATATCTAATTGGTCGAATCTTGGTTGCCACGATTCTACTACCGGCCTACAGCAAGGGAGAATTGTTAACTGCATACACTTTTCTTGAAAATAGATTTGGCGGAAAGACCAGATCGTTCGCATCAATAATTTTTTTGTTCACACGAACAGCAGCCGATGGTGTGCGGCTTTTTGCTACGGCAATTCCGCTTAAGCTTATGCTCAATATTGATTATCCCTTGGCAATTACAATCATAGCAGTCATAACATTGATTTATACATATACAGGCGGAATGAAAGGTGTTATTTGGGTGGATGTAATTTTAATGTTCATTTATCTCGGCGGAGCAATTATTTCAGCGGTTTATTTACTTAATTTAATTCCCGGTGGATGGACTACCGTAGCTGCGACATCTTTTGCCGATAACAAATTTTCGGTCTTTAATTTGAGATTTGAAAATGGAATTGCCGGATTTTTTAGTCAGCCGTATACATTATTGGGCGGACTTATTGGCGGGGCATTTCTCTCAATGGCTTCACATGGAACCGATCAGCTAATCGTTCAACGCTTGTTATCAACAAAGTGTTTAAGAGACGGACAAAAGGCAATCATTGGAAGCGGTGTAATTGTTATAATTCAATTTGCAATTTTTCTTTTAGTCGGAGTGATGCTCTATGCTTTTTATGGGAAGCTTGATGTTAAGTCCGATGAAATTTTTCCAATGTTTATTATAAATGTTCTGCCAACAGGAATTTCAGGAATCATTATCGCCGGATTATTCGCAGCCGCAATGTCAACTCTTGCCGGCTCAATGACTTCACTTGCATCCTCCACAATGCATGATTTGTACATTCCTTTCTTCGGCAAAAATCTGGATGATCAAAAACAGTTAAGAATTTCCCGCATGTTCACTATTTTCTGGGCAGGCATGCTGATTATTTCTGCAATTCTATTCATGGAATCTTCCCGTGCTGTTGTTGAAATTGCTTTGAGCATTGCCTCATTCACTTACGGCGGATTACTCGGAACATTTTTGCTTGGCATTCTAAACAAAAAGGCAAAGCAGGAAGATGCGCTCGCAGGTTTTGTTGCCGGAACATTTATAATGATAAGCGTTATCTCACTTAATCTCGTTGCTTGGACATGGTACACAATCGTTGGAGTGACTGCTACGCTATTAATTGGAAGTCTGCTGAATAAGTTGTCTGATAGACACGATACGTAAGACGAAAGATTAAAGTATAGTGATGACACAACTTTTCCACATTTTGGTTAAATTTTAAAAGACGGAATGAACAAATTATGACAATTAGAAATATAAATATCCAAGAAGAGCAGTTAAGAGAAATTTGTAAACGATATCTAATCCGCGAACTCGCTGTTTTCGGTTCAGCACTTAGAGAAGATTTTAATGAGAAAAGTGATGTTGATCTATTAATTGAATTCGAACCGGAATCGGGAATCACTTTATTCAATATTGTGGATCTGAAAGAAGAATTTGAAAAATTGTTTGGAAGGGATGTTGATATTGTCTCTAAAAAAGCTATACAACGCAGTCGTAACCACTTAAAAAGAAAATCGATTTTAGAGAATTTCAAGGTTATCTATGTTTCGTGACAAGTCATCTTTAATTGATATTCTTAATTCTTGTGAAAGCATAGAACGTTTTATCAGAAATAAATCAAAAAATGATTTTTATAATGATGAGATGATGCAGGAAGCGGTTATCAGAAAAATTGAAATTATAGGGGAAGCATCAAACCGTGTTTCTGAAGATCTAAAAAATCGCTTTCCCGATTTTCCCTGGAAGAAGATGAGAGCCATGCGCAATATTATGATACATATGTACGACGAACTTGAGCTAGATATTGTTTGGGAAACGGCAAATAACGATATCCCACTGTTAAGAAATCGCATGAAAGAAATAATTCCTTTAGTAGAAGAATAGCTATTGTTGATCTTTCCATTCTTGATTTGCCTTTCTGCCTTAAGTAAGTTAACAATCATAAATTTTGTTGTGTGGGGTTAACTTGTATTTATTAGATTATCTCATAATTGCAGCTTACTTTGTCTTTTCGATAGGAATTGCACTTTGCTATTCTAAGCGCGCTGGCAAAAATACAGATGAATTTTTTCTTTCCGGCAGAAATCTTCCGTGGTATTTAGCCGGACTCTCTATGGTTGCAACAACTTTTGCTGCTGATACTCCTCTTGCAGTAACTGAACTTGTAGCAAAAAACGGAATTGCAGGCAATTGGATTTGGTGGAGCTATGCATTCGGTGGATTGCTTACTGTGTTCTTCTTTGCAAAACTTTGGAGAAGAGCCGGAATCATGACTGAAGCTGAGTTTGCTGAGATAAGATATTCGGGCGAACCCGCAAGATTTCTCCGTGGATTTAGAGCACTATATCTTGGTTTATTCATGAACATAATAATTATGGGTTGGGTTAACAAAGCAATGGTCTCAATTCTTGTTGGCATGTTCAACATTCCCGAGTCAGAAGTTTTTTTCTACGTGTTCGGCGCGATGCTTTTAGTGGCTTTCTATTCTGCTTTGTCAGGATTGTGGGGAGTTGTTGTAACCGATGCATTTCAATTTTTAATGGCAATGACAGGTACAATCATACTTGCAGTAATTGTTGTGAACACTCCGCAAGTCGGTGGAATTTCCGGAATGCAGGAAAAGCTTCCCGATTTTGTCTTTGATTTTTTTCCTTCCATTTCTGATGTGCCATCAGTTGGAGGAATATTCGTTATGTCTGCTGCTGCATTTCTTGCATATATCGGGATAAATTGGTGGGCTTCATGGTACCCAGGAGCAGAGCCTGGCGGAGGCGGATACGTTGCTCAAAGAATGATGTCTGCAAAAAATGAAAAGCATTCACTGTTTGCAACTCTCTTTTTTCAGATTGCTCATTATGCAATTCGACCCTGGCCATGGATTTTGGTTGGGCTATCAACATTAATTCTTTATCCTGAGTTAACTGCCGATCAAAAAAAAATGGGCTATGTTTATTCGATGAACGATTATCTCCCAATTGGACTTAAGGGTTTACTTGTTGCTGCTTTTTTTGCCGCTTACATGAGCACAATTGCTACTCAGCTCAATTGGGGTTCATCTTATATTTTAAATGATTTTTATCGACGATTTATTAAAAGAAATAAGAGCGAGAAACATTATGTCGGAATCTCTAGATTAACTACAATCATTCTCATGATAGTTTCTGTATTTGTCACTCTTTTTATTGAGAGAATCTCCGGTGCTTGGGAATTTATTATGGAAGCCGGTGCGGGAGTTGGGTTAGTTTTAATCTTAAGATGGTTTTGGTGGCGAATAAATGCCTGGTCGGAAATTTCTGCGATGGTTGTTCCATTTATTGTGATTCCATTCTTAAGAATGATGAATATAGAATTCCCGATTACGCTTTACTATATAGTTCCGGCAACAACAATTGTCTGGCTTGTAGTGACTTATCTAACCAAACCAACAGAAGAAAAAACACTGATTGAGTTTTACAGAAAAATTCATCCCGGGGGAATTTTATGGAAGAAAATATCGACCAAACTTCCTGATGTTGAAAGCGATAAAGGTTTTTTAAGGATGTTCCTGAATTGGATTTTCGGAGTTGTGCTTGTATACTCCATTTTATTTGGAACAGGAAGCCTAATATTTGGAGACATAACTTCGGGTTTGATTTCCATTTTCGCTGCCATTATTTCAATAATAATTATTTATAAAAACCTCCAGCATATCGGCTGGACTAAGCTGATTAAATAAGAGTAACATGTTAACTACAGAAACACTAAGAAATATACGATTGATAATTTTTGACCTGGACGGATCACTTTTGAAAAATGATGGAACTATTGGTGATGAAACCAAACACCTGATTAAAAAGCTTGAAAAACATGGGGTCTTGTTTTCATTTGCAACAGGACGGCTTCACTCGGCCATTACCAAGTATGCGGAAATTCTGGATATAAAAACCCCGTTAATTTCTTTAGATGGGTGTTTAATTAAAAATCATCCCGAAGGAAAAATTATTTTCGAGTCGTTTGTTCCAACAAAATATGTTTCGCAAGTTCTTGGGTATTCTGAGAATTATACCGTTTATGTTGCACTTTGCCACGACGATGCAATTTTTTACACTCAGAAGAATTCTTTCATACCTGAAATAATGGATAAGCTTGGGGCAAGGTATGAAGAAGTAGAATCTTATGAAAATTATATTCACGAAACTCTAGAAGTGGTGCTTGCGGCAAATAGTTTTACAGTAATCAATAATATTCGCGAAGCTGTTTCCTTCCCATTTTTATCTAGAGTAAATACCTCTTTTTTTCAATCACATTCGCATCCCGGTATTTATTATCTTGAGATTAGAAAAAAAGGAAGTTCGAAGGGTAAAGGATTAGAAAGGTTGACTAATTATTTAAATATCCACAAAAGAAACACTGCAGTAGTATGCGATTGGTATAACGATATTAGCTTGCTGCAAAAACCCGTGACTAAAATTGCAATGCAAAATGCCATCGGAGAAGTAAAAGAGCTGGCAGATTTTGTTACTTCAAAAACCAATAATGAAGATGGTGCTGCTGAATTTTTAGAACAAGTTTTAAAATCAAAAATAAAATAGACATGCCCGAAATATTTAAATCGCGATTTAAAGAAAGCTTAAGAATAAAGCTCCTGATCGGATTGTTTACGGTCGCACTTATTGTTTTAATGTTTCCCAAAGCTGAGTCGCTTGAATTTGAAGTGCTCGAAGGTTCAGTTTGGATTAATGATGACTTGATAGCTCCTTTCAGTTTTCCGATACTAAAGGCACCGGAGGTTTATCGTGCGGAAATTCAAAATGCCAAAAAAAGTGTTTACCCCGTATTTTCGAAAAATCAGCTTCAGGTAGATATCATAATTGATTCCTTCAAAGTTTACAGTAATTATTTGATCGGAACATTCGATAAAACGCTGGCTAATCCTGCCGACACAATCGTTAATCCCACTTTCTTGAGCTACAATTCTTACAATTTGTTTTATAATATTTACAATCAGCAGAAGAGCAAGCGTTCAATCAGTGCTCTAAAACTTGATATAATTTTATTAAAAGCTTCAGAGAGCTTAATAGCTGTGTACAAAACAGGTGTTATCGAAACACTTCCTGCAGAAAATGTTCGCGATAGTATTGCTGTTAGAACCGGCAATATTGACGTGATAGAACCAATCAAGAAATACCATAGCATAAATAAAGCAAAAAGTGAATTCAGAAATAATCTGCAAAACCTCGGATATTCTGCCGAGTTAGAAAGCGCTATTGTTGAATTTGCGGATCATTTCATTATCCCAAACATTACTTATAACGCTGAGTTCACTAATGATGAAATTTTACAATCACAAAATGAGGTTTCAAAATATGCCGGTATAGTAAATGAGAGCGAAAGAATAATTGCCAAGCATGAGCGCGTAACAAAGGATGCTAAGCTAAAGATCGATTCATTTCGTTCCGCAAAAGGAGAAAAGTATCAGGAGCAAGGAAGTTCATCTCAGCTATTTGGGAAATTTCTGCATATCGCTTCTTTAATAACGCTGCTGACAATCTACTTCTATAATTTCAGAAAGAAAATATTTTATGATAATGTGAAACTTTTAGTTTTTGGACTGATGTTTATTTTTATATCTTTAGTTACGCACCTAATAAATCGTGTTGTTGTTCCTGCCCCACTTCAGTTTTTAATTTTTGTTCCTGCCGCCTCAATGATTTTAACCATAATTTTTGATTCGAGAGTTGGGTTTTACTCAACAGTCATTATTTCGTTAATCACTGCGGCACTTCGGGGTAACGATTATTCTTTTGCAGTTATGAACTTATTTGCCGGCGCACTCGCAGTTTATACGGTGCGCGATATTAAAAATCGTTCTCAAATTTTCAGATCATTCTTTTTTATTCTTGTTGGATATTCTGTCGGAGTAGTCGCTTTCGGACTGGAACGGTTTGCATCCTTCAACACCATAATGATCGAGCTTGCCTTTTCATCAACCAATGCAATTATAAGTCCTGTTCTCACTTACGGGCTGTTAATCTTTTTTGAAAAACTATTTAACATTACAACCGATCTGACGTTGCTCGAATTATCAAATTTTGACAGACCATTGCTAAGAGACTTAGCAAGAAAAGCTCCCGGCACTTTCAATCATTCGATGACAATGGGAACAGTAGCCGAAGCTGCTGCAGAAAAGGTAGGGGCAAATACTCTTCTTGCGAGGGTTGGTGCTTATTATCATGATATCGGGAAATTAATTTCACCGCAAAATTTTGTCGAGAATCAATTAAGCGAAAATAATATTCACGAAGATGTTGCTCCCGAGGAAAGTGTAGAGATAATCAAGAAGCATGTTAATGAAGGTATAAAGCTTGGGCGGCAGTATAATCTTCCTGGCGAAGTAATTGACTTTATTCCAATGCATCACGGAACTATGGTGATCAAATACTTTTACGAAAAAGCTAAAGAAAAATATGACGATGACAAAATTGATGTTGAAGAATATAAGTATACCGGACCAATACCCGATTCAAAAGAGACCGCAATAGTAATGCTTGCAGATGGGTGTGAATCCGCAGTTCGATCTATTGAAGACCCGGACCAGGAAAAAATTGAGAATGTTGTGGATAATATTTTTACTGATAGGATAGACAATGGGCAGCTAAGTAATTCTCCGCTAACTTTGAGCGATATTGACAGGATCAAAGATTCTTTTAAAAATATTCTTATCGGTCAGCATCATAAAAGAATTCGATATCCCAATCAAAATGAAATTGAAAAAGGAATTGATGACGAGCTAGATGAGTGATGAATGTCTTTTTAAAGGAATATTTTACTTATTTGAAGTTGGAAAAAAATCTCTCCGAAAATACTGTTTCGTCTTATAGAAATGATCTTTCTTCCTTTATACGTTTTATTGAGGAGCGTGAAATAAATGACCCATCACAAATAGACTCGCGCTTACTAATTAGTTTCTTCACCAATCTTGAAAAAGTTGGATTAACAAGCTCATCAGCCGCAAGATACTATTCTTCTCTCAAAGGATTTTTGAATTATCTGTTCGTAAACAATTATATAAAAAGCAATCCGATCGAGAAAGTAAGTCCTCCTAAATTAGCTAAAAATCTTCCTGGAGTATTATCCTTTGCAGAAATAGAAAAAATTCTCTCATTGCCAAACACTGCAGAAATATTGGGAATGCGAGACAAAACAATCTTGGAAGTATTTTATGCATGTGGGTTAAGAATATCTGAACTTATATCGCTTAAACTCTCCGACCTTTTTCTAAATGAAGAAATGATTCGTGTATTTGGAAAAGGATCGAAAGAAAGAGTTGTACCGATTGGCAGCAGTGCAATAAATTGGATAAACGTTTATTTGACAAAGAGCCGTCCACTGCTGCAGAAAAGAATGAAAAGTGAAAATTATCTTTTCTTAAATAGCCGTGGTTCAAAATTATCACGAATGGGTGTTTGGAAAATTGTTGACAAGTACATTAAGGAATCCGGTATCGAAAAAGCTGCTCATCCGCATACTTTTAGACATTCGTTTGCAACACATCTTATTGAAGGTGGCGCTGATCTTCGTTCGGTTCAGGAAATGCTTGGGCATGCAGATATTTCTACAACTCAAATCTATACTCACATCGATAGAGAATTCATTAAGCAAGTTCACAAACAATTTCATCCTCGCGGCTAATATGAAATAAATTTATTTACAATTTCATTTCAATCAGACTGCGGTGTTCGTTTTTAGGGATTATTTAAGGTTTTCATTAAGTTTTTAATAACTGTATTTTTGAAAAAAGAAAATACTTATGAGCAAATCAGTTTTAATTTCAATTGTATTGCTTGCAATAATTAGTTCGGGCTGTATAAGTAGAAATGATACGGATAAAACTACCGCACAAGATTCAGAGCAAACACAGCAATTACAATCAGCATATGAAACAAAGGAAATACTATTTGTCGGAATGATTGGAAAGAAAGCGGGTTTGTATAAATACGATTTATACGCAAAGATTTATTCTGAATTCTGGCAGAGTGAAAAAGAAGAAGTGGTTGAACTTTCATACTCAACAGATAAAAGGTCGGCGTTTTTGCTAACGGCTCATCAATCAGGTAAAAAAGGTGTGTTCCCGTTTGTTGATAATGTTAAGCTTTATTCTATTAACTTGGATTCCGGCTCTGTTAAATTCACAGCAAGCATTGGCAGCGGACTTCAGGTTTATTCATTTTGGCCGGCCGATACTTCATTTAAAATAATTCTCAATATTATTGATGCCACTGTTGCAAAGTATGTTGATCAACAAATAAAAACTTTTGATGCAACAGGTAGAAAACGTTCGGATGAGAAGATATTATACGACTTAGGTAAGGAAGGTTATCCCCAATTTCCAATGGTTCAAAAAAAACTTACATCATCCGATAAAAAATATTCCATCATGTCTGTCGATTCAGTACAAACACTTATTTACATAATTGATCACACCAAGAATGATGAGAAAGTACTAATTACAAAGTTGAATCAGAAACTTAACTTTGTAGATTGGTCAGATGACGGAAAATTTTTAGTATTTAACACAATCGATATTACCCCAGGGAATGAGACTCTTTATGACATGGAGCCAAGCACATCCAAACTTTTTATTTTTTCAGTTGCTGATAAAAAAACCATAAAAATATATGAGGGCGGTGGAATCAAAAATTACATATTGACTGGAAATTATTTACTATTCGATGACGGCTTTAAGGAAAAATCAAAAATCTTCATTTATAATCTTCAATCGAATATGATAACAGACAGCATCAATGTTTCCGGCGGCTGCGGGTTAAGGAATATTCCCACAATTCCTGATTATGGGGCATAGATAAAAATATTGTATGAAGAATATTTCTGCTGTCATAATTACCAGGAACGAGGAATTGAATATAACCGACTGCCTCAAAAGCATTAGCTGGGTAGATGAAATTATATTGGTTGATGCTGAAAGCACAGATAAAACTGTTGAGCTTGCAAAATATTTCACATCAAAAGTTTTTATACACAGGTGGGAAGGTTTTGCAAAGCAGAAAGAATTTGCTGTTAGCCAAGCATCAAATGAATGGATTCTTAATGTAGATGCGGATGAAAGAATTTCACCCTTTCTTAAAGAAGAAATAACTAGTTTAATTGATAAAGATATCGATGGTTACTATCTGAGACGTGAAAATTATTTTTTAAAAAAACACATTAAATCTTGTGGATGGGATAATGATTATCAGCTAAGACTTATGAGAAAATCCAAAACACGGTTGACTGATAGGCTTGTGCATGAAGGTTTTGCTGTCGATGGAAAGACAGAACGTCTCAAAAACCGTTTAGTTCATTATACATTCACATCGATTGATAAAACTATAAGTAAAATCAACCATTATTCTTCATTGCGAGCAGAAGAGCTGTTCAAAAGAAATAAAAAAAATGGAGGCTTCACAATTATTGCTCACGGGCTTGCGGCATTTTTCAGATTCTTCATCGTATTAAGAGGTTATAAGGATGGGGTTCATGGTTTGATCATTTCTATATTCAATTCAATCACTACATTTCTTGTTTACATGAAAGTTTGGGAATTGCAGAACGAAGGAAAGAAAATAAAGGAAGAGCAAAAAGTAAGTGAAAACGTATTTTAGAATATTAAACTTTGTTAAACCTTACTGGCGGCATCTTGCTTTATCTGTAATCTCTACAATTCTTTTTGCAGTATTGAACGGTCTTTCTGTTTACTTAACCATTCCCCTGCTCGATACTTTATTCCAAGAATCGGTCCGAAAGGAAGCGATAGAACAAACTTCAACAATTGAAAAAGCCGGCAGCATTCTTCCGGATTGGATTGTAAAAATAGGTGATAACGTTTCCAGTACTTTTAATGAATTTGTTTTCTCTGGAAATAAAATCAAGGCACTAACGAAAATATGTTTCCTGGTATTAATTGCTTTCTTCTTAAAAAACATATTTAGCTATCTTCAAGCATACTTCATGACCTTTGTTGAATATGGGGCCATGAAAGATCTGCGGGATTTAGCCTATCAGCACTTGCATCAACTGCCAATGAGCTTTTTTAAACAGGAGAGAGTTGGAAATTTAATTTCAAGGTTCACAAACGATGTTACAATTGTACAAGCCAGCATCACCGCTGCATTTTTAAATCTTATACGTGAACCATTAACAATAATAGTCTTTCTGTTCATTGCAGTAAGCATTAGCTGGCAGTTAACTCTTATGGCATTAATTGTCCTGCCATTTTCAATGCTAATTATTTGGTGGATTGGTGTTAAGCTGAGGAAGCAGAGCGGACGAATTCAATCGAAAATGGCAGATATTACTAGTATTCTTCAGGAAACAATTTCGGGCGTGAAAATTGTTAAGGCGTTTGGAATGGAAAGATATGAGAATAGAAAATTCTTCCGCGAAACAAAAAATTATTTTAAGATGATTTTAAAAATAGTCAGGGTAAGAAATTTTTCCTCCCCGCTAACAGAATTTTTAAGCGTGATTATCGGGGTGTTTATAATCTATTATGGCGGAGTTCTGGTTCTACAGGAAAACACTCTTAAAGCGAGCGAGTTCCTAGGTTTTCTTTTTGCCATCTTTCAATTGATGCCGCCAATTAAAGAATTAAGCAATGTTAATAATCGTATTCAGGAATCAAGTGCCGCAGGAGATAGGATATTTGAAATACTTGATACGACACCAAATATATGCGATCGCGAAAATTCTGTGTCATTAGATAAATTTCAAAACTCTATTGTATTTAGGAATGTTAATTTCTTTTATGAAGATTCAACCGAACCAATTCTAAACGATATTAGTTTCAGCGTTAATAAAGGTGAGATACTCGCATTAGTCGGTCCAAGCGGCGGCGGAAAATCAACCTTGGTGGATCTTATTCCGAGGTTTTACGATCCAACATCCGGTGAAATACTAATCGATAATATTAATACCAAGGATATAAATATTCAGGGCTTGAGAAAGCTTATGGGAATTGTTACTCAAGAAACATTCCTTTTCAACGAATCGGTTAAGAACAACATTGCGTATGGGTTAGAAGACTATCCTCTGGAAAAAATTATCGAAGCTGCTAAAGCCGCTAATGCGCATAACTTCATTATAGAAATGACGGATGGCTACGATACAATAATCGGCGAAAGAGGCGTTAAGTTATCAGGTGGACAAAGACAACGGCTTTCAATTGCACGTGCTATTTTGAAAAATCCGGACATAATGATTTTTGATGAGGCAACTTCATCACTTGATAATGAGTCGGAAATTTTAGTCCAAGAGGCAATTGAAAGAATGATGGTTAATCGAACTACGTTTGTGATTGCTCATCGTCTAAGCACCATCAGGAATGCTTCTAGAATTCTTGTACTTGATAGGGGAAGAATAGTCCAGCTTGGCAAGCACGAAGACTTGATAAAGGATATAAAAGGATTATACTATAAATTTTATGAAATGCAGTTCAGAGATTAAAAGTATTTATTAGATGTAAAAAAATTTAAGGGAGAAATTAATGGAAAAAAATAATCATGAAGATATTGTAAAAACTGTAGACACACTATCTTCCGTAATAAACAAGGGCGTAAATGAACTTGCGATAATTCTTGCAGCCGGGCATGGAAAAAGAATTAAATCCCATCGATCCAAAATGCTGCATAAAATTTGGGAGGTTCCAACCGTCGAGCGAGTTTATAATGCGTGTGCAAATTCAATCAAAGGTATAAACATTATTGTTGTTGTTGGAATAAAAGCAAAATATGTAATGGAAGTTATTGGTAAAAGAAAATCAACACTATTTGCTTATCAAGAATCACAGAATGGAACGGGGCATGCTGTACAAGTTGCGTTAGACAGAATTGATGAGAAATTTTCCGATGGTATAGTTTACATTCTACCGGGTGATATGGGTTTGATTGATGAGGAAACAATTCTGACCATTAAAAATAAATTCATCGAAGCCGGTTCGGATATGCTTGTGCTTACAGGCTTATTTGAAGGTGATATAAAAAATAATTCTTACGGCAGAATAATTCGTGTGAAGGAAAAAGATGCCGATGGTAAATCATCTGGTAATGATGCAGGAAAAGTTATCGAAATTATGGAAGCTAAAGATATTGAAGCTCTTCCTGAAGGTAAACCTTATCGAGTTGTTTATAATAAAAAAACTTACGAATACTCTAAACAAGAGATTAGAGAAAACAGAGAGTTTAACTCCGGTGTGTATGCATTTAAGTATAAAAAATTAACAGAGCTCATAAACTCTCTATCGAGCAATAATGTTCAAAACGAAATATATATTACTGACTTAATATCTCTTTTTAACAAGAAAAATTATTCAGTAACCGTTACTAGTCCTCATTCGCCGTACGTTGTAATGGGCTTCAACAATAAGTCGGTTCTTAAAGAAATGGAAGATGTTGCGAGAAGAAAAGTTTATGAAAAGCTTAAGGATATTATTGAAATTGATGATCCCGAGGATTTTTTTATTCATGAAGAAATAGTTGACGAAATTATTGAAATAGATAAAAAAAACATTCCGCTTGATATTAAAATTGGAAAAGGTGTTTACATTGGTAAAGGTGTAAAGCTCAATTATAATCTCGAGTTCAAGAAAAATGTTTTTGTGGATGGCAATATTCAGTTCGGTCAAAATGTTGTTGTTTGGCAAAACGTACACCTTTCAACACTTACCGATCAAACTCTTAAAATTGGAGACAACGTTGAAATACTCTGGGGAGATATAATAAAAGGAAATATTGAAATTGGTGATGATTCAAGAATCGAATCGAGCGTTAATATGACAGGCAGCGACGATTATCCTATTCGCATCGGCAAGAAAGTTCTTATCAAAGGAACAAGCTATGTTTTCGGCTCAATAATAGAAGATGAGGTTTACATAGAGCACAGCGTTCTAATCAAGAAGCGGGTAGAGAGATTAATGAAAAAAGATGGAACGGTTCTGCCGATTAGATTCTATCTCCCAATGCCCGAAGGCATTGATGCAATAGATGATTTGTAATTAAGTAATTGCTGATTTAAAACAAAAAACTCTTCTGTTTGAAGAGCTTTTGCATAATCATAAGATAATTACTTACTGGCAGTAACTTTATTTAAGTGTTTGCTTAAAACGGATTTTTTTCTTGCCGCAGTATTCCGATGAAGATTCCCTTTAGTTGTACTTTTATCGATAAAAGAAATGGTTTCTTTGTAAAGTTTTTCAATCTCAGTTTTATCGTTAGAAGTTAAAGTTTTCTTTACCAAAGTTTTAATCTTCGAATCGTTTCTTTTATTAATAACTCTTTTTCTCTCGTTAGTTCGAATTCTTTTCTTAGCCGATTTATGTGACGCCATTCAAGTGAACCCTTGTTTATTTCAAAAAATTGAGCACAAATATATCTAAAGCGGTCTTTGATGTCAAATAGTGCTTTTAGTAAATTAAGTGTGGTTTTAAGCTGCTTTTAAGCGCTTATTATTGATTTTAGATTATAATCATGTTAAAGGTTAACGAAATATTTTATTCGATCCAGGGCGAAAGTTCCATGGCAGGATTACCTTGCATTTTTATCAGATTGACTTATTGTAATCTTCGCTGTTCTTATTGCGATACTGAATACGCTTTTTATGAAGGAACCGATTACACAATTGAGGAAATCCTAGCTAAGATAAAAAAATACAATTGCAATCTCGTTGAGGTTACTGGTGGAGAACCTCTTGTTCAAAAAGAAGCACTGTCTCTGATGAAGATTTTGTGCGATTTGAGTTATCAAGTTATGATTGAAACGAGCGGAAGCTTACCAATTAAAGAAATCGATCAACGTGTAAAAGTGATTATGGATTTAAAATGTCCCTCAAGTAAAATGTCGCATAAGAATTTATATGAAAACATTAGTTATCTAAAACGAAATGATGAGGTTAAATTTGTGATTGGAAACCGTGAGGATTATAATTGGTCGAAAAATGTAATTGATCAATATCAGCTTGCTGAAAAATGTGCCGTATTGTTTTCAAATATTTTTTCAGAGTTAGAACCGGCTCGGCTTGTTGAATGGATATTAAAAGACAATTTAAAAGTCAGATTCCAGATACAAATGCACAAGTATATTTGGAGTCCAACACAACGAGGAGTTTAATGAAAGTTGCAAAAGAATTTAAATGGGAAATGGGGCATCGTTTGCCCGAACATTTTGGTAATTGCAAAAACATACACGGTCACTCTTATAAAATGATTGTTGAGTTTGAGGGTGAATTGAACAAAAATGAAATGATAATTGATTTTTATGATGTTGATAAAATTATAAAACCGTTACTTGAAAAGTTTGATCATGCTTTCATGGTAAACAAAAATGATAAAGAAGTTCTTGAATTTCTTGATAAGATCAAATCAAAAAAGGTTGTTGTTGATTTTAACTCTACTGTGGAAAACATTTGCAATTTCATTCTGAATGAAATTATAAGGGTTGAATTACCTAAAAATATTTCTTCGGTTACGGTTAGGATTTATGAGACTAACGAGGATTATGCTGAGGAAAAAATCTTACTTCGGTTACGGTTAGGATTTATGAGACTAACGAGGATTATGCTGAGGAAAAAATCTTACTTCGTTGACAGCTCTTAAATCTATTTTATTCTATCCTTTTGCCCCCAATATTTATTATTCTGCCAATATATAAACGTCTTACAAATATAACTTGACTTACAATATTATTATTTCTAACTTTGTATTGAATGAAAGTAAAAATAAAGGAGTAGGACATGGAAGTTGGATTTGTAACCACCAAGGGGCAATTAGTAATTCCCTCGAAAATGCGAAAAAAATTTGGAATCAAGCCCGGAACACGAGTTAACTTTTTTGAAGAGAATGATGGAATTAAAATCGTTCCTTTAACTTCGGAAATAATTAAATCCAATAAGGGATTTATGAAAACAGGGGGAAAACTTCTTAAAGCCCTAATGGAGGAAAAGAAGAAAGAACGTGAACTATGAAACGATATGTTTTGGACAGCTACTCTCTTCTAGCTTACGCAGAAGATGAAAAGGGTGCTGATGCTGTGGAAGATATTTTAACAAAGGCATTAGATAATCAAGCAGAAATATTTTTATCAGTAATTAATTGGGGCGAAATGTACTATATCGCCTTGCGTGAAGGCGGAAAGGAAAGAGCCGAGCTTTATAGAGAAACCTTTGCGCGTTATCCAATAACAATTGTTGAAGCGAACAAAGAATTAACTTTACAAGCAGCGCATTTCAAAGCAAATTATAAAATCTCCTATGCCGATGCATTTGCGGCTGCAGTAGCAAAAAACAGAAAAGCAGTTCTTGTTACTGGGGATAAAGAATTCAAATCACTTGAGAATGAAATAAAAATTAATTGGCTATGATTAAACAGAATAGACTATATAACATTGATGCCAGAAAACTTTTGACCGAAATAAAGGAGCCAATAGTTGATCTTATAATTACATCACCGCCATACTTCGACTTAAAAGATTATGGAACTGAAAGTCAAATAGGATTTGGTCAAAACTATCAAACTGAATACCTAACTTCTCTAAAAAATGTTTTTTTTCAATGTTATACGGTCACTAAACAAACTGGCTCTATGTGGATTGTTGTTGATACATTTAAAAAGAATGGAAACGTGAAACTCCTTCCCTTTGATATCGCCAATATTTGTTCTGAATGTGGTTGGATATTGAGAGACATTATTGTTTGGGATAAAGGAAAAACCCTTCCTTGGTCGCGCAAAGGGCAATTTAGAAATCGATTTGAGTACATTTTATTTTTTACTAAATCCAATGACTACAAATACTATGTGGATCGAATAAAGGACCCTTACGATTTAAAAGAATGGTGGGTTAAATACCCTGAAAGGTATTCACAAAAGGGAAAAAATCCAGGGAACATTTGGGAAATTCAAATACCGGTTCAAGGTAGTTGGTCGACAAAAAACTTCCACCACTTTTGCCCTTTCCCAACAGAACTTGTAGAAAAAATATTGCTTTTATCAAGTGACAAAAAAGACCTGGTGTTAGATCCATTTGCTGGATCTGGAGTTGTTCTAGCTCAGGCAAGTTTTATGAAAAGGAAATACATCGGATTTGAAATTAATCCAAAATATATAGATATGTTTAAGAAGATTGTTGTTCCCATGGAATTAGAAAGTAATAAACAGAAAAAAAAGAATAATCTAATAGAGCAAAAGCGAAAGGAATTAGAGAAAAATATTACGGCACTGAGAGCCTTAAAATATCCTAAGATAATAATGAAATCTCTTAAGGAACAAAATAAAAATTTATCAAAAGAAGTTCTTGGTGCCTATGTGGAAATAATTAATAAACCGATTTCGAACTCAAATAAATTTGCCTTTTTGAGCATTTTAATAATTGTTGAGAACTCAGATCATCTCTTTGATATTGAGGAAAAACTTAAGAGCATATCGGCTAAACCGCCACTGTCAAAATATGGGCTTGAGACAGAAATTAAAATTGTACCCAGACCAAAACTCATTGCAAATCCACATTTATATATTAAATCAAAAAAATTATATCTATACAATAATGGCAAAGCGCATTATTATGATAAAAAGATAAAATATTCTGATCTAAAAAACATTTATAATGAAGTTTCTCTTGGCGAAACAAAAAGGTATAAATATCCGCCAGTATTAAGCTCAATAAGTATTAGACAAGAAATATTAAAAACATGGAAACCACAAATTTATGAAGAAAAGAAAATAGGTCAGTGATGGAGACAATAGCTAAAAAAGATCTCTTAAAACTTATTTCACTTGAAAAAAAATTATATGGAAATATTGCACTAACAAGCTTGACGGCATATAGTATTTTTTGGTTAAAAGAATGGAATATTCCTTCCTCAATTGAAAATATTAGCATCGTAAATGCAAAATTATTTCCAACAAAATTTGCCATGGTGGGATGGCCTGAGTACCCTGATGTAAATAGAACAAATAGATCCGTTCTTCAAATGCGTCCCAAATATCGCAATCTCGCCTATTCTGCTTCTGATAAAGGAGTTTTTCTTAACGAAAATGGATTGAATGAGGCCAAAGCATTGGTGAATAAATTTGGAGCACCCGATTTTTTAGGAAAGAAAAAATTAAATGCGGAATATTCTTATGAAGAGTCCGAAAGAGGAAAAGGAAGAGCGCGTAGTGTACACCCAGAAGATGCGATAAAAAAAATCAAGTCATCCATATTATTTAATCTATATCGGGATGGTATGTTGGATACTGCAGAGGCAATTCATTTAATAGGAATGCTAGGGGTTTATGATCATACTCCCTCAAAGGAAAAAAAAAGAAAAATAAAAGAAGTGATTGATTTTGCAAAAGAAATAGACGATAAAGAAGTCCAACAGTTTTTGATTCAAGCACAAGAAAAGTTTAATCGATATTTAAACAAATAATTTTATTAGGAGTTAATATGAGTGCTTTTGAAGAAATGGAAATGGAGATTGCCCCGAGGGAGATAGCAAGACTTCTCTATTCTGGTGTGGTAAAAAGCTTTGCTAAAACAGCTACTGAGCCAATTACTAATTCTGACACTTCATACAAGAGAAAACTTTCTCTTCCACATTCCTCTGGATTTGTTGAATTAGCTTTGCAATTTGATAAGGGGAATAAATTTGATACGGCGGAAATTAAAAAACGATTGCGGAAAAAAGATCTTACAAGATTTATCGAAATACATTTGTACACTGCAAAAGGTTACAAAAAAGAACCTAGAACTTGCGAGATAATTGACTTTGCAGAGGGGGTTCCAATTGAAAAATTAAGAGCCCTCTTTAAATTACTTGCCGAGGACAAAGCTGAGGTGTCGAGCTGGCAACCTGGAAGAAGTTTATTTGGAAGAGGTGTAAGTGATGTTCTTCTTGGACACAAATTGGGCAAGTTTTATTCAATGTATAATGGTGTGTTATCATTAGCCGAATTCTCTTTCGATCTTAAAAGGGATAATAAACCCAAAATAAAAATCAGTCCTTTTCCTAAACCATCAGCTCAACAAATAAGAGAGGCACATTTAAGTAAAGATAAAAATGGATCATGTGTTGGTTTTGTTCTTAATGAAGATTGTAGATTGCCTGGTGAAGGGACTCTAATTCCAATTCTATCACAATTTTATATGCTTCGTTTGATAAATTTTGATCCAAATGTAAAAATAAAAATTTTTCAATATCGTTCAGGGCAGAATGTCTTAGAAGATGAATTAGAGTGTGATTTCCCCTTTGGTGATGTTATCGAGAGAATTACTTTTGAGATGATAAGTCCCCTTAAAGATGAAGGGTTAAAAAATTTGAAAGTTGATGGAATTATTTGTCGTTCAGAGGGAAATAACAAACTACCTGGTAGAGAAGCTGGCGAACAAAGAGCAAATGGTCTTTTAATAGTAGACGATATGGATGCTGTTCTTGATCTAACTTTTCTTCCGCAGTTTGAGGGAGCACCCTATCTATCTAATATTTTTGGTGTAATAAGAATAACCAATCTTCGTGAGCACTTATCATGGTACTTAAATAACGGCAAGGATTCTCCTTTGACGGTAACTAGGGAGGGCTTTGATACCAAGCACGATTTTACAAAACTGCTTTTCAAGGAATTAGCGAAATATTTGGAACCGATCTATAAGAAGGAAGAAGAACGATTTAAAAAATCATCTACGGCCGAGGTTTCTCATGAAATGAAGGAAAAAATCAATGAAGCCATAAAGGAATTAAATCGTTTCTTAAAACAACTTGGTGAAGGGATTGGTCCTGGAGAAACAGTTACGCCACTAACAAAATTGGAAGAAATGCAGTTTGTTCCTAAATCAACGACACTCACACTTGATCAGGAAAGAATAGTTCGCTTATACATAAAGAAAGATTTAGTTAAGAAAGGATCTGAGATAATATTTGATTCTAATAATTCACGAATAAATATTTATCCATTAGCCAACAAAATTGATGAGGGGAGGATGTGGGAAGAATATTTACTTTTTTCCTTATCCGTAAAATGTGATTCCTTGCATGAGACTGGTTTAATAACAGCTTTAGCTGAAAGCGAAAAAGGATTTTTAGAAACACAGCTTGAAATATTAGATGTAATCTCTGCGGTAACTATTGCTCCTCCAGATGAAATGGAATTCCGTCCGAAAGATACTAGAGGTCAACCAAACAAAGTTAATTATCTAACTCTACTGGTTAATCCAAAACAAATACCATTGGGTCGTAAAATAAAATTAGGATTAATAAAATCACACGGGACAATAGGATTTCTTGAGAATGGAGCCATGGTTGATAATATAAATATCACTTTTGATAAACTTCATTTGGCAAAGGATGGAAAAATAGGACGTATTTCGATTTCATGGAGAGGAACTGGTTGGGGACAACAAGCAAGAATATTTGCTGAAACAAAAAAACCTGATGGGACATTAGCTCACATAGAAGGCAGAATTTTAACCGAAAAGGAACCAGAAGATGGTGGTATGATAAAGAATTGGAAATATACAGATCAATTGGAAGATCAAAGATGTTCGGATTTAATAGATGGAATTTTCTATATAAATAGTAAGCATGCTCTTAATAAAGCAGTATTTGGTACAAAAGAAGAATTTAAAATTAAGATGGATGAAGATAAAACAGCACAATATAGATTCTCATCTCTTCTTGTAGAACAGTCTGTTTACACAATAGCAGAACGAAAGGCAATGGAAAGTGGTGAAAAAGGGCTTATAATTGATTCAAATGCTCCTGTAACCAGTTTGCGTAAATTTATTGATAAGAAAACAAATGAGTTTTCACCCAAAATCTTAAAAATAATAATTAAAAAATAATCATCTCATTCCATATTTCACGAATTGGATGAAGGTAGTAATTAACTCGATCATTAAGTCTACAAAAAACTCAAATGATTTTTAAATAGAATAATTTGCTAGCCAATTATGAATTATTTGCTTTCCTAGCTGAGTCATAATTGACTCCGGATGAAACTGAACTCCTTTAACATCATAGTGCTTGTGAGACAAAGCCATAATAACTCCATCCTCTGAGACGGCTGTAATTTTAAGCTCATCTGGAAAGTTGGTATTTGAAACAGCCCACGAGTGGTAAAGTCCCACGTTGATTTCTGCTGGTAATCCTTTGAACAAATATTCTTCAGGATCGCTAAAGGTTACTTTTTTAGTAATGCCGTGAGAAACTGTATTTTGTTTGAATAACTCACCACCAAATGCTTGTCCAATAGCTTGATGACCAAGGCATACGCCTAAAATACTTTTACTTGCAGAATATCTTTTTATCACTTTCTCCATAATCGGATGTTCATTTGGTAGTCCGGGACCTGGGGTCAGCAGTATTTTATCGAAGCGATCAGCTTCACCAAGGTTCACCTTATCATGCGTCATAACGGAATATTCAGCGATTACTAACTGTTCAACTATTTGTACTAGATTATATGTGAACGAATCAAAATTGTCTATTATTAACAGCTTCATAAGAAGTAATTTTTTAACTTTGCCAATATCTTAAAATTATTTATTAGAATCTAAAGTGTCTACACCCGAATCACACAAGGCAATAGAAACCATGAACAAACTGGGAAAGGATAGAATCCCATTCCTTTTTCTAATTGATTATGAAATGAAAATGTCTGTGGTGATGAAGTTATCAGATTTAAGTGAAAACATTTTGTTTAAGGCTAATGAAATAAGAAATTTCAGCAATGAACCCGAAAGGGGGTCGAAATTATTTTTGGAGAAATTTCCAATAAGCCATGAAAGATACTTATTCGCATTTGATAAAGTGATGGAGCATATCAGAAATGGAAACACATATTTGTTGAATCTAACCTTTCCCACAAAAATAAAAAGTAATTACTCACTTAAAGAAATATTCTATTTGTCACAGGCAAAGTACAAGCTTTATTTTGAAAACAAATTTGTTGTCTTTTCTCCCGAAAAATTTATCAAGATACAGGACGGAAAGATTTATTCTTTTCCTATGAAAGGAACAATTGATGCATCGATTGGAAATGCAAAAGAAAAACTATTAAATGACGAAAAGGAAATTGCCGAGCACAACACAATTGTGGATTTGATTCGAAATGATTTAAGTATTGTTGCAAAAAATGTTCGAGTTGAAAAGTTTAGATACATTGATGAGATTAAAACATCTTATAAAGCTCTGCTGCAAACAAGCTCGGTTATATGTGGCGAACTGAAAGAGAATTTTAACGAAACTATAGGTGATATTATTTTTAGTTTACTGCCTGCCGGTTCGATAAGCGGTGCACCAAAAAAGAAAACCGTCGAGATAATTAAGGAAGCTGAGAATTATCCGCGAAACTATTTCACCGGTATCTTCGGTATTTTTGATGGAAAAAATATAGACAGCGCAGTTATGATTCGCTTCATAGAAAATATTGACAACGAGCTGTACTTCAAAAGCGGCGGCGGAATTACGTTCATGAGCAATCCTGAATCAGAGTATCAAGAAATGATTGACAAAGTGTATGTCCCTATTATTTGAAACAATCAAAGTATTCAATCGAAAGCTTCTCAACATTCCTTATCACAATGAAAGGATGAACCGATCCAGACGTAAATTGTTTAGTTGCAGTAATGATTTGGATCTTGCTGGACTTGTTGAAATTCCAATCGACATAACAAACGATATTTATAAATGCAAAGTGATTTATTCTGATGATATTCAAGAAATAGAATGGACGAGATACACCCCTAGAAAAATTGAACATCTAAAGTTGGCTTATTGTAATGAGATTGATTACTCTTATAAATACTTAGAAAGAAGCATATTTGAAAAACTACTTCGAGAAAACGGATGCAACGAGAATGAAGATATTTTGATCATTAAAAATGGCAGAGTTACAGATACATCTTACAGCAACATTGCCCTATTCGATGGAAAAGAGTGGAGTACACCTAAACATCCATTACTCAAAGGCACACAAAGAGCAAAGCTTATTGATGAGAAGAAAATAATTGAACAAGATATTTGGTTAGAAGAGTTAAAGCATTATCAAGAAATCATTTTAATAAATGCTATGCTGGAATTCGATCAAAGAGAAGCGAAGTTGGTAAATGAATTTATAAAAACTTAATAAAAAAAGGTGACAAACTGGGGTTATGCATATGCGATTTAAACTTTACATTGAATACGAAGGAACCCGCTACAGCGGGTGGCAGGTTCAGAAAAATGTTCGAACCATTCAGGGAAAACTTCTTGAAGCAGCGAAGAAAATCTTTAAAAATGAAAAGGTCGAAATACAGGGTTCAGGAAGAACCGATGCAGGTGTTCATGCGCTGTGTCAGGTTGCTCATATCGAAGCAAAAAGCGTTCTCGCTCCGGAAATTATTAGAATGAAATTTAATGACGCGCTTCCTTCTGACATTAATATTTTGGAAGTAGAAAAAACTCATCAAAATTTTCATGCAAGACATGATGCAATCAACCGCAGTTATCTCTATCAGATATCAAAGCGAAGAACAGCTTTTGGAAAAAATTATGTATGGTGGATTAAAGACAAACTTGATTTCAACAAGATGCAATCGTCTGCTAAATTGTTTTTAGGAATGCATGACTTTGTTTCTTTTACAGATGAAGATAAAGAAGAGAAATCAACAAAAGTCCTAATAGACGACATTCAATTGAAACAAGATGTCGAATTAATTTTAGTTAGGATTATCGGCTCACACTTTCTTTGGAAAATGGTTCGAAGAATGATCGGTGTGCTTGTCGAAATTGGAAGAGGAAAATTATCGGAACAAGATTTAACTAAGTTTCTCCACTCTAAATCTAATAAACCAGCAATGTACACAGCTCCGCCATCCGGACTTTTTCTCGAGCAAGTGATTTACAAAGACGAGAAATTAAATCGTGATTTAATACCGACTATTTATGTCCAGTCATCATCAAAGAAAAATTATAAATATTAAGCTGCGTTTCTAAGTGGAAGCTAATTCTTTAATGTAACATCTTCTTCTTTTGTGCTGCCGTTCTTCATAAAAACGCCACTGTGCTCTAACTTTAGCATTGGTTTCCAATTCCGGATTAGATTCCACTCTTAAAATATTATGCTTTATGAATACCTTATTTGTTTCTAACATCAGCATTGCGTTGACTCCTTTGTCTTGATAATCGGGGCGCACGCCTGTCAGGTAAAGATCGACGCGGTCGTTTTTTTTCATTGCCATGAGTATGTGAAAAATACCAAATGGAAGTAATCTGCCTTTAGATTTTTGAAATGCTTTCGATAGTGATGGCATGGTGATTCCAAAAGCAACTACTTCATTCTTCTCATTCAAAATCACAGGGACGTAGTCCGGTTTGATAAAACCAAAATACTGCTTCACATAAAGATCAATCTGTTTTTCGGTTAGCTGAACAAAACCATAGATATCTGCATAAGCACTGTTTAAAACTCTAAATATTTCATGGGCATAAGGAAGCAATTGTTTTGATTTTTTAACATCCAGCCTCTTTAAATTATATCTTTCGCGAACTGCGTTAGCAATTCGCTCAACTTTTGCGGGAATTTCTTTTGGCGGGATGATCTCATATTCAACCCAGTCGACATCTTTTTTGAAGCCGTATTTTTCAATGTGCTTAGGATAATAAGGAAAGTTGTAAATCGTGGCAATAGTTCCTAATTCTTCAAATCCTTCTACAAGCATTCCTTCGGGATCCATATCTGTAAAACCCAAAGGACCATGAATAGAAATACATCCTTTACTGCGAGCCCAGTTTTCAGCAGTTTGAAATAATTTGGAAGAAACTTCTTCATCATCTATAAAATCAACATATCCAAAACGCGCAACGTTTTTGCCAACCTTTTCATTATATCTTTTATTGATTATACATGCGATTCTCCCCACCATTTTATTTTCTTTGTAGGCAATCCAATAGCATGATTCGCAAAACTCAAATGCGGGATTTTTATCCTTACTAAAATTCTTCATCTCCTCATGAATTAAAGGGGGCACCCAAAATTTATTATCTGAGTATAGATGAAAAGGAAACTTGATAAAAGATTTCAAGTCGCTTTTTGTTATTATTTCTTTTAGTTCAATTTGCATTCGTGTCATGTAAAAATATATTGTCTGTGAATAGAAGGATTTGAAAATTCACACATCTAAAATAACTTTAATTAGCTATTGACGGCAACAAGTAATATTTTAGAATAACACTAAAATAAAGCATCGGATATTTCAGGAGATGCTGGTTACTTGATTGTCTTTTTCAGATGGCTTATTTCATCACGGATGGAAGCTGCTCTTTCAAATTCTAGATCTTTTGCTGCTTGATACATTTGTTCTGTAAGCTGCTCAACAAGATCCTTCTTTTGGTCAGTGCTCATGTATTTGAGAACAGGCTCAGCGACTTTTAAAAAGGTAAAAGATTCTTTCTCCTCTTTTTTTCTTATATCTGCGATTGATGTTGAGGAAAGTATTTCTTCTACACTTTTATAAATAGTTGTAGGTGTGATGTTATTTTCATGATTGTACTGCTTTTGTAGCTTTCTTCTCCGATTAGTTTCGGCAATTGTTTTGCGCATTGATTCTGTGATAACATCGGCATACATAATTACTTTGCCATTTACATTACGTGCTGTTCTACCCGCAGTTTGCATCAATGACCGCTCACTTCTGAGAAATCCTTCTTTGTCTGCATCAATAATTGCAACCAAAGAAACTTCTGGAAGATCAAGCCCCTCTCTTAACAAGTTTACCCCCACAAGAACATCAAAATCACCCAAGCGTAAATCCCTAAGTATTTCAACTCTTTCAAGCGAATCAATATCACTGTGGATATATCGTACCAGAATACCAATCTTATCAAGATAGTCAGCAAGATCTTCCGACATTTTTTTTGTTAATGTTGTAACCAGCACTCTCTCTTTTTTAAGGGATCTTTCCCGAATTTCACCGATTAGATCATCAATCTGTCCTTTGATTGGCCGCACTTCAATGTCTGGATCTAACAATCCTGTTGGTCTAATAATTTGTTCAACCACAACTCCGCCGGATTTTTGCAATTCAAAATCAGCGGGGGTTGCACTAACAAATATCACTTGATCGAGCATGCTCTCAAATTCTTCGAACTTCATTGGGCGATTATCTAAAGCAGAAGGCAATCTAAATCCGTATTCAACTAAAGTTTCTTTTCTTGAACGATCACCATTGTACATTCCTCTTATCTGAGGAACAGTAACGTGGGATTCATCAATTACCAGTAAAAAATCCTTTGGAAAATAATCTAAAAGATTGTACGGACGTGAACCAGCAGTTCGTCCATCCATGTGCCTCGAATAATTTTCAATTCCGGAACAATAACCAATCTCTTTCATCATCTCGATATCAAAGCGAGTTCGCTGCTCAATACGTTGGGCTTCCAGATATTTTTCTTGAGATCGAAAATATTCTAACCTATCCCTAAGTTCTAATTCAATATTATGGATTGCTTTTTGAATTTGATCTCGATTAGAAACGAAGTATTTGGCTGGATAAACGGCAGAGGACTCTACTTCTTTAATTGTTTGTCCGGTAGCAGAGTCTATAATGGATAATTTTTCAATGTCATCATCCCAAAACTCAATTCTTAATGCCTCTTCATTTTGATATGCGGGAATAATTTCAATAACGTCGCCTCTAGCTCGAAAAGTACCGCGTGAAAACTCAACATCATTTCTAACGTAGTGAATATCAATTAGGTTACGCAGCAGTTTTTTTCTGGCAATCTTCTCGCCCTTTTTCAAAAACAAAATTTGATTTGCATACTCTTGCGGTGCCCCAATTCCATAAATACAGCTTACACTGGCAACTACAATCACATCTCTACGCCCTTCAATCAGTGACGTAGTTGCCTTTAATCGCAGCCGGTCAATTTCTTCATTTATAGAAAAATCTTTTTCGATGTATAAATCACTTTTAACAACATACGCTTCGGGCTGGTAGTAATCGTAGTAGCTTATAAAAAACTCAACAGCATTATTTGGGAAAAATGCTTTGAACTCGGAGTAAAGCTGTGCAGCTAAAGTTTTATTGTGGGAAATAATTAGAGTTGGTTTGTTTACCGCCTGAATGACATTTGAAATCGTAAAAGTTTTTCCGCTGCCTGTAACACCAAGCAGAGTTTGATATTTTTCTCTGCGGTTTAATCCGTCTACTAATTGATTTATTGCCTGTGGCTGGTCTCCCGCGGGTTCATAATTCGACACAAGCTGAAACTTGTTCATAAATATTTAATCAATCACAACTTCGTGAGCATGAAAACCGCCCTGGCTAAGATGTCCCTTTATAGTAATCACATTAGCATTTTCAATTCCCTGTGGTAAACTAAGCTCACCAGTCACAATCATTTCTTTGCCTGTCTTATCTGAAACATAAAATACCACAGCCCCGCCTTGTTGATTTATTCCTCTATCTTTTAGAAGCTCAACAGTGATTGGTTTAACGGCATTGTTGTTGGGATCGAAATCGGAGAATGAACCTAATCCCTTATTTGAAGAAAAGTAAATTTTGTAGATGAGGAAAACGACAATAATTAATAGAACCGGTAAAATGAGTTTTTGTAAGTTCTTCATTGGTTTTTCATGTTATTGTTTAATGTATACAGAATTTAGTAATTTTTATTAAAACTATTCAATGATTAAAGAAATAAAAATTTAGGAGATGTACTCTGTAATGTATAATAAACTACTACTCTTTATAGCTAGCGCATAGATTAGTTTATGAATAGCTCTTCAAACATATTCTTCCCCAAAGATTTATTTATCAGATCCCTGGTGAAGTGTATTTGGCGCTCTCATGAGCGCGATGTGATTAAACGGTATGAAACTATCCTTCCAAAAGGAAATGCCGAAATAATTTTTAATTTGTGCGGTAATATCTCTTACTTTGGCTCAACTGCGGACAACAAGCAAGCTTTTCCAAAATGTATAATCAATGGTGTTAACGACAGCCCTTTTAATCTAGTAAAAGAGGGTGAACAAGTTTTTTTGGGAATTCAGCTAAATGTTTATGCTTTGAAGTATTTATTCAATATTCCAGTAAAAGAGTTCAATAACAACGTTATAGATGGAAAGCTTGTCTGTAAAAAACTTGATGATTTATGGTATCAAATCAGCAATGAGTTCTCTTTTGAAAAACAGACTATGTTAGTTCTGAAGTGGGTTTATGAGAAATTAGCAGCGTCAAAACATTTTATTGATCTAAATCCGATTCTTCATCTTCATTCTAAATTGCACTTGAATGAATTTACAGTTAAATCTCTCCGTAGCGAGTACAATTATTCCGAAAGACATGTGAGAAGATTGTTTAACAATTGGTTTGGAATGAACGTTGAATCTTTTATCCAATATAAAAAATATTTAAAAGCACTCCATTTAATTCATCAATCAACACTTAACTTAACCCAAATTGCTTGCGATTCTGGTTATTACGATCAATCTCACTTCATCAGAGAGTTCAAATCCCTTACTAATATGACCCCCAAGCACTACCAACAAAGGATGAGTAGGCTTCTGGGTCATATCTATTACTCAATCTAAAGATGTCCGATTTATACAATTTTTTTCTATTAGTCTGAATATATTCGTTGAAAACAAATTTATTATTAAAATCTGAACAACAATGAATTACAATCAGCATAAAAAAATTGTCGGTTTAATTACTATACTTTCAGGTATAGTTGCCTTTATCAGTTACTTTTTGGTAGCTGCGGCGGTTAATTTTAATTTTGATTTTTTCTCCAATCCAGTAATAATTTTCTCTTTAGAAAATGTGAATATCTCCATGCTGCGATGGAGTATGATTACTGATGTGTTTGGATACTATCTGCTACTGCTGCCTGCCCTATACTTCATATATGATTGGCTTAAAGACAAAACACCATGGAAAAATCTTTTAACCTTCTGCGGGACATCTTACATCCTAATCGGAGCGGTCGGAGCTTCAATTCTTGCTTTCATTTGGCCCTATCATCTTAATGAATTTACTTCGGCATCAACTCAACAACAAGAAACTATCAAGTTGTTATTTGGCTCATTTTCTCAAATGGTTGCTGGCGGAATGTGGAATATGTTCGATTCTCTCGTCGGAGGTATTTGGTGGATTGGGGCAGGACTTTTTATTAAAAAAGATTATCGAATTCTTGGGTGGTTTACAATTGCAGTTGGAGTATTATCGCTTCTGGATTCATTTGGAAATATGTTGGAGATAAGTGCCCTAGCTGAAACAGCAGTAAATTTATATTTAATTCTTGCACCTCTTTGGGCAATAATTTTAGGCATCAAATTGTTAAATATAACTTCATTTATAAATGAGGAAAGATGAAAAGATTTTTTAAGCTATTATTATATGTCTTTGGAGCAATTATAATAGTTGTTGCTGCTTTGCTTATTTATGTGAAAACCGCGCTGCCCTCAGTAGGCGATCCACCTGATATTAAAGTTGAGATTACACCAGAGCAAATTGAACGTGGAAAGTATTTAGCTAATCATGTGATGGTTTGTATGGATTGCCACTCAACGAGAGACTGGAGTTTGTTTTCTGCTCCGCCTTTAGCCGGAACCGAAGGAAAAGGCGGCGATTTATTCAACCAAAATCTTGGATTTCCGGGCAAATACATTTCAAGCAATATAACACCTTACAGCTTGGGGGATTGGACTGACGGCAAAATATTCAGAGCTATTACAACCGGCGTGTCAAAAGATGGGCATGCATTGTTTCCTATAATGCCATATTTAAACTTTGGGAAACTAGATCAAGAAGATATTTATGCCGTTATTGCTTACATGCGCACTTTAGAACCGATTGAGAATAAGTTAGAACAATCCGAGTCAGACTTTCCAATGAATTTTATTATCAATACAATTCCTCAAAAAGCTGAGTTTAATCCTTTACCCCCAACGGAGGATATTGCGAATTACGGAAAATATTTAGTTACTGCTGCAGGATGCTATGGTTGTCATACCAAACAGGAAATTAGCGAAGACTTTGCTGGCGGAAATGAATTCAAATTTCCAGATGGTTCTGTAGTGAGTTCTTCTAATTTGACTCCTCATCCTAATACTGGAATTGGAAACTGGACAAAGGAACAATTTGTAAACCGATTTAAATTATATACAGATACAAGCTATACACCAGAGAAAGTTAACCAAGGAGAGTTTCAAACAGTTATGCCCTGGATAATGTATGCAGGTATGACAACCGAAGATTTAGAAGTAATCTATGAATATCTAAAATCAGTTAAACCTGTAGATATTTTTGTTGATCGTTTTACGCCTCCTTTGAGATAATACTGGGAAAGGTTACTAACTAAGAAAAATAAAACGTGAGATATTTATAACAAAAAGTAACTAATTGTATTATGTGAAATATGTCTTTCATTTAACCACCCTCAACTTAAAATACACTTCCTCCGGGGAAAAAATCCCTGCAAAAAATCTCTCGTAAATCACAGGTTCGAGATTCACGATAATATCCATCCACTTTAAAACCGAAAAATGTGAGGTGATAAATCTCTTTTCCAAAATCTCAAACTTAGCAGCGCTTTCATAATTTGTTCTATGATCAAGTTTCCATCTTTCATAAAACTTTAGCTTCCTATTGCCAATGTATTCGTAATTATCAAAGGTTCTAATTGAAAATGGAATTTTATGATCCGGTTCACCAAAATACTTTGTATTAAGGAAGAACGGAGCGTAAACAATTATGTTGCAATTTGGTTTGGCAATTCTGTAAAGCTCGGTTATCGTTTTGTTGAAATTATCAAGATGCTCGAGAACATGTGAAGCATATATCTCCTCAAAAGAGTTTTCCTCAAAGGGGTAAGGAAACTTATTTATATTATGGATTTGATTACCACCATAATCAACAATATCAAGATTAACATAGCCAGGCTTGATGTCCTTCCCGCAGCCCAAGTTTAATTTCATACTATCCTTTAGAATATTTAATTAAGCTGTTATAATTTAACAATTTAGATTATTTAAAGCTTGTAAAAAATAAAAAACCCCCGTAAAACGGGGGCGAATTGGTAGCTTTTTACTAAAACCATTAGTTGAGAGTAATCACAGGAAAGTTGGTTCCTTTTAGTGTGACTTGTTCAATATTTAGCTTTGCAACGCCCCTTTCTAGAATTCCCAGCTCATTGGCAGCGGCTTTAGAAAGATCAAGCTCTCTGCCTCTTATGTAGGGTCCTCTATCGTTAATTCTTACGATAATTGACCTTTCATTAGTGGGATTTGTCAGTCTTAATAGTGTTCCAAATCTAAATTTTTTATGTGCGGCTGTAAAAGCCTGCTGGTCAAAAGTCTCACCATTTGCAGTTTTTCTTCCATGAAACCGGGGACCATACCAGGATGCGACTATTTTTCCACGGTCAACATACTCAAGAAGTTCTATTTGTGAAGTGAATTCAGAATTGCTTGGAAGTGCAAGTTCTTCACTAGCAACTGTACTTTTGGGGCTTTTACCCTCGTTTGAATTTAAAGTGAATCCTACCACTGAAATTAATGCTAGAAATATGAATATTTTGCTGATTTTCAATAATACCTCATGTTTATTTACGCCGCAAAGATACCAATGGTTGTTGTAAATCACAAGTGTGGAACTTAAAGGAATCTGAAAGCTAAAGGGCTCTAACCCATTGACTTATTGTGGGCGTGTTCGATTATTTTGTGGTTTTCACTTTTTGTCTTAGACATTTTTTTATACAACTCCCTAATTCTATCCCTCAAAAGTCTCTCTCTTAATTAAGAAACGCTTTTCAGCCCTTTTCTTTGAAATGGCAATGGCTAAATATAATTAATGGAAGTAATTAAGAATTTCTAAAATTCCTTAGTTAAAGCTTCATTGGCATATATCTTGTCATTTTATGATTAAAGATTTAATTCATAAATTAATACCTGGTAAAGTAAGATGATAAAAGGTACAGTAAAAATAGATGAAGAAATTTGTAAAGGCTGTGAGCTTTGTATAGTTGCCTGTCCTCAGGGAAGCCTTGGATTATCTTCACACATCAATACACACGGTTATCGATATGTTGAGCTAATTAAGGATAATTGCACGGGATGTATTAATTGTGCAATAGTATGCCCTGAACCCGCAATCACGGTTTACAGACAGCCAAAAACTACGAAAAGTAAGGTTGCGTAATCGATTTTAGATTTCCTAATGAAGGAATGAAATGAACCAGAATAATAATTCAAATAATGAGCCCCGCTTGATGAAGGGGAATGAAGCTCTAGCAGAAGCAGCAATTAGAGCAGGAATTCATGCATATTTCGGTTATCCGATAACACCTCAATCAGAAATACTTGAATATTTCACACGGGAGATGCCAAAGCGCGGTGGAGTAGTTGTGCAAGCCGAAAGTGAGTTGGCAGCTATTAACATGGTTTATGGAGCTGCCGGTGCTGGAACCAGAATAATGACTTCTTCATCAAGTCCAGGTATTAGTTTAATGCAAGAAGGTTTGTCATACATAGCATCAGCCGAACTGCCCTGCTTGGTTGTGAATATCAACCGTGGCGGTCCTGGTTTAGGAACCATTCAACCATCTCAAAGTGATTATTGGCAAGCGGTAAAAGGCGGCGGACATGGTGATTATCATCTTATTGTGTTAGCTCCAGCTTCGGTTCAAGAAATGGCAGATTTTGTATTCGATGCATTTCGATTAGCCGAAAAATATAGAAACCCTGCTTTCATTCTTGCAGATGGTGCTTTAGGTCAGATGATGGAAAAAGTTGTTCTCCCGGAAGCAGGTTCGCTTCCCTATCATGAAGTAAATTGGGCCACTTCAGGTATGGGCAAAAGGAAGGAAAGAAATATAATCACATCTCTCTATATGCAACCCGAAGAAATGGAACAAGTGAATCTACATCTTCAAAAAAAATATAAAGCGATGCAGAAGGAAGTACGATTCGAATCTATCCTAACAGAAGATGCTGATATTCTTTTAGTAGCTTACGGTTTAGGTGCAAGAATTTGCCAGAAGGTAGTTGAACTCGGTAGAGAGAAAGATATTAAAATTGGTTTGCTAAGACCAATTACTTTATATCCATTTCCTAAAGATGAAATTGCACGACTTGCAATAAGAGTACAATCGATATTGGTTGTTGAAATGAATGCTGGTCAAATGGTTGAAGATGTATCATTAGCAGTTAATGGACGATGTCCTGTCAACCTTACAGGAAGAATGGGGGGAATGATTTCTTCACCTGAAGAAGTTTTTCAAAAAGTTGAAACTATTATTGAAAAGCAAACTCTTACCTTGAAATAAAGGAATTTAAGATGGAAAATAAAATCCCAGAAGAATTTGAAGTAGTATATTGTAAACCATCTACATTAACAGATATGCCAATGCACTATTGTCCTGGCTGTGGACACGGAATTGTTAATAAAATTCTTATGGAAGTTGTGGAGGAATTAAATATTCAAGATAAAACAATTGGTGTTGCACCAGTTGGCTGCTCGGTATTTGCATACAATTATATGAATATTGATATGCAGGAAGCTGCACATGGAAGAGCTTCAGCCGTTGCTACTGGAATTAAACGAGTTCTTCCAGATAGATATGTGTTTTCTTATCAAGGTGATGGCGACCTTGCAGCAATCGGCACTTCAGAAACAATTCATACAGTTAATCGCGGTGAAAATATTTTAATGATCTTTATAAACAATGCGATATACGGTATGACCGGCGGCCAAATGGCTCCAACCACATTAATAGGACAGGTTACATCCACAAGTCCTTATGGAAGAGAAGCAGCAGCCATAGGCAATCCGCTTAAAATTACTGACATGTTAGCGCAATTACCCGGAGCTTATTATGTGAGCAGACATTCAATTCATACTTCAAATGCAATAAGAAAATTAAAGAAAGCCATTACAAAATCTTTTGAATATCAGAAGGAGAAAAAAGGAACGTGTTTTATTGAAGTTGTTTCTAATTGTCCTTCGGGCTGGAAAATGACTCCTTTAGAATCAATGAAGTGGATTGAAGAGCACATGTTTCCGATTTATCCTTTAGGAGATTTAAAGATACCTAAGGAAGAATCAAAGGTAACAAAGGAAAATCCAAACTAATTATTTTTTCAAGCGCTGTTAGTAATTAAGGTAAACGAAATGGAAAAAGCTCAAGAAATAATTTTTGCAGGATTCGGAGGACAAGGCATTCTCTCAATGGGCCAAATTCTTGCTTACTCTGCAATGATAGAAAATAAAGAAGTAAGCTGGATGCCTTCATACGGACCCGAAATGCGCGGTGGTACTGCAAACTGTATTGTTATAGTTTCAACTTCAAGAATTAGCTCTCCTATTGTATCGAAATTTGATTCGGCAATTGTGCTCAATCAACCCTCGTTGGATAAGTTTGAATTTACAGTTAAACCCGGCGGTTTATTAATCTATGAAGAGTCAAGTATTATTAATCTACCGACCAGAACAGACATTGAGTGCCTGCGGGTTCCGGCGATGGAGAAAGCACAAAAATTAAACAAGAAACAAGTTGCTAATATGATTATACTCGGTGCTTTCCTTGAGAAAAAACCAATCGTAAAAATTGAGAACGTACTTTCTGCTTTGAAAAAAGTTTTACCTGAGAGACATCATCACATGATTCCTGTAAATGAACAAGCGCTTGAAATCGGAAAACATTTTGCAAAGTCGCCTGTTAAAGTGACAGTTTAATAAATATTAAACACGTAAAACTCTAAGAGAGAAAATAAAAGAGGCGCAATATGACACAGATAAAAGTAGATTGCCAGCATGCCTGCAGAAATACATGCGCGATGCTTAATGAAGCCCTGCGTAAAGAAGCCTCTATGGTACGTTTTTATGAGGGAATTCTTGCCGAGTGTACTTTTCCGGAAGTTAGAACCTTTTTAACCGACCTCGTTGAAGAAAAAAGGAAGAGTATCCTAAGTATTATTCAAAAGCTTAATGAGCTGCATGTTCACTCGCAAAGTATTGATGGTATAATTTCGAGTTTTAATTTCAACGTATAAGTTGCTACAATTTTTCCACCGATTTGACCAATACCAGCCCAATGGTGCTGGTTTGACAACCCAGCACATAATGAGTATATTTGCTACCCAAATTACATTGCGGGTCCCGCTAAAGCGGAATAAAGTGAAGTAATTGGTTACGAGTCGGGCCTGTCTCGCCGGAATAAAATGAAGGCAGACTCATAATCCGAAGGTTCTTAAAAAATAAAATTATATTGCGAGTCCATCAATGAAATCATTATTCTATTGACGAGATAGATCCGTCAACGA
Organism: Ignavibacteria bacterium RIFOXYB12_FULL_35_14; assembly: GCA_001803045.1. Classification (GTDB taxonomy): domain Bacteria; phylum Bacteroidota; class Ignavibacteria; order Ignavibacteriales; family Ignavibacteriaceae; genus XYD12-FULL-36-8. Next base: position 77,742 of record MHAR01000018.1, on the reverse strand, counting down.
AACTAGTATTTCATTGCCGGATAAAGTGGAGCAATTGAAAGCGAGTCGGGTTTATCTCGCCGGAATAAAATGAAGGCAGACTCATAACCCGAAGGTTCTTAAAAAATAAAATTATATCGCGGGGTGGAGCAATTGGTAGCTCGTCGGGCTCATAACCCGAAGGTTGTAGGTTCAAGTCCTGCCCCCGCTACAAAAGAAAAAATCCCAGCGCTTGGCTGGGTTTTTTTATTTTAAAGCTCAATTTTAGAATGATAACAAATGGATAACTATTGAAAAAAATAAAAGCCAGATTGCTCATTATTAAATATCTTTTGTTCATGTCCCTCTGCCTTGGCTTATTGGTAAACCTTACCTCATGCTCAACCATAGATTATTTCAGCTACTCGGGTCACCCAAATGGTTCTAGGCTAATTTATTAGAATCATTTTACGAGTTCTCAGGATTATTTTTTAATTGATTCAAAGAAACCCTAAAAAATCTAACTCATAACAAATTTATACAACTTCCCCTCTCTCCTATAATCTGCGAAGTACAACTCTTTATTCTCATCCACACCAAATGTCGATATTGCAAAATCAGTATCCTTAAGAAGTTTATTTACGACTTTACCATTCTTGTATTCTAATACCCATATTTTTCCAACCACATAATCTGCATAGATATATTTATCCTTTAATGCCGGAGCTGATTGACCGGAGTATACAAATCCACCTGTAATTGAAAAGCCGCCTGATACGTCATGCCCATATTCCCAGATCGGAAGCACTAAACCCGTTGTATCGCAGTTATTATTTGGATTAAAGCAATGCAATCCTTCCATTATTCGCCAGCCATAGTTTTCCCCTTTTTGGATTATATCTATCTCTTCCCATGCGTTCTGTCCTACATCACCAGCCCATAGCGTATTATTTTTATCGAAGCTAAATCGCCAGACATTTCTTAATCCATATGCAAAAATTTCTTCTCGATAATTCATATTGTTATTCTTGAAAGGATTATCATTAGGAATGGAATAATTCTTACCAGTTGATTTTTTATTTACATCGATTCTTAAAATGCTTCCGAGCAGAGTTTTAAGATTTTGCCCTGAATTTAATGGATCTCCTGCAGCTCCACCATCTCCCAGTGATATATATAAATATCCATCCGGTCCAAATGTAATTTGACCACCGTTATGATTTTCATACGGTTGATTTACTTCCAATAAAATTTCTTCACTTTTTGGATCAGCCTTGCTGGGATTATCCTTTGATACTTGAAATTTGGAGATCACTGTTCTTCTTGGATTGTCTGTTGTGTAATCAACATAAAAGCTGCCATTGCGCTTATAATCGTGATGAAATGCTAATCCTAACAATCCCATTTCCCCACCGCTGAGAACTTTTTTTCTGATATCAAGAAATACCTGTTTGACATTTACCTCTGGTTTGTTATCAAACACATAAATAATACCCGGCTGGGATAGCACGAACAATCGATTAGTAGCATCTTTAGGTGTCTGGATATCGACTGCTTGTTTAAAAGTAAGATTTGGAAATAATTCAACAATAGAAACATTAGCTTTTTTTTCTTCGACTGAACATGAAATCAGCGAAAGAAATATTAAAAATTGAAATGGTTTCATTTTAGCTTATCCAATTTATTAGGTGATGATTAATTTTCTTCTAAAAGATATAGATTATTCAAAACTTATACATCGTCAGTCAGCTTTTTCAAAAGACAAAATACCTCCATTGACTAATAGTCTGTGATCAAATCGATAATCCTCAATCAAACCGCCGTTAAAATAAATCTTAATCTTATCAGGTAAATTTTGGGAAACAGATGTTCTTTGAATAACTAGCTCACTGCCTTGAAAATAATTTTGATCAAGTGAAATTGTAACTTTATCGAACAATGGATAAGCTAACTGATAAAATTCAGAGGCGGGACAATCAGGATAGAATCCAAGTGCAGAGAAAACAAACCAGCCCGATATTGTTCCGCAATCGTCATTACCCGGCAGCCCGCGATGATCTGTACCGAAATCCTTTTTCAGAATATCTTGAACCAATTCTCTGGTTCTAAATTCACTGCCCCTCACATAATTAAATAAATATGGATAAGCAATATCAGGTTCATTGTTAATTGTGAATTGACCATTTTTAAATGATTGATAAAGCTTTTCGCTGAATGGTGTTTCTCCGCCAAATAAATCTATCAACCCTGGAATATCATGCGGAACAAACCACGTATAGTTCCACGCATTACCTTCAACATATCCAGGCCCGCCTGAACCAACCCAATCACCTGAACCTTCTGTTGCAAGTGAATCGAATGGTTCAAGCCATTTTCCATTCATTAATTTAGGACGCATAAACTTCGTTACCGGATCATATAGATTTTTATAAAATAAAGAACGTGAATAGAATTCGTCGGTTAATTCTCTTCGGCCAAGTTTGTCAGCCATACTTGAAATTGCAAAATCGCTAAGACAATATTCAAGTGTAGTTGATACAGGTCCCCAAACCCACCAATCATCATTCCAATCCTGTTCAAAAGGAATGTAGCCGTATTGCAGCAATTCATGATAGCCTGCACGGATTGGCGGAGCTTTTTCATTTTCCTTAAGCAACATTGGCTTTAACACAGCATTAAAAGCTGTCTCAGCATCAAAGTCGGTTATGCCTTTTATGTAACTATCTGCAATAACTATTGATGCCGGATCGCCAACCATCATATAAGTTTCGTTTCCGGCTAACTCCCATTTAGGTAAATAGCCGGATTCTTTATACATATCGATCATCGTTTGTATGATCTCTGATTGAACTTCAGGAAAAACTAAATTGTAAAAAGGATGTAACGTACGATAAGTATCCCACAACGAAAAAACCGAGTAGCGTTTTCGATTGGAATATTTTCCAATTCCATTTCTTCCCATTAGCGGATATTCACCATTCACATCGCTGATGATATTTGGATGAATAAGCATATGATAAAGCGCCGAATAGAATTTGGTTTTGTTATCCTGATTATCATCATCAATTCGTATACGGCTTAACTCATCTTCCCATTTTCGTTGGGCTAAAAGTTTTATTCGATCAAAATCCCAATCTGGAATTTCGGTATCAAGATTTAATCTTGCGTTTTCAATGCTAACATAGGATATCCCAACTTTGACAAGAAGCTGTTCGTCTTCATCAAACTCATAACTAAGTAATGCTCCAATGGAAGAATCAATCACTTGCGCCTGAATCGAATCAAAAATGTTTTCACCAATCCAAAAACTATGATGATTAAAATTTTTACTGAACTTTGCAACGAAATAAACTTCTTCTCTGTTCGCTTCACCGCAAAATCCGCCGCTGACGTTATAGCCCTCAACTTCATTAGTCGATACAACTTTAATTTTTCCACCGCCAAAAATTCCAAGACTTCTCCCGGCATCAATTATCAATTGCTTATTTGATTTATGAAACGAAGTAAACTTCAAAATGCCCGATCGTTCTGTTGCGGCAGCTTCAATTTTTACTTTCTGATCATCTAATATCAGTGAATAGTAACCTGGCGTGGCTTCCTCAGATGAAAAATTATTTTTATAATCCTCCGGTTTGATTGGTGAACCATCATCAGTTATGGTAATTAAAACACTTCCAAGCTCAGCACAGCCTGTTCCACTTAAATGAACCATCCCGAATCCATAAAAATCTCTCGCCCCATAAAGATAGCCTGATGGTGCGATTAATGAATTATGCGGGCTGACAGAAACCATACCCCAAGGAACTACTGCTCCGGGAAATGTATTTCCACCATTCGCTGTGCCGATGAAAGGATTCACGAAAGTTGTTAAAGAAATATTTCCAGTATCTTCTGATGGTTGAGACAAAACCAAAACAGGAAATAGTAGGACTGCAGCCAATGTTTTAGTAAATACTGTCATATGGCGATAATTTATTCGAGGTGTACGACCTTATTTGTGTCCGCTGACTTTAAAGCTGCAAAGACAACCCTCATATCTTCATAGCCATCATAGAAAGAGTAACTGACTTTTGTTTTCTTTTTTATTGCATAATAGAAATCAAGAAACTCGTCAGTATAACCTCCATCATCGGAACAATCAATGATCTCAGGGTTTTCATCTTTCAGTTTCAAAGATATTTTGTCGTCATTTGCTTCTATGGTGCCCTTGCTTCCAAATATGAGAAACTTATTCTCCCAGTGATGCTTAACTGTAAAGAATAAATTATAAATAACTTTTATACCTGAATTAAAAATCATTTGGACACTCATCGTATCAGGTTTGCCAATTGATGGGTTAATACTATCTGTAAAAGCAGCAACTGACTTAACCTCACCAAACAACATTCGCAAAGCCGCAATATTATGAACGCCTGCGTCAAGCATGAAACCGCCGGCATATTTGTGTTGTTGTCTCCACTTTGTTGCGCCGTAATCTTTGTCTGAAGTAACTAGATAAAAAACATTCCACTGGGCTGCATAGACTTTCCCGATGGATTTTTGTTTTAACAAATCTTTAACTGAATTATAAACCTTTCTATAGTTAAAATTCTCGGCAAGCAGCATCACCTAGTGATACTTTCTTTTCAGTGAGAGCATTTTTTTCGCTTCTATCAGTGACGCTGCAAGAGGTTTTTCAAGAAAAACATGTTTGCCTGATTTTAACGCTTCAACAGTAACTTTGTAATTAAGATCAATAGGAAGCGTGATATCTACTGCATCAACATTTTCATCAGCCAAAATATCCTTATAATTAAGATAGTATCTAACATCTCCTACCAATTTCGAGAACTCAACTGCTTTCGCTTCTGTATGATTGCAAACTGCGGTAATTTCAAACTTATCTTCAAGTTTTCTCAGTGCTGGCAAGTGAAGATTTTTTGCTGCTAAGCCTGTGCCTATTATTCCTAGTTTAATCTTACTTTCCATAAAAATCGTTCTTCAGTTATTTCCTTCTGATAATACTGTTATTTTGTAAAGACTTCCTCCTGCGGTCATGAATATGTTATTCTTTTCCTTTCCCTTACCAAATGTAACATTACTTGGAACTTCTGGTAAAGATATTTTCTCAATCAGCCTTGAATCCAAATCATAAATATAGATACTCGGATTTGATTCATCTCTCAGCGCTACATATAAATTTCCTTCTTTATCGACAGTCATTCCATCTGGTCCGAATTCATCTGGATAGTCAATAAATATTTTGCCATTTGAAGCAAGACCATTTTCATCAAGATTAAAAATAAAAATATCTGTCTGAGGTTTTATGCCCCTTTCCAAATTTCCTTCATAATTACAGCCTATGTATAATCTGTCCGCTGCTGGTGATAACGCAATACCATTTGGCATAGCAATTTCATCTATAATTAATGTTACGCTTCCATCTTGATCCAATCTATAAACTCCAAAGCATGGCTGCTCAATTTTCTCATACCCAGAATAGCGAGGGTCTGTAAAATAAATCCTATTCTTGCTATCTATTACTAGATCATTAGGGGAATTGTACGGAGCTCCGTTAAATAAAGCTGTAAGTATTTTGCTCTTCCCAGTAGTCAAATCTGTGCTGGTGATTTTTCTGCCGCCGTGATCGGATCCTTCACATACAATCATATTGTTAAATTTGTCGAATTCTATTCCGTTCGCCATTCCACTCGGTGATCTGTAAACAAAAGTTTTTCCACTCTGCAATTCATGCTTCCAAATAATTCCCGCTTGCATATTGGTTTCGACAGTAAAAGTTATATCGCTGAAATAAAAATTACCATCGCTTCCGTACGCAGGTCCTTCGGTAAAAAATCCGCCATCAAATAGTTTTATTAGTTGCGATTTTTCATTGGTTATTAAATTGGTGGTTTGAGCATGTAGAGTGGAGCTTGTGAAAATAATCAGTGCACAAATGTAGACCGAATTAGAAAATACTGTCGTCATTTTTTCCCAAACGAAATGATTTTGCAGTATCAAATTTAATTACAAATGACATTACAATTATTGGTTGAAAAATACTTCATCCAACGTTGTTTATCACGTACTTCAGCATTTCTTACATCGGACATTTTATATTCCATGCCGATTCTTCCGGCTTTATCTCTTCCCATGTTGTGATAAGGCATTATTTCAACAGATTTGAGCAAGGGATATTTTTTAATAATATTTTTAATTCCCTCAAGGTGAAACTCATCATCGTTAATTCCGGGAATTAATGGGCATCTCAAAATAATTGACGCACCATGATTATAAAGGAAGTTAAGATTCTCAAGAATTTTTTTATTACTCACACCGGTGTACTGCTTATGCTTTGCATCGTCAGTCACTTTGTAATCAAATAAGAATAAATCAACATAAGGAAGAATTTCTCTAAACTGATCAGGCTCTGCAAAACCGCAAGTATCAACTATTGTGTGCAAACCATGTTGCTTCGCTTCGATCAACAATTCTTTTGTAAATTCGAATTGAGCCAAAGGCTCTCCGCCTGAAATAGTTAAACCGCCTCCGGTTTTATCGTAATATGCTTTATCTCTAATCACTTCTGAAATAATAAACTGAACATCTGTATTTGCCCCGATAATTTTTAACGCGCCGGATGAACAAGCATCCACGCATTTACCAGTAACATTACAAAGATTCCAATCAACGTAATGTTTGTTATCTTTGATTTTATGTGCACTGGTCAGGCATACTTTTACGCACTCAAAACAATGAATACATTTTTCGGAATTAAAGGAAAGCTGCGGTTTGAAGGATTGGGATTCCGGGTTATGACACCACTCGCATTTTAAATAACATTCTTTTAGAAAGACCGTTGTTCGTATTCCCGATCCATCGTTTAACGAAAATCTGTGTATGTCGAATGTTAAACCAGTCATGTATCAATATAATGTTCTGCTTAAAATTTCTAATTGAACATCACGCGAAAGCTCGACAAACCTTGCACTAAATCCGCCTACTCTCACAAATACGTGTCCATATTTTTCTGGTTCTTGAATTGCACGTTCAAGCTCATTTCTATCAACTACGGTTATCATAGCTTGTTGCCCGCCGTTTTCAAAAAAAGTTTCAAGCAATGTTTTAAGAATTTCTTTTTTAGCAGCGAACATCTCTTTACTGAATTTCATATTCTGAACGGCACCGGCATGAATGTAAGGCGATGGTTTTACGAGTGAATTTAGAAAGGCTGTTGCGCCATTAACATCACTTCCGCCGCTTGGGTTATTTCCATTTGCCATTGGTTCACCGGATTTTCTCCCATCGGCAGAAGCTGAGGTTTGATGTCCCATCAATGTATTAGCACTGTTATTGATAACCACCACAAGATATGATTGAAGATTAACACGCTTGCTTTGTTCTTTCACATAATTGCAAACATGTTCATGGACTTTAACCAACATCTCATCTGCTTGGTCGTAATCGTTTCCATATTTTGGAGCCTTCAATAATTGCTGCATAATCTTTTCATAACCCTCAAAATTATTATCGAGTGCTTTTAATAAATCATCTTTAGAGATAAGTCCTTTTTCATAAACCAATTCTTTGATGGCCGTTAAACTATCGGCAGTATTGGTGTTGCCATAAGTCTCCAATGTACCGCTGAGATATTTTATTCCTCCGGAAAACATGCCTTTTCCTCTTTCGAAACAATTATCATAAAGTAAACTCATATAAAGATAAGGTGAGTGCTCGCCGGCTATTTTGTACTCCAAAACTTCCTGATCAGCCATCATTCTCACGAAAAATTCAACTTGAGTTTTATAAGCATTCCACAGATCGTCAAACGACTCAAAGTCACTGAATTCACCAAGTTGTAATCCGGCAATTCTTCCTGTCATCGGATCAATACCGTTCCGCAAAGTAACTTCAAGCGCTTTAAGAAGATTTATAACTCCGCTCGGTGTCCCAAAGCTTTGATGATTAATTATATATTCACCGCATCCGTAAGGTACAAATTGTTCGGCGGTGAGTTCATCAAATCCTTGTGCGTTTTGTACTGCCTTCAAGTTAACATCATCGTTGTATAAAATGGGAAATGTCCTTCCTTCTCCAATTACCTGTAGAGCTTTTTCCATCAACGCAGGATCCATCTCATCGTAAAATCGAAGAGATAATTGCGGTTCTATTTCGTGAACTGTTCTTGAAGCCTCCATAGCAAGCAGTGCAAACTTATCTGCGTTCGCTTCATTTCGTCTGCCTTTCCCTCCGATAATAATTCTACTGTGCACAATAGTATTCCGTGCAGCAATTAATTGCCATAGTGATTGAAGAAGTTTTAATGCTTCATCTTCGGTGAGAACTCCGCTTTCTAAATCTCTTGCAAGAAAATCACCAAGCCAAACGTCCATTCTTCCGTAGTTACGAATATCACCGACATAACTGTACAACCAGAATAATTGAATTGCTTCCTTCAGAGTTTTAGGGGCTGAAACAGTTAACACTTCTAGCGTGTCTGCAATCCGCTGAAGTTCTGCTCTTCTTATTTCGTCTGAAGCTTGATTCTTCAACCCTATAGCTTGATCAGCATACCAGTGACAAACATCTTTCAATACTTCGAGTGCGATTTTTATTCCTTCATATAATTCCGGTTCTTTATTCTCTGATCGAGCTTTGATTTTATATTCTTCGGCATCTTTAATCAACCCGGGAATTCCTTTTTTCAAAAGTTTTTCCCAATCAACATTACCGCCGGTTAGTCTGTAAAGAGGAAAAGCTATTCCGCATTCGTGCATCCAATTATCCGAAGGCAAATACTTTTTTATTTCATCAGGATAAGCTGCCCGGAGTTTCGCTGAAGTGCTTTCCTTGCTCCAAAACTCAAGCATTTCATTTACTTCGGATCTTGTATCATCATAAATTTCAGGATCATCTAATTCTTTTAATATTTTATCTTTTACACAATAATATCCGAATGCGGTTGATCCCCATTCATCGGGAGTAATACCGACCAACGTGTTTTTAATTCTTCCTGCAAACAGATCCGTATCCTGAATGGGGGTGAAGAATGCCGGGTATTGAACCTTGAGGCACATTGCTTCTCTAATTGCCGGATTATCATTTAAATGCTTCTTATAAGTCTCGGTGAAAAGCAATTCCGTTTTGAATTTTTCTGATTTCATTTCTATTCTGTTTAAATGATTTAGTATTTATTCTTGTGGTTAATATTCCTATTTTATTATTCAAAATCTTGTCTCTGAGTGATTTTTTATTGTAATTTATTGATTTTATTATATGAAAGTAATAAGACTTAAAACAAAAGAGCTTATCGATCCTGAATCCGAAATCCACTATGCTTATCATAAATCACTGGCAAGTATTACTACGCCGCACAACCATGATTTTTACGAAATTTTTCTCATAACAAAAGGCAAAGCCCTGCATAGAATAAATGGTAAGCAAGAGGTTCTTTCCGAGTGTGATTTGGTTTTTATTCGTCCTGCAGATACTCACTTTTATGAAAAATATTATGATGAAAACTGCGAGTTGATAAATATTGCATTTCCGGCAACATCAATTTTAAAGCTCTTTAACTATTTTGGTGAGGGATTTAATTCTAATAAACTACTGCAATCAATTTATCCTCCTAAATTTAAATTAAGCCAAATTGAAAAGGATATTTTGGTTTCGAGATTTGAAAAATTGAATACGGTCTCCCGGTTAAATAAGCAGAAAATGAAAACTGAACTTCGCATTCTTCTTGCGGACATTTTTTCAAGATACTTTGTTCATGAAAAGGATTCGATGAAAGAGGAAATTCCTTCCTGGCTGACTAAAGTAAAATTTGAAATGACACACAAAGAAAATTTTACAGCGGGAATTGGCAAAATGTACGAACTCTGCGGGCGCACACCCGAACACCTTAGCCGTTCCTTTCGGAAATATTTTAAGGAATCTCCCACGGATTATATTACAAACCTTAGGTTGAATTATGCTGCAAACCTTCTTTCGAATAGCGACGAGGCCATTACAAACATAGCAATGGACTGCGGGTTTGAGAATCTAAGTCACTTTTATCATCTGTTCAAAAAAAAATTTAGTTTGCCTCCAAAAGAATTCAGAACAAAGCATCAGAAATCAATTATTCCATTCTAATTGAATATAGGCTCAACAATTTTGGGATATATTTAACTCCAAATAATTTTAACCAATGATTATTTGACTCGCAATCCGTCTTTAAGAAATAATTCGTCCAATCCTTTTAAAGAACCATCCGCCTCGTAAATAATTTCCGGTGAGTACTGCAGAGCCCAGGCACGCCGCATTTTGTTTGTGCTGTTGACTCCTGATCTGTGAAATGTAGTGCTTGAAAAAACAACAATTGAACCTGCCGGACAATTTGCAGAAACACCTTTCTCAGGACCAAAATATCCTTCCCTGTCATTGCTTCCGGGAACGGGCTTATGTTCAATTTTTTCTTTTGTACCCGCAAGAGAATAAGGCAGCAAAGCGACCGTACCATTTTCTTCATTAACATCATCAAGTGGTATCCAGGCGTTAACGTAATATTTATGCTGATGATCAACATAACCGGAATCCTGGTGCCAGGTAAACTCTGCGCCTTTTTTATCTGTTCCCTTAACAACAAACTGTTCCCAAAAAAGATAAGCTGTATTGCCGATAGTTGCTTTACAAATTTCAGCCATCCTGTCGCTGAAAATAAATCTTCCAAGATGCGGGCGCTCTTTGTAAGAGTTGAATACAAAGTATCGGCTATTTTTCCGGCTCAGGTTTAGTTCATTTACTCCGAGTTTTTCCATCTCCTTATCCTGTGCTTCAATTAACTCCATACAATCTTTACGAATTAGTTTAAGCTCAACTTCAGGAATGATGCTTTCAAGAATAAAGAAGCCATCGTCCCTGTACTGTCTTTTTTGTTCTTCAGTAATTATAAGTTCTTCTGATGTGCTCATTTTTTGCCTCTCATCTATAATTTCTTAAATAATTGTTCTTTCAGTTTCATAATCAAAGAAATAAATTTTATTCTTGTTCAGTTTTAATTTTCTAACTGACTGAGGTCTCGGTACATCACGCGCCGGAACTCTTGCAATGAATTGTGTCCCATCCAGATTAAAATACAGGAATGCTTCGTTACCCATCGGTTCAACCACTTCAAGTTTTGCATCAAATTCATAAAAGCTGGTTTGTAATGAAGTATCTACCAGATCGTGTATGTCTTCGGGCCGGATTCCAAACCAAACATTTTTGTTAATGTGATTTTTTAATTTATCAGCATGCATATCTTCAAGTTTAATGGATAGACTTTTATTGGTTGATTCAAAATATAATCCGTTTGACTGCTTAATAACACCCTCAATAAAATTCATAGCAGGACTGCCAATGAATCCTGCTACAAATTTATTCTCGGGATTATTATATAAGTTCAGCGGAGTATTTACCTGTTTAACAAATCCATCCTTCATAACAACAATTCTATCGCCCATTGTCATTGCTTCGGTCTGATCGTGAGTAACATAAATCATAGTAGCTTCGAGCTTAAGATGGAGCTTTGTTATTTCTGTTCTCATCTGAACACGAAGTTTTGCATCAAGATTGCTGAGCGGTTCATCAAAAAGAAATACCTTCGGTTTACGAACAATGGCTCTTCCAACTGCAACCCTCTGCCGCTCGCCTCCGCTAAGTGCTTTCGGTTTTCGATCTAAATAGTTAGTAAGTCCAAGTATGGCAGCCGCATCACTAACTCTTGTTTTAATTTCAGGTTTAGGAAGTTTGCGAAGTTTCAATCCGAACGCCATGTTTTCGTATACAGTCATGTGCGGATAAAGTGCGTAGTTTTGAAATACCATAGCAATGTCACGGTCTTTTGGTGAAACATCATTCACCCGTTTACCATCTATAAAGAGATCACCTTCTGTTATCTCTTCTAGTCCGGCGATCATTCTTAATGTTGTCGACTTACCGCAGCCGGAAGGACCAACTAAAACAACAAATTCTTTATCTCGTATTTCAATATTAACACCCTTAACAGCAAAGCTGCTTCCTTCGTAAACCTTACCCAGGTTTTTCAATTCTACGTGTGCCATTGTTGACCTGCTTATATTTTTTTATTCATTTTTGATTTAATAACCTGTTCGATTTTTCTGCGGCTTCATCCAGAGCCTGCTTTGGTGATTTATTTCCAACCAATGTTTGTTCAATCGCTTCAGCAATAAATTGATTTATATTCACGTAAAATCTTTCGAGGGTGGGTCGCTGTCTGGCAGTCTCAATCTGTTCAACAAAACTTTGCATTGCATGATCTTTTTCTAAAAATGATTTGTACTCCTCTAAATCCAAAACAGATTTTCGGACTGGCAAATATCCTGAACTCATCGAGAACATAGCTTGTATTTTGGGTTGAGTTACCCATTTTACAAATGTCCAGGCTGCTTCAGGATTTTTACTTTGCTTAAAGATTGCAAGACTCTCACCGGCTATGTAAGTCGCTTTTCCTTTTGGTCCCTCTGGCAATGCTGCCACAGCCCAATCAATATTTTTTGCTTTCCTAAAAGTCGGCAGATCCCACGGACCATCCATGATCATCGATAGACTGCCTGATGCCAACCCCATATCATGAGTGAAAGAATAATTGCTGAAATTCATATCATCATAAATTTCTTTCCACAGAGTTAATGCCTTCACTCCTGCATCTGAATTAAAAAGAACTTTTGTTTGAGTAGAGTCTATAATTTGCCCGCCTGCCTGCCAAAGGTAAGGACTCCACTGAAGCACCATCCATATGCTAAGCGGACCTGAACCTGGATAGGCAGGAACATAAAATCCGTATTGATCTAACTTACCGTCGCCGTCTTTATCGATTGTCAGCTTTTTAGAATATGCTCTAAGCTCATCCCATGTTTTTGGCGGCGCATTTGGATTCAAACCTACAGCACGAAAATGATTTTTGTTATAAACTAAGGCAAGTACGGTTGCATCCATTGGTAAGGCGTACAGAGTGTTCTTATATGAAAAAGCACCGAGCAACTGCGGGAAAAAATCATTGACTTCTTGATCAGTTAGACCATTTTCACCTTTAATAAAGTGATGCATCGGATAGATGGCGTCAGACTCAGTGAGCTTGTCAAGGAAGTCTGCATGAATCCAGCTAACATCAGGAGCATTACCACTTTGGATTGATGTAATTAATTTTTGAACAAGTGCATCACCTGTGGGAATGTATTGTGCGTCTATTTTGATATTGGGATGTTCTTTCTCAAATCTTGCCACCAATTCGTTAAGCGCTGGAATTGTTGTTGCAACAAAGCTGTGCCAGAATACAACAGTTGTTCGCTTTTCTTTACTGTTTGAGCAGCCAGAAAAATATGTGGCGATTAAAATTGTTACTGTAAATATTACGATATGCTTCATAATGTGGTGAATCATGATTAAAAGATGGAAAAATATTCTTCAAAAAATTTATTTTTATTTACATCTGTTGCTATCTCATGTCTGCCGTTATCATCATGCTGCCATTTAGTTATTCCAGCAGATTCAGTATCAATTAATTCGATTGAGATATATCCTCGTTGATAATTGCAAATTTCTTCGTTGAAAATTGCAGCAGCAGCCAGTGGATCATGAAAGGTTACCGTATGAGAATAATCGTACCAATGCTGAGCGTAATCATGCAAGGGTTTGAAAATATCCTTACTAAACCTCTGTTTGAATTCATCGGAATTCATTGTTAATTGAGATGTAACATCTATCCCAATTGAGCGATGTAACTTAATTTGTGCTTTGTAAACTATGTTAGTTGCATGATAATCCCCTTTAGCATTCCATTCAAGCTTACTCCAGCCATGAATTTTATGTTCAAAATAACCGCACATCATCACTAATCCTTTTAGCAAGGAAGGTATTTCTTCATCAACCTTAAACAACAAACCGACGTTCGTTAATGGTCCGATTGTTAAAAGAATTACTTCCCCCGGGTTTTTTCTTATGGTTTGTCTCATAAATTCAATTGCTTCACCTTTAGGAAAACTCTTTTTATGACTCCAGTTCTCTAACAATTTTGCCTGCTGTGCATTCTTCTGCTGCTGTTCAATAATCAAGGGCTCTGCTGTTCCCGGATAAATCGGAATATCTTTCCCGGCCAGAATACATAGTGAACTTGCAAGCATAGCGCGTTTTTCTGGTTCACCAGTTACTGTAGTAATTCCAAGAAGATCGCAATCCGGATTAGCGAGTAAATATGTTAAGCAAATTGCATCATCGATATCCGTTCCGATATCAGTATCAAGCAAAACTTTTGTTTTCATTTTATTATTCATCAATTCTAAAAGAAATTTCTTTAAATGAATTTTTTAACTGGGGGTAAAGCTCTTTATAAATTAAATAGTAATCCTCATAAATTTTTATTCGTTGGACATTCGGTTGAATTGAAGATTCCTTCTTTAAAATTTTATCGCAAGCTTCTATCACATCCTTAAAATTTCCCGATCCCACTGCCGCAAGAATAGCGGCTCCGTATGATGCACCTTCAGTACAGGTGAGTGTGCTTATTTCGGCATTAAACAAGTCAGATATTATGCTTCGCCAAAGCTGGCTTTTAGCACCGCCTCCAGAAATCACAATGTTGTCAGCTTTAATTCCAAGATTTGAAATTAATTCATAACAGTCTCTTAAGCTGTATGCAACCCCTTCAAGAACTGATCTTGTTAAATGTGCTTTTGTGTGGCGGATATTTAATCCTATAAAAGCTCCTCTTGCATTTGGATCCGGATGTGGAGTTCTCTCACCGGTCAAATATGGAAGGAAGAATAATCCTTCACTGCCGGCAGGAACTGAAGCTGCTTTATTAGTTAAAATCTCATATACATCTTTGTTCAACTTCTCAGCTTCAAATTTTTCTTCATAACAAAATGTGTCCCGATACCATCTGAGCGAACCCGCTGCAGATAAAGTTACTCCCATTAAATGCCATTTACCTGTAACTGAATGGCAAAAAGCATGAAGCTTACCTTCCGGTTCTATTCTGAAATTGTCGGAATGTGTAAATACAACGCCGGATGTACCGAGAACAATTGAAACAATTCCTTCTTTAACTGCACCAGAACCAACAGCCCCCGCAGCCTGATCTCCTCCACCGGCAAAAACAGATGTTCCTTCAATTAATCCTGTTAACGTTTCAGCTTGCTGCGTTATGCTTCCTGTTTGCGAAACTGATTCAACAACTTCGGGAAGCCACTCAAAAGGAATTTGAAGCTTATTTAAAATTTCATGCGACCACTTTCTTTCTCTTATGTTCAACAATGATGTTCCGCTTGCATCGGATACATCGCTGAAGAACTCATTTGTTAGCTTATATCTTATATAATCTTTTGGAAGAATTATTTTTTTAATTTTTTCATAAACATCGGGTTTATTCTTCCTAAGCCAAATTATTTTGGGGGCGGTAAATCCTGGCAGAACAAGATTGCCGGTTACAGCCAATAATTTTTTATGTCCAACTATTGATGTTATCTCTTCACATTCGGCTGCTGTGCGTTGATCATTCCACATAATACACGGATATACAATATTTCCACCCGCATCGAGAGTTACAAGTCCGTGCATTTGTCCGGTTAAGCCGATTCCGTTAACATCAACGGGACTTACTTTTCCATTCAACAAAACTTCTCGGATACTTTTACACGTCGCATTCCACCAATCTTCGGGATTTTGCTCAGACCAAAGCGGGTGTGGGTTATGCATAGGATATTCGTTCGTTGAAGTTGTGATTACAACTCCATTTACATTCATCAGCAGTGCTTTTGCACCGGTTGTCCCTATGTCAATTCCGATAAAGTATTTCATAACAATTTATTTGTTAAAGTACTTGTCTACCCAATCATCTAACTTTTTTCCAATTCTTTTGCATGCATCAATTGCAGCTTGACTATCCGGTTCACCAGGATTAGTTGCACCATAGTGCAAAGTAAATTTCTCGGCAACGTAATCAGTTGCGCCAAAAACAAGAAAACCATAATTCAGTAAAACGGTTAAGATTGACATACAGGTTACTTCAGCACCTCCGCCCCATCCGCCTTCAGATGAAAATGCACATCCAATTTTACTATCAATCTTTCCCCAAAGTTCTTTGCCAGAATCATCCCAGAATTTTTTCATTTTCCAGGACATTAAACCCATATTCGTCGGTGAGCCAACCGCAATTCCGTCGCACCATTTTATATCTTTTGCCGTCGTTTCATAAACATTTAGAAGTTTAACTACATTTTTACCTGATGCATTAGCACCTTCAAAAACAAATTCAGCCATTTTCTTAGTGTTGCCGGTGCGGCTATCATAAAGTACAAGAATATTTGCCATAATTTTTTCCGTTTTTGTATTTACTGCCTATGCTCATTCGGATTAACGCATTTATCAAATCATGCATTTTTTAAAAGAAAATTTTCTTCCCGAATTTCTAGGCTCCATCCTTTACCTCCTGCTTTGCGAGAATTGAAAAATATCTTTCCATTCTTTTCTTTTTAAAAACATCAAAGTACCAGTGAGGATAAATTCTTGGCGGTTCGCTGACCTCATCAAGTCTTTTCATTTCTACGTCTGTTAGTTTCCAACTGCGCGTTCGAATGTTTTCAAGTAATTGTTTTTCATTTCTTGCGCCTATGATCACTGAAGTTATTCCAGGCTTTTGTAAAGCATAGTTTAATGCGATCTGGCTCATCGCTACATTTCTTTGTTTTGAAATTTTATCCACAACTAATAATATTTTTTCACCTTTTTCTACATCATAAGGAAAATGCTGACCTTCGCCTTTTAATCTTGTTCCCTTTGGCCATTTTTTACCCTTTCGATATTTCCCGGATAAAATTCCACCATGCAGTGGACTCCAGACAATAATCCCTATTCTCTGATCGAGACAAACTGGTATTGTTTCATATTCAAGATCTCTTCCAACCAAAGAGTAATATGCCTGAAGACTGATTATCTTCTGAATATTTTGTTTTTCTGAAATTGACATCAGCTTCATTATCTGCCAGGCAAAAAAATTAGAGATGCCTATGTATCTTACTTTTCCATCTTTAACAAGCTGATCAAGAGTCATCATCATCTCTTCTAGCGGAGTCATAAAATCAAATGCGTGAACCTGGTAAAGATCGATGTAATCTGTATTCAATCGTTTTAAGCTGTCGTTACAAGCCCTAATTAAATGCTGCCGTGAATGTCCTTCATCATTAAGCCCGGTTCCCATTCTTCCTTCGCCCTTTGTAGCGATGACAACATCTTTTCTTTTTTTACCGAGTGCTTTTCCAAGTATAGTTTCCGAGATTCCAGTCGAATAAACATCTGCTGTATCGAAGAAATTTACTCCATTATCTGTAGCAATTGATGTTAACCTGTCAGCATCTTTTTGTTCCTGGATTCCAAGATAAGTCCAGCCAGTTTTACCCGTGAAAGTCATAACGCCAAAACAAATTTCGGACACCTGTAAACCGGAGTTTCCAAGAAAACGATATCTCATATTATCTTCTCTCTTATCGAAAAATCCCGTTCATCATGAGTGTGTATCCAGAGATGTCCGATACGCTTTTTACCTTTTAACGAAGTTTCAAAATAGATTCCATGAATATCTTCATATACATCAGGCAAATCGTGGTGGTCGCCCATTCTTGTAGCAATAATATCGCCAGCAGAAAACGTGTATTTGATCCCTTCAGAAACTGCGAGTCCACTGCCTTTTAGTATTATCCAGTACTCATCAAAATCGTGGTAGTGATTATCAAAATCATTTGTCCTCGGGTAATCAACCGGATCGCCGATGTTTCGTGGAGTTGAACAACTACTCATTCTGAATACTGCAGAACCCCCACGCTCATCACTCCAATTTCCTTCAATCATCACTAGCTCAGTTTTTTTATCTGAGGATTTGATTGAAACACTTTTCTTATCAGAAAAAAGCGAATCGTTCTCCAAAAATGTTTTTTCATATCCATTGACTTTGAGAATGAATTCACCGCAGACCACAAACAACGCATACTTTGGAAATGATTTTGTTATTTCCATAAAACCGTTTGGCTCTATATAAAACCGAGATATCTTTTTTACTTCACTCCACTCGGGAAACTTATTTTCTGAAATTTTTAGTAACGGCATATTGTCTAAGAAATAAATGGAACATATTTGTTTACATCAGGTCCGAAGAATTTTATTATCTCAAGCTCTTCATTTCCTGTATTGATTATCTCAACTCCTTGAAATGCGCGATTGTGGACAACAAGCAATTCATCCTTCGCCGGATTTCCTCCTTGGATTTCAATTCCGCCAAATAAGCCCGAACCCCGCCAGACAAGTATATTATAAACTCCGTCATCTTTTGTGAAAAATTTTTCGCCCTTCTTAACGTAAATTTTCTTTCCGCTGAATTTTTTTGTGTTATAGAATATCCAATATTCTTTACTGCTACCCTGAATGGTATCCTTAATTAATATTGATGGAGTGTGCCGCTTTTCATAAAACTCTGGATCGCCGCAGGTTTCCCAGTCAATCATTTCAAGAATGATTTTCTCACCATACTTTTGGCGGTCTTCATCTCTCACATCTTTCCACAAGAGTTCTTTTGATATAAATGTTTCCCCAACTTTCGCCTGCATCATTGCAAAAACGTCTGAATCTTCCTGTAGCTCAATCGTCAGTGCTGTACCAGGTCCATGTGTTACTCCAGATGGAACATGGAATCCATCACCTTCATTTTGGTTATAAGCAAATGCATGCTGTAGAATTCCATCATCTTTCCATTCAATTAAGTGAGGAAGAAGCAAATCGAATTTCTTTTTTTTCACGATGTAGGGATGAACTCCAAAAAAAGTTTCGGGATGTTTTCCTTTGTCAACTCCTTCCGGAAAATAATAAGCTTCATCTTTGGAATTTCTTCCCACAAGCTTCGCATGCTTTTGCATTTGATGAATATGGAATGGAATGCGGTCTTCGTAATCAAAAATCTTCGCTAATCTTCTCAAACCTTTGTGAGTTTTAGAATATTCTCTTCCAAGAATTATTTCGGACAGAAGATCGACGGTTTCTTTTAGTGTGATTTCTCTTTCGTATTCAACTTTTAAGGAGCTTAGCCCCTCATTGGGGACAGATACTTTGTTGTCTGCTTTGGTTGTTGATGCCAGCCAGCGTTCACAAATTCCTCCGCGATCATCAAGATTGTACTGTGATTCTGACAATCCAAGTCTTCTGCCAGGTGCAATAAAGTTTCTTGCAACCCACGCCGGCTTAAGTTTTAAAATCCCATTCGAATTTTTTATTTCATCTTCAAGCAATGTTTTTATTTTTTCCACGATTTAACTCTTTTCTAATTTTAGTTTAACGTCCATATTGTTGATGGCTTAAATTGATCACTTTGAATATAGCTTATTAAATTTTGAAGGAATCTTTTTGCGAACGGATCAGTTGGATAGTTTTCTGCGAGAGGGAAAGTGCAAAATATTAGATTGCCCTTTCCAGCTTTTATTTGAAAAACATAAGCGGAATTTTTGTGAAGCCAACCCACAAACATTCCTGCTAATACATCTTCAAAATTTTCCGGTGGAATTTCTGTTAGAACTATTTTAGGAATGGTTTGAGAAATTTCAAATCCGAAAGTTTTCTCGAAACTGATATCGTTAAACAAAAGATTATCATCTCTCAACCAATTCAAATTCGTTGCCCAGTTGCCATCAAGCCATTCCTCATTTCTGCTGATGATTTTGCCTGTAAAGAATTCTGGAAGCTTTGTTGTTGAATCGACCAAGCAGATGATTGATTTACCTTTCTTCAGCATATCTAAAACCTTTGAATCAATTATAATGGCGATGACAATATCTGATGATTCCGAAAGATAATGATCATTACTTAGTGAGTTTGAAAATGAATTGAGATTATTAGCAGGATCATAAACAGAGATTTCGCGTTTCTGTTCCTCCGGTTTTTTGAAGACAAACAGCTCAACAAAATTTTTTGCGATCTCATTTCCGTTTTTATCAATCAACTTCAAATCAATTTTTACTTTTTCTGATTTGAGTACCTCCGGCAAAGTAAGTTTTAGGGAATTAACCTTTGTAACATCTGCTGATATTAATCCACCAATATCAATTGAACCGTTAATTTCATCACCTAGATTCCACTCTAATTTTTGATCTGCTAAATCCCGATTACTGTAATGCGATATGTATAAATCGATTTGAATCTCTTCACCCGACCAGTAATTATATTTAACCGGACGAGGAATTATAACATCCTGCTGCTGAATCAATTGAAGTTCATCAGCATAGATTTTAAAATTCCTCCACATATCAAGCAATCCGTTGCTCTCCCAGTTGATATCCGTAAACTCAGTGATCACGTAACCTTGAATTTCTGGAGTCATACGTAATTTTTCTATTTCGTATTTCAATGCCCGAAACTGGGCACGCTGGCTTTCTTCGGCAAGCTTATTATAATTTTCAAATACTCTATCCAAATTATGTTCTATAAAACGATCATGAGTTCCCTTAGGCATTGATACTTCAATATCAAGGAATTGTCTTTCAAACCACCAAGGAAGCCTCTCCGGCAGTTTTGGTAATCCCCAATTCCCAAATTCAGAAATAAGTAATGGTTCATCACCGCTTTCCTGTGAATCACCGAATTCACTGAATAACCATTTGGGTCTTGCAGCAACCTCCTTAATCGTTTTATCAAATTGATTTTTGTTTTCAGGAATTGCCCAGTAAGTGTGATAATCATTTATATCTGTTTTAAGGTGAAAATTTCCCCAGCAAACACTATTATCAACTACTAATCTGCCGACTGCTTTTTGTTTTACACGGTCAAATTCCTTCAGCAGCCAAGCTCGCTGTTCTTTTTTCTGAAGATCTATTCCCCAGCTTTCATTGATTAAGCTTAAAATAACAAGTGATGGATGATTCCAGTCTCGTTCGAGCATTTTATCTAATAATCGTGAGCCTCTTGCCGCAGCTTCATTGGTAAACTGACCCCAATTCGGAACTTCATACCACACAAGCAAACCAACCTCATCAGCAACTTTTAAATAAAGAGGATCTGGAACTTTTATATGGCAGCGCAGCATATTTAATCCAAGCTGTTTTGCTTTCATCATTTCATTGTGCAAATACTCTTCCGATGGAGTTGTGTAAATTGTTTCAGGATAATAGTCCTGATCGAGCGCAGCAATTAAGTAAAGCGGCTTGCCATTAAGGTATAATTTACTATTCTTTGCCTCGATGCTTCTAAAGCCAAATTTTTCATCTATAGAATTTTCACCTAACATTAACGTTATAGTATAAAGATTTGGTGAATCAAAACTCCATAACAACGGATTACTAATTACCTCTTCAAAATGAAATGTGTTATCAATTAATCTTATAGTCCTACGCTCATTTAAAACTTCAATACCATTGGGATCAATAATTTGTATTCGTATTTCTTCAACCTCGTTTATTGTTTTACTTATATTACCATCAAAAACAACATTGCCATTGTTTGTGGGAGTGATATGCAATTGTTTAACATGCTGAAACGGTTTGATTGAGAGTGAAACGTTTTGCCAGATACCGCTGTTCTGAACGTACCAGGTTTGTTTACCATGCGGGATATGCCAGAAGCTGATTCCTTCGGTCGGGTTTTCTTCTTTCATCGGGTCCATCACTCTTAAAACTATTTCGTTTTCACCGGAATGTAAAAACTGGGTAATATCAAATTCGAATGGTGTGTAACCTCCTTCGTTCTGACCCACAAAATTTTTATTGATATATAATTTTGAAAGATAATCGACTGCATTAAATTTTAGCAGGAATACTTTGGAGTCATCAATTTCATCCACACTAAATATTTTTCTGTACCACGCTATTCCTTGATAATCTCTTAAGTCTGTAAATTGTGCTTGCCATGAAAGCGGGACAACTGCGATTCGCCAATTAATGTTTTCTAAAGAATTAACAGTTAACTTTCTGTTAGGATCTGTAATAAAATCCCATTCACCGTTTAATGAAACAGTCTGCGAATATGTTGTTTGAATCATCAACAAACTCAATACAATTAATATTTTTACGCTCATCTTAAGCATTAACCTTTAGTGATTTAATGATTTTTATTTCCTCATCTCTTCTTGAATAACCGATTGAATGTTTTTTATGATTATTCGAAAACCAATCGATTGTAATTCTCATATAGTCGTCAAAAGGAGTAGTTGAAAAACCGAGATGAGATTTTATTTTATCGAGATTAAACACTGCATCTCGCTGCGTGTTGAATGTAAACACATCGCCTTCTCCCGAATAGCTTATCTCTAACCCATCAAACGATTCCTGGTCGATATGAAATACTTCTGAAGATTTATTCAGCAGTTTCATTAATCGGGCAAGATATCCATTAAGAGTGAATACTTCTTCGCCGGCAACATTGTAAGCTTCACCCATTGATTTATCTGTCTCAATTACTTTACAAAAAGCTTCCGCAGCATCTTCGATATAAACCTGCTGAAACTTAAAGTTACCATCGCCTGGAACAAGCAAAGGATTCCCATCAAGGATTCTCTCAATCCAGAACCAATCTCTCCATGCCGGATCTTTCGGTCCGCTAACATAAGCCGGTCTCAGCATACTAACCGGGAAACTTTTATCATCGTGATGTTTCCATAAAATATTTTCACATTTTATTTTGCTGCTTCCATAATCCCACCCAAATGGACTTCTTGGAAAATGCTCCATCAGCGGAAGATTTATTTGATTTTCAGTAACTGGCAGTCTTACTTCTTTCGCCAGCATATAAACAGAAATTGTGCTGCAATGAATAAATCGCCCTATTTTATTTTTGAATGCATCGACCGCCATTTGAGAATCATTCTCGTTATATGCGATCATATCATAGACAACATCAAACTTATTCTTTGAAGCCAACTCTGACAACATTCTTCTATCGTTCCTATCACCATGTACAAAACTTAAATTTTTATTATGCAACAAAGTACTTCTAGTAATACCTCGATTGAGCAAAGTAAGGTTGTAACCTTTGGCTAAAAGCTTTTCAGCAATTCTGCTGCTTATAAATCCAGTTCCGCCAATTATCAAGATATGCATCGGCTTATTTGATCAACGTCATTTTTTTAATTATTGAACCTCCATTAAAAATTAAACGATAGAAATAGATTCCGCTGGATAATTTACTGCCATCAAAAGTTACCCGATGTTTGCCAGGCGCTTGAACTTCGCTAACAATTGATTGAATTCCCCTTCCAAGTATATCATAAACTATCAGATCAACTTTTCCTTGAGAAGAAATGGAATAGGAAATATTCGTAATTGGGTTAAACGGATTGGGGAAGTTTTGCTCAAGCTCGAATTCATCCGGAAGAAAATCTTGTGCAATTTCATCCTGAAACCCGACTACTACAATCGTATCCGCAAGTGAATAAATTTTAGCGCTGTGTTGATTCATCACGGTTGAAAATTGTTCCAGCTCGCTTAGAGTTCCTGGGATAACTTCACCACTGATCAAATCGGTTAAATAATAAGTAATTGTGGTATCAAAATTTAAATCTTTGATTGGAAGATTGATTGTAACGTTTGTTGCCGAGGCACCCATATTTAGCACAGTAAACAGGTTCTGCTCCCCAAGCCACCTTCTGAATCCAAATACATAAGAAGACGGACTAACTGTGATTTCAGCAAAGTTATCACTTCTGAGTGCAGGATATGATTTTCTTAAGTGGATCAGGTACTGGAAATAAGGAAAAAATTTGTCCGGGTCGTCGTAATCAATTGGTAAGCCAGGAAAGAAAATAAATTCAGTTGAATAGGGATGCCCGCTTTTCCCGATTTCAAGACCATTATATATTAATGGAATTCCATTAAGTGCGAACATGAGTGCACTAACCATCTTAGTTCTTTCAACTCCGTGGTGAGTTACAAAATAAAACACGTCGTTGTTGGTCATAAAGTGGAGGATTTTGGAATTCTCTGCAAAACCATTCCCATAATTGGTTAAAGCATTTCTTAACCGAGATGATCTTTGATTCTGGTTACTAAAATTAAAGATAGTAGGATTGGTGCTTGGATTATAAATTGTCTGCCACATCCATTGCGAAACCCAAACTTCATTTGGAGCCCAGTCAAAGGCCACATCAAATCTCTCATCAAACACCTGTTCTTGAGAAGCTTTATCTTCTGCAAGCATTAATATTTCCGGTTTGATTCTCTTTAATGCAAGTCGAAGATCTTTTGTGAATTGAGAATTGCGTGCTGTTACTCCCCATACAGCATCAAACCGATACCCATCAATATCAAATTTTTCAATCCAGTATTTTGCTGCTTCAGTTATCCATTTATGAACTTCAGGATTATTGAAATTTAAATTTGGCAGATCATTCCAGAAATAGTTAATAAATCCTTGATAGAAATGATAATGTTGGGAATAAGGAGCAGAATCAGTTTCACGTTGATAGAAATCCCAGTAGTGAGAGTTAGTTCCATACAGAGTAGAATTTTTAGCATAAGGATGTTGAATTGATGAGTGATTAGGAACAAAGTTAAACAATACTTTTAATCCATTAGCTTTTGCTGTTTGAATCAGGTTTCTAAGATCCTGCTCCGTTCCTAAATCTGATCGAACATTAAAGTAATCAACAATATCATATCCCTGCCCGCCATAATATGTGGAGTATATTGGTTGTATCCAGATAGAATTAACACCAAGTCTTACAAGGTCAGGAATTTTTGTTGTGATGTTATTAAACTTTCCATTGTTCACAAATATGTATGGAGTGATCTCATAAATTATTGCAGAATCAATCCATGTTGCATAATCGGTTGTTATTTTAAAAGGAGTGATAACATCATTTTTTAAAGTAACAAACGTTCTTGCTTTAGTTGTATCGTTTGATGATGTTGTTACAAGCACATCAAAATAATACTCACCCTCCGGTATACCTACACTGAACAATGCAGAAGCTATTGAATCGCTACCGTTCACAATGCTTACAACCGCTGGATTATTTTCATCGGCAATCCATGAATAATTCAGCTTTTCGGATTTTGGATTTTCAATAGTTTGTGCTTTCAAGGTTATAATAAAACTACTGACTTCTGCAAAAGCATAAATTTCAGGATGAATGTCATATGCAAGATGAAGATGCAAAGTATCGGAAAGGACAGATTCAACTTCAACAAGAATGCTGTTCGCTCCTTCATCTACAATAATCGGAACTGCAAATGAATTATCTTGTGACGAAATGTTGAAGTCAATAGGTGTGTTATTCCGATAAAGCGTTCCAGTTGCTGAATAGAAATCCTTTAATCTTCCTTTTATAACCTGAGAAGTTGACCAAACTTCAGCATCTTTTTTATTTATTGTAATGCTCTGCGCAAACAGATTGGCTGCAAATAGAATAAATAGGAAAAATATTCTGAAATAAAGAATCATATAAAGCTCGGTTTAAAGTTCCTTTCCCGGTAATCTATTCCAATTGTTCAATAAATTTTTTAATCTGTCAAATGACATTTTAGGTGAAGTATCTTCTCTGACAATTCCACCATTGACTATGAACGGACGGAAATCTGAAAAGTCATACCAGTTGATTGCTTTAATTAACGGTCTGCTGTAATAAATGGTATAAACTTCCTCAAGCCAGTCTGCTTGAAGTTCTTCATCCCAAGGTCTTCTCCAATCGTATGGGTTAGTTGGAATTTTTTGTGATCCATTAAAAACTGTTTCGTTAGTTGGTCCTGATGATGCACCAATCTCTGTAATGTAAATTGGTTTTCTAAACTTTTCAAATCGCTCAACCATTCTTACGATATCCGACAGTTCCCTCTGAGGAAAATAGATTTGAATTCCTACGATATCTAATTCAACTCCAGCATTAAGAATATCTTCAACATATTTTCTCGCAGTACGAAGAGGACGCGTCGCATCCATCCTAGCCATTCTCCCTCTTGCAGCATATTCGCCCCAGAGACAGCAGTTATTTGAAATTCTCTTAACATTAGGATTTACTTCCTTTGTCCTCTCAAAAGCCAATCTTGTTATTTCTGTTATTTCATCTACAGAATGGTTAAAAATGTTTGCCCAATCATGATATTCATTCATCACTTCCCATTCGAGCACTTTATCACCGTAATGATTTACAAGATCATAGACATGCTTTTCCATATAACTTTTTAATTGGGAAAAACTTTTTTGTTTTAACCAGTCCGGTGTGACAGTTGGGTGAAACCAAAATAAAGGACGACCTTCGATACTGATTTTATGTTTCATTAAAAAATTCACAATATCATCCTTCACGCCCCAATTATAATTTCCTTCTGTCGGCTCGAAAAGCTGATACCAGGAATCCCAAACATAGTGTGTAACTGTTGCCGTATTAAATAATTCAGGAAAGCGCTTTGTGAATCCTTCCGATTGGGCCCAAATTAATTGCCTGCTTTCACAGCCGAAGTGAACTTTATCTTTTCTATTTTGTCTTATAATTTCACTTTTTGCATGTTCAAGTTCTATTTTTTCACCGACTATCAATGCATACTTTAGTGCTCTATCAGAATAATCAGCACAGCGTTCAGTATCATTTTGCTTTTTAGCGGCATCATCAAATAATTCTTCAGATAAATTAATGAGATGATTTACTTCGCGGGAAAAAAGAGTTCCTGATTTTGAATATCTCTCTTTTACTTTTCGATTTCGTACTACGCGGCTTTTAGCATATTCGTAATTTAAATTTAGTTTTTCTCTTGATTGAACTTCTTTCAATGAAAAGTGTTCACCGCCATTATCAGCAGTCAAGTATACAAAACCAAATCCTTCAATAAACCAGCGCGAGTTAATTCCAAATTTTTTATCACCAAGATCATCGGGAAGCTTAATTCCCTCTTGAGTAACTTGAATACCTGACTTGAACGGATCCTCATTTTGATCTGTTAGATATACAAACTCAATCTTGGGCATCCATGGATGAGGATATGGCTGAATTATTCCACCACCTTTGCTCGAGGCAATAATGTTTCCAAACCTCGACATTATTGGAGCCGTGGCAACTGCTACTGCACCGAGTGCGGATGCTCTTAAAAATTTTCTTCTGTCAATACCGTTCATCAATACCTCCGGTGCTAATTAAAGTGAATTCCATTTTTCTTTTAAACTTATCAAACGATCAAATGCAGCTTTCTTTTCTCCCTTAGGCGATCTTAAAATTCCTCCCTTTTTCAGAAAACCAAATGGATCAACAAAATCATACCAATTTGCTGCTTCAATAAATCTTTTACTATATGCGAACGTGAATATACTTTCAAGCCAATCGGCCTGAAGTTCTTCATCCCAGTGTCTTCTCCATTCATATGGCTTTGTGCTAAAGTCTTCATCCGGCTCTGTAAATTCCTGAGTGATACCGTGAGAGGTGGATCCAATTTCAGCGAGTTGGACAGCTTTACCCATTCCTTCATATCTTTCAATTGATTGCAAAGTTTCAGTCAGAGTTCTGTGAACAAAGTAAACCTGCACACCAATTATATCGAAATCAACACCGGCTTCAATTATCTGCTTTGTGAATTGATGTGGAGTTCTCTGGGGAAACTTTGCGGGAATTTCATACCACATTCCTTTTTGAACATAGTCTGCAAAAGGGCAACAGTTATTAATGAGCAATCTGACTTTAGGATTTGTATCTCTTGCAACATCACAGGCAAGTTTTGTCAACTCAATTGTTTGTTCGTGGTTTAACTGAACTTCATTTGCCCAATCATGCATTTCATTCACTACCTCCCAGACTTCAATTTCATCCTTATAAAAGCCGACAACCTGGCGAACATGCTTCTCAACATATTTTAAGAGTTCAGAAAATGATTTTTTCTTGAGCCAATCAGGTGTCACCCAGGTGTGAGTCCAGAATAATGGTCTTCCTTCAACAGTGATTCTATTTTGCCTCAACTCCTTAATCATCTTCGAACGCTCACTGAACTTTTTGTTTCCTTCTTCAGGTTCGAAATCAATGAAGTCACCTTTAAGATAATGGGTTACAGTAGCATAGTTGAAAGCTTCTGTAAATCGTTCCATAAAAAGTTCTGGTGATTCCATTTGAAAATAACCTCGAGAATCACATCCAAAATAAAAACCAGGTCGCTTTCCGTTTTTTGAAATATCAAATCTGGCTTTTTCAATTTCCATCATCTCACTTGCAATAGTTGAATAGACCAATGACTTTTGAGAATATTCTGCACATTGATATTTCGATTGTTCAAATTTCTTTGCGTCGTTGAGAAGCTCTTCCGATAATTCAAGATGATGTTTCAATTCAACTGAAGGCTTCCAACCGTCTTTTTCGAATTTGTTTCTTCTCCTTTTGTTGCGATAAACTCTTGTCTTAGCTAATTCATAGTTAAGGCTGAACTCAAGTGTGCCAGATTTTGGAAGTTCATAATGCTTTCCCTTGTTATCAGCAGGAATGAACAAATATCCATATCCCTCAACATTCCATCGAACACTTATTGAAAATTTAACTTTACCTTCCGTATTGCCTATCACTATTCCCTCAGTGGTAACAATGATATCTGAATGAAATGCATCTCCACTTTCATCAAGAGTCATAACAAAATCAAAAAGATGAGGTCCTTTTCCTTTTTGAACAAAGTATGGTTTGAATAATATTTTTCCTTTAGACACTTATTATCTCTTTCGTTTTATAAATTATTTCAGCCCCCAACTTTGCTGAAGTTTCAGCAGTCTGTCATAAGCAGCTTTTATTTCACCTTTAGAAGATTCAAGCAAACCGCCATTCTTAATCCACGAATGAGGATCAACAAAATCATACCAATTTACAGCTTCAATCCATTTTTTGCTGTATGCTATCGTGTAAAGTTCTTCATGCCAGTCAGCTTGTAATTCCTGATCCCAATTTCTTCTCCAAATGTACGGTTCAGTTGAAATTTCAAGTGAACCATTATCAATTGATGCCTTGCTTGGACCTGATGATGCACCGACTTCTGTAAGCTGCACAGGTCTTCCAAATTTTTCATAACGTTCAACGTGAATTATTGTATCGGCAAGATCTCGATACGGAAAGTACATCTGCTGGCCGGATATTGTAAAGTCTACATCGTGATCGACTAAGTCCTGCATAAACTTTATAGGTGTTCGCTGGGGATATTTTGCATCAAGTTCACCCCACTTTTTAAGCTGAACATATTCTGCAAAAGGACAGCAGTTATTAATTAATCGATGAACTTTTGGATTTGTATCTTTTGCAACCTGGCAGGCAAGTTTTGTAATATTAGTTATCTGTTCAGGTGTTAACTGAGTCTCATTTGCCCAATCATGCGATTCGTTTACTATCTCCCAAGCATACATTCCATCACCGTAATGGCTAACAACTTCACGACTATGTTTTTCAATGTATTTTAATAATTGATCATAAGTCTTGTTTCTCATCCAATCGGGCGTAACTGTTTTGTAAGGCCAGTACAAAGGTCGACCTTCCACTGTGATATTATTCTTTTTCAATTCATTAAATACAACATCTCTTGTTGCAAACTGAAGATCACCTTCAACAGCTTCAAAGTCTCTGTAGTTTCCGCTTATTTGGTAATATGTGATAGTAGCATAATTAAATTGTTTAGTGAAAAGATCTAAAAACAAT
Organism: Ignavibacteria bacterium RIFOXYB12_FULL_35_14; assembly: GCA_001803045.1. Taxonomy (GTDB): domain Bacteria; phylum Bacteroidota; class Ignavibacteria; order Ignavibacteriales; family Ignavibacteriaceae; genus XYD12-FULL-36-8. The sequence goes on along the minus strand of MHAR01000018.1, from coordinate 48,155 downwards.
TCCGGATCCATTTGATAAAATCCGCGGGCATCGCAGCCGATGAAGAAATCTTTTCTAGTTTGATTTTTTAATATATCGTGCTTTGCTTTCTCAAGTTCTATCTTCTCACTTGCATGCATGGCGTACAATAAACTTTTTTGAGAAAGCTCAGCACATTTCTCTTTTGTATTCTGCATTCTTTCGGCATCAGAGAACAATTCTTCCGAAAGATGAACGAATGACATAACTTCATAGGAAGGAATCCATCCACCGGATTTATGTTTTTCAATTCGTCTTCTGTTACGGTAGACACGGCTCTTAGCGAGTTCAAAATTCAAATTCAAAATCTCTGTTTTACCTGAAGGTGGAAGCTGATAATATTCTCCACCGTTATCGGCAGAAATGAAAATGTATCCGAAATCTTCAACGTTCCATCTCACTTCAATTGAAAATTTTTCAATATCGAATGCATCCGAAATAACTACTCCATCATTGTTAGAAGTGATGTTTGAAAAGAATGCATCCCAGTTCGCATCGCAAGCATAAGCCCAATTCAAAAGATTTGGACCAACTCCGCGTTGAATAAAATATGGTTTGAATATCAAGGTGCCTTTTTCGGTTGACATCTTATCTCCGCTGATTACATGATTAAATTTCTGATATATTATTTTTTAGAATTTTGTTTCCAATTTTCTTTTAACTTTTTCAAACGATGATATGCTTCCTTTTTTTCACCTTCGGGATTTGCTAACAAACCACCGTTCTGGATGAATGAATACGGATCAACAAAATCATACCAATTTATCGCTTCAATCCATGGTTTGCTGTATAAAACTGTATAAATTTGTTCAAGCCATTCTGCCTGAAGATCCTGATCCCATTCTCTATGCCAGCTATAAGGACGGCTGGGTAATTCATACTTACCCGATTCAACAGTTTCTTTCGTGGGTCCGGATGTTGTGCCAATCTCAGTTATCTGCACAGGTTTTCCAAATTTCTTTAGCCGCTCAATCATTCGAATAGTATCAGCAATATCTCTGTTCGTATATTGATAATAAAGCTGCTGCCCAGTGATTGTAAAGTCTACTCCGGCTTCATAACACATTTTAATGAATTGATGGGGAGTTACAATTTGTGTGCTTTTATAAGATTCCTTGGGCATCCATATCTGAACATAATCTGCATTGATGCAGCAGTTGTTTATTAAGCGATGTACTTTAGGATTTGTATCCTTTGCAACATCGGCAATTAATTTTGCGATTTCTACCAACTGTTCGGGAAGCAGTTTCTGAACATTTCCAAAATCATGTGCTTCATTTATAATCTCCCAAGCATACATTTCATCGCCGTAGTGACTGACTACTTCTCGTGTATGGCGTTCGACATATTTTAAAATTTCCGAAAAACTTTTATTAATCAACCAATCCGGAGTACAGCATTCATCAGCCCAAAAGATTGGTCTGCCTTCGACCGTGACCTCTTTTTTTCTTAACAACTGAATTTGTTCATCACGGTTACCATAAGTGTAAACATTTTCTTCTTTCTGAAAAGTCGGCAAGTAGTGTATAATTGTTGCGTAGTTAAAAATTTCAGTAAATAAATCCATAAACACATTTGTATCCATTCTGCCAAAACATTTCGTGTCGCATCCGATAAAAAATTTTTCTCTGAATTCATTCTTTGCATTATCAAACCAAGCTTTTTCGAGTTCCATTTTTTCACCTGCCCACATCGAATAGTAAAGAGAACTTTGCGACAATCTTGCACATTTATCTACGTCACTTTCGGCTTTCACAGCATCAAACAGATATTCTTCAGAAAGATCGAGAAACGGCTTAAGATCTCTGGAGGGTTCCCACCCTTCATTACTAAACTGATTTATTCTTTCACGGTTTTTTGCAACTCTTGATTTGGCGAGTTCAAAATTCAGATTTAGGATTTTCTGCTTTCCAGCAGCGGGCAGTTCATAAAATTCGCCAGCATTATCCGCAGTCATGTATATGTAACCAAATCCTTCAACGTTCCACCTTACATTTATTCCAAACTTTTCTTTACAATTCGTATCTGAAATTTTGATTCCATCTTGTGTGGCAAAAATGTTTGAATAAAAAGCATCCCAATCGGTATCACTTGCAAATGCCCAGCTTGGAAAATCCCATTCTGCAGGACCGATCGTTTCGAATGATTTGATTGATCCGAGATGAGGACCACTACCTTTTTGAACAAAGTAAGGTTTAAAAATGAGTTCGCCCTTTTCGGTGTTCAAAAAAGTTTTGCGCTTTGTAAAAATTGTAGGTGCTGCAAAAACAGAATTTGCAGCTAATGCGACTCCCGCTCCAGCCAACGATGATTTAATTATAAAATCTCTTCTTTTCATGAATCTAGTCTTATTTTGGGGAAAGCATGTTCCAGTTTTTCTGAATTTTTTTTAATCGATGAAATGTTTCTTTCTTTTCACCTTTCGGAGAGCGAAGCAGTCCGCCGTTTTCCATAAAATAATATGGATCAACAAAATCGAACCAGTTACCTGCGTGAATAAACGATTTGCTGTAAGCCAATGTGTAAATATCTTCAAGCCAATCTGCCTGCGTGTGCTCATTCCATGGTTGATGCCACAAGTAAGGTTCTTTCGAAATCGGGATGGTATTATTTTTCACAGAGTAATTTGAGGGACCACCGGGCACTCCAACTTCAGAAAGCTGCATCGGTTTACCAAGTGTTGATAATTTCTCAAGTAGCAGCACAGAATCTTGTAAATCCCTATACGGAAAATACATTTGCTGTTCAAGAATATCGAAATCTATTCCTGCTTCTATAAGATTTTTAGTAAACTTGAACGGACTTCTCTGCGGGAAAATTGCTTTTCGTTTAGAATAAGAATTTAGCTGCACATATTCAGCAAAAGGACAACAATTGTTTATTGTTCTTTTTACGTTAGGAGCAACAGATTTTGCAACATCATTTATAAGCCTTGTAAGTTCGGTTATTTGATCGGGACTTAGCTGAAGCTCATTAGCCCAATCGTGAAGTTCATTTACAACTTCCATCGCATAAAGCAAATCGCCAAAATGCTTCATTGTATCATAAGTTAACTTTTCTGCATACTTGAGAAGATCATCGTATTTCATATCCCGAAGCCAATTGGGAATACAGCAATCATGAAACCAGAAAAGTAAACGCTCCTGACATTTTATTCCACGTTCATTAAGTTTTCTTATAAGCAATTCTCTTGTTTCAGGTTGTATGACTCCTGGAGATTTTTGATAATCCGACATCATACCATCGCCTTTGACAACAAACGTGATGTTGGCATAGTCAAACAGCTCACTGAACAATTCCAAAAAAGTATCCTGATACATTTGATAAAAACTTCTGGCATCGCAACCAAAGAAAAAATCATCACGTTTTCCTTTGAGTGTAATATCATGCTTCGCTTTTTCAAGCTCCATTTTTTCACTCGCCCACAGTGCATAATTAAGACCACTCTGTGCAAAGTTAGCGCAGTTCACATCATCATTCTTTATTTTCGCCGCGTCTTCAAGAAATTGTTCGGAAAGGTTTACAAACATTTTAACTTCTGATGAGGGAAGCCAGCCATTTTTTTGCAGATTTTTCAAACGATTTCTGTTTCTCAGCACTCGACTTTTGCATAACTCATAATTTAGATTTAAGGATTTAGTTTTACCGGAGGAGGGAAGGGAATAAAATTCACCGCCGTTATCAGCCGTAATATTTGTCCAGCCAAATCCTTCAACATTCCATCTAGCGTTGATACCGAATCTTTCAACATTTTTAGAGTCGGATATCCTTACTCCCCTTTCTTCAATCTTGATATCGGAATAAAACGGTTCCCACTCGTTATCTGTCGCCCATGCTAGTTCGTATAAATGAGGACCTCTGCCTTTTTGAACATAATGCGGAATAAAAAGTAATTCTCCCTTAGCTGTATTTTTATTTACGCTTTTTTTAAGGAGAAGCTCAGGTAAGGTAAGAAAGGAATTTGATGCTAAAATACTGCCGGTACCAACTATCGCAGTATTTTTTAGAAAGCTTCTTCTTGATATCAAACTCATAGTTAACTTTCCTCTCTTTATTTTGATTGAGCCATGAAAGAAAATTTTCGAGGTTCATCGACTTTAAAAAGCAGCCACAAAAATGTTGAAAGCGAAAAAAGAAATGACACGATGAACAAAGTTTCAAAACCGAAGTTATGAACAATGATTCCTCCGAAAATTCCAGACAAGACAAATGGAGCGGTGACAAGGTTGGTCAAAGCAACATAGGTTGGTCTGTCTTCTTCGGAACATATTTCCGCAACTATTGTCAAGCGCGATACCATCTGTAAAGATAAATTCAATGCAGAACCAACGAACACAAAATAAAACAATTCAACAATTGGAGATACCAGTGCAATCAAACATGCAATCCCTGTAAAAGCCGAAGCCCACACAAGGTTTATCTTGTGTCCATATCTATCAGCGATGTAGCCGAAATAGATGCTTCCAATAATCATGCTTATCATCATTACTATGGTAAAAGTTCCGGCATAACTATCCGCCAGCGAAAATTTTTCGATTGCATAAACGGCAAAAAATGCACTGCAGATATTTGCAAGAATCATTAATGAATCGGATACAAGAAAATTTCTAAAATTCTTTTCCTTTTTAAGAATTGAAAACAATCGCTTAACATATTCTTTATGACCAAACAACAGCGGTGAAGGATTTGGCGTTTCCTCTTTTAAGAATAGTAAAAACACATAAGACATCATCATTACAATGAACGTAAGGAAAAATAAAATTCCAAAATTCTTGGGATAAGGAAATGTGTTCAATATAATTATCACGATCGTACCACCTATTACACCTAAAATTGCACCAACAACGGAACGATAAGCAAACAGCCTTCCCCGTAAATTAACATGCGTTAATTTTGAAATAAGATCAAACCATCCCGGGAGGTTTAAGCTCCCTCCAATTGCTGCAAATCCGAGGCTTGATAAAATTAGCACTGACGCAATATTCGGATTTAGTCGCTCGATGAAAAAATAAACTAAAACTGCTATGAACAACCACGGCAGTCGTTGTCCTAATGCAGTTTTCAGCATAAAGGATTTTTTATACCCAATTTTTCTAACATAATTAGCTATTAGAATTTGGGGGAAATTAAATCCGCCAGCCCAAATCACAGGGATAAGCCCTATTGCAAAATCGCTTTCAGAAATTTTTTTTATGAGTACCGGGAATACCGTTTGGAGAGATACAAAACTCATTGCAAGCGAGAATAGTGCTCCATCAAAAAGATTCAAGTAAAAATTTCTTTTAACAACTATATCATCAAAATGTTTTGAATGCAAAAACCTACCCACGATACACTCTTACTTCTCTTGGCTTAAGATCCATTCGAAAGACTGTGCTTGAATCAAATGTTTTGCATTTAAATTGTTCATTTGAAAACTGTTCACTCAATGATTCTATTTTTTCATTGGGAATTTTTATTTCAACATCAACAATTTCATGCTCAAGATTCTGGATAATTAACATTTTCTCCTCATACTTTTTGAGTATGTCAACTCTCACTTTTTTATCTTCAGAAATGGTCGGTTTTGAAATACCGGCAACATATTCAACTAATCCGGCAAGAAAATTTCCATTATTTGATTCTTTGTTTCGGTGGTAAGTCATTGCAACGTAGGAACCGATCTGAATTGCTTTTCCTTTGCCATAATGTGAAAGAAATACTGCCGGCTCTCCCGAATCAAATGTTGCGAGAACTTCAGCTCCATTATTAAAAAAGGTTTCTTTTACGAGCAAACACTTTACTGACTGATTTTTTATCAGGTATGGCAGATCAATATCTAAAATTATGTGAGTTTCTCCGTTAGCAGCAGATTCAACTACTGATTGCTTCACTTTAAATATTTTATCCAAACCATAACCTGGCACCACTTTTTCATGATGACCGTTTTCGATATTCCAACCGGCTGTATAGCTTTCGCAGAGCAGTACTCCGCCATTTTCAACCCATTCGATTATCTTATCTGCGATCTTGCGATTTATGAGGTAAGGAAATGGAATGACCAGAACTTTATAATTATCGAGAATATTTTTTTCAAACTCGATGGGATGAATAAAATCAATAATAAAATTCCTTTCATACAATGCGTGGTGAAAACCAAGCAATGAATCGGTCGCTGTCTTTTCATTTCCTGTAGACACCCATGCGAAAATTTGATTTTCCGGATTATAAAGAATTGCGACTTCTGCTTTTCTTGGCTTGGCATCTAAAATGAAATCTGCATTTTTCTGTAAGATACTTCCGCATTCAGCAAAAGCTTTTAACCACGAGGTTTCTGTGCCGTCAAGAAAGGTCAAACCCCAAGTTGGAGCTTCTCGACCTAAAATTTCCGGACGGTACTGCCAATTAATAAATCCTTTCAGATTTCCTGCTACACCAGAGAAAATAAATTTTTTAATATCATAACTATCAATTGTTTTAGGAAGATCAAGGGTGTAACCAGGGAGCATCAACATTTCGGCAGAGACGACAGGCTTATCTTTTGCACACGAACGTAAAATGTCAATCATTGCCATATCATCCATTTGCGTAAATCCATGAAGGTCACCAAATCTTCCAACATTCCATGGGTCATTTGCACTAGAAGTAACAGGAAATCCTTGAATGAAAACATGATGGCACATTAGAGGATGTTTTCCTTTGTCTAAAGCTTCAGCAACATCAAATCTTCTTTTAACATTCTCTCCAAGGGTATGAACAAAAAACATCCGCCAATCGATCATATCGTTAAAAGTGTTTCGCGTTTTAGGCAGTTCAACTTCATCGAAAGATTTGTAATTTCTGCTCCAGCAAATGTTTAGTTTCTCAATTAGATTATATTTTTCTTTGAGCCAGAATTTGAACTTCCTTTCACAATTGCCGCAATAACAAAGCATATCATTAATTTTGGAAGCATCGTCAGCATAAGCGCGCATTTCAGCCATGCTGCTTGTAATCTCAGGTTCACTACCAACGTTCCATATTTCAAGTGCTGGATGATCTTTGTATCGATTAACAGTTTCGCTTAAGAAAAAAAATAAATGTTCAGTTACTCCATCGTGATTGAAGCAATGTCCAAGTCCGCCGATTTGCCTGTGTGGCTGAGTTTGTGGACCGATCTTCATACCTGACAATGTGATCATCGAAGCATCGGAAAATTTTTTATAAATCCATGCTGGTGCAACATCAAAGATAGTGTTGAGCATAACTTTAAGTTTGAACTTCTGCGCAAGATTCATCAGTTCATCAATATCATTCCAGTAATAAACTCCTTCTTCAGGATTATTCCATCTCCACTGAACCCAGAACTTAATTGTGTTAAAACCCAGTTCAGACATTTTGCGGAGATCTTTCTTCCAATCGCTTTTATGCGGAGAAGGAGCTCTGTAATATTGTGTGCCGAATGGTATGTATGTTTCTTTAAGCAAGCTTTGCATAGTTATTTTATATTTTTGTTCTCAAACGACAAATTGTGAAAGATGCTTTAATCCGAGTGCTAAACCGGTTTTTATTTTTTCCTCGCTGCCTTCCCAAACTGGATCTTCATGCTCGATTGATAATACATTATCATAACCATTTTCTTGAAGCGTTGAAATGAATTTAGACCAATCTATCTCTCCAAGGCCTGGCATACGATATCTCCACCAGCCAGATTTCCAAGGCACAGGATCAACTTGTCTTCCGAATATTCCATAATTATATTTTCCTTCAATTAGAATTTCCGTGTCTTTTGCATGGGCATGAAATACTTTTGAAGCATAATCTTTTGCAGCGCGAATGTAATCTATTCCCAGCCAGTAGAGATGTGAAGGATCAAGATTCAACCCGAAATTAGCATTTGGTAATTCATTGAAAAGTGCATCCCAAAGTTCAGGCGAGTATGCATAATTCCCCAACAAGCCAAATCTCATCCAGTTTTCCATTGGACAATTCTCTATCATTAAACTTATATTTCTATCAGCGGCAAATTCTAAGAGTTCACTAAAGACTTTTTTTATCTCACTAATATTTTCTTTTGGCGAAAGCTCGGGATTACTGCCGACAAAAGTTCCGACTAATTTTACTTCGAGTAATGATGCAGCAGTTATTACTTTTTTAAGGTGGTCTAAATAACAATTCCTTTTCGATAAATCTGGGTGGAGATTATTATCATAATATGCCATCGCAGAAATTTCCATGTTATACATGGAAAATAAATCTCTAATTCGGGAAGCATCGTCCTTTGAAAAGTCTGCTGCATCTATTTGCCGGGCTTGATAGTCACGATCAGATTCTACCGGCCAGGCAGCAAGCTCAAGAGTTTTGAATCCTTGCTTAGAAGACCAGGATACTAATTTTTCGAATTCAATATTTGGAAGGCAAGCTGTTAGAAATCCTATTTTCATTTTATCTCCTTTGAATAATTATGGGAGCCTGGCGTTATAGAACTCAATATAAGGAGGCTGATTTTATTATTTCACTAAGATTGAGTTAATGGCTCCCATAATTAAATACTAATCCACTTTTGTTGGTAATTACTTTTAAGTATTGCCTCAACAATTTTATTTTCTAAATGCCCATCTTCAAAAGTTGGGAAGTCAGGTTTGTCTTTATTAGAATCCTTACCTTCACGAATAAAATTATAGACAGATGTAAAAAGATTTTTGGGTCCATCTGGATATCCTTCAGGATGGCCGCCGGGATACCCGGCATATTTTCTCGCATCTTCATTTAATAGTGATGGGTCTTTTATTAAAATTTCATTTGGTTTTTCTCTGTATCCAATCCAAAGCTCATTCGGATTTTCCTGATTCCACGAAAATGATTTTTTGCTTCCATCAATTTCAAACCAAAAATGATTTTTTCTCCCTGCACTCACCTGCGATACGGTGAACACACCCCTTGCACCATTTTCAAAATGCAGCAGGACTGTTCCTGCATCTTCGGTTTTTATATTTACTTCGCTTCCAATACCCCCACGAGCTTCTTTCCCTTTAAATGTTTGAACAGCTTCAGCAGGTTTAATTCTTTGTTTGTGAATGGTAACTAGATCGGCAAATACTTTTTTGATCTTTGAACCGATTAAAAACTGAACCATATCGCACCAATGGGAACCAATATCTGCAATGGCTCTTGACTCACCGCCTAAATCATTTTCTAATCTCCAGTTGTAATCGGTTTTGTAGTAAAGCCAATCCTGCAAATAATTCCCATGCACAAGAAATATATCTCCGACTTGTCCTGTCTCGACCATAGATTTTGCATGCTGGATGAGCGGGTAAAATCTGTAGTTAAAATTAATAGCATTCACAACTTTATGTTTTTTTAGTAGTTCAAGAAGCTCAACCGACTGCTTGGAATTATTAGTCAATGGCTTTTCAGAAATGATGTGTTTATTATTTTTGATTGCGGCTAAATTGATCTCAAAATGCAGATGATTTGGTGTACAATTATGGATTACTTCGACAACGGGATTTGCGATAACCTCTTTCCAATTCTCAGTAAAAGATTTGATAGAGAACTTATCGGCTAAGGCTTTCCCATTTTTTCGATCGTCAGATGAAAGAGCAATAACCTCAACACCGCCGATACGTTGAAGGGCTTCTAGGTGCGTACTTCCCATAAATCCACTGCCTATAATAGCAGTTTTAATTTTTCTCATGATAAATCCTTATATGGTTTTAGTGTTGAAGCACGAGTGATCATATTTTTAGTTTCTGATATATTTAATTGCTGATCCGATGTATAAAGAACAAGGGCTGGAATTACACCTAATTTATCATAGGATTTTTCCTGGAAAGCAAACATTGGATGCGAAGGATGCTTTGTTAGAAGATGTGCAGTTAGTCGAGTATATTTTCCAAACAAGTAAGATGATACCGGATGAACTTCACGCCATGCAACTTGACCTTCCATTCCGTGAACTTCTGTAATGCTATCAATTCCATGAATCTGAGCCATTGGCAAGGCAGGAAGAACTTGTTCATTTATACCTTCGCCTGCAAAAAGAATATTCGGAAAAGCTTTTTGCAGTCGCTGAATGTGTTCTCTCATTCCTCTTAAAAAATTATTTCCTTTACTTACATTAAATGCAAGTAAAGTTTGATCAAGAAACACTGCATCAAGTTTAAATTGGTTTATTAGTTTACCAAAGGTTTTCACAATCAGCCGTCCCCATTCTTTATTAGCAGGATTGATATATGCAAAATAAGGTTCGGCTAGCCAATCCCCATCCATATCCAATCCCCAGGTTTGCTCTTTTCCAAAGCAATCAACAACTTGAAATTTTTTAAACTTGGAATACAATCTATGATTGAAAGTCATGGCTAACACATTCGTATGAATCATTACTTTGTAACCCAACGAATGCGCTTCATCTATTAACAACTTAAATTTTGATTCCCCGCCACATTGTGGACTTGGATTATAATCAGGAGCATTAGAATCAATTCCATGCTCAGCAAATCCTGCAAGATATAAAAGTGTTTTCTGAGGATCACATATTTTTGAAAAATCATTAATTCGCTCCCGCATTTCATCAAATGAATGTGCTGGATTTATTCTATCTCGCCGCGCTCCCCACACCTCCAAAATAAAATTTATGTCACCTGCCCATTTGGGAAAATTTGAATGCTGACTAAATGGCCTTAAATCAAATGCTTTCTCAAGCCACTTTCTATGAATTTCAACCCCCTCCTTCCAATTACCTTCGTAAAAACCTAAATGCCATTCAGCTTTAAATAATTTTTTATCGAGAGGCGCAGGAACTTCAAACCCATAAGTTATTTCGAACGAGTCTTTCTCCTTTAAAACTCGCAACAATTTCAATTCGGGTTTCTTATCTTCAGATCGAAGTATAATCCCGCCAAAATCTGTTGAGCCAAGGACAAATTGTGCATTCCACCAAAAAGGATATTTGTACGATAATTGAGTTCCTTCGGGTGCATTACTTTTTATTGATTGTCCGCCAAGGGCTGGAACTAAAACCTCGTTCAACTTCAATCCAGATAGCTTCCATTCCAGTAACCAAATTGGTTTTGGCGAATTAACATAGCAATTAAATTTTATTTCATCACCAGCAGCGGAGATTTTTAGTTTAGCTTTATATTTTGATGATAAACCCTCAGCAATAATTGAAATTGAATTTCCATTGGATATAACTCTTTTTATTTTTGTTAATAGAACAGGATGACTAACTGCATCAGGTGTTCGAAGCAGCAAACTCATCTTACCCTGGGGACAAACGTTTGTGCGTTTTGAAAAATAAAAAATGCTTTCAACATCGAAAGGATTTATACCAAGCTGAAAAATGTTTTTCTTAAATTTAATCTTAAAACCTTCCATACTTGCACTAAATGATTAACGTTTGTTATGGTTCAATGGTTATTTCAGGTAAATTGGTTTTTTCAACATCGCTAAATGGTGTTCCCTTCTTAAAAATTACAAAGTATGAGCATTCACTTTTATTGAGAGGAATGCACGCACCATGCCATACTTTCTCATCGATTGCAATTGCCTGACCAATATCAACTATGAATGCTTCCGCTTGTTCGGGTTTATCTCTATCAGTTAATAATGGGAGTATGAACGGAGCTTCAATCGGGATTAATATTTCCGGAGTATTGAGGTGTCGTTCCATTCCGTTAATAGAATTTGTCGCCTTTTTATAAACTGTACAAATACCAATTTCGGTGTCACCATCAATTTTATAATTAATAATATCAGACCAGAATTTATAATCTGCAGCTTGTAATGTTGGTTTTCCGAAAGCACCGATCACAATTTTCCCGAAAGATAAAAAGTTTTCGGGAGTTATATTTTTTGCTTTAATTATCATTGCTTAAATATCTTGTCATTTAATTTCAAAGACAACGATTTTGCCACCTTCAAGTTTTACATCCTTTAGGACTAATGTATCACCTTTTTTCTCGACAAAACTGAATTCTTTATTTTTGCCTAATTCATCATAAAGAGTTACATCACCTTTTAAGTCCGAAAGAAGCTGAATGCCTATGGTTTCTTTTCTTGTATCTTTAGCCATTCCACTTTTGTCATCGCCGGTTCTACCGGGAATAGTCGTCTGAATCCAAGCAGTTACAATGAAACTCCCATCCTCATTTTCAAAAGCATTGACCACTGTTTCTGAACCAACAGTTCTATCAACTTTTAACTTGTCATTTCCATTGCGGTATTTTTTTGAGAAGAGTTCATTGAAAAATTGTAACGCTCTAGCAGATGGCTTTGGTTTATGATCGGGATATGCAACACCGAGGTAACGGTTGTTATCATTATCACCAATTACATTTTCACTTGGAGGTAGATCTTTAATTTCATACCAGGCTACTGCTGAAACTTTTTCTGTCGATGCGACAAGAGCTAGTGTTTTGAAAAGATGAACTGCCTGATACTCTGGCGAATGTTCATAATCATAATACGCATTGAATGAATCGGAAACTCTTGCACCTTTACGGAATGTGCTGTAGCCAACCTCTGCCATCCATAACGGTTGATTTTTTCCGTATCTCCATACTACATCGTGAACTTCATTTACATAATTCGTTATTTCTTCAATTGGATGACGATGCCAGGTTTCATAATAGTTATGCATATTCACAATGTCGAAGTATTTACCCATACCCCAATTTTTAAAAAGATCTTTCACAAATTCAGGATCGTAAGCAATGCCAGGAAAAACAATTTTTGCTGTGGGATCAGCTTCACGAACTGCTTCTGCTCCGGCTTTCATAAAATCTACGAATTGCTTTCTTGTACCCTGCCAGTAAATCCAGATGTCCGGTTCATTCCACAATTCCCAGGTCTTAATTCTATTTTTATACCTGTTTACAAGCGACTTTACAAATTCGCCCCAAGGTTTATTATCCTTTGGAGGATAATTCCAAAAGTACATTGTATCCTTAGCACCGGTTGATATCCATTGAGGTACGTAACAAATGTAGGGAAGTAAAGTAATGCCGTAATCATCTACAGCCATGCGAACAAATTCGTCCCAGAAAAGCCAATTATATTTTCCTTCCTCCGATTCAATTGCATCCCAGCCGAATGAGATACGCATAAATTTAATGTCATGCTTCTTCAGAAATTCAAAATCATTTCTGATAATTTCCATAGTCGTAGTTTCTTCGGGATAATCCTCGCACAAGCCGACGGGCATTTTGTAAAAAGTTATTCCTTGCGGTCTTTCTAGCTTATCATACATCAGCTTTTCGGTTTGTGCTGAACTATAAATTAAGCAAGCAAAAACTATAACTATGATTAATAAAATTTTTCTATTCATATAAACTCCTTAAACGTTTAAGAATTATTTGGGATTGTTTTATTCGGGAGCAACTTCTTCATGCCAAAAATCTTTTCGCCAGTAGAATCTCTTCAGTTCGTCAATCTCATCCGAGCCGAGAAGAATTCCATCACTGACTTGAGTATTCATTTCAGCTTGCTTTACAGTTCTAATTCCAGGGATAACGGTGCTTACAGCAGAATGACTCAAGCAAAATCGTAATGCATATTCCGGCATCGACCAGTCAATGTGACTTTTACTGTTTTTGAACTTCTCAATTTCCTTAACTTTTTTAATTACTGCAGGAAGATTATTTCCACGGAAATAATTTTTTCGTACATCCCTTTCATGGAAGGTTGTTTGCAAAGTAAATTTTCCGGTCAGCGATCCTTCATCAAAGGGAACTCGTACAATTATTCCTGTACCTGTCTGTTCAGCAATAGGAAGAAGATTAAACTGAGGATATTGTTCAAAAATATTGTAGATGACCTGCACTGCATCAACTCTGCCGTTAACTAAAGATGCTAATACTGCATCCGGTGTCGTATCAGGTACTGAAACTCCGATTGCTCTTATCTTACCTTGTTCTTTTAATCTGCTCATTGCTTCAAACCATTCATCACGTACGTTAAATGCAGATGCCCATGTGTGGAATTGGTAAATATCGATGTAGTCACGCTGGAACCTTTTAAGCGATTTTTCACACTCCTCAATTATATAATCACCTGGGAAAGAAATGCGGGAATCATAATTATCTGGTGGAGGCCATGGTGCATATCCTTTTGGCGGAACCTTTGTGGCAATGTAAATTTCTTCACTTCTCTCTTTTAGCACTTTACCAATAATTTCTTCACTATGGCCGCCTCCGTATCCTTGTGCTGTATCAATAAAGTTTACCCCAAGATCAATTGCTCTATGTAGTGCTTTTATGGATTCGTCATCGCTTTGCGGACCCCACATATCTCCGCCAATTGCCCAGGCACCAAATCCAATTTCCGAAACATTCCAATTTAATTTTCTAAACTTTCTATACTTCATAAACGCTCCCATTAAAATGTTACACCCGAAATGAGAATTATGTTCGCATATGGGGTTGCCTCGCCGGTTCTAACAAATGTTATATTACCTCCATTTTGGGTAAGCTCTTTAAATTTTTTATGTGTTACCTTCTTAATATTAGCACCATCGAGGAGTGTGTACACTTCATCGAAATATTTTTTATTACTTTTTACAAGCTCGGTTGTAACTATTGCCTCTTCAACTCTTAGCTCCTCAAGCACAACTTTCAAAGTATCAAGAAATCGGGGTATATTTTTAGTTAAAGCGAGATCAACGACATCCGAATGTTTTGGAATTGGAAGTCCACTGTCACATATAACAAGCTTATCTTTATGACCCATAGAAGCTATGATAAATGATAAATTAGAATTCAGCACGCCGCTGCGTTTCATTGTAATTCTCCTAACCGAATAATTTAATGTGGTAGTAAATTTTTAACTTCATCTAAATACGGCATAGAGCTCTGCGCACCCATTCTGGTTACAACTATTGAAGCAATATTATTTGCAAATTCGATTGCCTCTTCTACAGAATCACCTTCCGAAAGCCGGTATGCTAATGCACCATTGAATGCATCACCAGCAGCCGTTGTATCAACTACTTTCACTTGTTTAGTGGGGAACCGCTTAACCTTCTCTTGGTTAAATAACATCGCTCCCATATCGCCTAAAGTTACAATGATATTTTTTATGCCTTTATTCAGCATTCGCTCTGATGCATATGTAATTGAACGCTCATCGGTAATTTTAAGCCCGGAAATTAATTCAAGTTCATTTTCATTTGGAATTAAATAATCAACTAATTGGAATAAAGATTCTGGTAGTTTTGTAACCGGAGCTGGATTCAAAATGAAGACTGCACCGTTTTCTTTGGCTAATTCTGCTGACCTGATGACTGTGCTAATAGGAGTTTCAAGCTGAGTTAATACAACTGCAACATCTGAAAGAAGGTGTGACTTTGAATCGATATCTTCCGGCGTAAGTCTCATGTTGCTTCCTGAAATCACGATGATCTGATTCTGACCGTTATCATCAACTGTAATGAATGCCGTTCCGGTATGTTCGTTCTCATCGACGAAAATATTTCGAATATCAATCCCATCGTTGATCAATATCTGCAATAGTTTTTCGCGAAATTCATCGTTGCCCATTTTACCGATAAAAATTGTCTTGCATCCCAAACGGGCAGCACATACCGCCTGGTTTGCACCTTTACCACCGGGAAACATCTCAAATTTTTTTCCAAAAATTGTTTCACCGGGATTTGGAAATCTCGGGGCAGTCACAACAAGATCAATATTGGAACTTCCTACAACTAAAACGCCCTGCTTGTTCATTTTTGTAGCCTGAATTAGTTAAAGAGGAAAAGTGTAAACATTCAGATGTTCGATAACCGGCACTTTCAGCAATCCGGATTCCTTTTGAACACCTTCTAGAATATTAATTAAGGTATTAGTTATTTTGATCATGATTTTATTTTTACCCGGTTTAACCAACTTTGTTATTTCAGTTTTATATGGATTCCAAGGGATAACAATTGGTTCAGAATTATTCACCAAAACTTCTGCAACATCCTCGCCGCAAATTAAATTTAGAAAAAGTTTTCCCTCAAGACATTCTTTGGTTAAATCGATTTCCGTTTCATATACTCCAGTTCCTGAGAAGAAAGGGTAGCCTTGTTTTGTCCAGTCACCAATTTTAATATCAGATTTTTTAGCTGCAATAACATACTGTTCATCTTTTTGCTTTAGAGAAAAATCCCCGACAATTTTCAGCAAATCAAGAATTCCATCTGTTCTTCTGGAAACAAGTAATCTTACTGCAACCAGATTAGTACCTCTTGTTAAAAATTTATTTATATCCACCTCTTTTATTTCAGCATCGAGTTTGCTTCTTCTACCTTTATCAGTTACTTCTATACCATTAATAAATAATTGATAATTCTTTGCACTGAATCCATCAATTAGCACTCGCATGTCAGAAGGAATATGTTCAACTTTAAATGTTGTTCGGTACCACAAAGCAACCGGGTAAACTTCCTCATCCCTTTCTTGTGGAAGCTGTAATTCCCACGAACCAAGTGTTACGTTTAGCCAGGCGTTATCATTATAATCAGCTTTTGAGTAAACGATCTCTCTATCAGAAGTTTCAATCATTTTCATCTTCCACTTAGAAATACATAATACATTGTCATCTTCGATGTGAAAATCAAAATTACCATCAAGCTTTATTTCAGGAAGATTTTTCTTAGCCGGTGATTTGATATTACGCAGCTTATCAGCTTCAACAAGATCGATAAAGACATGATGATCGACAGGATTTCCATAAGCATGAACAATCTTCTCATCTATTTTTTCTATAGAAAGATTTGTATGAGAAATAAAAGATTTGGGCATTTCATTCTTTATGACGACAATATGAGATTCACTCGGAGGAAACTCAAGAGTTATGTATAATCTATCTTCCTTGATATGATAAACAAAGAGCGGTTCAATTTCCCCTGTATTCGGATTCCAAATTTCCGGTTTGCCAACTTTCTCAAAAGAAATTTCGACTTTACCTTTATGTTCCTGTAATACGTTTGCAAAAAAATAAATATCAAATCCGTCTTTCTTACGATGCAGATAGAAGATATTCTCGTCACTTATACTTACATCAGGATTGATGCACTTAAGTATTATCTCATTAAGCTTTTCTTTTTCCCTTTCAATGTTTAAACCTCTTCCCTCGATAACATAAACATCGCCATTTGAATTTTTGTGTGTTACTCCGAATACTGCACCGTTTCCAAAGTTATGAAGAATTTTTTGTGGATCGACTCCAAAAAGTTCAGAAAGTTTCTTTTGTGCATCACTTTTTTCATACTCAAGAAACTCAGTGGGAATCAAAGTGTCAGCAATAACTTTACCGCCATTGTTAACAAACTCTTTTATCTTATCAAACGCTGATGACTTGATGTGAGTCAAAGGTGGAAGAATCAACAGTTCAAATTCCTCATCACGAATTATGATTTTGCCATCGCGAACTTTTGCTTCAGAGAGTATGTCCTCATCAGTATAATCAAAATCAAAATGCAGACGCAATAAAACATCGGTGAGATAGTTAAAATCGAATTCAATAACGTTTCCTATATCGTTTCTTGATTGCGGCACATAGTTCGTCCAAATGCTATTGATAGGATATAACACCAAAATTTTTGCTATATGTTTTCCGCCAGAAAGTATATGCCCCAGCCGTGACATATATATTGTGAATCTATCGTAATACTTCCACCATGTGTGATGATAAAACTGGGATGGTGGCCAATCACGTTTTCTTTCACCTTCAATAGAATAATGATAACCATGATTGTTAAAAATTGTTACACCAAGCACATATTCCCAGTTAGCAATCCATTTCATTCTTTCGAGTGAGCAATCCCAATATGTTCCACCCATAGATTCACATAATAACCTTGTGATGCCATAATGGTGAGCTGCCGAACTTGCTAATTTTAATGCAACGTGCTGATCAGGCTCGCTTTCCGTACCGATTTTGGGATATAGATGATCGACACCTGTGATATGAAAATGTTTGAGATGCTTAAATATATTTCCTTCGCACCGTGCATGAACGCGTAGCCATTCTTCTCCAAGAAGATGACCTGTAAACAAAACTCCGTTTTCATCGCACCAGTCTCGAATCTGCTTGTAATATGACTCAGAGTACTGCTCAGTCAATGTTCTCCAAAAGTCATATCGTATTTTTGAAGTAATATCACCCATCGATGTGTACAGTGCGGGGAGATATGGTTTAAGATCGTAACCTCTTCGTTGCCTAAATATTTTAAACATTTTAGTCGTCCAGGGGATAACAAGATTATCAAGTCCCATGTGATAATAATGCATGGCGGGTTCATCGGTGTAAAAACCCGGAACGATTGTGCCGAAATCTTTTCCCACTGCTTTTTTATATTTCTCGTGAGTTACTTCAATAAATTTTGCAGTTGATTCTGGGTTTAATGCATCTATATAGTAATCTATTTCTTTCTCAAGGAAATAAAGTAATCTCCATTTACCGGCAGGTGCCTCCCATGGAATTACTGCATTAAAGGATAGGTTGGGAGTAAGATCAATAAGATTGGTAATTCCTTTTTGATATTCTTCGTCACTGCATGCAAAAGCGGCAATAGGTTTAGAATTCCCTGTATTGACATATCTATCATCAGTTGCTTCAAGAAAAGTGAAAAGCGGTCCATCGACCATCAAAGGTACTAACTCAAGATATTTTTGCCTGAGATGCGGAAAAACTTTTGGAACGTGTCTTTCAGCAGTACCGCTTGGCCAATTCATTTCATCATAAACCCAAAGATCGATTCCAATCTCCTTTGCTTTCTCTACAGCATATTTTACTCTTTCCATCCAGGTATCGGAAAGGTAGCCGATCTTTTCACCAAACCTGCCATGAATAAATGTTCCTAAAATGTTTTTGGATTTATATTCTTTTAACTGCCATTCCATTTCCTTTTCATCCATCTCACCATTCCAAAACCAAAAGGGCAGTATACCTAACTCGTGAGGAGGATTTTTAAAATTTTCTTTTGTAAGAACTTCACCGTGAATAAACTTGGAAGAAAATGCCATACTTGAAGAATCCTTTGCTTATATATTTTTCTAAAACGACATCAAAATCGAAAACCGATGTGGTGACTGTAGAAAGTCATAGCCCACATATGCATAATCAATTTTCAAATGAACAAATTCAGTTTCGTAGTTAAGTCCAATACCAGCACTGAAATTACCTTCATCATAATTCATTCTATATCCTCCACGTAAAGCAAGAAGGTTGAATGCCCAATATTCAACTCCAACATGAAGTCTTTCAGCATAGTCATTGGTATGAATTGCATCAACATTTAATGTTAGCCTGTGTTGACCGGGGTCTCCGCCGAAGAATAAATGTTCCCCGCCCAAAAGATCAATTGAACTGCCAATACGATAGATTAGCGGAATCTCATAACTCTGCTGCTCTTCGGCTTTAGTATTAAGCCATCTTGCCTGGCTGGAAAAATTTTGTGCGCTCATGGCAAGTTTAATTCCACGCCAACCTATATCATACAAACTGCCAACATCAAAAGCCCAAAGGGATGATGTATAAATGAAAAGCTTTTCCTGGATATATTTTATGTTTATCCCAATCGATAATTTATCGGTAAATGAGCGTGAGTATGCAAGCCCTACAAGTAAATCATTACCCGTAAAAGTACTGCCCGTACGCGTATCGTTTCTACCTGTTGGACTTGTGACAAGTGCTTCCTCGATGTCTCCATAATTTAATGAAGCATAATTCAAAGCAAATGTTCCAACGCTTCCAAGGTTGATACCAACAGCACCTGCCATAACATTCAAATCGCCTATCCATCTCGTGTAACTAAATCCGGCTTCGATACCGTTAATGCCTGTAATCGACGCCGGATTCCAAAAGACGGAATTGATATCAGCCACACCTGCGATGCTTGCCTCACTTAGAGCTGATTGTCTAGCACCTATACCTATCTTTAAAAACTGAAATGATGTTCGGCCAGCTTTATTGAATTGACCAAATGATATACTGCCCATTAATGACGACAGCGTAAACAGAAAGATTATTTGCTTTTTCAATTTCTTATCTCCAGATGTTAACCAAATAGTTAAACTATTTTTTATCTTATAATCATAAGTTTGCCGGTAGTCCTCGAACCGATTGATTCTTCCGCTTCAGATTCGATAACATAAATGTACATTCCGGGTGCAACGAGCAATCCCGATTCAGATCTCTGATACCATTCAATTGTTCCATAAAGATTTCCCTGGGCATCCGGACCATGTTTAAGTGTTTTAATTAAATCACCTGCTATGTTGAAAATTTTTATCGTTGCTTTCTCGGGCAGATTTCTAAATTCAATTTTATATTGAAGCTCACCCTGGCTGGCTCCACCGAAACTTCTCTGAGGATCACCTTCCACATAAGGATTTGGTGCAACGAAAACATCCCAGCCCCCGGCGACAGAAACGGGACCCGGTTTTGCACTTACCCTAGTCGATCTATTGATATCTGAACTGACAAGCTCTCCTAAATTATTTACTACAGTTCCATTAATTGACGTCCATGATCGCGGTGTGGAATTGAATGCCTGTACATAATAATTGTATTGAAATCCGAATTGAACGGTGTTATCAAAGTATTCATATAAGTTTTCTTCTTCATTCCAGTACAGATCAAACTCGGAAAAAGGAATTTCCTTAATCAACTGCCAGATTCCTCTTTTATCGGTACCTCGAAAGATTCTATATCCATCTAAGTCAGCAGCACCATCATAGAATATCTGTCCGGCGCCATTATCAATTTTAGTTTGTTCAGCAATCTTATCCCAGCTAACAGCAATGATAGCTGTATCTGCACCGGAAGAAGAATTGATTGCATAACATTTTGGTGCTGGTGGTGATTCCGGAACATCCGCTGCGATATCAATTCCATCAATATTTGCTCCGAATCCCCAAAGGACGGCATTCCTTACTGCATCTACATTTCTCCGTAAATCTGCATTAGTACTATCATTCTGCCAGTCTTCATCAAATGTTTTTAACCAATGATTCGGATCTCCCTTCTGAACTTGATTCAAATCCATTACACCTGCGACTTCTGCAACTATTAATCTAACAGATTCACCGGGAGCTAAGCTATAAGGTCCAAAAGAGCTTGAATACCAGCAGTACAAATGACCATTATTAGCAGCTCTTTTATTGTGTCTTGCAAAATCATACATTTCAAATGGTTTATATACATCTAATCCAAAAGTTTCAGAATCCACAGTTTTTCCTTTAAATTTATCCGCCCCATCTGAATAAATATTGAAGAAGGCAGGATCAGCATCGAAAGGGTTTCCATTACTTCCCGGATGCAGGGTTCGATATAAAAACACAAAACCAAACGCCGAAGGATCTTGAAGTTCAGGTAACCATTCAGGTTTAACTTTAAGGTCATTTATCCAATTTGGTTTTTGTTTATAACCATTCCATGGAGATGGTTCTCTTCCCCCATTGTAATCTCTGCTGTAATAGAGAAGACCCTTTCCATCAGTAACATCATTTTCGACAGCATAATAATCATCGTACAATCCGCCCTCATCTTTCCAACCGAAACCTCCTGCTGGAGCGGTAGATGTTAAGAAGTTCTCGTCATAAAAGAAATTAAGTCTTCCTTTTGTAGATACTTGAAGACCGCTGTGAAAAACAATCCAAACTTCGTTTAACGACTGCTGCAATGGAAAAACTTGATTAGCTGCCGGAATTGCAATCATGCCCTGGTTTGTAAAAGTATAATCGTAGATTATAAAATCATCATAGCCAGGAAAACTCCAGGTCATCGATCTTTGTTTAACAGTTACTCCTGCAGAGGTGTGAAATTCCGCATAATTCATTTCTTCAGGTAACCGGGGATCAAAGTTATCGGATTCAACAAAGTTGCGCATTTTAATAAAAGGACTAATGCTGCCTTCAACGACTCCTTCAATTCCGGTTGCAAGTGAGGAATGATAGAGTAAATAATCTCTGTTTTCAGGTGACCAATCGGGAGGAATTAGAGTCTTCCCACCTTTAGCAATTATCCAGGGTCCGCTTCGAAAATTATGTAAGTTCGCGTCGGTTATATAACCATTTGCATCAATTTCATTTCGAGGGAAATCGAACCCGGAAAAACCGGGATAAAATCCGATACCAGTTGTCTGATTATAATCCCATGCTCCAGGATCTCCAATGAATCCCCAGTTATAAAGAGTTTCCCATAACTTCCCTCTGGTATGAGTAGCGAAATTCTGCTGAGGATAAACAGTATCTGTAATAATTATAAAAGTAAAAAGCGAACTGATTAAAAACCGTTCATTAAATTTTTTCATTCTTAATATTCTCCTTAAAAGAAAATAAATCAAAATCCTAAACCAAAGCCGAAAATTATTTGCCTCGGTAAATTTCGATAGCTAGTAAGATCAGGGAACGGAGCTCCACTATTGCTTTTAGCAGGAAACTCTGTAAAACCCGAGTTCACAAATTTTACTCTGTTTTCAGCAGAAGATGATTTCACAACATTAACATCAACCCATTTATTATTAAATGCATTAAGCACTTCTAAAAAGATAGCAGGTTTAAATGGACCTAAGGTAAATTCTTTTCTTATTCGAATATCGGCAGTTACATCGGGTGGTCGTATATAAGATTGCGTTCCAATAGTAAATACATGTCCCGGATCTTTCTCGTTTGGATAGAAAACTCTATAATCCATTGAAAATTGGATATCCGAAAATATTCCGCCTAAAAAAGTAAGACTCTTAGGTGAGAGATATGTAATTCCAAATTTTAGCCGTGCAGGATCATAGTAGATAACATCGCCAATGTTGGCGGGTTGACCGATTTGAACTTCTGATCCCGGGGGCACGATAATATCTGGATCTCCTGACCGGCCATATATACCTGTACTCCATGTATAATTTAAATACCCTCCCCAATTATCAGATAACGGTTTGCGAAGAGAAATTTCGACTCCTTTATCATCACTATAATCGCTATTGCCAGAAGTAAAATAGCTGCCCCCACTTTCGGTTATTATCCTGATCTGTTTCACATTATTTGTGTTGTCCTTATAAAATGCAGTAACATCTGCAACTATTCCAGCAATGTTGTGTTCGAATCCAATCTCATATGCAACTGTTTTTCTGGGTTTTAAATCTCTATTCCCAAGTACAAAGGGAACCTGTCCAGCTACATAAGTATTGAGAAGACCCGGTACTTCATCTCGTCCCTCACCATAAGTCCCAAAGTGTGCCCTTTGGAAAAAATGCCCATAAGAAAAATGAAGAACTGTATTTTCAGATATGGGATGAGATATACCAATCCTTGGTGATAGTTGATTATAGGTAGAAGTTGGTTCTGTTCTGGGGTTAGGTGCTCTTCCTTCAAGAAATGCAAGGTACAAATCAAATGGATCGAACGGATCTAAATATTTTTTATCATTGGGGTTATAAAAATCATATCGTAACCCGATGTTCATTATTAAACCTTCGAATTCCAGTTTACTTTGAACATAAAGATTGCCTTCATACGGATGATATATTTCATCCTCTGTAGCAGAATATGCTTTTGATTCTTGAAATCTATCAAGAATATAATAACTAAAATCTGCACCGGCTTTTAACTGAAAATTTTTGTTGATCTGTGAAATGTAATCCCCGGAAAGTGTGTATTCAGAATTCTTATCCTCTCCCCGATAATAATATCCTGAAGAGTGTAGACCGAATAAATTGTTATTACCTTCAGGAATGGAAAATCCAAACTCATCCACAGCTCTTAGATAATCAAAAACCGGTACACCAAGCGCCCAGCCGTCCTCATCTCCGGGAAATGTTGATTGGCTTTGATATCTGAAAACCCGGCTAAGCTGTAATGTGTAAAAAGTATTTGGTGATAGCACATGTGTGAATTGCAACGTCTGACCATCATTACTATTTTCGGGGTAACCGATGAAATCATAATATGCATATTTGCTTTGTATTCCGTTAGCTGAAATCCAATCCGTAAAAACATATTCCATACCTGATATTATATTTGCCTGACCATAGAACGCTGAAAAATTAAGCTTAATGCTGCTAGTTGGTCTATAAGTAAGTTTGGCAGTCGCATCATACCAGGTACCGCGCTTTCTATAGCTGTTGCCGGTCACCGGCGGCATAGAGCGCTGTTTACCCGTCACAAAAAAATATAAATTGTCAATAGGAAGAGGTCCGCCAAGAGATAATTCGCTTTGGTATGTATCTTCATTTGTATAGTCAGTCAGAGGCTGATGAGTATCCATATAATACTGATATGCTTGATCAGGAGTCCACATGCTGTTGGGATCATTGCCTGGTGTGCCGTTCGGGTCAACCCATTGATTGGGATTATCAATCCACCACTGAAGATGACGTGCATGTGCATTCTCCCAATAACGATCGGTTGAATAATCATAAAGTGCTGTACCCCAATGAGGTTTACGAGGCGGTGTGTATCTAAATTCACTTGAAAACGTTATGTTGTCGGAACCATCTTTAGAAACAATGTTGAATACACCGGATTGTGCCTGACCATATTCAGCATTAAATCCTCCTGTTATAATTTCGAGCTCCTGAATTGAAGAAAGATTAATATTAGTGTATGGTGAGTAGTTGAGCGGATTGCTTGCCCGCATTCCATCAATTAAAAAAGCTACTTGATCTAATGAACTTCGACGAACGGTCAATTGTCCTTGATAATTATCAATTCCAGGTAAGGTCTGTAAGATTTGACTTAGCTGTGTAGCGGGCCTTGTTGAAATTTCTTCAACAGATACAAAATGTCGTGTAGAAGTTTGATCCCTTTCAACGAGTGGACGTTCTGCGATGACAACGATATCTTCACCGATTTGTAAAACCGTTTCATCAAGCTCAAAATTAATGTTTGTTGTATGATTAGTTTTTACTTCTACATTTGTCTTTGTTACACTCTTATATCCAATTATGGAAGCTTTAATGCTGTAAATACCGGGAGGAATATTTAGGATGAAGTAATCACCGTCAATATCTGTAGCACCACCAGTTGCTAATTCTACGACTACAACATTTACACCCGGTAATGGCTCTCCCGAAGAAGCATCAATAATTTTACCGGCAATCTTTCCGCCGGATGCCATAACTATGTTTGTAAAAAGTTGAAAACAAAAAATAATCTTCAACAAATTTTTAAACAGGGAATATTTATTACTCATATCTCACCTTTATTATAGGCAGTTATAATTTTTTTAATCGAACACAATAACCGATTTCACAAAACCAATGGGTTTATTCTTGGCAGAGGTAAAAGCATCTTCTATCTTATCAAGCCTGAATTTATGGGTTATTAGTTTATCCATTTTAATTTTGCCGGCATTAAATAAATCCATCCCCCTCTTCATTCCGTTCAAAATTGTCTTCATATCTCGAAAGTGCGCATTGATTATATCGAATGCCATCCAGTTCCAATATCCTAAATCTTTAATTATTCTTGAACCTGGATGGTAACCGAAAATCACTAACTTTCCTTCCATTCGGCAAATTTGAGATGCTAAATCCAAAGTTGATTGATTGCCTCCAATTTCAAATGAAATATCAACTCCTTTCTCTCCAGTAAGTTTTTTAATCTCTAGATCAATATCATGCTCGTCAGGATTAAGCTGAATATCGGCACCCAGCTTAGCAGATAATTCCAGCATTTCTTTACGAACATCGACAGCAATAATTTTTTTAGCACCTATTAATCTTAACTCTTGCAGCATAATTAATCCCATAAAACCCATTCCAACAAGTGCGATAGTGTCCCCAAGCTGAACGTTCGTCCTTAGAACTGCATTTGTTGTGCAAGCAATTGGTTCAGAGAGTGCATGTTCGTACGGTATTTCATCAGAGATCAAAGATAGAAACTCTGTACTAACAGCGATTTCTTCAGCGTAACCTCTGCCGTCTGCCCAGGCTGCTACTCGATCCCCTACTTTAAACTGTTTAACATGCGAACCCACTTTGAGAATTTCTCCCGCCACTTCATGTCCAATGTATCTTGGATACTCAAGACCCTCGACTCTCGTTTCCCATTGATGAATTTCAGAATGGCAAACGCCGCAAGCTTTAATTTTTATTAGGCATTCATTATCGCCAAATAGCGGAGTCCTTCTATCTTCTATTTTCCAATCATGTGCTCCGTAGAGAACTGCAGCTTTCATGTAATTATTTTTGCTTGTTAGAAAAATAATTGACTGTGCAGCTGAATGCTGCACAGCCAAAATAATTATTACTTCACTAATAACATTTTCATCGTTTGGCGAAAACTATTCGTCTTTAATTCATAGAAGTAAACACCCGATGAGAATTTTCCTGCGTCCCATGATACTGAGTAAGTACCGGGAGCGAATGAACGAGCATCGATAAGTTTAGTTACCAACTGCCCAACTGCATTATAGATACTGAGAGTGACAGGGCTATTATCCGAAACATCGAATCTTATTTTTGTAGAAGGATTAAATGGATTCGGATAATTCTGGCGCAAGGAAAATTTTCCTGGCAATGAAGCTTCAACCGGATAATCTTCAACACCAGTTGGACCACTTGCGAAATTTAGTACAGCCCAGTAATCAGAATTAGCTAAGTTGTAGAACCCGGGATCATTCTCTCCCGTTGGGTTCGAATATGGCTCGTTCTCTACATTTGGCTGCCATGTGAAATATGCATATGCATCCCCAAAATCTGCATGCGATTTTGTTGACCCAGTACTTCCACCAATATTAAAACCTATTGATGATTGGGATGTTACGTTTGGATTATATATAGCCGCTTCTATATTCCATACACCAGTCAATGTATCAACCGTTATTCCCCAGCGTGCTATATCCGATGCATTGAATATCTTTGATGTGTCTTCCGGACATCCTTTGTACTCATCCGGTATCCACGAATGCTCTCCGTTATTCAACGTAAAATCTTCTCCCAATACTAAGAAATGATATGGCCCGTTCGGTGCTGCGTATACATTACCATCATACCATCCCTTCATATTTACTCCCATCCTGTTTGATAGACTTATGAATAATTGATCGCCAGTCCACTTTCCATTCCAGAATAGGTTAGTTGAATCATTTACAAACTCATCAATATGTATGAAAACATACAATGTGTCTTTTGTCCATAGCATCCTTCCATATAATTCATCATAATCCGGTTCGGTCAATGCCTCTCGGTAATATTTGTTCGTCCATATGTTAAAACCAGTTGATGTTATCAGGTTCGCTTCTGCTGCTGTTTGCCATGCTGTTTCATCCATTACTCCATCGACGTTGATTACTGAAGTATCTACTTTCGGGACTTCTACAACCTTTTTAGTGATATCCTGAGCAAACAAACCGGATGCAAGTATTAGAATGAAAACCCCAACAAGAAGTTTGTTGAATTTGTCCATTATGATCTCCTTCTTTAATTATTAAATTGTTGTAAAACACTCTTATTAAATCTCATCCTGCAGTACCTCCTTTCTCGCAGGAATGTATTTTATTATTAAAAAAAGAACTAGAAGTTGTACCTCAATGTTAATGACGGTATATAACCGTCTGCTGAATATTCGCCAAAAAGAAATTTATTTTCATCGATGCCAACTTTTTTAGTAAAGCCAAATGTATACGCAATACCGGCATCAATAGTTAAGTTTTCGTCTTTATAACCTAATCCGATTGTAAAAGTATTTTGATCAACTGTTGGAAATAAAAAACTATAAGATGCTGAAGAATTAGAGCTTTGCGAGAATCTATAACCGGCGCGATATATCAATCCACCATCAGATATATGTTCAACACCGATACCCAGGTCAATTGTATTTCTTGAACCAATCGGTATTGAGTTTGCAGAAAATCCCGTTAGGCTATCAAGCTTTGCTGTTCTATTTACCCATCGAGGATCATCATAAGTAAAGTATAACTTTTTATTCTCACTGCCATATAGACTATAAGCTGCATCTAAATTGAGAAATGTGCCATCATTAATTTCATATAAAAAACCCAAACCGAATTTCCAGGGAATTGAGATATTGGATGTCGTGTTGGTCTTGGAAGAGGCGGAATCCAAATCTGAAAATATTTTGCTTTCAGCATCACCTTTTATCTCAGCGTTAATACCACTTTTTACAATAAATCCTACTCTCAAATTTTCCTTAATATCGTACATTACGCCTATAGTGCCACCGAATGTCCACGTATCAAGGTTATATTTAAACTGATACGCGGCTAAGCCTGGATTTTGTCCCCAATTTTCATTGTTGATCGGAAAAGAAATTTGATGATTTATTTGATAAATATTTGCCGATACTCCAAGGTAAAATGATCCAAGCTTAAATGCAGCAGAAGGAACGATAGAAATAATTTCCAAATTGTTTGTCATGCTGAAAGGCAAAACAGCAGATGAGGTGTCGGTGGTTCTTAAAACAACAAACGGCCAATCGATTCGATAATCAACTATCGGAAAGTAGCCAAGTCCTAACGTTAGCTCTTCACCTACACTCCAATATAACCCACCGCCGATACTAAAATTTTCTTCTCTAAACGATTTATAGATTCCACGCGAATCACTCTTAAAATTATTCTCTTCAATCTCATCTAATAAAGATAATTCAAAAGCTTTACCGTTAAGAAAATTCAATCCGGCAGGATTTGAAAATATGGAACCTAACCCCGGGCTGCCTGCAAAATACAAACCATCGAGAGTAAAAGTTTTAGTACCATAAGCATTATTATTATCCAAACCACCTGCAAATAAAAGATGTGAGAAAAGAATTATTAATGCCAAAAAAATTTTTAATTTAAAGATCATTTTACTTCTCCGCAAAATGGATTATTATTTTATTCCACACGAAATGTTATGTAAGCATAACCACGAGTAAAGCGTTGTCTGTTTACTTTATCCCAAGTTTTATCTGCAATCCAAATGTGATAATCATTATTTCTTTCAAAATTTTCCATTTTAAACTCTACAAATGTTTTAGTATTCGGAAAACTTTCACCAACAAGTACCGGACCGCTAATAACATTATCTCTCGCATAAATGCTTGTACCTGAGCTATCTCTAACCGAATAAACTTCCCATACAGCACCAGAAAAATCATAAATTGATCCCTTCGCCAAACCGATTGCAGCAATAAGTGTGTCAGTAACACCAGCAGCTTTAATCTTCCATCTTATGCGGGGTATATTTAAAGTAGTTGTTTCAACGGTCAGATCTGCGAGAGGACCTAAGGATCTCGGACTCAAAATATTTATGTATACATTCAATTTTTTACTTGCTCTGGTAAAGCTGAAAGGCGTAATCATTATGGTATCGCCCGAGACTACAACCGCAGATCCTGCAACAGAATCAGATAAAATTTCTTTATTCGGATTTGCTGCTGCTTGATTCCAAACTTCAGCTTTCATTACCCAAAATGTATATTCTTCATCTTCATCAAGCGAGTCTTTTAATACACCGCCAAACTGGGAAGTAATATCTTGAGCACCTGAAGGAATTTTACCAAACTTTACAGGATATAAAATATTATTCGAACTAGAATGAATTAGCCAAACCAGAGAGGAATCGAGTGCTGCTTTACTGCCTTTGTTCACACCCAAAACCGATACTTCACCGCCAACCCATGTTACTTTTGGATTAAACGAACCTTCCTCAACTACCAGATTCGATAATGCCGGGGTTCCTGCATATGGTGCAAGTGAATTGTCTTCTTTATTACAGGAATAAAAAATTATAGACCAGACTATAATCAGCATTAAGTGACGATGATAAAAAATATTCGTGATCATAGAAAAACCTTTAAATAAAAATTTTCTTTTGAAATAACTTATATCTTCTTTAGGTATTCAGCCCAAGTATTATTGTATACTTCTCCTTGCTTATCGGAATGAAGTAAAATAAATTTTCCGTTGCCTTGTAAGTCTCCAAAAACAAAAATGTATTTCTTATCAAATCCGTATATCCAAATTTCGTAGGGTTTACTATCAGGTTCAGAATAATGCTGATCTATTTCATCGGGCATACCATATTTAATCAATACTCTCGCACGCTCAGTTTTCCAACCTAAATTTCTGCCCCAACCAAAATTCTTACTTGCATAAGCAAATTTTTTTTGTATCGTTTCAAGGTATTTATTCTCAATTGTATTGGGATCCAGATCAAGATTTTTCCAGTATTGAATCATATACTCAGTTTTTCCTGTCGCATTTAAAGACTTATAAAAATCCATTTGCTGTGATGTTCCAAGGTATGATAATATTGTTTCAAACATATCATCTTGCTCTTTGGTTACTGCCAATGAACTCTGGAAAAAATCAGCTTGAATTATTTCAAACTGTCTTGATATTTTAATTGCAGAATTAAGCTCAGAGTCTTTAATTAGTCCAACAAGTTCATAAACTCCGGATTTCAAACTTGAAACATCCATTCCATGTAACACAGAAGCCGAAGCCCCAGGTTTTTTAATAGTTACATTTTTTAGTTCTTTAATTTTATTATCGGCTCCATCAACTATTGAATAGTCAACAATCAAATCTTGCTCATTCTGCGCTATGCCGTAAATTTCGTAGTGGAAGTAAAGTTTAGGAATCAATATTCCATATCGCCTGGAAGGATTAGGAATTATATTAAGATTCCCTTTCTTGAAATGATTTTCTTTAGTAGTATTGTCGGCATATGCTACAAATTCTATCTCGCTGCTGCTCCAGGTATTGTTTTCAATTTTCGGAACGATAATATTTTTTCTCAATTTACCTTTTGTAACACTTTTTAAATCGGAAGCTTCAACTATTACTTCATAACTTCCCGGCGGAATTTCTTCGGACCATTGATCATATATCACTTTACCGAATGAGCGTTCTTCATCTTTTTCAAGCTTTACTTCAGTTACCCAATCAGATTTCGAAATTTGATTTCCATCGCTGTCTTTAACGATTGAAGATATTTTGATCTCACTCTTTTGCAATTCGGCAGAAGAAAAATCAATCAATTGGTCGGCATAAAATAGTAGATAGAGCTCAACATAAGTCTTACCCTCATTCCCGACAAAAGATGCTTGATCTAAATAAAAAGTTAGATTGCCAGTACTAACGGACGGTTTGTCCTGAGCATAATTCTGCATTGATTGACCAAGCACAATCAGAATCAGAGAAAAACGTTTCAAAAACACCGCTGCTTGATTATTCCTTAAGTCCACTTAACGTTATACCTTTTATAAAGTATTTTTGAGCAAAAAAGAAAACGATTAGAATAGGAAGAACAGCCGTAACAGATCCTGCCATTAATAAATCCCACTGAGTTATATATCTATCTCTAAAAATTGCTAAACCGAGTTGAACTGTATTCATAGTTTCTGAATTAATTACAATCAAAGCCCAAATAAAATCATTGAATACTCCCATGAAAGTAAAAATGGAAAGCGTAGCAAGCGCCGGTTTGGAAAGCGGGACAATAACTTTCTTAAGTACCTGAAGTTTTGTAGCACCATCAATGTAAGCCGCTTCTTCAAGCTCTTTGGGGATAGTCATGAAAAATTGGCGCAGCAAGAATGTGCCGAATGCAGATGCCAATCCCGGTACAATCAACGCAGCGTACGAATCGATCCACCCTAACCAGTACAAAACCATAAAGCTTGGAATCATAGTGACATTATATGGAATCATCATGGTTCCTAAAAAAATGAAGAACAGCACATCTCTTCCCCAAAATTTCAACCGCGCAAATGCAAAAGCAGCCATCGAGCACGTTATGAGCTGACCTAATGTTACGGCAGCCGCAACAAATACACTATTGAAATAATATCTTCCAAAAGGAGCAGCACTAAATGCATTGATATAATTTTCAAGATTAAATTTTGATGGAAACCATTTTGGCGGATAAACATATATCTCGCTCATATCTTTAAATGATGTGAGTATCATCCAAATGAAAGGAGCTAGTACAGCTGATGCAAATGCATAAATAATTATATACAACGATGCAGTTTTTAGAAATCTGACTATTCTTATGCTTGACAGCTTCTTCTTCATCAAGCAGCTCCATATACTTTTGATTTCAAATACTTCACTTGAGCCATTGTTAGAACGAATAAAACTGCGAATAGGAAATATGAAATTGCCGAAGCGTATCCCATCTCGAAAAATTTGAACGCATATTCATAAACATAAAATACCAGCACTTTCGTAGATCCCATTGGTCCACCGGAAGTAAGAACATAAACAATATCAAAAACCTGGAAAGATGAGATCATGGACATAATTAATATAAAGAATGTTGTTGGCGCTAACATTGGGATAGTAATGTGCCAAAACTTTGCCCATTTCCCTGCGCCATCAAGCTCAGCGGCTTCAAAATAATTGTCCGGTATTCCTTGTAAACCAGCCGAGAACAACACCATATTTATTCCGAAAGTTTTCCAAACTCCCATAATAATTAAAGCAAACATTGCTGCTGTTGGTTCATTCAACCAATTGACTGCGTCTATTCCTAAAAAGCTTATCGAGTAATTTATTAAACCAAAATTTGGATCGTACATCCAACGCCAAATAACTGCAGCCGCAACTGGAGAAATAATAACCGGTGCAAAAAAAGCCGTTCTTAAAAATTTTCGTCCCACTAATTTTTTATTAAGAATGTGCGCAACCCAAAGAGACAATGCCATATTTATAGGAATTGTACCAATTGTGTAGACCGCAGTGTTTCCCAATACCTGCCAGAATTCACTACTCTGAAACATTCGAGTATAATTTTCAAGCCCGATGAAAGTTGTAGCTCCGCTAAACATGTTCCATGAATGGAAACTAAGATAGAATGAGAAAAAAACCGGAAATAATATGAAAGTAGTGAAGATTACAAGCGTGGGTGATAAAAATAAAAATGCACTTAAGAAATCACCTCTCTTGTAACTCTTCTTATTAATATTTCTTCCGGTTTGGAACATCTACTTTTTTTTCACTGAGTTTAATAATCTATTTGAATTCTCTGCTGCTTCTTTTAGCGCTTTTCTTACATCTTGATTTCCGATTGTAGCATTTTCAATTGCTTGTGCCATATGCCTGGTAATTTCCAATCCTCCATAATCAATTGGTCTTTGCGCCTGTCCAACTTCCATCTGCTCTACAAATACCTTAAAGTTTGGATTATCCTCTAGGTACTTTTGGAATTCAGGTACTTTTAATACAGCATGTCTGATTGGTAAATAACCTGATCTCATTGCCCAGAAAGCCTGTATTTCAGGTTCGATTATCCACTTTAAAAATTGCCAGGCTACATCAGGGTGTTTGCTTTGCTTAAAGATTGCAAGATATTCACCTCCAACAACAGTTGCCTGTTTAACAGGGCCTGTAGGTAAGGGTGCAAATGCCCAATCAAGATTTTTTAAAAGATCTTTATATCGAGGTAAGTTCCAGGGACCATCCATTGACATTGCTAGTCGCTTCGATGCAAACGCCACATCAAAATCAGAGGTAAAAGTTCTAAGTCTTAAATCCCTATAAATTTTTTGCCAAAGCTCTAAGGCCTTCACACCACCTTCGCCATCATAGAGTACCTTTGTTTGTTCTTCATTGATAATATCTCCACCTGCTTGCCAAAGAAATGGTTCCCACTGCCATACCATCCAGGAACCCAATGGTCCGGCAGCCGGATAAATAGGGATGAACATTCCGGTCTGATCATCTTTTCCATTCTTATCTTTATCGAACGTAAGCTTTTTTGAAAATTCATGAAGCTCATCCCATGTTTTGGGCGGCTGCTCAGGATCTAAGCCTGCTTTTCTAAACATTT
Source organism: Ignavibacteria bacterium RIFOXYB12_FULL_35_14 (assembly GCA_001803045.1). GTDB lineage: Bacteria > Bacteroidota > Ignavibacteria > Ignavibacteriales > Ignavibacteriaceae > XYD12-FULL-36-8. The sequence goes on along the minus strand of MHAR01000018.1, from coordinate 14,410 downwards.
CCTTATTGTATATTAAAGCAAGATTTGTAGCTTCCATTGGTAAGCTGTACAATGTTCCGCGCCAGGATGAAAACTGAATAAGTGCGGGGTAAATGTCCTCAATTTCCCCTTCTGCTAATCCATTCGATCCATTGATAAAATCTTCCATTTTGTAGATTGCATCTGCCTCCACCAAATCTTCCAGAAAATCTGAATGAAGCCATGAGATATCCGGTGCTGTTTTGCTTCTAATTGCAGTTATCAATTTCTGAATTAAAGCATCTCCGCTTGGGATGTATTGAGCTTCAATTTGAATATTAGGGTGTTCAGTTTCGAACTTATCGATGAGTTCATTTAAGGCAGGAATTGTAGATGCAACAAAACTGTGCCAGAATACTAACTTAATCTTAGCATCGGCTGTTTTGTTGTTTCGTTCACCGCAGCCGAAGCCTAAAGAAATAATTATTAATACGATTAAAAGAATCTTTTTATTTTTCAAACATTCTCCTTCAGGAATTAAATTGAACTATAATTAATGAATAAATAGCCTGAAAACAGATAAACAAACGATTGCGCAAAATTTTCATAATTCAGCCAAATTGTCCTGGAAAAATTATCCAAGAGCTTTTAAATCAAGCTTAAAAATTCTTTTAATTGAATCACGGACGATAATTCTCGTGGGGAGGAAAATGCCTCTGGGTTCAATTCGTCTGTTGGACTCAATCTGATCAATAAGAAGTTTAGTTGCGATCTGCCCAATTTGAGAGTTTTGCTGAGCAACTGTTGTCATTGGTGTAGCGAGAAATCGAGAATAGGGCTGATCATCAAACGAGATCATTGAGATATCATTAGGTATTTTTAATCCCTCTTCCGAAATAGCACGAATAGCCCCAAGTGATATTAAATTACTAACTGAAAAAATTGCAGTTGGAATAATCTTCTTTCTCAACAACAATTTTGTTTCTATATATCCGTTTTCTTCGCCAAAACTATCTCCAACGATGAGTGATTCATCAATAAATAATTCATGTCTAATATGGGCATCCCGATATCCTTTTACACGATCATTATTGGGGGATGTATTTCGTAGTCCTTGAATGCATGCAATTGTAGTATGACCATTTTCTATCAACAAATTAACGGCATCTAACGCACCTTGATAATTATCTGAAGTAACGAATGGAATGTTAAGGTCGGGAAAATACCTATCCAATAAAACCATTGGAATATTAGTTTGTACGATGGTTTTCAAATGAGAGACTTCTAATCCTACAGGAGAGATTATCAATCCATCAACTTTTCTATTAAGCATTAATTGCAATGAAGTACGCTCAATTTCAGTATTCTCTTCACTATCACACAAGAGAATTGAATAACCTAATTTTCTTGCAGACTTCTCAACACTTTTTGCGATACTAGCAAAAAAGGGATTAGAAATATCCGGAATTACGTAGCCAATAGTATTCGTTCTTTTAAGCCTGAGTCCCCTGGCTAATTGATTTGGCATGTAGTTGAGATCTTTGGTGGCTTTCAGAATTAATTCTTCTGTTTCTTTACTTATCCGGTAACGGCTTGATTTACCATTTAATACGCGTGAAACCGTTGAGACCGAAAGTCCAAGTTTAGATGCAATACTCTTCAAAGTTGGATTGTTACTTTTCATATGTTCAGCAGTTACTTACTAAATATGATGGAAAGATGATAGTTTTATAATTGCACAAACGTTTGTTCTAAATTTACAATATCAAAAATGGATTGTCAAGAAAAAAAATAGATACCATGAAATATTTAAAAAATCACAAATAATTTGGAATAATAGGAGATAATTTTGCACAAACGATTGTGGAAAATTAACAATAATGTCGAATTAGATAAAGACACTCTTTAACCGAATGGCGCCGTTCAAATCTATAAACAAAACCGAAACTTTAGTATATCAATCATATCAAACCTCCTTTAAATTAAAAATCTGTTTACTAAAATGTCTATTTCTAAAGAGTATTATCAGTTTTTAATAGTACTGTTTCTTAAAGTTATGCTCAACTGCAGAAGAATCATTTCGTACTAAGAATCTCACCGTTAATTTAAATCGAACCTCCTATTGATAATAATTGCTTTTATTGAATTTAAAATAAAAATGAACATTTCTAAAACGATTGTGTGCGGGCAAAGTTCATTCATTTACTCCCGTTTATGCATGGAACATAGCAACATATTAAAGTTTATTTGCTTCACTTTACCATTTTAAAGTTTCCACTTTTCCATAAATGTTAAGTTTTACGGAAGACAGAAGAGCAAATGTTAAGTATTAAGTAATTGGGAGAATAAAAGATAGAGTTATATTTGCTTCGCAAATTATAGCGCGTGGTTGAGTCTCGACAGATGGGGAGTTGCTCGTCGGGCTCATATCCCGATGAAATCGGGATATATGTTCAAAAGGGTGACCAATAAGTAATTATTCAATTAAAAAATCTGCGAAAATCATTTAAAATCAGCGTCATCAGTGCCTGCCACTATGTGGTTCCATTTACTGATAAATATTACTTTTTGGTCTCCCTCACTGCCCCAACCGACACTTCGTTTTGGTTGGTAAACCCGCTACTAAGCAAGAAAAGCCTTGGCATGGTAAGGGTTTTCTGTTTGATAGTAACCGGATTGCGAATTGATTTAAATTGAGGAGCGAAACGACGAAATCCAAATGAAAATTGTGATCATGTTACTCCGCTACTAAAAGAAAAGTCAAATAAAAAAATGTCTTCGTCTAATTTAAAAGCAACAAATGAAATTCCGGCTTGTTTGATGGCGAAAATTTTACACCGGGTGCGGGGAGATGAATCATATTCAATAATGACTTCAGCATTTTGGCAAAATCACCTTCAATAGGAATAAGTTCGAGATCGTAATCAAGACTAAGAATAAATTCTCTTTGTGTAACATTATTCCTTCCGCTGTATCCAAGGGCAAGCTGAAGAAAATCGGGCCAATATTTTTCCAACTTACCAGGAAGAAGATTATTCACTTTTGCGGAGATGAAATAAATGTGGTAATCGTAAAGATCATTCACTTTAAATGCATGCTTTTTCAAAGGATAATAGAGACTCCACTTAAACTGAAAGTTTTCAAAATACGGAACTTCCTTTTGAAGCATACCGTATGCAACTCCAGACCAATTTGCAATTAGATCCTCATAATCAAAACCATACTGACTCAAACCGTCTCCCACTTCAATAGCCAAAGCATGAAAAGCCGAAATTCCAGCGGTCCACCAAAATGTGTCCTCATCAGAATGTTCGCCCCAATGCAGCATTTCATAAATAGAATGGAACATTACATACGATGTGTAAAAATGCCCAACTTTGTCTATTCCAAGATGAGCATCAAAAACTCCCTGCGGTTCGTTAAACAGGTGAAATGACCGGTAATCATTTTTCCACCAGACTCCATAGGCATATCCTAAGATGCCAAGCGAAAATCCACCAGCAGCTAATCGAGAAATGGTTTGTTTAGACCAGAATGTTGACGTTACTGTGTTGTCTTGGACAACCGTCGTCGAGTCTTGTGCAAAACCGGCTTGAATACTTAACAAACTAAAATAAAGCAAGAACAATTTGCGAGCGGTGTATTTCCGAAGTTTTTTAGAAATCAAAGTATAACCCCAAAGTACTCAATTTAACATGTGCTTTGTAAAATTGACCCCGGTCATCCAAACCAGTTCGATATGTATACGCAAATCTTAGAGAATTGGAAAAAGATTCAAAAAATTTTAGCCCGATCTGATAACTTTGTGTTGAACCCCATGACGCCTCCGATTTGAATTTGAAATCTACTGCGCCGTATAATTTTATATTTTCTGATAACAGGAAATCTGCTCCTTCAATTCCAAATTGTAAATTCCATCTTTTGTTTTTTTCAGGAATGGTGTACGTATCGAACCTAAATCCTCCATATAACCATAAGCCCGGATTGCCCATTCGATATGCCGTAATTAATGGGATATAATCCTTTGCATAATTGATTGCCTTAATCTGTAATTTATCAACTCCATCATCTACAAGGTGAGCGCTATAGTGGCCGTATCCCGTGCGAAGAATAAAATTTTCAGAAAATTGAATATCGAAAAAAAGATCGACAAAAAAACATGCTGTATGAACTTCCACCACATCCGCTTTTCTGTAAAGAGTTGCGTATACTGTAGCACCTAAACTAGTTTGGATAGGATACTCATAAAATCTAAACTGAATAATTCGCTGTAAGCCGCCGATTGCTCCGATGAATCTTCTTGTTAAAAGATCCTTGCTAAGTGAAAACTGCTGCGCTGTTCCGTCTGCATATAATTTCGGGAATAAGCTTTGTCTTGGAAAAAACTCACTTGCGTTTTCCTGAGCATAAGCGCTGAAGAAATGTAAAGTTAGAAAAAGTATGAATAGGGTTTTAATATGATCTCCTAATAGCTGGTTGAAAATTACTTTATTTCAATTCTCAAATCAATCTAAGCGCAAAAAATTGAAGGGGACATTTCGAAAACCGTTGCTACTTTCGTCTGTATATCGTCTTAAAAAAGTTGAAATAGATAAATAGTAAAACACTTGGCCCTAAATCGTTAATTATTTTAAAATCCCTCCATCATTATAATCAAGAAATGAAAGTTAGACTTCAACAATTCTTATCACTATTTTTGTTCATAAAATTTCAGTTACGCATATATATGTTGCGATAAATATTTCCCTTTAGGTTGAGCCGGCAGTTAAGAAAAATTTTAAGATGAAGAGTGAAACAAACAATTAAACAGGAATTCTATTTTGTCACCACTTCATATCAGTGAACAAGAAACTCGGTATTCTATTATTGATCCGCTTCTTACAAAAGCCGTGTGGAATCTCGCCGATCATACTCAAGTTGGATTTGAAATCCCTGTTCAGAATTATGATAAGACATGTGTAACCGGGTTTACTGATTATTGTTTGTATAAAGCCAATGGTGATGTTCTTGCAGTTGTTGAAGCTAAAAAAACGAGCCGCGATCCTCGAGTTGGTAAAGAACAAGTCTTTCAATACATAACCGAACTTAAAAAGAAGCAATCATTTAGACCATTTGCATTTATGAGCAATGGTGATGATACTTTTTTCTGGGATTCTGAAAATTCTTCTGAACGACACGTTGCGGGATTTTTCTCACCTAAAAATTTAGAACGGCTGCTTCATCTTAAACAAAACCAAAAGCCGTTGAACGCTATCCAAATAAAAGAATCTATAATAAATCGTTCTTATCAGGTTGAAGCAATCAGACGAATTATTGCAGCAATTGAAATACAGAAGAAGCGTAAAGCACTTCTTGTAATGGCTACCGGTACAGGTAAGACACGAACAATAATGGCGATGATTGATGTGCTCCTCCGAGCGAATGCTGCACAAAAAATTTTATTCCTTGCCGATAGAGACAGCTTGGTTAACCAGGCATTAACAGATGGATTTAAGCAGCATCTTCCACACGAATCAAGATCAAGGATTAGAACTTATGATATTTCTAAAGATGCAAGAGTTTATGTATCAACACTTCAAACGCTTGAGCTTTGCTACAACAAATTTACTCCGGCTGATTTTTACGTTATAATTTCTGATGAATGTCATCGTTCAATCTATAATAAGTTTACGGATGTGCTCGCTTACTTTGATGCTATTCAGATTGGACTGACTGCAACCCCTGCCGAATTTATTGATCGTGATACGTTTAAATTTTTTGACTGCGATGGAAAAACTCCAACATTCCTTTATCCCTTTGATGATGCTGTTAAAGAAGAATATTTGGTTGACTTCAATGTTTATGCAGCTCAAACAAAATTTCAAAGAAAAGGAATTAAAGGAATTGATTTATCCGAAGAAGACAAATCTATTCTTCGTTCCAATGGAATTGATCCCGATGAATTAAACTTTGAAGGAACCGATCTTGAAAAGAAAGTGACGAACAAGGATACGCTTCGTGCACAATGGGAAGAATTCATGGATTACTGCTTAAAAGATAAAACAGGGCAATATCCGGGAAAATCAATAATCTTTGCGGTTACACATAAACATGCAATGCGATTGGCAGAGACTTTCAATGAAATGTATCCGCAATATCCGAACCTTGTTCAAGTAATTGATTCAAAAATGGAAAGAGCGGATATATTGCTTGATAAATTCAAAAAAGAAAATATGCCCCGTATTGCAATATCTGTTGATATGCTCGATACCGGCGTTGATATACCTGAAGTTGTTAATCTTGCTTTTATGAAACCGGTTGGATCGCAGATTAAATTCTGGCAGATGATAGGGAGAGGAACAAGAAATCACGAAGCTTGTAAAGTATATGATTGGCTTCCCAATGGTAAGAAAGAAAACTTTTTGATTATTGATTACTGGGAAAATTTTGAAAAAGTAAAAATTGATGACACAAACAGGCAGATACCAATACGTGTTATAATTTTCAACACACGTTTAGCAAAGCTTCAGCATTTTTTAGGTGATCAAAACTCTATTGATGCACGACGGATAATCAAAGATCTCCGTTCCGATATTGCTGATATTCCGCTTGATTCTTTTTCAGTGCACAGAGTCTATCATGAAGTTCAAGATGCATGGCAAAATGATTTTTGGAATTACATTACTCGCGATAAAATTGAATTTCTAAAATTAAAAGTAGCGCCTTTGCTAAGATTTGTACCCGGAATAAACAATGAGGAAGCATTCTTTATTAATAAGATGGAGAAATTAGGTTTGCACTTCTTGCAAAGAAAAGACCTCGCAACTGTTATTGGATCTATAAAAGAAGATGTTTCTCTTCTGCCTACGAACCTTGCGCAAGTTGCTGTTCATATTCGTGTTATAAATAATGTGCTTTCCAACGAATTCTGGAAAGAGGCAAATCTTGCTTTAATTGATGAAACCAAAGAAACGCTTGCACCGGTAATGAAATACAAGCAGCCGAGACCGTCGTTAGTTATTGAGCTTGGACTTAATGACATTATAGAATCTCGTCGCTGGGTAATATTGAGGAAAGACAACCAAAAGGTTTACATTGAAGAATATAGAAAACGAGTTGAGGCAAAGATACTTAAGCTTGCTGATAAGCATCCAGCTATAATTAAACTGAAAGCCGGGGAAGAACTAAACATAGATGATTTACTCGATCTTGAACTTACACTGAGTAAAGAATTGAAAGCTGAGGATATTTCACTTGACGAAGAAAATATGCTTAAAGCTTACGGAGTCAAAGTCGGCAGCTTTGTGGATTTCCTTAAGCACGCATTGAACATTGAAAAAATACCAAGCTATGAAGACATTGTAAAAAAATCTTTTGATGCATTTATACTTGAACATAATTACAATGCTGATCAATCCCGCTTCTTAAGGGCAGTGCAAAATGTATTTGTGCAGAGAAGAAAACTTGAACCGGCTGATCTCTACGAAGAACCATTCACAAACTTTGGAAGTAATGCAGTTGATAAGCTGTTTACCGAAGAAGATGTGAATGAGTTGGTGGAACTGACTAAGAAATTAATTCATTAAAATTAAATAATAGTTGTTTCAATGAATTTCAATACGGAACAAGATGCATATTTAAGTTTAAGAAATATAATTGCTGAGAGAACCAATAAAATAGTGTTTTGGGTTGGTTCTGGGTTAAGTGCTGATGCTAAACTTCCAGGATGGCAAAAACTTAAGGAAGATTTACTCAAAGTATTAATAAATAAAGCAAATACACTATCAAGTGAAGATTCGAAGAAATTGTTGGGTATTCATGATGACATTTGCAAAATTAAAAATAATTGGCTGGCGTTTCAGCGAATTAGAAAAAGCCTTGGCGACACATCATATAGAGATTCTATTAGGGAAATGTTAAGACCTGCGGCTAGCATAGAAGTGCCGGAGATGTATACTATGATTTGGAAACTGAGAATTGCTGGGCTACTTAATCTTAATATTGATCGCTTGGCAACCAGAGCCAGACAAATGTATGCATCGAACTCGAATATAACTGAGTTTTCAGGAAAACGCATCTCAAATTATTTGCATACACTTAATTCTCCTCAACCATTTATTGTTAACCTGCATGGAGATTATGACGATTTCGAATCTTGGGTTTTTACAAGGGACGAATTGGACGAATTAAAAAGTCATCATAGTTACAAAGAATTTATACGTGCAATATTATTGACATGTACGGTTGTATTCATTGGTATTAGTGCAGATGATGAAGCTGTTGGTGGGCATATAGAACAAGTAAATAAATTCGCAAGTGATGTAAGTACACATTATTGGATTACAAATAGAAACGATTTGGTAACCGATGGTTGGGCAGAAAAGTTTGGTGTTCGACTTATAAGATATGAATCTAAACTAAATGACCACTCTGCCTTGTCCGAACTTTTTAATGATTTGTTAACGTTTGTTCCCAAGGATGATGAAGCCCCACCTATAGAACCCTTTCGAACTAATTTAAGGGAAGTGGGAGATGAAGGTCCAAATGATTTAATAAAACTCGAAAGCGAGAAAATTAGAATTATTTTAAATAAAAAAGCTAAATCTATACTCGAAGATCAATCACCTGATAAATATAAAAAATATGAAAAATTCTTTGAAGAATATGATCAGGCAATTCATCGTGCTTGGTACAATAGCGATATTGAAGGACAAAATACTATGCTTGGATTTACCTTGAATAAATTACACGCAAGGGGTGCTTTTGGAAGAGTGTATAAAGCAACTTCACCAAATGGGCAGACTGTAGCGGTGAAAATTCTGCTTGAGGAAGAAAGAAGAAGTGAGAATTTTTTACAATCATTTCGAAGGGGGGTTCGTTCAATGCGCATTTTATCCAATCATCAAATACGAGGGATAGTTGAGTACAAGGATGCCACCGAAATTCCAGCTTTTGTGGTGATGGAATGGGTTGACGGCCCCAATCTAGATATGGCAGTCAAATCAAAACAGATCAACAATTGGAACATGATTTTGAAGGTTACATCACAGCTTACGGAAATAATTGAAAATGCGCATAGGGTACCGGAGAGAGTATTACACCGCGACTTGAGACCTCCTAACATCATGCTTCAAAATTTTTTTAACAGGAGTGAATCATGGAATGTTGTCGTTCTGGACTTTGATTTGTCCTGGCATCTTGGGGCTTCTGAGCAATCGGTATTACATTCCAGTTCTACTGCTGGGTATTTAGCTCCCGAACAAATCCAAAAAAGTAAATTTTCAACCCGCCATTCAGCTGTGGACTCATACGGACTGGGGATGACTTTTTTCTTCATAATTTCCTCAAGAGATCCCCTGCCTGCCGAAAGTTTGCATAGGGATTGGGAAATGAATGTATCAGACCTTGCAAGACAAATAAAAACAACAAAATGGCACTCAATCCCAAACAGATTTTCGCGATTGATAATCAATGCAACTAAGTATAACCAATCTGAACGGTGGGACGTTACCCAAATAAAATCAGAACTACTGCGATTACTTGATGCAAATCAGAAGCCCGAGAAAATTGAATCTGCAGAATTATTAGCGGAAGAAATATTTTCTCGTTCAAAATATGCTTCTCAATACAAGTGGAATAGCGATAAACTCAGCGCAAGTATGGATCTGGCAAACGGACTTAGAATATGTCTTATTGGGGATGAATCAAGAAATAGGATTCTTATTCAGATTAACTGGGTAAATAAGGGTGGTGATAGCCAAAGAAATATTCTCAAATGGCTTGAGAGGACCTCGAATAAAGCATATCGTCTTTTAAAAGAATCAAAATGGGTAATTGAGACGAATTCTAAATCTGGGCAATCTCTAAACATAAGTGGATTCATCGATGTAGAAAACACAAGTGGTAGAATCGATGTACTAGCCAAATGTATCGACAATATAATTTATACAATTAATTTTTAGAAAAGTGAAATGCTCACCAACTCTACAACACTCAAACAAAAAATAGATTCCCTTTGGGATAAGTTCTGGTCCGGTGGAATATCAAATCCGCTTACGGCAATTGAACAAATGTCTTATCTAATTTTCCTTAAGCGGCTTGAGGATATGGATAACTCGAATGCTGTCGGCGCTAAAAGACGAAACGAAAAATTCACTTCTGTATTTAAGGGAAATGAGGATTGCCGATGGTCTTATTGGTCGCAGCTTCCCGGTGATCAGATGATAAAGATTGTACGTGATAAAGTATTTGAATTCCTTCGTAACCTTGGTGGGGAGACAAGCTCATTCACGCAGCATATGCAGGATGCTTACTTCAATATCCCCAAAACAACATTATTACAAGAAGCAGTCAACATTATTGAAGATCTTCATATAACAGAACAGAATGTTGATGTACAAGGCGATCTTTATGAATATTTACTTATGCAGCTAACTACTGCAGGAAAGAACGGACAGTTCAGAACTCCCCGCCACATAATTAGAATGATGGTAAAACTTGTTGATCCGAAAATTGGTGACAGAATATGCGATCCGGCTTGCGGAACATCCGGATTTTTATTTAATGCTTACACACACATACTTGAACAGAACACTAGCAAAGATGTACTTGATTATGACGAAGAAGGTATTCCTCATCATTTAATTGGGGATAAGATTACAGATAAAAAACTTTTTAAGTTTCTAAAAACTCATGCATTGACCGGATATGATTTTGATTCAACGATGACACGAATTGGCGCGATGAACTTAATGCTGCATGGAATAGATAATCCGAATATCCGTTATACCGATACACTTTCCAAAGCATTTAACGAAAAAGAATTATATGATATTGTCCTTGCTAATCCACCGTTCAAGGGCTCGATAGATGAAACAGATGTTAATGCAAGATTCAAAACAAAAACTAAAAAGACAGAACTTCTTTTTGTTGAACTAATTTATGATCTACTTGTCACCGGAGGGAGAGCTGCGGTAATTGTTCCCGATGGTGTTTTGTTTGGAACAAGTAATGCCCATATAGATCTAAGAAAAATTCTTATTGATAATTGCAAGCTTGAAGGAATTATTTCGATGCCTTCCGGCGTATTCAAACCTTATGCAGGTGTTTCAACTGCTGTTGTAGTTTTTCAAAAAGGCGGAATTACAGATAAAGTTTGGTTTTACGATATGGAAGCAGATGGTTTTACTCTTGATGATAAGCGAAATAAAACAGATAAGAATGATATACCGGATATCATCGAACAATGGGCTTCAAGACCCACCCCCAGCCCCTCCAAAGAGGGGAGTAAAAAAGTGGTAGAGGTTGATGTTAAAGAAATACGAGAGAATAAATACGATCTTTCAATCTCTCGTTACAAACCTGTCGAGTATGAAGAAGTTAAATATGAAAAGCCGGATGTGATAATGGAAAAAGTCTTGGAACTTGAAAAAGAAATTGAGAGCGAAATTTCTGCTATAAAAAAATTTTTGGGTACATAATGAACTCATTCCCGAAACAAGTTCGGGACAGGCCCAACCCTTCTCTTAAGAAGAGAAGGGCTTATTGGTTGAGATTACATATGATAATCATTGTGACAGAAAATAAAAATTTGCTGTTTATTGATAATAAGTCTCTCTCTTTATAAGAGAGAGATTATCCCGAAGGGATGCCTTCGGCAGAGTGAGTTAGATATATTTTTAATAGAAACAAGCTGAATATGAAATACCAGAGGTTATTATGAATAAAGTATTAAGTTTGGAAAAAGAAATCGCCGTTGATATTAATACAATCAAAAAACTGCTGTCATAAACATGAAGTCATTCTTAAATAACTATATAGAATCAATCCCAATTACTCATAATGTTTTACAGACAATCAGATTGATTGGCGAATATAAGGGTAAGCAGGACTTGTTCAAGGAACAATCACCCCAGTTGCTGGAAACACTAAAGCAGACCGCAATTATTCAAAGCATTGAATCATCAAATAGAATCGAAGGAATATCAGCACCGTTAGAAAGAATCAAAGCTATCGCCGCCGAAAAGACAACGCCTGCTAACAGATCAGAACAGGAAATTGCCGGTTATAGAAATGTACTTAATACAATTCATTCCGGTTATGAACACATACCCGTTACATCAAACATAGTTTTACAATTTCACAGAGATATTTATGCACTTTCAGCTATTCCCGGCGGCAGTTGGAAAACTACTGAAAATGAAATTGCGGAAGTTTATTCTGATGGAAGTAAAATCGTAAGATTCAAACCCTTATCAGCATTTGAAACTCCTGCAGCAATGGATAAGCTTCATACTTTATTTAAATCTGAAATGGATAAATCCCAGCTTGAACCATTATTAATAATTGCAACTTATGTTTTTGATTTTCTTTGCGTTCATCCTTTTAAAGATGGCAACGGTAGAATGTCCCGCTTACTTTCACTTTTGTTATTATACAAATCCGGTTATGAAGCTGGAAGGTTTATCAGTCTCGAAAAATTAATTGAAGACAACAAAGACAGCTATTATGATTCGCTAAATAAGTCATCAAAAAACTGGCACGAAGGCAAACATAATTTAATTCCGTGGTGGGAATATTTTCTGGGAATATTAATTAAAGCATACACAGAATTTGAAAACAGAGTTGGATTAATAACCACTGCCAGAGGAGCTAAAAGGAAGATGATTTTTGATGCAATTGAAAACTTGCCTAAAAAGTTTAGTTATGCCGATGTTGAAAAAGCTTGTCCTGGGGTTAGCCGACCAACGATAAACAGAGGACTTGCTGAATTGCGTGTTGCAGGTAAAATTACGTGCATTAAACCGGGCAGGGATGCTGTTTGGGAAAGAATATGATCACATATACATTAACATGATCACGAACTACACATATGATCATATTAGTTTTGAAAATGAGAAAAAAATGAGCTTTTATAATTAGGTTATATTCCTAATAATTAGGTATTGAAACCCCGTTCATTCTCATATAAGTGCAATTTCAAGCTATTTTGTAAGCCATTGGTAGGATTTCCAAGGAAATTTAATTACGTACTATCCTAGTTAATTAGGTAATGAAAGGTACTTATTACATAGATGAAGCTGAATTTAAGCAGATTTCAAAGCTTAATTAAACATGATCATATACACATTAACTTGATCAAATAAGCAGGATGTGATTACATTTAGATGAACAATAACGGTTGGCTGGTTAAATCTTTTATGTTCTTGTTTTACTCCCTTCTCTTTTTAAGAGAAGGGCTAGGGATGAGTTCAAAGAAAGGTTGCTATGTTTAAACTTCCTTCCAACTGGCAAGTTAAATCTTTGGGTGAAATTTGTTCGATCACAACCGGGGATAAAGATGTTAATGAAGGTAATGTTAATGGTGAATATTTCTTTTTTACATGTGCCGCAGTGCCATTAAGAAGTTCAAGCTATTCATTTGAAGGAAAAGCTATTTTATTACCAGGGAATGGTGCGAATGTAGGATTGGTTTTATATTATGATGGTAAATTTGAAGCATATCAAAGGACATATGTTCTAAATAATTTTACTACGGACGTTAAGTATGTTTATTTCCATTTGAGAGAAAGATGGAAAATATCTCAAGAAAATAAACAATACGGTTCAGCTACAAACTATATTAGATTTGATAATATTGCGAACTATAAAATCCCAATTCCACCTCTACCAATCCAAAAACAAATTGCGGAGATACTTGAGAAAGCAGACCAAGCAAAACAAAAACGTAAAGATGCGAATAAGCTAACAGATGAATTTCTCCAATCAGTATTTATAGAAATGTTTGGTGATCCGGTGAGGAATCCGAATGGATGGGAGAAAAAAATGATCTCGGAAATTTCTAAAGTCGGAACAGGAGGAACGCCAAGTAGAGAAAATCCAGAATATTTCATTGGAAATATTCCTTGGGTTAAGACAACGGAAGTAGATAATAATAGAATTTTTGAAACAGAAGAAAAGATAACTGAAGAAGCTTTGAATGAAAGTAACTGCACAAAGTTTCCGAAAGCTACAGTATTGATTGCTCTTTATGGTCAAGGATTAACACGAGGTCGTACATCTATTCTTGAAATAGAAGCTTGTACTAACCAAGCTTCTGCTGCAATTCTACCTTCAAAAAAAATCAATTCTATTTTTCTTTGGCGGCAATTATTACATTTTTATAATCATTTGCGAAGTTTATCTCGTGGAGGGAATCAACCAAATCTTAATTTAAGTTTCATAAAAAATCTTAAAGTTATTTTTCCACCCTTGTCACTTCAACAACAATTTGCAGAGATAGTAAATAAAACAGAAGCATTAAAAGAAAAACAAAAACAATCAAAGCAGGAGTTGGAAAAACTTTTTCAAAGCTTAATGCAAAGAGCATTTAAGGGAGAATTAGTCTGAACTCATCCCCTCTCCCCTTCTCTTGCCAAGTAATGCTGTCAACTTAAGGGCGTGAATGGATGAGAGTCTCAAAATGGAATTTAAA
>MHAR01000017.1 GCA_001803045.1 Ignavibacteria bacterium RIFOXYB12_FULL_35_14 | reverse complement strand
ATTTCCCTTAAAAAGAGAGTCGGGAAAATTCCCTAGGTTCGTCCACCCTTGAGAGTAGATGGTACCGAAAAAAACTAATACCATGAAGATAATTAGTGAAAAAAATTTTTTCATAGTGCACTCCTTTTATTGTTTGTGATTATGTTATTATAATATAGTATCCCATTAATCGAATAACTATATAATTTATATCAACATGCTTAATATCCCCTCGCTAGCTAGGTAGAAGTTAAAACCTTAATTCTAGCTTGGTAAAGATAAATTAGTATTAAAAGAACAGTTAAAAGTAAGATATACCTTACTTTATAGCTGATCTCCATTTAAATTAAAAATCTAATTGTATTTAATAAAATTTTATTATTATATCAAGAAGTAAAAAGATATTTTTAATGTAATTTTTTTCACTAAATACTGTAAATTTGGCAGCCATCGAAAGTTGATGCGGTTTCGATCTTGAAAATTGTAATTCCAGTACACCGGCAGCAAATAACAAACAAAGATCTATTTCAAAAGAAATAAAAACTTTTCTTCGATCTTTCGATTACTGAAATTTTAATCGTTTAAGTTTATATGCAATTTGTTTTTTAGGTTTTGTATATCGTTTTGCTTATGGAGTTTTTTTAATTCTAACAAATTATTTATGAACCATTATTACTACGAATGCTTTTCTTGTAAATCTAAATTTTCAAAACAGCAAATTGAAAATGATTTGCACTACCTTTGCCCAAAATGCGGTAAGGCAGAAAAGAACAAACCACTTGTTGGTGTTCTTAAAATAATCTACAATTATAATTCAGTCAGTGAAGAGATTAAAAAATCAGATTTTCTGAACTTAACTCCTGGGGAATTTTGGCTGTATCCCCAGCTTTGGCCATTAGAATATTCCTTGAATAACCACTCAGTTTCAATTAAAGGAATTACCGAACAACAATTAAACAGTATCAAAACTATTTCCTCCCCGCTCATCAAAACAAAGTACCACGGCAATGATCTTCTGGTATTTGACGATACTCGTAATCCAACTTTATCATTCAAAGACAGAGCTTCAGGTCTTGTTGCATTAAAAGCTATTCAATTGAGAGTGAAGGAAATAAGCGCTGCGTCTACAGGAAATGCGGGATCATCTCTCGCTGGTATTTGTGCTCGCTTGGGTATCAAATCTCATATTTTTGTTCCCGAAAAAATTCCTTTAGGGAAGAGAATTCAAATTCAATCATTCGGTGCTAATCTCTATTTGGTTAAGGGAGATTATGATCAAGCATTCGACTTATGTTTAGAAATATCCCAAGCAAAAGGTTGGTATAATCGCAACACTGCATATAATCCATTGACTATCGAAGGGAAGAAATCTGCCGCTTATGACATGTTTATTTCACTCAATGGAAGTTTACCGGATTTTATTTTTGTTCCAGTTGGAGATGGCGTAATCATCTCAGGGATTTACAAAGGACTTTGGGAGCTAAAACAATTAGGTTGGATAAACGAATTCCCAAAACTGATTGCTGTTCAGGCAAGTGGAAGCAATGCTTTGGTAAGATACATTAAGCAAAAGAAATTTGTTTATAAAACCACTCATACCATTGCAGATAGCATTCATGCAGGAGCACCAAGAAATTTGTTCATGGCGGCAGATGCAGTAACTAAAACAAATGGTTTTGCAGTTTCAGTTACAGATTTTGAAATCATCGATGCACAAAAAAAATCTGCTGGGGAATTTGGCTTATTAATTGAACCCGCTGCCGCTGCAAGTTTTGCCGGCTATCTCAAGCTCTTGAAGACAGAAATTGTATCACCAAAATCAAGATCACTTTTGATGTTTACAGGCAATGGATTGAAAGATCAACAATCACTCGCAACGTGGAATGATGAACCTAAATCTTACTCTCAAGATGAATGGAAACGAATCCTAAAAGTAAAATAACTCGAAACATTACCGGTTTGCTTTTGTGTGCTGGATTATCCGGAAGAATGGGAACAACAAAAGCATTGATGCTTCACAAAGGATTACCTTTTGCTGTTCTGATAATTAGAAAACTACTTCTAGTTTGTAGAAAAGTCATAGTTGTTGTTGGACACGAATCAGAGAAAGTAAAAACGGAAATAAAAAAATATCTCAAGCAAGAAGAGATGCACAAAGTCAAATTCGTTCTTAACGAAAATTATGAGGATGGAATGTTCTCATCATTGCAATGCGGACTTAAATATATTTCAGAAGCCAATTGGATGCTTTATCATTTTGTCGATCAACCTTGCATTTCCAATTCATTTTATGAAGATTTTGTGTTGCAATTATCCAATGACGTAAATTGGCTGCAGCCATCCTATAACAACAAATTAGGACATCCAATTTTATTTGATAAAAAAGTTTCTTCAATAATTCTTAACCAAGCCAAGAATCGTTCTTTACGAGATTTAAGTATTGATACAAGCATTAAAAAACAAATTTGGAATTGCTGCTATCCGGAAATTCTACAAGACATTGATACGATTGAGGAATTTAAAAGATTGAAATTAGCTCTTAGATGAAAAAGTAAGTGTTCCTTTGCGAATGTGATTAAAAAGTAGCACCGACTTTCAGGGTTTGTTGTATAACTCTAGAAATTCATCTCTTTGCAGTTGACTTCGGGGTCTGTTGCGTAACTCGAATTTGTCACCCCGAACTTGTTTCGGGGTCTTATTATAGTAAAAATTTAGATGCTGAAATTAATTCAGCATGACATTTAAAACTTATGCAACACTCTCTTCGGTCAACTGTTAATGAAATGAAAACAAGTATCGGCTTTAGCCACAGTTTAGCAATTCGAAATGTGACTAAAGTCGAATTCTTAGAGCCATGTTCTGTCAGTTGACTAATCCGTCGGATGACGGACAACTGGAATGGGAATCCATGCCTTCGGCATAAATATTTCTGCAACACTCCCTTCAAGTCGCATTAGCGTCAACTTAACGACAAGAAAAAATATTGTGAAGTAAAGATATTATTTTTAAATCATTAAAAATTGAAGAAAACATATAAAATGACAGAATTAAAAAATGTAAAGTTGTTATTGAAAATAAGTCTCTCCCTTCTCAAGGGAGAGATTAGAGAGGGTTCTGGGATATCTGTAAAATTAGCAACTCATCCCAACCCTTCTCTTGCCAAGAGAAGGGCTTATTGGTAAATATACTTTGATTTATCATTCTGACATAACGTTATTATATAAAGGCTTATGCTAATATTTTATAAAATTAAGTTGACGCTAATGCTTCAAGTCGGGGAATAAAAATAACAAAAAAGATTTGGCTTTAGCCACAAAATAATCTATGCATGGCTGAAGCGTGTGAAATATTTTCTTTAATTTGCCCCCGAGATAAATCTCGGCGCTATAAAAAAAACTTATTCTCTAAACCAAGCTTATCAAAATGAAAGACATAAAAATCTGGGAATTTATCAAATCACATCTGGAGAAAGATGAACCAGTAATTTTAATGGTCGTTGTTGATTCAGAAAATTCTTCGCCAGGAAGAGCCGGATTTAAAATGGCTGTAAGCAAGAACAAGGAAATGATTGGCTCAATCGGGGGTGGTAAAATGGAGCATAATTTAGTTGATGAAGCAGTTGAAAACCTTAAAAGCGGCACAAAAATATTATCACTTAAAAAACTGTATCATCAAGGTGAATCACGCCTAGACAGTTCAGGCATGATATGTTCTGGAGCACAGACTAACTTTATTCTGACCTTGAGTAAAAACGATCTGATTATCATCGAGAAAATCACAAATTCAATTTGTAACAATAAGCAATCTGCTATTAGATTGGATTCTAACGGATTGAACTGCATCGAGACCAACATGAAGAAAAAGAAAATTGTCTTCACTTTTACAGATCAGCAGAACTGGATGTATCAGGAAAATATCTGTCTGCAGGATACAATTTATATCATCGGCGGCGGGCACGTTGGATTGGCTCTCTCCAAGATTATGTCCTTTTTAGACTTTAACATCCTTGTAATTGACAACCGTGTCAATTTACAAACAATGGAACTAAATGAATATGCTGATGA
This sequence comes from Ignavibacteria bacterium RIFOXYB12_FULL_35_14, assembly GCA_001803045.1. GTDB lineage: Bacteria > Bacteroidota > Ignavibacteria > Ignavibacteriales > Ignavibacteriaceae > XYD12-FULL-36-8. The sequence continues at coordinate 7,421 of MHAR01000017.1, read as the reverse complement.
AAAAGTAATAATCGATTTTAACGAGATTGATAAGTATTTAGTAGATGGAGAAAACGCATACATTGCAATCGTGTCTCACACATACAAAACCGATGAATTAGTTCTTCAAAAAGTCATCAATCGAAATTTCAAATATATTGGCTTGATGGGAAGCAAAGCCAAAGTTAAAGAGGTTATGAGCGATATGAAACGGCTCGGTTATGATGAAGATAAAATAAAAAATATACACTCACCGGTAGGAATTGAAATAAACAGCGAGACTCCTGAAGAAATAGCAATCAGCATTGCTGCAGAGATAATTAAGATTAGGAACAGTTGAAAATAATCCATTATCTTTGCGGAAATAATTTCACACCAAAATTAATTACCGATTAAATAAAAGGCGTTCTATGACCGAACAAATTGAAAAAAAGAAAGCCGGATTTGCTTCATTCCCCAAAAACTATTGGGTTGTAATCATGATGGAATTTTTCGAGCGCGGCTCGTACTACGGGATGATGAGCATTCTATCGGTATACATGACTGATCAATTAAATTTTTCTAAAGAAAGCGTCGGAGTAATTAAAAGTACAATTCAGCCGCTGCTTTATATTTTACCGATACTCGCAGGAGCGCTTGGAGATAGATTTGGTTATAGAAGAACATTAACATTCGCTTTCATTTTTTTAGGACTTGGATATTTCCTTACAAGTCAAGCAACAGAATATGCTTTTGTGTTCGCAAGCTTAGTTATCATGGGAATTGGTGCGGGTTCATTCAAGCCAATGATTTCAGGAACAATTGCAAGAGTAACAAATGAATCCAACAGCACTCTAGGCTTTGGAATTTTTTATTGGTCAATAAATCTCGGTGCATTTTTATTCCCGCTGATACTTGTTCCTTACATTAAAAATACTTTTGGCTGGCAATACGTGATGGTTGCTTCTGCCATCGCAACTGCATCAATGCTCATTCCAACCTTACTTATCTATAAAGAACCGAAGAAACCTGAAAACACCAAAACGCTTCCCGAAGTATTTAAAGGAATGATAATGGTTCTTACAGACTTCAAATTTATTGGTTTGATAGTCATCTATTCGGGCTTCTGGATTCTGTACTTCCAAATGTTCGACTCAGTTCTTTGGTATGTTCAAAAATATGTCGATGCTTCTTCGCTTAACTCTGCTGTTAATGGATTTCTCGGCACCTTTGGAATAAATCTAAATTGGAAATTTGATGTTGAACATGTAACTGTAATTAATGCCGGAACAATTATTCTTTTGCAAATTATCGTCTCCAGCATCGTAAAGAACACAAAAGCGCTTCCAACAATGATTGCCGGCATTACAATGGGAACTCTTGGAATGGCTGTGCTTGCAATCTCTACCGACATCTGGGTTTTCATAATCGGAATAGTAGTTTTCTCTATCGGTGAAATGACTGCTCATCCAAAATTTATTTCTTATGTTGGATTGATAGCTCCCGAAGATAAAAAAGCGTTATACCTTGGTTACGCATTTTTGTACGGAGTTCTCGGCAGCTTTATTGGCGGAATTCTTGGCGCAAATCTTTACGTTCATTTTGTTGATAATCTAAATCAACCTAGTACATTATGGCTAATATTCAGCATGATAGGAGTGATTACAATCGCCGGATTGCTTAGCTATAATAAGTTTGTGAATGTAAAGAAAGTGTGAGTGTAAATAGTAATTCAAATTTTGTGTTGATCATTGTTTACTAAATTCTAATCAGAAAAAATTTTAATAATAGCGGGTGAAAACGGTAAAATGATTTTAATTTTAATTCTGATGTTACTCAGTTATACGGCTTTCTCTCAGGATAATTCCAGTAAAAATTTATCGCTTGTAAAGTCGGATGTTGCAATTGCAGTTGACGGATTTATTGATGATGCATGGCATTCAGCAGATTCTGCAGATGGATTTGTTCAATTTCAACCTTACAATGGTAAAGAATCACTCCGAAGAACTGTCGCCAAAATAATTACAACTGAAAATTCGCTTTACTGTTTAATCGTTTGCTACGATGACCGAGATAACATTGAAGTGAACACCGGTAAGCTGGATGATTTTACGGGCGATGTGGTTTCCCTGATGCTCGATACATTCAATGATAAAAAAACCGCATACAAATTTGCCGTTAACTCCTCTGGTGTTAGGATGGATGCCCGTATGCTTGACGACGGACGGAACCGGGATTATACCTGGGATGGAATTTGGTTTGCCGAATCACAAGTTTACAATTGGGGTTATGTTGTTGAGATGGAAGTTCCATATAAATCAATTCAGTATGATGAGACTCTATCTTCATGGGGATTAGATTTTGACAGATGGATTCCGGCACTTAATGAAGACAGCTACTGGTGTGCCTATGAACTGAACGAGGGACAGAGAATATCTAAGTTTGGTTCATTAACTTTTAATAATTTTACTCCAAGCGTTAAAGGGCTGAATTTAGAAGTGTATCCGGTTGGAATATCTAAGGCGACATATCTTTACGATAATAAATACAAGATTGAACCGAATGCCGGGCTTGACATCTTCTATAATCCTTCTCCAAAACTAACATTGATGTTTACTCTCAACCCGGATTTTGCACAGATAGAAGCAGACCCTTTCTCATTCAATATTTCGAGATATGAAACTTACTTTAACGAAAGACGACCGTTCTTTACAGCAGGAAGTGAGATATTTATGCCCAGCGGACGCGAAAGAAGCTCCGGTTTTTATCGCCCCCTTGAGCTGTTCTATTCCAGGAGAATCGGAAAAAAATTAATAGATGGTTCTGAAGTTCCGCTGATTACAGGAACCAAAGTATTTGGACGGCTTGATGATTGGGAATATGGAGGTTTCTTAGCGCTAACCGGTAAAAAGAATTATTCTTACCTTAGTCATAATTTATCCGAACCTCAGGCATTTTTTGGTTCGGTAAGTTTAAAGAAAACAATTTACGGTAACTCGACTTTGGGATTATTGTATGTAGGAAAACATACCTCCGATGGATACAGCGGTGTTCTCGATATTGACGGTGCATTTAGAGGATCAAATTGGCAGCTCGCTTATCAATTCGCAAGATCATTTAGAAATTCCGAAGGCGATTTTGCTTCCTCAATTGGATTCAAGCATGGAACTGAAAATTGGTTCACTGCAATAAAAGGCAGATACATAGGTGAAAATTTTGATGTGAACGAAGTTGGATTTGTCCCATGGCTTGGAACCGGTGAAGTTGTTGCTCTCACAGGTCCTGTTTGGTATTTTGATGAGGGATATATTCAAGATTGCGGTTTATTTTTTGGTGGTGAATTGAATTATAATAAAGAAGATCAATTTACCGATCACCTTGGGGTTTTAGGATTGAACATGTTCTTCAGAGATAATTGGCGATACGAAATCGTCTTCGTTTCTGGAAAGTTTAAAGAGTTGGATAAGAAATTTAATTCTTATGAAATAAGTCTTGGTACGTCCATTAATACTTCACCAACTTGGAGTTTGGATACTTGGACAGGTTACTCCAAAACTTATAATTTTCTCCGCGACTATCTTGCATTTTATTCTTGGGCTGGATTTTCTTTTAGCTTTAAAGCAGCAGAAATACTCAGATTAGGCACTTCTTTCGATGCTTGGATTGAAGGTAATCCCTATAATAAAATTGAAGAGATTACTTACAATGCAAGGCCATATTTTTCTTTAACACCGGTCAATGATCTTAATTTACGTTTATATGTTGATAATCTTTACCTTAGCTCTACAAAAAAACTTGAGCAGATGATCATTGGCTTTCTCTTTGCGTATAACTTTTCACCTAAAAGCTGGATTTACCTGGCAGTCAATGAGTTTAGGGATAGAAGCCCAGAGTTTGATCCTGTTAGAAATATTTTAGAAACCAGACTGCACGTCATGAATCGAGCTGCGGTGCTTAAGCTTAAGTATCTCTACTACTTTTAGTCGTTTCCAAAGCCGATTTTCCTCTTCTGTGGTTGAGGAAAAGCAATTAGTTGATTAATAACCTGAATAATCTGAACTATTTGATCATCATATTTTTTTAGTCTATTCTCTATTTCTTTCAGCTTGTCTTCCACTTTTTTATGAGTAGATATAATTTCGCGGAGCCTTACAAAAGCACGCATGATTAAGATGTTCACTTCAATAGCTCTTTCACTTTTAAGAACTGAAGACAGCATTGCAACACCTTGTTCCGTGAATGCGAAAGGATAATAACGTAATCCTTTTTGATCAGCTTTGGACATCACAGTTTGTGATCTCCAATTATGAAATTCTTCCTTCGTTAGTTGAAACATAAAATCCTTCGGAAATCTTTTTATGTTTCTGCGGACGGATTGTTTCAATGTTCTGGTTTCAACATTATATAAAATTGCAAGGTCTCTGTCTAGAATTACTTTCTGATTTCTAATTACCAATATTTTATTTATTACACTTTCTGCTAGAAGAATTGAACTACGAGGAGTACTTTGTTTTCTTTTTAGTTTCACTTAATTATCAATAAGTTTTTTCACAATTTTATCTATCTCTTTCATATCAGGCGAAAGGTGTTTTTTAATTTCAACACGTAAACGACCAAGACGCGTTGCGGTTAATTCTTCTTTGGGGGGATTTGTTGCTAAATATAGTGCGCCTTTTTGATGTGCTGCTTTACTTATATCCGCTAATCGTTTATGAGTTTCATCTTCTTCATTGTATTTGGGGAAATATATATCCAAGATTTTTTTGTGAACATCACGAGCTCCCCATAATCCTCGAGATTGAAAATCTTTCATCAGGGCATTGGGAATTGCTGAATTGAGAATAGAAACTAAATAATATCCTTCGTGAAGATTATCTGTTTCGAAAGCATATCCTTTACTTTCTACAATAAACTCTAAATTAATTTCTTTTCTAATCACAATTGTCGCATTTGCATTTATCGCAGATGAATTATATAAAACAAGATAAGGTGCATTAAGATTTTGATTCACTAATTTATTCTGCCAATTCAAATAATTTTCCGATGACATATTCTTATTGTTTTCAGTTCTATAAATTTTCCAAAAATTTTCAGCATTCTTAAACCAACGAGAGGCATGAAGATAGCCGTCACCCATTAAATCATCAGCAGAATGAAGTAATATTTTTTTCTGGTTGGATTCATCCAATTCAATTGTAATAGGAAGAACCGCTAAATCTGGTTTAAATAAAGCAAAAGGTAAAATACTTTTAGATAGAGCAGTTCTGAATAAAAACTTACTTTCAATTCTTCCGCTTAATTCTAAACTTTTCCATGGTGGCTTTGCATCGTGCTTTATTGCATCGGCGGTTTTTATATTGATAATTCTCTCATCATAATCGGGAGGTAATTCCTGAGTTAATTCAACAAAATAGAACGAGCGCGGAACAATAGTTGCCCCTTGCCTAAATTCATCTTTGTAAGGATTAACCAGGGTTTGAACTTTATACTTGCGTGTCGAAAATGCTGAAGATTTGCCTTGTTTAGCGAAATACCATTTTGAGCTGGTTTCTTTAAGTAAATCTTTCGCAACATAATATTTACAATTATGAAGAGGCAAAACTCCTTCATACGAAACACCATCAATTCCAGACGTTGGAAGATTTCTTTTAATGTTTTCTTTTTCCTTATGAGCAAATAGAACTGAGCTTGGAATACGGAACAAGGGTGAAACACCTTTCAAATCCCATATTTTAGTCAAGCGGAATCCTTTGGCTTTACCGCTTCTTGTTTTATCGTGATGATCCGCGCTGAAAAAACTTCTTGGTAAAACAAAAGCAATTTCACCGTTATCCTTTAAAAAGTAACTACTGCAATGAGCAAGAAAGATGGCAGCAATTTCAATATGTGGAAAGTTGGCAACTCTTTCCGGTTTAACATCATACTTTTCTGCCAGTCCGTTTATAATGTTTTGGTATTCTTCATTCTTAATTGTGCTGTATGTAAACCACGGTGGATTGCCTATAATGTAATCAAATTTCTTAGAAAAGAAATATGGTTTATATAGGTTTTGAACAATAAATTTCCATATACTATCCCTTCCTTTCTCTTTGCATTGTGCAGGCTTTTATAAATCTTATAGAAGCTTTCTATTACCAGCTTATTAAAACCACCGCTCTTTAACTGTTTGCGTAAAATGTTTTCGAAAGTTTCTTCGCCTGCTTTCCTTTTATGATAGGTTTGCTCTGCGAGTTCTTCGGCAACTTCAAGCGCTTCGTCGAATGTTTTTACATCTTCAAGAATCTGCGAACTTAATTCAAGAGTTTCCTTATCAATCTGCATCTTAAACTTTTTCCCAAATAAGTCTTCAACCCCATCAGGAGCGAGCAAAGTATTTGCAAGTATTACGTTAATATGGATTGGATTTCGCGCGTTTACAACCTCTTTACCAAGTGCAAGTAGCATATTCGTTTTTGATATCTGTACGGAAAGGGGATGAATATCAATTCCGTATACACTTGAGTTTAATTCTTCAACCGAAATCTGAGGATTTAATTCTCTAAACCGGTGAACTGCAGCAATTAGGAAAGAGCCGCTTCCGCAGGCAGGATCTAAAACTCTATTCCCTTCCTTAAAGTTAAATTCTTTTAATATTCTTTCACAAAGCCAATCAGGGGTGTAATATTCGCCCAGAGCATGACGGGTATCTAGATCAATAAGCTCTTGATAAACACCTTTTAAAATATCTTCGTCAACATTATGGAAATCGAAAGTGGAGATTTCTTGAGCAATTAACCGGAAGACTTTTTTTAGTGCTTTGAAGTTTCTATCGCTTTTGACCCAATGAAAGAAATCATCATCAACAAAATTGCGAATGCTGAATTTGTGAAAGACGCTACCATCAATTATTGATTTTAGTTCGTCGTCATTGATATAGTCATCATTACTTACAACAGCATAAGCGAGCATTTTTGCAAACACACTAAGATATGTATGAATTATAAAATTACTTTCACTTGCATCAAATGAGCCGTAAGCAATACTTAAAAATTTACTCCACTGCTCAAAAGAGACTTGCACTTCACCGTATTTTTTTACGCTTCCGAAATGATTGTTCATTTCGCGGAAGCACTCAATAAAAACATTGCTTTGATAGCCAAATGCTTCTTCAATTCGTTTAAGTGTTGCTTTATGCTTTTCCTCTTTGAAAAGAAAACGGTCTATCCAGTAATAAAAATCATCAGTATTTTTTTCGGTTAAAGTGAAAGATGCACTTTTAACTTCATTAAGAATTAATTCATCTTCGTTTAATTCACTAATTTTTTCAAGACATGAAACGTCGGGAGCAAAAATTTTCCAGGTTATACAATCAGTTGCAATTAGAATAAAGGGTCTTCGCGTAATCGAGTGGGTCATTTTATATCTTCTTGAGCATACAAGTGAGAATTTTTAAGCGGAGATATTCCTCGTCTCGTAGGCCATAA
>MHAR01000016.1 GCA_001803045.1 Ignavibacteria bacterium RIFOXYB12_FULL_35_14 | reverse complement strand
TTAAGCTTAAACATTTAGTTCCTTATAAAATTGTTATTTTCATCCAAAAATAAATATTTTTTGAGTTAGTTAATTCAAGCGGTCAACTTGAGTTAAACAAATACTGCTTGAAACCCTTCATTTCCCCCCTCATCTTATATTAAGAGTTTTTAATAACAGACTAGAAAATGAACTTTAATACAAAAACATTAATAAGAAGAATTCTCCCCATTTTGGTTTGTGGGCTTTTGGGATACGTATATTACTACCTTATCGGCTGCAATAATGGTTGTCCAATTCAAAGCAATCCTTATGCAAGCACAATTTATGGTGCGGTTATCGGAGCGATTTTATCTTTTCCTTCGAGAGATAGTAAAAACAATTCTAAGAATTAACACAACAGAAATTTCCTTTTGTAAATTAATTGATATTGCAATTAATCATACATAAATTGCATACAGAAATTAATTATCACATAATGTAAAAATTCAGGAATAAATTATGGCATCAGATTTTATTGCTCATGTTGAAATCCCTTCAACAAATCTTGATAAAAGCATCGATTTTTATAGTAAGTTATTTGGATGGGAATTCAAACCATTTGGTAACGGTTACTACTTGTTTAATACCCACAAAGGGTTTACGATTGGCCTTAGAAAAACTGAGAAAGTCAGCAAGGGCGATTGTACTATTTTTCATGTTAAGGTTGATGATGTTAGCAATTATATTTCCAAAGCGACTGGGCTCGGTGGACATATTTCACGGGGTAAAACTACAATTCCCGCTATGGGTTATTACGCACTAATAACTGACCTTGATGGGAATACAATCGGTTTATATCAGGGGAATTAAGTCGTAAAAATTGTTGCTTTTTCATGCATATTGCGTCTCAATGATTTAAAAATCTCGAGGGATTCATCAGAATAATTAAGTATTAAAATTAGCTTCTTTCTTGAAATGAAGCATTATATTTTATAAATAAGTGCTTTCTTTGCCTTCAACAAGAAGGCATTTTTTTTGAACTGCACTCCCAAAAACCTGGTAACTTTTTATTTTATCATAACAATTCTGTCATCGGGTGTATATGTCGACAAACACAGATTACCTAAATGTCCTAAATTCATTAGAAAAAATCATAGACATTGGTTTGATTTATGGAGCCGTTCCAGATGATTATCATGAAAAGAGAAAAGATCTAGAGAACCGCTACAATGAGTTTAAGCTTTGCTGTGAATGGATTGAAAAATACAGATTTCATCCTACTGAAAAGGAGTATAAAAAATATGTTCAAGTTCAAACTTACAACAGCTATTACCTTAAGCACCTTGTTGAAAAATGGTCGGGCAGATATATTTCTAATGGAGCATTTATTGCTGCAGTGCGATTTATGAATATTCCTTTCAGGCCAATCTATGGAACTCCGGATGTTTCCGTGACTATATTTCTAAAGGAAACAGCCACACTTCTATAAAAGCTGAATATCCTGTACACTTCATATCACATTGAAATAGTTTCCAATTCTCCTTACACAGCTATATCTTAGCACTTAATTCTCAAGATATTTTTTAATAAAGTAAAAGATAGACATAACCCATGCACATCCTGGGTATATCTGCATTCTACCATGATTCTGCTGCTGCTCTGATAAACGACGGTGAAATATTGGCTGCAGCTCAGGAGGAGAGATTTACCCGTATTAAGCACGACCATAATTTTCCAATCAATGCAATTAAGTACTGCCTCAAGGAAGCAGGAATAACTGCTCAGCAAATAGACTTTGTTGCCTTCTATGATAAACCTTTCATCAAATTCGAACGAATACTTGAAACCTACCTAACCTATGCTCCGCATGGTATAAAATCGTTTGTGAAAGCAATTCCTTTATGGATTAAGAAGAAAATTTGGATGAGGGAATTAATCAAGAAAGAGCTGGGTTACGAGGGAGAAATTCTATTCCCGGAACATCATGAATCGCATGCAGCATCGGCTTTTTATCCTTCACCTTTTAATAGAGCTGCCTATTTGACAATGGACGGCGTTGGCGAATGGGCTACCACATCTTATGGATTGTGCCATGAAAATGGAATTAAGATTTTAGGTGAGCTGCATTTTCCCCATTCCTTAGGATTGTTGTACTCAGCTTTCACTTATTACACAGGTTTTAAAGTAAATTCCGGAGAATATAAGGTAATGGGGTTAGCTCCGTATGGTAAACCCACTTACGTTCAAAAAATATATGATCATTTGATCGATTTAAAAGAAGACGGCTCCTTCAAAATGAACATGGAATATTTTGATTATTGTGCGGGGCTGACAATGACAAACAAAAAGTTCAACGATTTGTTCGAAGGAGCACCGCGAGTTCCCGAAACAAACCTAACTCAAAAAGAAATGGATTTAGCTGGATCGGTTCAAGAAGTGACCGAAGAAATAATGCTGAGAATGGCAAGACACGTAAAAAAAATTACGGGTGAAAAATATTTGTGCCTTGCAGGCGGCGTTGCATTAAATTGTGTCGGAAATGGAAAGCTTCTCCGTGAAAATATTTTTAATGACATTTGGATTCAGCCTGCTGCTGGTGATGCCGGTGGTGCGATTGGTGCGGCGTGCATCGCTTATCATCAACACTTAGAACAGCCGATGCCAAAGAAAAGCGGCAGAGATTTGCAGAAAGGTTCCTATCTTGGTCCACACTATTCTAATGAGGAAATAAAGGAATTTCTTTCTCATTATTCGCTCCCGTATCGATATTATGAGGATGAAAAATTGTTTGATGCTGTAAGCGACCTCATATCTCAAGAGAAAGTAATAGGATGGTTTCAAGGAAGAATGGAGTTTGGGCCTCGCGCATTGGGTTCGCGTACGATTATAGGAGATGCACGCTCGCCGCAAATGCAAAAAAAAATGAATCTAAAAATAAAATTCAGAGAAGGCTTCCGTCCTTTTGCTCCATCTGTTCTAGCAGAAAAAGCAAGCGAGTGGTTTGAGATTGACAGAGAAAGCCCCTACATGCTTCTGGTTGCAGAAGTAAAAAATGAAAAGCAGCGCAAGATGACTAATGAAGAAATAAATCTTTGGGGAATAGACCAGCTGAATGTGATCAGATCGGAAGTTCCTGCTATTACACATATCGATTATTCGGCAAGGCTGCAAACCGTAAATAAACTGGATAATCCAAGATATCATGCTTTGATAAAAAAATTTTATGAGAAGACGGGCTGTCCTGTAATTGTAAATACCTCCTTCAATGTGCGCGGAGAACCAATTGTCCAATCTCCTCTTGACGCTTACAAATGTTTTATGCGGACGGGTATAGATGTATTGGTCCTTGAAAATTTTATTCTCTTTAAAGAAGACCAGCCAAATTTTCATGACGACATAAATTGGAGGCAAAAGTATGAGCTGGATTAAAGATGTTAGGGAGGAACTCAGCTCTCTAGAAATCTCTAAAAAAATATTACGAAAATTTGGAGTTCTCGTTGGGGGCATATTTTTACTGTTAGGCTGCTGGATTCATAGTTCCTCCCAAAGCACTGTCGCAATTGTTTTCTTAATTCTTGGTGCATTGCTTTTCGTATTCGGTGCGCTCATTCCTAATTCACTTTCAACGGTTTACAAAGTATGGATGGGTTTAGCTTTTGCACTTGGATGGATTGTTTCAAGAGTACTGCTAATTCTACTTTTTTACCTGGGAATAACAACCATTGCTTTTATAGCAAAAATCTTTGGCAAAAAGTTTCTGGATATAAAATTCAGAGATAATAAAGAAACCTATTGGGTTAAGCGTGACGGCTCTAAAACAGATTACTCCAGAATGTACTAACGCAATTAACCCACTTTCTCTTAAGTCTTTGTTCACTTAGACGAAGATGTTTTTCCCATAATCTTTCTTGACAATTATCAATAATAAACTAAAATTTATGGGAGGTTTAGAATAATAAATTCAATTTAGGAGGATAAAATGGAGTGGACGATTATTGGGCTTAACGTTCTTTACGCTGTTATTGGTGTTATATTAATGTTCCTCTCTTACAAAATCTTTGATCTGCTCTCCCCAAAAATAAATTTTGAAGTAGAACTTAAAAAAGGAAATATTGCCGTCGCTATATTCATAGCTGCAATATTTATTGCTATAGCCTTGATAATTGGGGGATCATTAAATTGAGAAAAACAATTTTGGTTTTTAGTCTAGCTATTCTTTTCTGCAGCATCACTTTAGGCCAAAAGCATTTAACCAGGTATGATGAAACTTTCAAGAAGTACACAAAAAGATTTTTTGGTCCGGGGTTCGATTGGAAGATATTCAAAGCTCAGGGTATAGCTGAAAGTCAACTAGCACCTGATGCAGTCAGCCAGGTTGGTGCACGCGGCATTATGCAGTTGATGCCTTCAACATTTCAAGAAGTAAAAAGTAAAAATCCGGATTTCACTGCAATCGAAGATCCTGAATGGAATATTGGTGCCGGAATTTATTACGATAGAACCATGTACAACGGCTGGAAAGAAATTAAGGACGATACCGAAAAGTTGAGATTCACATTCGGCAGCTACAATGCTGGAAGGGGAACTATAATGAAAGCACAGACAAAAGCAAAAATGGACAGTTTAGATCATACAGCCTGGAAATCTATTTCTAATGTGGCGCATAAAGTTCCCAAATGGAGGTATAAAGAAACGCTGAATTATGTAGAAAACATTAGTAAATGTCACCAAGAGATTAAAAAATAATAACAGCATATAATACCTTCTTGTACTATTAAATAAAACTGAAGATGAGAGTGTTCGGGATAAATCGATCGCAAAATATGCTCGTCATAATTCTTTGCTTCCTTTGTTTGAGCAAAATTACTAAGCCTCAACCCACTTCTGCTTGTGTTCCGGGATGGAACGGAACCATCCTAATAGATTGCGAAAATAATAATGGCTGGAGTGTTGAGGTTAGTTCCGGTTCTTCAGGAACAATTATATCTGTTCCGGGATTTATTGGAAACGCCATTCAACTAAATTGGAACATCGGTACGGGAGACTGGGTGCAGGCAAAGTACACATTTCCTCAACCAATAGATTTATCACAACAAGATATTTTCGGACTGAGTTTGAAAGGTAGCACTAGTGATTTGAAAAATGTTGACATCATGTTTGCCGATGTTAACAATGTTTTTTACGGTGCTCATTTTGAAGGCATCAATAATATTATTTCTTGGATGAAAAACCTTGCGCTTCCGAAGAAACTTTTTTATTGGTATTTCCAAATTCGCCCGGATACAATCCCGTTAAGCATCGATTGGTCGCAAATCAACAGATTTTTCGTTGTTGTTAAGCGGCCACCTACATTGAATCCACTGGTTAAGACCGGGCAGCTAACAATAGATCATCTTCAAGCAGATAGGGCGGCAGCCTGGGAGCGGCAGCAGCAATTTGAACAAATAACTTATCAGGATACAACGGCTCGTAACAAGGCAGTTCAATATATATTAAATCAACAACGGATAACTGGACTTTGCCTCTCATGGAAGGAGGAACCAAGCCCTAAAGCATGGTTATACGATCAATCGCTTGCACTAATAGTTCTAACCCATGAAGGAATGTGGTTTAACGGCGTGCCTCAAAATCAACCTGCACTAAGTGCACAAGCAATGGTTAACTTTATAACAGCGAAACAAAAAATTGATGGACACTGGCCACGCGGGTGGAATCCTGATTCCGGTACTGAGCTTGCCGACGATCTCTGGGTTGGTGATCAAGCATGGTGGATTATTGCATTAACTCAATTTGCAGAGAAAGCAGGCGATGCAAATAGTTTAATCTCAGCACAAAATGGAGCACAATGGCTTTCGTCAAGAATTAATCAGAATGGTTCGCTGGTTCCGAGTACTGAAGGAAATGTTGATGCATGGTGGGCATTCATCTCAACCGGCCTATTTGCAGAAGCAAATTCTCTTCAATCTTACTTGATGAATAAAGTCTGGGATTCCGAAATGCGTTATTGGTGGCGCGGACTAATTAATGACAGCATCCCGGATCCTGTAATCGCAATGGATTGTGCAACATGGATGAGCGAGTTTGCTAAAAGCAACTATGTTCAAAGACCGGACATGGCCCTGGATGCATTAAGATTTATCCGCAGAACATTGATAACAACAGATACCGGTGAGAGTAATTGTGGTTTTGATGGAATGGGTCCATTGAGCATTTGGTGCGAAGGTACTGCACAATACATTGCTTGCGGAGGTGAAGGTGCCGAACAATTTCTTGCAGAGCTACTTTCATTACAACGCGAAGACGGTGGGATGCCGGGATCGACAGACAGTTTAGGCAGCAATGCATTTGGATGGTTATCAAATTGGACAGGCTTGTCATCAACAGCATGGTTGTATTTTGCATTAACCCGTTCACCTTTTCCAAATGATTCAGTAACTGCAGTGGAACCGAGTTATAATTTCCCGCTTGGTTTCAAACTTTATCAAAACTTTCCCAATCCGTTTAATCCGAATACAACTATAAATTATTCTATACCGCGAGAAACATATGTAACAATCAGATTATACGATGTTCTAGGTAACGAAATTTTAACATTGGTCGACGAAATAAAACAAGCTGGTACCTATCAATTGGATTTACAAACCAATAATCTAACTTCAGGAAGTTATTTTTATCAGATGAAAGCCGGGGAATTCCTTATGACTAAAAAGTTAGTATTGTTGAGATAAACTTTAGTAAATTCTCTTGACTCAAAATCAAAATTGAAAATCAATGAAAAAATTCCTCAATTTAATTTGCATCTTTACTATGCTCGGAACTGTAAAATCTCAAACTGATTTTCAAATTACCGACTCAACACTGTACCTAAAAGCTATCCAATTATCAAAAGATTTTCTAATCGTGGATACTCACATCGATCTGCCAAGCTGGCTGTACAATGAGTGGTTTGATGTATCTGTGCAAACCGATATGGGAGAATTTGATTATCAACGAGCTATCAACGGTGGACTTGATGTTGCATTCATGTCGATTTACACTTCACCGAGTTTAGAGGGTAGAGGCAAATCAAAAGAAAAAGCAGATTCGATGATAGCATTGGTTCATAAAATGATAGACGAGTGGCCGGATAAATTTTCATTTATTAAATCACCTTCAGAAATAACCGAACAGGCAAACAAAGGTAAAATCTTGTTAACGATGGGGATGGAAAACGGATCGCCAATTAAAAATAACCTGCAGAATATTGCAGAGTTTTATGATAAAGGAGTTCGATACATAACACTCGCTCATTATAAATGGAACCACATTTGCGATTCTGCCAATGATCCTGAACGAAAATGGAATGGATTGAGTCCATTCGGAGAAGAAGTCATAAAAGAAATGAACCGGCTGGGAATTATAATTGATGTTTCCCACATAAGCGACAGTACTTTTTACGATGTTATCAAATTAAGCAAAGCTCCCGTAATTGCCTCACATTCAAGCTGCCGATATTTTATCCCCGGGTTGGAACGCAACATGAGTGATGATTTAATCAAAACCCTTGCAGAGAATGATGGCGTAATCCAAATAAATTTTGCCAACATTTTTCTCCGCAAGGAAATTCATAAGCAAATGGAAGATGGCGATGCAGAAATTAAAAACTATATCGAACATAATAATATTAATCCCGACAGCCATGAAGCAAGAGAGTATTCCAGAAAATTCATAAAAGAGCATCCATTGCCAAAGGCAACTGTAAAGGATGCTGCGGATCATATCGATCATGTAGTAAAATTAGTTGGTGTTAACCACGTAGGACTTGGCTCCGATTTCAATGGTGTCGGCGAAGGTAATCTTCCAATTGGATTAGAAGATGTTTCTAAATATCCGAATCTTATCTACGAGCTTTTAGTGCGAGGATATCGGGATGAAGATATCAAAAAGATTCTTGGTGAAAATCTTTTACATGTTTGGAAGCAAGTTGAGGCGATTGCTGAGTCATCAAAGAATTAGATATTATTTAATGTTCAGATAGCCTTTCAATCCCAGATGATCCGATATGCTAATGCCTTCATCATCTGTAACATCAACTGCATTTATCGATTGAGCTTTAACTTTTTTCAACGATATTTCTCTAATCTTATCATACGATAAGATATAATCAAAACGTCTCGATGCATTGCTTGAACCGAATCTGAAAGTATGCTCTTTGTTAACGCCATGAACCTCCTTGTGCAAATCGCGGGGATAACCTAAAAGTTCATGCATTCTCCCAAACCGTTCTTGATCATATGCATTACTATTAAAATCGCCGGCAAGCAATACAATAAGATTATTCGAAGATTTTACTTTACCGGATTTGAGCACGTCATCCACAACAGTATCAATGAAATTTTTAATCTGCATCAACTGTTTTTCCTTAATTTCCGTTGAACCAATCGCCTGAACATGCGTTGTAAATAAAAACAATTTCGCAACGTCAGAGATCTCAAATAAAGCTCCCATTACAGATTTATTAGCAAGAAAGTCATTTGACTTAGACATTTCTTTTTCCAGGATCATGTGTATAACACCATTGGAATTTTTAATTCCGTTCTCGAATTCGATGTCGGTCAAATCCATCCTTGGATAGCTGCTCATCATAAACAAGCCGGCGTCTTGAAAAATAAATTCGGGGAAAGAATTATAATCCACTCTGGCGATAATAGTGGAATAATGATTTGTATTCGCATTCTCAATTATATAATCACGCGTGCTTTCGTTAAACAGTTCCTGGAAGATTACAAAGTCAAAACCTTCGTTGTTTATGTACTCCATCAATTTATCAACTTGATTTTGTTCTTTCTCATAAATCGCTTTGATGTTGTAAGTGATGAGGTTTATCTGGTTATTATTAATAACTTTTGTACCATGAGAGTGATTATTATAGCTGATGTGATCTATGGTTGAACAGGAAATAAAGCTTATAAATAAACCCGCAAGTAGTAGTATGAAAAAGATTTTATATATCATGTTTTGATTGTTTTATTTTCGCTTTAGGTGATTACGTTTTTAATATCAACTCACCCTAAGTCCCTCTCTTCAAAAGAGAGGGACTTTCTCCCCTTCTCTTGGCAAGCAATGCTGTCAACTTAAGAAAAGGATAATTACTGTTCATTAAATAGCTCTTCTCTTATTAGGTGGATATTTTAATGTCCATTTTCTTTTCC
>MHAR01000015.1:39789-40779 GCA_001803045.1 Ignavibacteria bacterium RIFOXYB12_FULL_35_14 | reverse complement strand
TTTCTTTTGAGTGATCATAGCCTGCCTCCATTAAATATTCATTTTAAATGAATCATTTTTTTTATTAAATAATTTTTTTCATATTGAAGTTTATAAAAATAAATTCCGCTTGATAATCCTTTTGCTTCAAACTCAACTTCATAACTTCCTGCTGGTTTATCTTCATCAACAAGTGTTGCAATTTCATTACCAAGGAAATCAAAGACTTTAAGGCCTTGCCTACCGGTTACTGGTGACTGCCAACTGATCTTCGTACTTGGATTAAATGGATTAGGGTAGTTTTGATATAATTCAAATGAAGCAGGTTGAATATTCGGAAATTCTTCAATATTTACTATCAATTTTTTTATTTTGTAAACTCCTGCCATTCGCGCTGCAATGTAAATATTATCATCGGTATCTATATCCATTCCAACTATTTCATCATTAAAAGGAAGAACAAAACTTTTCCAGTTATCACCATCATCAGTACTATATAACAAATAAGCTGTTGGCCAAAAAATATATAATGCCGAATTTGCAGTTGCATAAATCCGAGTACCATCCAAATTAAATATAATCCGCTTAATTACAACCGAATCGTTTTGGAAAATGGTATTCCAATTCGTACCGGAATCTTTAGAAATAAGTATTTTGAAATAATCCGATACTATAATTTTTTGTTCATTCGTACCCCAAAAATCAAGATTGTTTACATAAGTTCCAGGATATAGATGCTCCCATGTTTCACCTTTGTCGGACGATCTTATCAAAAGTATTCCGGTATAACCCTCACCGCCGCCAGCATAAACATAACCTGATTCCTCTCTTGCCTTTAACGACATGAGTCCGCCCTCAACACATTCATAAACCGAATGCCAAACAGTATCTTGAAAAAATCTTCGATACAATTTTCTTCCTCCTATGGCAAAAGTTTCACCGCAAATTGCCAGATCGGGAAATCCATCAATACCTGAGATAACAGTTGTATGGTTTGTATCAATTCCATAG
>MHAR01000015.1:0-39773 GCA_001803045.1 Ignavibacteria bacterium RIFOXYB12_FULL_35_14 | reverse complement strand
CCACGTAGAATCAGTAATGTTGTAAAGCTGATGCCAATAGACACCATTGTAGTTTGTGCCGACAGCAATTATACCTTCACCAATTTTTAATGAAGTGATATTTTTATTGGCAAGACCCAAATACTGAAAGTCTTGGGCTGATAGAAATAAACTGAACAGTAAAAGCCACACTAAGGAAAATAACCTTTTCATAGTTCACCTTTAAAATTGTTGATACTACTTTAAATAAAGCATCTTCTTAGTTTCAATAAAATTTCCAGCTTTCAACTGATAAAAATAAATTCCACTTGCCAACTGCTTATTGCCTACTGCGGACTGAAATTCGACCTCATAACTTCCCGCTGGTTTGTATTCATCAACTAAAGTAGCAACTTCATTTCCAAGAACATCATAAACTTTAAGCGTAACTGACCCACCCCTCGCCCCTCCCAAGAGGGGAATAGTGTACCTGATTTTCGTGCTTGGGTTGAATGGATTGGGGTAGTTTTGTTCAAGCTTGAAATTGAAATCATGCAATTCATTTTCCTTTACACCTACAGGTATTTGCTGAATGATGAACTTTACAGGTAAGTCGTGAAAGATTCCCCATGATTGCGAGCCATCAAAAAATCCGATTGTATTTCCGCTGACTTGAAGCGGATCAACTTCACATAATTCTCCCCACCAAGTTGGCACTTCTATCACTCCAGTTATTGGTGTCTGATCATCAAAGATAATTTTGAACCAGTTTGGAAAAACATTACTGCTATCAAGCACAGCGTTAATAGTTTTCGTGAAAATTAACTGTAGAAGTGTATCTTTATAAAATGAAATGCTTTGTATAGTATCGCCAATCTTATTTGGTCGAAGCATCAAATGCAATTCTAATATTCTATATGCTGGCCAAGGTTGTTGTGGATAAAATCTTGTGTGTATATTAAAAACTTCTGCAGCAATTGCATAATTAGGAATGAAGTGTGAAGTATCGTGGAGATAGTATAAGGTATCAATGTCGCCGGTTTGAGGCGATCCTGGTAAGGTAAGAACCGCAAACAAGAAAAATATTTTCTTTTTCATTAGGTCCCCCAAAAATCTAATGAATTATAATGCTTTTTTAAGGGAATATCAATGAGATTCTTTAATCAGAACGCTGCCGCAGCACTTCAAACAATAGAATACCGGCTGAAACTGAGACATTTAAGGATTGAATTTTTCCCATCATGGGAATTTTGACAAGGAAATCGCAATTTTCTGCTACAAGCTTTCGAATTCCTTTTTCCTCATTTCCAAGAATAATGGCAACAGGAAGTTTGTAGTCCAATGTATTATAATCTTTAGCATTTGAAAGTGAAGCACCGAAAATCCAAAACCCGTTTTCCTTTAATTCTTTTATTGCATTCACAAGATTGTCTACCAGACAAATTTTTAAATGTTCGGTAGCACCTGTAGAGGTTTTTACGACTGTCTCGTTTATCGGTGCACTGTTATGTTTTGTTAAAAGAACTCCATCAACACCGGTACATTCTGCTGTGCGTAAAATTGCTCCAAGGTTATGTGTATCTTGAATTGAATCTAAAATTAATATAAGCGGATATTTTTTTTCTTTAGATGAATGGATAATTTCTTGAAAGGTAAAATATTTTTGCGAAGTCTTTCGAGCAGCAACACCTTGAGCATTTGGATTGGTTGTTATCTGTCTGAACTTATCGCTTGAAATTTCACCGCAACGGATTCCTTTTTTCTTGGATGCAATTCGTATTGCATCTATTATCCCGCCGTGTTGACCATGCAGAATATAAACTTGCTCTAATTCTTCTCCCGAATTTATCGCTTCTAGTACAGGCTTTCTTCCAATAATTAGAGCCATGCTAGTTTTTTAACTACTTTTTAGTTTCAATTTTAATAAACGGCGGAGAATTATACCTTTTTAGAGCTTTTTTCTTGGTGAAGTAATAGTAGCCGATAATTCCAGCAGCAATCAAAATGATCGAAATAAGTTGAGCTTCTGAGAGTCCAAAGAGAAGTTTGGGATTTAAACGAATGAACTCAATCATTAGTCTTTCTAAACCGGCAAGCATTAAATAAATTGTGAATAGTTTTCCATCAGGCCATTCTTTCTTTCTGAATTTCCAGAGTATAAAAAAAATAATCAACATGATAAGAAATTCATAAATTGGAGTTGGATGAAGAGGCGTGTTATCGGGTACAACACCGCCTGGAAAACTTTCAGCAATTTCACTTCCTCTGAACATTACTGACGGCGGAACGGTACCGTTTTCATAATTTGTTCCCCAAGGAAGATCGGTTGGAATTCCATAATCACCATCACCGGCAAAGTGACAGCCAATTCTCCCGATGCCGTAAGCTAATCCTAAAGATGGGGCTGCAAGATCAGCAAGTGTTAAGAAGGGAATTTTTTTTCTGCGTGCATACATCCATACAACAATAATTACTAAAAGTAGCCCACCATGAAAAGTTAATCCTCCGGGAGAAAAAGCCATTCCAATTGGATTATTCATAAACGATTCCCAATTTTCAAAAAGATGAAAAAGCTTTGCGCCGATAATTCCAAATATTATTGCTAACAGAGTTACTTCCGTTGCAACGTTCGGATTTAACTTTCTTCTTTCAACTTCCTTAGTGAGGATGTAGCTTGCAATAATGAAGGCAATTCCAAGCATTAAACCATAGCTGTAAACTGTGAACGGACCTATTTTAAATAATTCCGGATACATCTTTAACCTTTATTCAAATGCGAAATTTCTTTGATCAACAGAGAATGTACAAAATTTTCTGTTATTTTTTTTAGGGGGTAAAAATTCTTTCAACAACTTAATATCTTTTTTGAACAAGTTAAAATCAACTATAGCACTATTTATGCTTCCGTCTTTCTTGATAATGTTAACCGTATATTCTCCATAAAGATCCTCAAAAAAAACTTCGCTCTTAGCCGGACCTGGTTCAATAAGATACGCCTGGCTTGGAGTTAATCCCAAAATACTTATGTCAATCACCTTTTTATCTTTTTTTGATTCTGTTGTAATTCCGTATTTCATACTGGAAAAAAGCTTTTCTGTTTCCAGCGCGAATAAATACTGCTGAACTTTTTTTACTGGATTGAACTTGAACGCAATTTTACAATTGTATTCAATCTCCGATTCCCTTTTATTCGGAACAGCTTCTTTAAGCTTATCAATCGTTACCTTTCTTGCTTTAGCAATCTTTGGAACTGTTTTTGGTTTTTTTAGCGGCATGAGCAATTATTCTATAACAATAGTTTTTAAATCTTCAAGCGGAAATTGCTTCTGTTCACCTGTTTGCATGTTCTTCAAGGAGAAATATCCATTTGAATATTCATCACCGCCAAAAAATATTACAAAGCGGGCATTAAGCTTGTTTGCCTCCCGCATCTGTGCTTTAGCGCTTCGGTCTAAGTAATCAAACTCAACCGAAAAATTTCTTCTCCGCAGAATTGATGCCGCGTTGTAAACTTTCTCAATTAGATTTTCTCCAACAGTAACAATATAAAAATCTAATTTCTCTTCGGGCAGACTTAACGTTTTTTCATTCTCACATGCTAATAGAATTCTCTCGATACCGGCGGCAAACCCAACACCAGGAGTCGGCTTTCCTTCCAACTGTTCAGCTAATAAGTCGTATCTTCCGCCTCCGCAGAGAGCATTCTGTGAACCAACTTTCCCGCTGATTATTTCAAACGTAGTTTTTGCGTAGTAATCCAGGCCACGAACCAACTTTGTATCAATTTCAAAAGGAATATCTGCTTCGCGTAAAATATTTCTAACAATATTAAAATATATTTTACTTTCCTCATCTAGATAATCCAAAAGTATGGGAGCGCCTTTTAATAATTCTTGATCGGTTTCAATCTTGCTGTCAAATACTCTTAGAATGTTAGTATCAAATCTTTTTTGGCTGTCTTCAGATAGTTTATTTTTTTTATCATTCAAAAAATGTCTTAATTCTTTTTTATAGTTTTCTCTGGATTCGGGAATACCGAGAGAATTAATTTTCACGAGCAAATCTTTCAATCCTAATCTTCTCAAAATATCATATGCAATTTGAATAATTTCTGCATCAAGAATTGGCGATTCGCTACCAATTGCCTCGACACCAAATTGATGGAACTGGCGAAGCCGTCCTGCCTGTGGTCTTTCTTGCCTGAACATTGGCGAGATATAATACAGTTTATAAAGCGGCTGCTTGCTTGCCAACGAATGCTCGATGAAAGCTCTAACCACTGAAGCTGTCATTTCAGGTTTTAAGGTTATGCTCGTCTGCCCTTTATCAAGAAAAGTGTACATTTCTTTTCCGACAATGTCGGTTTCTTCTCCAATCCCGCGGGCAAATAAAACTGTCTCCTCGAAAATAGGTGTTCTTATTTCCGAGTAATTAAAATTTTTAAAGATAGTCTGAACAACGGACTCTAAATGTTTCCACTTAGGAATATCGGATGGAAGAATATCTTTTGTTCCGGTTACAGCTTTAATCATTTGAGGTATTTAGATAAAAGAAAATGTTGGATGGATTTTTTTGAAAAACTTAGACATCGAAATAATTCTGTTCTTCGGTTTTGAATAACTCTACAATCTCATCATTTGATTTTGCATGAATAAGCTTTTCCCTAAATTCGTCTTTATTCATCATCCTGGAAATCCGACTAAGCAGCTTTATATGTGTAGACACCATGTTATCTTTCCCAACAAGGAGAAAAACTAAATGAACCGGCTGGCTATCGAGAGCTTGATAATCAATAGGATTCTCTGTCTTCCCAAATGCTGCGAGAATCTCGTTGACAGCATTCGTTTTTCCATGCGGTATTGCAAAACCTTTTCCAACACCGGTCGACATTATCTTTTCGCGGTCAAGTACTGCATCGCGAACCTTCTTGAGATCAATCACCCGGCCGTCATTATTAAATAGATCGATGAGTTCATTAATGACATCTTCCTTAGCTGTGTTTTTAAGATCAGCAATTATAAAGTCTTTATGAAGTAAGTCAGATAATTTCATTTCCGAAAAGTTTTGTTCTGAGAATTGAATTCAATTTTCAAATACAATTTAACAATACAGAGTAAGTTTAGCAATTTGAAAATACAAGAATTAAATTAAATTCTATGCTGCGAGAAATTCATTATTAGTAGTTTAAGGTGGGAAGCATCTATGTGTGAAATCAAATGAAAGTATTGGATGCTAATTTTATATTTGAATTACATCACTTAATTAAAAACGCTAACTTTTTTCAATAACGCTATCATTATGAATTCTAAATTTTCTTAATACACTTTCCAACAAACTGTTCCGAACAACAATGAGTAATTTTCCTTCGAAATCTTTAAGACAAATCTTAAAGAAAGGATAGAATCCTTTGTTCTGTAGTTCTAGATGACCAATTTCATCTAATGCGATTATATCCGCCGTTAAATTTTCTTTTGCGTTATCATATATGTAATTAAAAACTTCCTCATTGAAGTAGAAGCTGCCTTGCTTAAGATTAAAATTTTTTTTAGGAGAAGTTGAAGCTAAATGATATTCGGCACCGGTAGAAATATTAACTAGGTTATAACCCGTTTTATTCGACCCGGAAAAAATTCCTCTGCTGATGAATCCGTTAACATTCTTTCCGGCAGAGTTCAGTTGGTGAATAATCTTCTCCAACTTCGATGATTTACCAGAGTTTACCTTACCTGTAATTATTAGAATCCTTTTACCATTCGGCCAGGATTCCAACAAAATACGCTCGTCCCGGTTGGGGAAAACCATACTCGGTTTCATAATATTTATCGGTGATATTATTAATCCTAAAATAAAATTTATAATCTGAAAAAAATTTTTGAGCGATTCGTAAACCAATGATAAGATAATCCGGAAGTCGCTTCAATTCTCGTGAATCGGAATCAAATGAATATTGGTTGGAAATAAATGATGCTTCTGTATTCCATTCAAAACCAAAATCGTAATTTTTATTCAGTAGTAAATTAAGAACGTGTTCCGGACGGTTTGGAAGTTCAGCATCCTCTGTGATATTTTTAGCAGAAAGATATGTGTAGTTAAGTGCCGCATTAAAAACTGAGAATTTATATTTCAACTCAACTTCTGTTCCTTTTAGCGCCGCCTTATTTATGTTTTGATATTGGCGAATATTATCTCCGAGCGAAACTATCTGTATAAGATCCTTTACCTCGCTGAAGAAAAAGGAAACAGCAACATAAAAATCAAGGAACGCTGTGGAAGCCCCTGCTTCATAGTTGTAACTTTGCTCTGGAGCCAGGTCAGAATTAGGTTTATTGCTTCCCAGAAGTTCTGAATAGAATTCTTTTAATGTCGGGAACCTGGATTTTTTAGAAGCAATCATATACACCAGAAAATTTTCATTTAAGTTAAAGTTTAATCCCAAATTTCCGTGGAGTGATGAACTTGCCGGACGAAGCAGAGAATTCTCCGCGAAGAGCGGATTCATTTTATCATAACTGATTCCAGCTACTATTTTAAAATTATCAACAATTGAAAATTCTTCTTCAACTCCAATTGTAAAAATTTCAGCTTCAAACTTTTTATAGGGCTGTCCATAATTGCTCTGCTCTTTGTGTGAGTCTCTTTTGTACAAAAAAATAATTTTTGTTAAAGGTAAAATTTCAGATGAAATATAGGATGATAAATTTAAGCCATAGGAGTAATCATCATACGTTGAATGGAAAGCATATTTCTTTGTTTGAGTTGTAAAGGTTGCATCATCATAAGAATCAAGCACATTCGTGTACTTGTCATAAAAAATATTTCCTCTTATAGTAAAGTTCGAAGAGATAACCGAATTAAACATCAGGTTTGCAAGTGATTTATTCCAATCACTATATCTCCAATACCGCGGATTTATTGTATAAATATTTACCGGAACATCCTTTTCATTATCTATATGATTATACGCAAAAGCCACATCTAAAAAATCAAAAATCTTTGTACCAAGTTTGAGCATACTGGCTTTAGAATCATAACCGCTGTTTTCTCGCCTTTCTCCATCTTCGTTAGCGGCAGCAGAAAAACTTGATGGCAATGCAAAGCCATTCGATTTGTGGTAACCAAAAGCTGCATTAAAATAAAACGCGGATAAAATCCCGTTGAATCCTATATTTAAATTCTGGCTGCTCCCTTTCTGATAATTAACTTTTGCAGAAAAATTTTTAACAGGATATTCAGAAATTAGGTTTATGCTGCCTCCCATAGAATTAGGACCGTAAAGAATAGAAGAAACGTTTTTAGAAATTGATATTTTATTGAATCCTGCTAACTGAATTGCATTCAGATCAAAACTGCCATCGTATGGAATGTAAACAGGTGCTCCATCAATCATTACAGATATTTGTCTTTGATCAAATCCACGGATTGATAGTTGGGCTTCATTCTTTCCTGAAACCGAAGCATATACACCGGGACTGAATTGCAAAGCATCAAAAGCGCTGAATGAATTCTGCATCTGAAATTCTTTTTGAGAAATTTCAACAGAGTTTAATTGATTTCCTTTTCTCGCTGTTACTTCAATTTCACCAAGATTGTATTGCATTAAAGTATCTTTCTTCTGAGCAAAGATCAGTGACGATACAACAACTATTATTGTAATTATATTTTTCATAAAACATTCTCTTCTTTAGTTTTTGCTGTATATGAATGAGCGGCTTTAATTAAAAAAGCTAATAGCTGTGCTGATAACTCAATAGGATTAAAAATTTTTTTACGTTCTGCCTTTGTAAAAAATTCCTTAGTTTTCTCTTTTAATAAAGGGAACAATTTTTGTGAATGATCAAGTATTTCATCATAATTTTTCAATCCTAGTTTTGCAAATAAACTTTGAAGCTTTTTTCTACCGGCAGTTTTTGATAAATAATTAATTGCAGGAATCATAACCACCGCTCTAAAAATCATTATCAATCCGTTATAAAACCCGCTTGTTGAAAATTTTATTCCGAGCAAAAGAAAATCCTTTTCACCGATAACCATTGGTTGAACAATAAGTAGAATTATGACAAAGAGAAGAAAAGATATTCTTCTTAAGAAGCAGAAAAGATGAATATCTAAGAACATCAAATACAAAATTGCCGGGGGAAAAAAATAAAATGAAAAATCAAGTGGAATAAAAAGTGCTACAATGAAAATTATGGGTACTAAATATTTATTCTTCATACGACACTTTCCTGTAAAATTTCTCTTGTCCGGTTGGCTGTTGCATAGCCGAACCATCCCGCACTGGCACCAATAAAAATATATAGAAAAACTATAACCGGAATTAATATTAAAGATATTTCTCCCTCATAATTAATTGCTTTGCCAATGCTGTTCAGTATTTCCAGATAAACATTGTAAATACCAAACCCAAAGAATATTCCCTGCATAATTAAGCTGTGAATTAATGTATAAAGAAGTATTAACGAACCAGTAAACAAGGATGAGACTAAATTGTAAGTGAAGAACGAAAAAACAATCTCCGCAATTGTACCCTGCATCATTATTGCGATGAATGGAGTTATGTTGAATCCCGGCAGTGTAATTAATTTAAGAGTTGCTGCTACAGAACTGATGGCAATTATTGATCCCTTATAATTTATAAATGATCGTGAGATAGTAATTATTACAACTGCAATAATCGTTAATACGGTTCCTCTGAAGGGAATTTTTGATGCGTGTAAAATTGTACCTAGAGAAATTTCAATCAAACCCCACAAAGCCCCAAATAGTGCGGTAGATATAAATTCGTTTTGATCTATTTCTTTTTTCATCATTATCTCAAACAAAAAAACCTCATCGTAAAGATGAGGTTTAACCTTCAAGTTCAACCTCTCCTTTCCAATTTGTCCTGATATATCAGGACGTGGGAGGCTTGATGATTTCTCATCAAACCCATCGGCTTTCTTCCCATAAATCTAAACTGATCTTTAGGGAATAAAGCTCGGAGAATTAATTATTTTACTACTTAATTAGTCCGTTATTTTTTAATATCCTCTCTGATATCAAGTTCTTCTTTAACATCTTTAATTTCGTTCTTGAACTGGCGGATTCCTTTTCCAAAACCTTTGGCAAGTTCAGGTATCTTCTTTCCGCCGAATAAAAGCAATATTACAAAAAGGATGATTAGTATTTCTGTCGTTCCAAAATTTGCAAACATTTTTATTCCTTAATTGAAAATTCAATTTCTTCTTTATGAGAATTTTTCATTCCCTTTTTATATGACATATTATTTGTGCCGAAGCTAAATGATAAAGCACCGCTTCCAGTTTTCTCGCAAATTCTAATACATTCGCCGCAGTTGAAACAGAACGGATAAATGTTTTTGCTCTTTGGTGACAAATTGAGAGGGCAACTGTAACTGCACGGCTCTGATCTGGCTGCACAAGAACATAAATCTGAATTATAGTGTAAATGCATTGTTCTTTTAACTCTGAAAATTGAGAGAACCCCGCCGACCGGACAAACAAATTTACACCAGTACCTTTTGAATAATATTCCCTCAATAAAGATTATCATCAAAACAATTAGCAGCTCTAAACCAAATCCCATTCCCATTATAAAGTGAGATATTTCGGAAGAGATGATTCCCGGTGCAGAAAGGAAAGTAATCATCGGGAAATCCAATATGATGCTGAGGACAAAAAATGAAATTAAAATACTCCAGAAAATAACCGGGTTCGGATTTTCATCTTTCACCTGCAACTTAATTTTTCTGTATCTCTTTCTAAAAAGTTTAGCTGTTAGTTTCTGCCAATACTCCGAGATGGTATTGAACGGGCACATCCAGCTGCAAAAAACTTTTCCGAATATCAACGCAAGCAGAACAGGAAGTATTATTCCAATAATAAGTACTTCGATTAACTCTCTTGATAATATTGTTGTCTGTAGTGCCATTGCCGGATCAACAATATCAACACCAAAAATTGTAATTGAATAAAGATTACCAATAATGGAATAGATCCCGTTGACAACCAGAATCGGAACTGCCACCAAAAAAGCCAGAGAAAATAGCTGTACACTTTTTCTATAAGTATTTAATTTATTATAAAACTTATTTCTCTTTACCCGGGGCATTTAAACCGTAATTTCTTCTTTACTGTAAACAATAATTGCGGAACCTTCAACGGGACAAACTCTTTCACAAATTCCGCAACCAATACATTTTTCATCAATCACTTTAGGAAGCAACTCATCTACAAGAATTATTGCCTCTCTGAATATCGGGCAGTTTTCAAAACAGGCGCGGCATATTACATCTAAATAAGGCAGACACTTCTCTTCATTGATTTTTGCGATGCCCATCCTTACATTTTCTTTTTCAACCACATCATTTTGCAATGCACCTGTAGGACAAACAGGTGTACATTTCATACAAACATAACACGGAATATCGCGTGCAAATATCATCGGTGTTCCCATGCTTCTTCCCCACTCCACGTGTGCTATCCGTATGCTGAAGTATGGACAAATTTGTGCACACTTGTTACACTTAATGCAGCGCTTTAAAAACTCTTCTTCCCGCAGAGCACCGGGAGGTCTTAAAGGAGTTTTTCCCGTTATTATGCTTTGTAAAAATTTTAAAAGCGATATCACTTTTCTTCTATTTCATCTACCTCATCTTCAGAAGCCATAAAGGTTGGGTATGTTCCCAGTATATCTTCAAACTCATTCATTAAATAACGAGACATGTTCACTAATTCTTCTTCTTTTTCAGCTTCCATTACAACTATAATATTATCACCTTTGTACACACCGTGAGTAGTAAGATTGGGCACTCGTTTTAATTGCAGTGCAACTTCTTCTGCCATACCCTTTTGCGTTGTAACAATCATGCTTGCTATTATCATACTAAGCTTCCCTTTTAAAATGCAGGGTGACTGCTAAACACAGTCACCCAATTATATTATGCTTTTGCAACTTGACACGCAGCCACTTTATATTCAGGCTCGAATGATCCCGGATCCACTGCGTCGATAGTAAGAATATTGGTTAAACTTTCAGGCCAATGCCAAGGAATAAAAATAGTTCCTTTGCGAGTACGATCGATAACTTTAGCTTTTACAGTTAGTAAACCACGCCGTGTAATTATTTTAACCTTATCGCGGTTTTTTATTCCCCATAATTTTGCATCATCCGGATTAAGTTCAGCATAAGGAACAGGATTAGCTCTCACTAACTCCGGAATTTGTCCGGTCATAGTCATTGTATGCCATTGCTCCAGTATTCTGCCTGTTGTAAGCACAACCGGATATTCGGCAGAAACAGGTTCTTCAGGACCTTTATCAGGGCGGGCAAATATAACAGCCTTACCATCAGGTTTAGCATAGAAATACATTCTTCTGTTGCCGGCTTTATCTTTAGGGAAGTATGGATCGCCTTCTGTAAATCTATGCCAGGTTCCCGGATGACTTGTATCAGGAACAGGCCAAGTGAGACCTCTGACTTTTTTGAGTCTGTCATAAGTAGCACCTGATAAATCCATATCAGTACCGGCAGTTGTTTTCTGATATTCACTCCATACATCTTCCGGACCTTTAAAGTGCTCGAACCCTTTTCCATATCCCATTCGTTTAGCAAGATCTACGATAACATCACCATCCCAGCGCGATTCACCGGAAGGATTCAATGCTTTTGCAAGATGCTGCGATCTTCTTTCTGTACATCCATAAACACCTTCTTTCTCGCCCCAGAATGCAACGGGCAATACTACATCGGCAATCTTTGATGTTTCTGTTGGATAGAAAGATTCTGCAACAACTAAGAAAGTATCCTTCATACCAGGGATATACTTATTCAGATTAGGAAGTGATTGTGCAGGATTAGTGCAAAGAATATACATCCCTTTAATTTCACCTTTTGCAGCAGCTCCGAACATCGCAACAGTATGTTTACCGGGAGTTGGCTGAATTTTATCCGGAGAAGTTTTCCAGATTTCAGCAACAACTTTTCTGTGCTGTTCATTGGCAACCAAACGGTGTCCCGGGAGAATATGACATAGTCCCCCGGCCTCACGCACACCACCACAGGCATTAGGTTGACCGGTTAATGAGAATGAATCACAACCAGGTTTACCTAATTTTCCTGTGAGAAGATGAATGTTATGAATTAGATTATTAAGGAATACTCCTGCAACTCTTTGATTAACCCCCATACACCACATAGTCATTGCAGTTGGTGATTCACCAAACATTCTTGCGGCTTTAACAATATCAGCAGGGTTTATATCGGCTTGTTCAGCCGCATATTCGGGTGTGTATTTTTCCAGGAATGCTTTATAATCATCATAGGTAAT
Organism: Ignavibacteria bacterium RIFOXYB12_FULL_35_14; assembly: GCA_001803045.1. Lineage (GTDB taxonomy): Bacteria > Bacteroidota > Ignavibacteria > Ignavibacteriales > Ignavibacteriaceae > XYD12-FULL-36-8. Next base: position 27,487 of record MHAR01000015.1, on the reverse strand, counting down.
TGGATCTTTACCATTACTAAAATTAACACTATCCTTAATAAACTGCTCATCTGTATAACCATCTTTAATTAACTGACGGGCAATTGCATGCATAATAGCAAGATCGTAACCCGGTTTAACCTGAAGATGAAGATCAACTATTCTGTTTGTCGGAGTTTTTCTTGGATCAATGAAAATGATTTTACAAGAAGGACTGTCTTTTTTCCTTTGAACTAACAGGTCAAATATAACAGGATGTGCTTCAGCAGTATTTGATCCGATAATCAGAAACAAATTGCAATGTTCGATATCCTTGTAAGTTCCGATTGGTTCATCAGCACCAAAAGAAGTAGTGTATCCACCCACTGCACTTGCCATACAAAGTCTCGGGTTACCATCAGCGTTATTTGTTCCGATATAACCTTTGAACAAACGTTGGGCAAGATATGTCTCCTCTGTTTGTGCCTGTCCGGATCCATAATAAGCAAGGGCATTAGGACCATCTTTTTCTAAGATTTCTTTAAATCTCGAGGCAACTAAATCCATAGCCTCATCCCAGGAAGCTTTTTCAAGCTTCCCATTTTTCCTAACCAGAGGATGCAGGAGGCGATTCTTTGCAGTTATCATTCTGTGAAGATAAAAACCTTTAACGCAAAGAAGACCTTTATTTACCGGACATTCTTTATCGCCTTTTATCCCGAACGGTTTTCCATCTTTAACCCCCAGCATAACGCCGCATCCAACACCGCAAAAGCGGCATACAGATTTATACCAGACAACGCTTTCCTGAACGGCTGCTGCCAATACACTGCTTTTGTGCAAAGGTTCAACTCCAATTGCTGCTGCCGCGGCTGTAAGTGCGGAAGCTTTTAAAAAATTTCTTCTTGAAATTGACATTTTAATTTTCCTCCAACTCTTAATTATGAAATTTTAAAGTATGCCCGTTATGGCAATCGAAACATGATTTAACTTTAGTTTTTTTAAAATTAACTTCCATTGCCGAATGACAGCCCAAACACCCGTTATCTTTCCCTTTAGCATTAAATTCTTCCTGCCCATCTCCATGACATATAAAGCAGCCAAATCCAACTTGACCATGCTTGCTCATATTCCAATCCTTAAAAACTTTGGGTGTGATTTCTTCGTGACATTCAGTGCATCCTATTGTCCAATCAACTTTAGGGTGTTTGTCTTTTAAGAGTAAACTATTTTGATTTTCAGACTGGGTATTATTTATAAAACCGGCTGATAAAAGTCCGAAACTCAGAATTATTAAAATCAAATAAATTTTTCTTTTCATTTTTTTCTCACAATTTTTTTAGAAGACAAAAGTAATTTCGGATTTCAATTCCCAGGGGGACAGATGCCCGGTATCGCTGCCAAGAATTAAATATTTAGCTGCAGTACCTGGTGAAAAGTAGCCTGCTCTGAATGTGAAGGTTAGATTGTCATAAATTTTATAATCTGTTTTTAAATCCACTTCCCAACCCAAGTCAGATGCAGCTTTAGAAAGATCAGGACCCGCACTTGTCCAGGCATAAACCGATTTCGTCGATCTTAAGTAAGTGAAAGAACCGAATAATTTCCATTTTGGATTTAGCGTTATGGTGCTGTTTACCTGGAGAGCCGTAGTATTTTCAAGTTCTCTGTAAGCTCTAATGTTTGGAGCTCCTAATCCCTGAGGAGTAATTCCTTCTTCATCCGGCATAATAGAATCTTCCCACATTTCTGTTAAGTAGAAGAATCCTGCCGTACGAAGCTTATTAACATTACCCTTACCGCTTGTCGGATCGTCATCACCTGAGCCCATACCTGCAACTAAACCGACACTTACTGCATCTGCAGCCGCATAATCTAGTTTAAGGTATAAGTTGTACCCGGCTAAATCGCTGTTGTTTTTATCATATTTTAGCGGATCTAATGCTGTTGTTGATGTATTCAATTTTCCAGCGTAGGTTTGATTATTAATGTCATCTTTTCCGATAAGATAATTAGCTTCGTAATTAAGAGTCAGTTTGTCAATTTTAGTTGTACCAGCAGCACCAACAATTCCTAGTGATGTAACTTGTGGAGTAAATCTTGGTCTATTATAGTAAATACCGTCAATAAGGTAAGCTGTAGAATCATTGATGGATGCATCGTTGTAATACATTCCATAAAATTCAAGATTTGTAGCCGCAAACTTTGTATTGTAAGATGCTGTAAATAAATTAGCATCACGGGCATCATAACCGCCCTTTGAATCAGGTGGTGAAACTTTGGGAAGATCTGAAATGCTTAAAACACCTTCAGAAATTTTTGCAGCACCAATTTTAATATTGTCGGTTTCTCCAACTTTAATCTGAGCACTTATACCATCATAATTGTTATCGAGAACAAGCTTGTTGCCTGCAGACCAGTTAAACCGGCCAACGTTGAAAGCAGTTGATATTGAGGGAACATTAAACCAAATATAGGCATGATCCACGTGCAAAAGATAATGCGTATCCTTGTTATCAAACATACCGCTTGCACCTGAATACGTAGGAGTTTCGTTATCAACTCCCCACCAACCTTGTCCCAAATCGAACCGTGTGATTGCTTTGAGGTTATCCCCATAATTGAAGGAGAAATTGAGTCTGAACATTTGAACGAAATAATGATCTCTGTATTCGGTTTTACCCATTGTGAAATCATTTTGCATTTGTCCCCAAGCATTATAAAGACCGTTAAATTTGAGCTCAGTTTTTATTACGTCCTGAGCAAAATTTATTTGTACTGCAAACAGAAAAAACACAATAGTACATAGCATTTTTTTCATAAAGTTTACCTCCATTATATGAATGTTGTTAAATGACACTTATAGCATCAAATTATTTTCCCCAATATTATGCCATGGAGAAAGTGGGTTTGCGAGTGTTTATTTAAACTGTGAATTGTAACTCAAGACGGGCAACCGTCAATTGACGAAAAAGTGCCGATGGTTTTAGTTAATGTTATATTTAATCAGCTTATCCCGGAAGGTAGTTCTTTTTATCCCTAATAATTCAGCTGCTTTAGATTGATTGCCCTCTGTTTTTTTATAAGCCCAGCTTATAGCTGCCGATTCGACTTCTTCAACTACTTTATCAAACTGAACTTTTTCAATCCCATTAAAATCTATTGGTAGATTTCTTTGCTTATTTAAAGATATATCAATCGGTATCATATCTTTAGTTATAAAATCCGACTTCGAAAAAGCTACTATTCGGCATAAAGTATTTTCAAGCTGTCTAACATTTCCAGGCCAATTGTAATTAATCAAAACTTCAAGTGCATCATTTGAAAATTCAAGATTTTCTTTTCCAATTTTTTTGGCAAAATGATTTAACAATAAAACGATATCCTCTCTTCTTTCTCGCAAAGGCGGAAGTTTAATTGGAATAACATTGAGTCTGTAATACAGATCCTCTCTAAACTCATTTTTTTTAACTTTGCTCAGCAAGTCAACTTTTGTAGCGCTAATCACTCTAACATCCACTTTCATCGATATATTGCCGCCAACCTTTTCAAATTCCTTTTCTTGAAGAACACGCAGCAGTTTCACCTGAAATGATTTTGGAATATCATCAACATCATCAAGAAAGAGAGTTCCGCCGTTGGCTAACTCAAACCTTCCTTTATTGTCTTTAATTGCACCGGTAAATGCGCCTTTAACATGACCGAACAACTCGCTTTCAAGAAGAGATTCGTTTAATATTGCGCAGCTTAATTTTATGAACGGTTTATTTTTTCTGACACTGTTGTAGTGGATGGCATTTGCAACGATTTCTTTTCCTGTACCGCTTTCTCCCTCAATCAAAACAGCCATATCTGTTTTAGAAATAGTTTCCAGCTTTTCGTAAAGCTGGCGCATCACTCTGGATTTACCAATAATATTATGAAATGAGTAAATCTCAGACAATTTTTCTTTTAAGCTGATATTTTCATTTTCAAGTTCAATGAAGCGGCGAACTTTACTTATTACAAGCAGCAGCTGGTCAGATGAAAATGGTTTGGTAAGATAATCATACGCACCTAGCTTCATTGCTTCAACTGCCGATTCTATTGTTCCATAACCTGTTATCATTACAACCGCAGTATTTGGACTAATGCTTTTAACTTTCCGCAATACTTCAAATCCATCTAATCCCGGCATTCTTATATCGGTTATTACAATATCAGAACCAAATTTTTCGAAGTGAGCTAATGCCGCAATTGGTGTTTCAAACGACTCTACGTTATAACCGGCTTTGTTCAAAACGTCGGTCATAGTTGTTCGTTTTATTTTTTCGTCGTCTATAACAATTATCCGCATATTATTTCTTCATAATAATACATGCTTCAATTCGATTTTTTTCTCTTCCACAGAATTTGTCGGGAGTAAAACAGTAAATTCCGTACCCTTGCCTTCCTTGCTTTTTACTAAAACTTTTCCTTGATGTTGAGCAACAAAGCTGTATGTTAAATAAAGCCCCAGTCCGGTGCCGTTACTTTTTTGTTTAGTAGTAAAGAATGGGTCAAATATTTTGTTTAGATATTCTCTCGGAATCCCTTGTCCGGTATCAATAACTTTTATAGTAACAAATCCTTCTTTGTCAAGATAAGTTTTCACCGTAAGCTGACCACCTTGAGGCATGGCATCAGATGCATTGAGAATAAGATTTACAAAAATCTGTTCTACATAGTGATGGTCACCGTAAATTGTTGGTAAGTCAGGTGAGAATTCCTCTTGTATGCTTATATTTTTATTCTTCAGTTTAAGCGAGGTTAAAGAGAGTATATCTTTCAGAATAAAATTGATATCTACCTCACTTTTTTCTAAGGTATATGTTCGGGCATAGCTCAACAACTTTCTTACGAGCATTTCTATTTTGTACAATCCCTCCAACGAAAGCTCAGCATAGTTTTTTGTTTGTTCAATGTTATGTATATCTGATAAAATTGCTTGCAGGCAGTTTTGAATTCCATCCAAAGGGTTATTTATTTCGTGAGCTAAGCCGGCAACAAATTGACCAATTGCTGCCATCTTTTCTGATTGTATTAATTGTTGCTGTGCTATCTGAAGTTTATTATAAGCATTTTCTATTTCTTCGGTTCTTTCTTTTACTTTCTGCTCAAGTTCCTCATTATATTTTTGAAGCTTCTCTTCAAGAAGTTTTTTCTCAGTAACATCCTGGCTCAATAATACAACACCCAAAAATTCAGATTGTTCGTCTTTTACAACATTATAAATATTATCAAAATATTTACCCTGGGTTTTTATCAACTTATGTCGTGTACTATTATGATCTTTTTTGAAATTATCCATTACTTCCAGTACTTTATTATTCATCATCCCGCCGTGACAATCGAGTATAGATGTACCAACTCTTTCTTCACTTTTCATCTGCCGTATCTTCTCGGCAGATTTGTTGATAAATATTATATCGTTGTTTTCATCAACGAAAATGATTCCAACATCAAGGCTATCCATTATGGCTATGAGGGATTTTCGGTCACAAAGTGATGAATCAGGCATAGTTATTGTTTCCTATATTAAGTGAAATACAATGACCAATAAATATACCAACTGATTTTGCTTTTTTAATGAAAATTAAGATGTAATCTTTAATAATTTTCTCAATTAATAGAATATTTTTTATCAATGACAATAACAGGAATAATTTTAGCAGGCGGGAAAAGTTCTAGGATTGGACAGAATAAAGCTTTACTTGACTTATCCGGTAAAAAGATAATAGAAATTATATATGAAAGAATTAGTCAATCATGTAATGAGATAATGATTATTTCAAATACACCTGAAGATTATCAGTTTATGGGATTAAAAATTTATAAGGATATCTTCCCCGGGTTGGGACCTTTAGCAGGAATTCACTCTGGATTTTTTATTCAAATACCCATAAAAATTTTATTATCTCCTGTGATCTTCCATTAATTTCAATTGATGCTGTTGAATTTATTTCAAAATATAGATCTAATCGGCCTGCAGTTATTTATAAAAAAGGTGACCAATTACAATTCCTTTGCGGTAATTACACTAAGAATTGTTTACCAATTCTTGAAGATTTATTAAAGACCAATAGTTTAAGAGTTCAAAATTTTATTAAAAAAATAGATGCAGAAATATTAGATGCTGAAAGATTCCCTCAAGAAATTTTCTTTAATCTTAATAGAGCTGAAGACTATGAATTTTTAAAAGAACAGTTCCCCTCATTCCAATAAAAAAGAGAGTTTTTTATTCCGAAAGTATATAATGCTCAATACTCTCCTTTACTCTTTTTTGAGTCGCGTTTACAATCCTAAAACTCAACCAGCCTGTAGCAATACCAATAGCTAAGCTAACAAACCAAAAAAATAAAAGCACTAAAAAATAAGCATTTTTAGAAGCTGAAATTCCGGTTAAATCAGAGAATAAATTATTATACAGGTAAACAATATAACTGCCGGGTAAGGAACCGTGAAATATCAATCCATGTATAAAAGAATACAAAAAAATCAATGCACCTATTGCCATCGTGGTCGTTAATCTAAATTTGAAAGAGAGAAAAATTATTTCGGCAATAAGTGCTTCTGAAAATATTGCTATCATGATGTTTAGAGAATATCCTCTTGAAGCAAAAATCATCAACAGAGCTATTGTTGCAATAATTAATAATGAGAACTTATAATCAATTATTTTTTTTGAGAATATCAAAACAAAGACCGCAATAAAAGAAAATATTAAACCCTTTATGAAAATATTGTTTGGGACCAAGAATTCATTTGCTATTATTTCAAGCAGTCCCCACAGAACTCCGAAAATAAAAGTATAGACAATATTTGAATGTAAAAGCTTACGGTTCAATTTTTCCATTTTCCTACCTAATAAATAAATATAGACAAACTGACTCACACAGTAATTGTGAGCCAGTACAAAAAAAATCACCAACTCCAGAATGGTTTGCCGGGAAGTTTTAACTCAACGGCTTTTTTATTCATTGATTTAGTATCAAGGTTATCCCTGTCAGTATAGATTTTATAAACAGAATCCACATTATACTTAGTGCCAAGATAATGCTCTTTATTTTCATAACGTTTAGACCAAGATAACCACTGAGCTTCGGATAATAAGCCATTTTCATAAGCCGCTTTTACATTCGCTTTAATTCTTTCCCAGTAATCCGGGTAAGCATTATAAACATAAGGAAATGTGTTAGATAAAACATTTATCCCCCAGGAATTACCGGGAATATCATATAAAGCATAAGGAGCAAATTTTATAGGATCATTTGATTGTACCCATTTCTTAGCTTCCGGATCACCACGTTCAGCGGCGAATTTAAACATATTAACCATGTCGTCCTGAACCTCCCATATACCATGCCATTGAGTATAATCTGCACCCATCATCTCTGCACCAAACCTAAATCTTCTTCCTTCATGATGCCATGCGTGATACATTAGATATTCTGATTCTTCATCCCATCCGGTAAGAACAGGATCTGAATAGAATTTACCATCTTTTTCCAATCTGCTCACCATACCTTTTTCTGTAAGTTTTTTATTCATACCAACAATAATTCTTCTTATTTCATTGTACTGCAGGTTAATAAGATCGGCGGTCAATAAATAAGTTTGAATGAAATCCGGGGCGTGACAGCTCTTGCAAATAGATTCCATTCTAGATCGTTTCATCTCCCAGTTACCTAATGATTCTTCTAACCAAACAGTTCTGAAACTCCAGGCAGCCTGGGATTCCCATGCAAGTCTTGCACTTACATTATGAGTCATTGGTTGAGTTTCATTACCATCCATGTGGCAGGTAGTGCAAACAGGAACATCAATTGGGATTGGTTTGCCGTCTTTTGATGAATAATTCAAATCAAGTTTCTTTTCCTGTGAACGAAAAATGTTTCCATGTTTAGATTCAAGGTAAATTTCTATTTGTGGATGATCAGGACCAATATGACATTCACCGCAAGTTTCAGGCTGCCTGGCAACTGCTTTACTAAATGAGTGTTTTGGATGGCAGGCATCGCATTCACCCACACTTCCGTCCGGCCAGAGATTACCAATATTGTGGCATTGTTCGCATCCGTGTCTCGTTGAAATCGGATTTTCAAAGACAGAACGATCTGTATTTTTTATCAACCAGAATTGATGTGCATGTTTACTGTCGGCAAATTCATTTACTTGCTGCTCATGGCATTCTGCACAATCTTTCGGAGTTGGATGACGTGCAACTAAGAAATCACTTTCAGGGCAAAAGAATGCATCAAAATCACCTTCTTTCGCGGTATGGCAGTCAACACAGGAAATACTCATCTCTGCGTGCAAACTCTTTTTCCATAGATCAATTGATTTCACAGCAATTCCTTTTTCTATATGGCAACTAACACAATTTTTATTTTCTCCGCTTATATCAACAATTAATTCGGGTACCATAGTTTGTTTCATTTCTACTGCTGCTACTATTATTAAGATAATTAACAGCAATATGCTGAAGATGCCGACAATTAATTTTTGTGTAGCTAATGAATTGTTATTCTCAGACATTTATTTCTCCGTAATTAATTTCAAGCTTTTAATAAACTATAATTTCATAAACAGTAAAGAACAGGAATAAAACTATTGTTAATGAACCGATCATATAATGAGCTTTAAGTTTTGGCCATTTTTTTCTCAGCATATCATCAATGAAAGGCCAGAATGTAGCTATTATCACAAAAGCGATCATTAAAAATATCCCTGCCTTTAAAGGAATAAATTTCAATATTGAATACACCGCAAAGAAGTACCATTCGGGTTTTACATGTGCGGGAGTAGTGTTCGGATCGGCAGGTTCTCCCAATCCCGGAGGAAGTATGACTGCTAAAGCACTGATGAAAGTAAGTAAAAAAAGTGTGACAATAATTGTATGATAAAAATGTTCGGGATAAAAAGAATAAGTTTCTTCATTCTCATATCCTTCAAGCTTTGAAACTCCGTGCATTCTTATAAACACAATATGTATAACAATCAGAATGAATAACAGCGTTGGTAAAAAACCTATATGAAGATTGAAGAATCGTGTTAATGTATTGCTTGATACTTCCTCGCCTCCTCTTAAAAAGCCGAGAATAGTAGTTCCAACAAGCGGAATTTCTTTTATCATATTTGTGCCAACTGTTGTTGCCCAATATGATAGCTGATTGTAAACCATTGAGTAACCGGTAAAACATAAAGTGAGTGTAACACCAAGCATCAGGATTCCGACTATCCAATTTAATTCTCTCGGTTTTCTGTATCCTCTCGTAAAAAATACTCTTACCATGTGAAGAATGATTGCTATCACCATAAGATTGGAAGCCCATCTGTGTATGCCTCTGATCCAGTGACCCATGCTTACTTCTTCAGTTATATATCTTACACTATCGTATGCTTTATCCGATGATGGTATGTAATAAAATGTTAGCAGAATTCCTGTTACAACCATAAAACCAAAAAGGATTAATGGAGTTGCTCCAAGTGCGTAATACCAGTTTTTCATTTGTTTAGGAATTGGCTCTTCAAGAAAAATTTTTGACATTGCCTTTGAGGTTTTTTCCTGGTTGAAAGGAACTCGTTTCATCAGCCATTCTTTCACTTTACCACTCATACGGTCCTCCTAGATTTCTCTTCAATCCACATATAAACCAGGTTCTTATCAACTTCAACTTTAAATTCATCCAAAGGTCTCGGTGGTGGTCCTTCAACTACATTTCCCTGAGAATCAAAAATTCCTTTATGGCAAGGACAATAAAATCTGTTTCTATACGCCTCCCATTTTACCTTGCAGCCAAGATGTGTACATATCGATGAAAACACTTTGTAACCATCTTCGTTTTTGATCAAGTATAAAGTGCTTTCTCCGACATGAACTTCTTTTGCTTCACCAATTTTTATATCATCAACTCTTCCAATAAGAAGTTTACGTAAAGGTGGTGTTTCTACAGACGGAAACACATAATCAATTCCATGTCTGATAAGTAATGCAGAGCTAGCAAATAATCCTCCACCCATTAATAGTTTGCTAATAAAATTCCGGCGGGATTTACTTTGAGGATTATCACCCTCATTCATAATTAACTCCTTCTACATTTTAATTCCTATCAGGTTGCCAACTATAGTGCCATCAGAAAGAGAGGGAATAGTGTCGAATAGAGTACATACGAATAGAATAAGGTGAATGAAATCCGTCAGCTTACGGATTTTCGTCATCAGGAATGGATGAAATAAATAAAAATGATTATGTAACTAACGCCCCTTAGATAAATGTTAAGATTACAAAACCAGTTTCTCAGCATAATAGGAATCCATCACTTTGTAACCTGAGTCCTTTACTTAGAAGATGGGTTTGTTTTTGAGTTTCTATATTCGGTGTGCGTAACGCGAGTAACTAATCCAATATGTTATTGCACCAATACAAAAGGTTTTCCCAGATTGTGTTTGAATGTTGAAAGTTGACTGAATGATTATGAAGTGAGCGTAGTTCGGGTAAACTTTAAGAATTCAATTTTTATTTGAAATTGGATTTTTACCCTTCTTTTCATTCAGAGTCTGCTCGTTAAGTTTTTTAAATTCTTCATTTCCAGTTGGATGCCCATACGATCCCATGTAATTAAAATGAAAGAGATACTCCTCCTTAGTGATATCATTCTGCCAATTACCGGTTAACATCCCAATCCCAGTTGTTATCATAAAGATAGCAACAAGCGTAATTGCAATTGCCTTCTTAGAGAGCTTTTTTCTTTTAGGAAAAAATGAATGAAGTTCTAAAGTATCGGCAACAGGACAAGCATCAATACACTTTAAGCAGCTTGTGCATTCGTCTGAAAAAACTGTTTTTACTTTGTCTACCTTTATGTTTGAGGGGCATGCCCTGTTACATAGATTACATTCAATACAGTTTTTTACATTCCTTTTAATTTTTACTAGGCTTAAAAGTGAAGCAATTCCAAGTAACGCACCGTAAGGACACAAATACCGGCACCAAAAATTTCTGATTACAACTGATAGCACGAATAATATTGAAATAACTATGAGCGAGAATCGAGAAATGCCGGCAAAGAAATAATACATCTTTACATCGGCAACTAAATTGTAAGGGCTGTCAAGAAAAGCTTTTAGCGCAGCGCTGGTCATTAAAAAGAAAACAGCATAGAATAAAAATCCGAGCATTAAATATTTCAAACTGCGCAGCGGATAATCTAAAAATCTTGGTAATTGAATCTTTCGCTTGAATATTTTTTCTCCAAAATCACCTATTAGTTCCGTAAGCAATCCAATAGGGCACAGCCAACTGCAGAAGGATTTTCCAATTACCAATGACATTAAAACTATTCCAAAGAATATAAACATACCGGCAGGATGTGCTGAATGTATTGTACCCGTAGTTAGAAAATAATAAAAACTCATTAAGGAGCTTATTGGTAAGAATCCATCAACACCGGGGGGACGTGTGAAGTATGAAGCTGAACCGCCCGTTTCAAGGTATTTTACGAATAAATAGAACTCTACTCCAATCCAAATGCACAAAGCAGCGAATAACAATTGAACTATGAATCTATACTTTTGAATAGGTTTTTCACCGTTACGAATTAATTTTTTCCTCGTTGTTATCTCCTCACTCATAAATTCCTATCCAAAAAATCTAAAGCGTTTTAATTTTATTTAGAGTTTTTTCTTTAAAATGTTCTAGGTTTTCCTCGCTTAACATTTCGTATGTCCGGGTTCGCAACTCCCCCCATTTATCATGTAGTGGACATGGATTTTTTGAAGAGCAGTTTGGAAAACCAAGCACGCAAGTATTAAAACTATCCAAACCATCAACAGCTTCAACGATATCAATCAGCTTTATTTTAGAAGGGTGCTTTGCCATCTTGAATCCACCGGTTTTACCTTTTTTAGATTCGATGATTCCGCTCTCGGTTAAGCTTTGTAAAATTTTTGAAATGAATTCTTTGGGAATGCTTAACTTTTTAGAAATCTCTTCGGCAGGACAAACACAATCGCTTTCGGAGGCAGCCATTAATAGAATTGCTTGTAAAGCATACTCACATTTTTTTGAGAAAAATACCGTCATATAAAATCAGATTAAATTATCTGATTAAAAATATGCATAGACGATCTGACAATCAACACTGCGAAAAATATCTTCGAATAAAAACATAATGGCGGCATTACCGACCTACAACTTCAATTCATGAAATAATCTTAACCCCCAAAAAATGCTTTCTGAAAATGATCCTTATGGAGAGACTATCATTATTCATAGGGGAATCTGGAAAATTATTAATTGGGTTATTAATGTATCGTTAGATTAAATAAAGGAATTTATTAATAATATTCAGATAATATGAGTGAATAATCATCGGGATTGTTCACATTAAAGAAGATCTCGTCTTTATAAAACGGTAAATCTTTAGGATCAATTAGCTCAGCATTGACATCTTTAAGAAAATGATGGAAAGATTTATCGGCTGTTTTGGTATTATCTGATAAAAATTTTTCAATCTCAACGATAATTTTCTTTTTATAAATACCAACTAATGGCTGATGGTAACCTCCTGCTTGGCAAAAGACAATTGGTTTATGTGTTTGAAAGTTGACGATATATTCTATCATTTCCTTCGTCATCCGCGGAACATCGCACGAAATGACAAAATTTTTTTCCGTTTTTGAATATATTAAACCCGAATGAATTCCGCCTAATGGTCCATATCCTATGTAAATATCTTTATGTAAAGAACGATTAAGAAATTCATATTCCTCAGGAGTATTAGTAATTATAATTACCTCCTTGAAAAGAGAATTCATCAAATCCGTTATTCTTTCAATAATTGTCTGATTTCCCAACCTTAAAAATGATTTGTTCACTCCCATTCGTGAGCTTTTACCACCCGCAAGTATAATACCGGTTATATCCGAATACATTTTACCTTTTCTCCTTTTGTAGGATTTTCTCTTTCTTCTTCGATGACGATTAAACAATTAGCCCGACTCATCTCAACAAGATCGCCGGATGATTGGGTGAATTTTGATGTTACTTTCCACTCACCATTATCCTCGTAAAGAATCCCTCGCGAAAAATGAAGCTTGCTATCCTTCTTCTTCAAATTATCTTGCAAAATTGCAGTGATGTTATTTAAATAATTTCGATGAAATAAATAATCAATTGCCGGTTTTATGAAGATGTAAAAATTAACTAATGATGAAACCGGATTTCCCGGCAGACCGAATACGAGAATTCTTTTTTCATTTTTTTCACAAATACCAAAATAAATTGGTTTTCCAGGTTTAATGTTCACTTTCCAAAATTTTTCTTTAACTCCTTCCTCTTCAAATATTTCTTTCAAAAAATCATATTTACCAACAGAAACACCTCCGGTTGTAATCAGCATATCAATATCCATTTCAAATGCTGCTTTTATTTTTTTACGAATAATTTCTTTGTCATCTTTAATGAAGCCAAGCATAATTGGCGTATGATTCATTTCTTTTACCACAGTATAAAGTGAATATGTATTCGACACACGAAGTTTATCATCAGCCGGAATTTCATTGATCGGAATTAACTCGTCACCGGTTGCTAATATTGCCGCTCTCAGCTTACAAAACACTTTTACTTTATCTTTGCCGCAGCTTGCTAATGCCGCAATTACTTTAGAATCAATTTTGGTAAAACAATGAACAGCTATTTGATCTTTCCGTAAATCATTTCCTTTTGGCCTTATGTTCATTCCTTCTTTGTAAAAGGTATCAGCTTTTAACTTAAGAAGATTTCCTTGAACTTCTACATCTTCAATAGGAAGGACTGTATCAGCATTGACTGGAATTTTGCTTCCAGTTGTAATTAATACAGCATCATTTTCAGAAAGGTTGAGAGGTGAATAATTGCCAGCAGAAATTTCTCCAATTATATTCCACTCATTTCTCTTACTAAATTTTACAGCGTATCCATCCATCGCCGAATTATCAAACGGCGGTAAATCAACATCGGCAAATACATCTTCAGCCAATATTTGATTAATAGAATCGAGCAAATCAACTTCCTCGGTGTGAAGTATAATTTTATTACATTCAGTACGAATTATTTTTAGGGCCTCGGAATAAGTTACCATACGTTAATTTATAATATAATTTAAATTCATTTTTCAATTTTTGTTTGTCAAAAACTTCGTACTTCTTTGTGTGATACTTTGTGGTTAAATGTTTTCTGTACCACGAAGGAACACAAAGTTCTTGACAAGGACTAACTAGGATTTCTTTGAATCAGAGAATCATCAAGCTCAATTCTATCACCCACAAAAATTTTTCCGCCTTTAAGTACTACGGCAAATATTCCTTCTCTTGGCATAACGCAATCACCAACCTTAAAAAATATAGCGCATTTACTATGACATTCTTTACCGATTTGGGTTATCTCCAACTCAGCTTGGTCGCCAATTTTTATTCGCGTGCCAATTTGTAATTCTGGCAGAGTTAAAATTTCTGTCGTAATGTTTTCCGCGAACGCACCGGGCCGAAGATTATGCAATCCTTTTTCACGCATCTTTTCAATACTTTCCAACGCAAGGAAACTTACTTGTCGGTGCCAATTGCCAGCATGAATATCACCTTCAATTCCAAAATTCTCAATCAACTTTGCATATTGAACATTGGATTTGGGAATTCCTTTTTTCTTACTTATCGAAATCGCCACAACTTTCCCAATCGCAATAGAACACAGATTGCTCAGATTGAGCGGATTTACTCTGATTATTTCTTCAAGTTTACTCATAATTATTTTTTTGATTTTGATTTAAAAATCTGCCTAATCAGCGAAATCTGCGTTCAATTGTCTTCTCCTATTTTATTACAAAAAATAGATCTATCATAATGAATTTTATAATCGATATTTTCCACTTTTGCCTCCAGCTTTGCTTAGTAATTTTACTTCACCAATTACCATTGATTTATCAATGGCTTTGCACATATCGTACACGGTCAAAGCAGCAACTGAGACTGCTGTTAAAGCTTCCATCTCGATTCCGGTTTGCGCTGTTGTTTTTGCAAATGATTTTATTTCAACAGTTTTGTTTTTAGAATTAAGTCGTAATTCAACATCAATTTTTGAAATGAAAATGTTGTGACAAAGTGGAATCACCTCGCTTGTTTTCTTGGCGGCTTGAATTCCCGCAAACTTCGCAATTGAAAGCACATCGCCTTTTTTGACAGTGTTGGTTTTAATTGCCTTAAAAATCTCTTCTGACACTTTTACTTCAGCATAAGCTTCTGCACTGCGAGTAGTTGTCTCTTTATCGGAAACATCAACCATTGTTGCTTTTCCTATGCCGTTGATATGCGATAATTTCTTTTTCATCCACCTATACTCATCATATTATTTTGTTTAAGCTGTACCAGCTCATCTACACTTGGATGCTTGAACCATTTTTTTTGTAAGGAATTTTTAATGATTTCTGCAATGTTCTCATCTGAAATTGATTTATCGGAAAGATATTTTTTTAAGCTCACATTGGAAGCAGAAGAAAACAGACAATTTTTCATCCTACCTGATGCTGTGATGCGTAACCGATTGCAGCTATCACAAAAATGATTTGAAATGGAACTGATGAAACCAATTTTAAGATTCGTTCCTTTAACAAAATAGTCTTTAGAAACTTTCCCATCGCTGCGTATTGCTGCTAATAAATACTTGCTGTCTATTTCTGTTTTCATTTCTTCCCAACTCATAAACTTTGAATCATCCCATTGATTTCCGGTAAAAGGCATGTATTCAATAAATCTAAGTGTGATTGGGTAATCTTTGAAGTAATCAACAAAGCTATTCAACTCATCATCATTTATATTTTTCATGATGACCGCATTTACTTTAACGCTTTTAAAACCAATTGACATTGCTTTGTGAATTGAAGCAAGGGTCTGATCAAAATAATCTTTACCGGTAATTACAATACATTTACTTTTGCTTAATGTATCCAGGCTAATGTTTAAGCGGTCAACACCAAATTGATAAAGCGATTCGAGTTTTTCAATCAATTGAGTACCGTTAGTAGTAATTCCAATTTCAAAATCGTATTTATGCTTTAACGAAGCAATAATTCGAAAAAATTTTAATATATCTTTTCTTATTAATGGTTCGCCGCCGGTAAAACGAACCTTCTTTACTTCTAAATCTCTTACGAGGATTTTTATCAGTTGGTATAATTCTTCATACGAAAGTATTGCATTGTTCGAGTCAAAATGTGCGAATGAATTTGTTGGATTACAATAGATGCATTTCAGATCGCATTTATCAATCAGTGAGATGCGAATATAATCATGAATGCGATTGAAGTTATCAACTAGCTTCACAGAATCACTATCCCAATTATTGCAGCAATGATTACCACATACGCCGGATGTAGTTTAAAAAAGATAATCAGCGCGGCGCCAATAGCCAACAAAACAAACTCCTGCCAATGATTTCCATTCTTCAAAGCATACTGATACATAATTGCTGCAATCATTCCGATGACTGCATACTTAATACCATCAAAAGCTTTGGTCACCAAAACATTTTTTTCATAGATGGAATAGATGTAGGTGCTAAATATAATCAAGATTGCCGGCGTGAAAATATTTCCAAGATTAGCTGCAATTGCTCCTAAAATGCCGGCGGTTTTGTAACCGGTGTATGTTGCAAACTTAATCGAAATTGCACCGGGAAATATTTCTACCATTCCAAGCACTCGTAAAAACTCATCATGACTCAGCCATTGATGATTATTGACTACTTCTTTTTCAATCAATGGAATAAGTGAATAAGCTCCGCCGAATGAAAATGAACCAACCTTAATAAATGCCAAAAAGAGCTTTGCTAAAATCTCAATCATTTTTTATTCTCGACAATATCATCAACCCAGCTTAGTGCAGCCATCATCGAAGGAAGACCAATTGTTGGGAGAGCAAGTAAAGCAACATGCCGCATTTCTTCAGCAGTACAACCGGCTTTAATTGCTTTGCGCGCATGCGAGTGAACTGCGCCTTCAAGACGTGCACCGGTTGAGATTGCAAGTTTGATGAGTGCTCGTGTTTTTTCATTTAGCGGACCGGCAGTGTGAACAGCATCGCCAAGCTCTTCATAAGCTTTTGCAACTTGTGGATAATCATCAACGAATTTCTGAAATCGTTTTGGTACTTGTGACATTGTGTTACTCCTTTAATTTTTAATAGAACCACATAGTGGCAGGCGCAGATGACGCTGATTAAACAGATCATCTCAGATATTATAAAAAACCCCGCTTTGCATTAGCGGGGTTAAGTGAAAATAATATAATTATGTTAAATCGTTTTAGTTAGACTCTCCTTTGCAAAGCGTCCCCAACACAAATTGGGGCTGGCAGGTTTATCCCGCTAATTGCGGGACAAGTTCATTTCCAAACTTACCCTATCTACCAAGTAGCAGACAAATCGGTTGAGGAATCATATTCTTTATGAACTTAGACTCAACAACTCGGAGAAAATATTTTAAAGAACAATTATACTTTATAATGAATTAGAATTAAGAGATTTTTCTAAGTCAATTTTTCTAAATCGAAAGTAGTAAACAATTGCATAGCCTGCGGAAACAATATATTCTCTTCTCTGTAAATATGCAATCTCATGGTTTCCACAATTGCCATACCTTGTTCATAAGCGGTTTCAAATAGAATTTCTTTTGAACGATTGTCGTGAAGTCGTGAAGCTAATCCTAAAAAATTAAAAATTACCGCCGCTGCTTGTGAAACCTTCATATGCTCATCTTCCATTAAATTAATTCCCGTATAGAATGTGTCCTTTGAATTATGCTCGCCGGTTTCAATAAGTTTTCGATGTAGAAGGGGAAACAATATCTTTTCTTCCCTTTGATTGTGTATTAGAATTTTTTCATCAAAGAAATTGAAAAACTGTTTTAAACCGGCATTGATCTCTTGGTCAAAAATCCAACCGTTACTTCGCCAGTTTATCAAAGATTCTTCAAATACATTTAATACTTTTACGAATGCTTTATGTTCATCAATCAAACCTTGCAAAAAAGGATGCATAAATTCATAAGAAATTTCTCCAATGTTTTGCGGGCTATATGCATTTGGCGGATCCATTGGTGAAAGCCCTTCAGAATTATCTTTTTCAATAATCCTTTTTATCGGGTCTGTCTGTTTCAAATTTTCTACATCCATAACCTTAGTCTACCTTATTTTATCGAATATTAATACGTGAGGACTGAAATTCAATCCGTTGTTTCACGGAGCTGATCTAAATTCTGTTTAGGTTAATCTCCATTTACATTATAGTTATAGTGTAAAACTTTTTCTTTTTCTTGATCAGCTTCATTCTTTGGCACCAATCTTAAAAAGTCACCGTACTTCATCGGCTCTTCTAACCTGCACGACCAAACAAGTTTTTCAGTACCGTTGTTATCTTTCCAGTAAGTTACATCCGGGCATCCGTCGCACATGCTTTGATCACCATTTGCTAAGAGGTCCGGCGGTTGTATTATTAATATGGATTGCAAGTGAGCTTTCTTAAAAATTCTAAAGGGGTTGACTGCAATATATTTTAAATAATTCCTAAATGCTTTTTTTACTCCTTTATCAAAAGGCCAAAGCGCAAACATTGTTGATCTGCCCATACTCAACATTTTTGGTGAAGCATAGCTTAAATATTTATCGTACACGTAATGATAAACAGTCATCACCAACTCCATAAACTTTTTACCGGTATAACCGAATATTTTATCCTTATTTCCAATTCTTTCGGTAAGAAGCCATTTGTAGTCATCGGCTTTGTGAGTTCCGTTTAAGAATGCCGCTGGTGAAAAGTCGGGATGTTTCTCCCTGATTTTATTTACAACATCAGGAGATTTCAAATCCACAACTTCTTCGTTATCAGAATGATAGTGAATATCTGTCCAGACAATCTTCTGATCTCCAACATAAAAATCAAAAGGAGTATTCGGTGTAATGTATCTAAAAATGATAAATACCATCGTATCAACTATATCAATATGTTTACGCGACCACTCGACTAATTCAGGAACGTACTGAAGCGTATCGCCATAAACAGTAGAATTAAATGAGCATGCAATTCCACCTTCTTCAGCAAGCATTTCAGCATAGTAAAGCCGCAGTTCATTCAGCTCTATTTCATTTTTACCAAGCCATTTTGGATCTCTGCCTCTTCCTTGTTTGCTGTCAATATGAAAAGTAAATCCGAACACTCCAGCTTTCTTAAGCTTACGCAGAAGTTCTTTAGTAAGTGCAATACCGTTTGTATTGATTATTGGTTTAAGTCCTCTTGCTTTTATATCGGCAACTAATTCAAGTATGTTCGGATACACTAAGGGATCGCCTCCGGCAATTGATATGCAATCAGATTTTCTTTGTGATTGAAAAAAATCCAATTCATGTTTTACTTGTTCTAGTGTTTTATGAGAATTTTTAATATTCTTACGGTAACAACCGTAACAACTTAAATTACACTGCGATGTGGGTTCAAGCCACGTAATACCGTTATCTGGCATAGTCCATGGCAAACGATAAAGTGAATCGAGCGGAAAATAAGGTTTATCCATGTTTACATCTCACTAAATTATTATTAAGAATATTTATTTGTAATGTTACCAGCACAAAAATAGTAAAAACAATTTTTCATTTTTCCGTTTGAATTTTAATCCTTATTGTCTGATTAACTTTTCCTCAAGCTCAATTGCTTTAGGAAATAATATATTATTTTCTAAATGAATATGCTGATGCAAATCATTTTCGAACTCATCAAGCTTTTGATAGGTTACAGAATAAGTCGCGCATGCATCTTTGGGAATTTTATAATCAGCGCTTAGCTCGCGCATTTGCTTCAGCAACGAACCTGCATTTTCATGTTCCATTTCCATCATCGCAATTGGATTACGGACAGTTCCAAATGTAGACGAACCAATGGATACATTGTTTTTATAGGTATTCCAAAGATCTGAGATATACGGAAACAATATTCTTTCCTCTTTCATCATATGATGCTGTAATTCTTCGGCAATTTTATTGAATAAATCGGCAATTTTTATCAGTTCCTTATGACGTTCACCGTGAACATTAGCAATTTTACAACTGAAATCCAAAAGCAGCGGAATATTTTCTGCCACATATTTATGATGTACTTTAACTATATAATTTGCTAAAAAATCCGGTTCCCAATCCTTAAAATTATGCTCATTATCAACGTTGTTTTTATTTACCGTATCACTTAGCGCGTTAGTTAGTTCATCCGTAGAAATATTATTATCAGAACAAACTTCATCTATTGTTTTTTTTCCACCGCAGCAGAAATCAATATTAAATTTTTTAAATACTTCGGCAGTTCGATAGTCGTCTCTGACTAGCTCTCCAATTGTTATTCCTGGATTTATTGTATGATTCATAGTACTCTCTTCGCCTATTTGTTTAAAACATCGAATTATCAATAATCAATAGTAAATAATAAATTAAAAAGTTAACTCTCTTTTTTTTCGGAGCTTTTTCTTTTTGCCAAGTAACTATCAACCGATAATGCTCCAGATCCGAAGAGGAAATAAATTATCAATAGTACGAGAACCAGAGTTGACAGCTCCAATGATTGCTCCACCTTCATCAAACCTTGCTTAAGATGAAAGAAGAAGACAGCACCGAAAAGAACAGGAATCTGTAATAACGCTGCATATCGTGTAGCAAAACCAATTGCCATCAGCGCTCCGCCGATAATATGAATTACTATAATGTATGAATACCACCAGTACCATTGGTTGGCTCCTGTTAGCTGAGTAATTATGCTTGGGTCGGAACTTATCATCCATCCTCTTACAAAAAGAGCAGCGCCTAAAAATATACGGATAGAGGAATAAGCAAGGTCCTTATTTTCAAACCAGCCGGGTATCGTAAAAAACTGTTTCATGTTTTCTCCAAATTATCGTTGTACTTTTTCGTTTATTTATTTTATGTCTGTTGCACATTGAGCAGTAAAAGTGTAGTATCAAAATTAATTTAAACGAATCAAGATGGCTTCTCCGCTCCTTTTCTTGTATAATACTTCCAGTTAATAAAAGTAGCAATCAGATAGAAAAATGCAGAGCCAATAAAGAAATAATTTGCTGAGCCAGTTGATGAAATTAACCAGCCAATCAATATGGAAAAAATAAAAGGACCATATGCAGCAACTGCGGCTGTCCATCCTAGAACTCCTGCAGCTTGCCTCGGTGAGTGAGAAAAGATAATAGGAAATTGCCTAAATGTCGAAGCATTACCAATTCCAGTCAAGAAAAAAATGAACAGCATTAATGCAACAAAGTACGGAAAAACTTCAAGTGATTCAGGTGTAAGCAACCCGGCTAATACCATTATAACAACACTTATAAATAAACCGATACCGGTAATGTGTGTAAGAATAGCTCCACCAGTTTTATCAGAAATTGGTCCAGCAGCTACGCGCATAATTGAACCGATTAAGGGACCTAAAAAGGCATAAGTAAGAGGATCGGGTGCATCAGGAAAATTACCGTAAACTGTTTTTATCAGCAAAGGAAATGACGCTGAAAATCCAGAGAATGAACCGAAGGTCATTACATAAATTATTGTGCAGAACCAAGTGTGTTTATTTGAAAAAATATCGAGCTGTTCCTTGAATGATGCTTTGATAGGAATGCGCTTCAAATAGAACCATGCTAACAGTGCAACAACAATTAATAATGGAACGTACCAAAATGCAGCATTTTGAAGCCAAACATTTTTCGATTCTTGATTGAAAGAGATAACTTGAGATACTCCTAAAGAACCGCCTAATAAGCTGAAACTGATTACCCATGGAGTAACAAACTGCGCTAAACTCACACCAAAGTTTCCGATACCTGCTTGTATGCCTAACGCTGTACCTTGAAATCTTTTTGGAAAGAAAATACTTGTACTTGGCATGAATGAAGAAAAATCGCCCCCGCCAAATCCGGCAGAAAGAGATAATAGCAGAAAAATCCAAAAAGGCGTTTGAGGATTTAAGATAGCGAAACCTAATCCGATACACGGAATAAGCTTTAAGACGGTCGAGAACGTAATAACGTTCCGAGTTCCAAATATCGGAATAAGGAAAGTGTGAATTATTCTTAAAGTACCTCCAGCTAAACCAGGCATTGCAGTAAGCCAAAACAATTCCATTGTACCGAACTTGAAACCGATTTGCGGTAAGCGGACTACAATGGCGCTCATCATAAACCATGTGGCAAAAGAAAGTATAAGAGCAAAAGTTGTTATAGTTAAAGTTCGCCATGCAATTTTTTTACCGGTTTTTTTCCAGAA
This sequence comes from Ignavibacteria bacterium RIFOXYB12_FULL_35_14, assembly GCA_001803045.1. GTDB lineage: Bacteria > Bacteroidota > Ignavibacteria > Ignavibacteriales > Ignavibacteriaceae > XYD12-FULL-36-8. The sequence continues at coordinate 5,174 of MHAR01000015.1, read as the reverse complement.
GATTTCATCTTCTACTCGCCAATCATTAATATTAACTTCAGGCACTTTACTCACCTTTTATTAACTAGTTACTCTTTATTTGATGTTTTGGACTCATATCAATATGCTCCAAAACTTCAGGGGCTTCATCTTCTATTAATTTTTTGGTTGACAAATGCAACCACACCAAGCATGCTATAGATAGAACAAACATAAACATCCAGCAACTTGTCCATAAACCTGTTCCTTCTAAAAAGTAACCAAAAATAATTGGACCAAAGAAACCGCCAAGTCCACCGAGAACCCCAACCATTCCGCCCACAACTCCAACTTCTTCAGGGAAATGGTCTGGAATTAATTTATAAACACCTGCTTTGCCTACCCCCCAAATACTACCAATAAGTATCACTAAAAATGCAAATATCCAAACATTAGCCTGGAAATAAATTCTTGTTACTCCTTTTGCAAGTAGTTCTTTCTTTACAACGTTATCGCCAACATTTACAACCGATTCCTGCCAAACTTCTTTTGTAGGCAAGATCAAAATTCTATCATCAACAATTTCGCTTTTTACTGATTTAGAAATTACAGGATACTCTTGATTACCTATTACTATCATTGTATCGGAAACCGAAGTAACCGTTCCTGCTCTTTTATTCATTATTCCTTGTCCGGGTGAATAAATATCCATTCGGGGAACTGTAAGCATTAAGCTAATGAGAACAGATGTTGCAAGAACAAAGAACATTACTTTTCGTGCCCCCCATTTATCGGACATCCAACCGCCTAGGGCGCGGATAACGCCCGAAGGGAAACTAAATAGTGAAGCAAATATTCCCGCTGTAACAAGTGGTAAATAATAAACATTCACAAAGTAAGGAACTAACCATTGTGAAAATGCAACGAAACAACCAAAGACGAGAAAATAATATAAACCGAAGCGCCATACCTTAGTATCCTTTAACGGAAGAAGCAGCTGTTTAAGCGTCTTATTATTACTTGCAGGTTTTTTATTTTCGGTAAAGAAAAGGAATACAACTCCCATAATTAGAAGAGCAGCCGCATAAATAACAGGAAGCATTCTCCAATTTTCCAAATTACTTCTGTTATCAGTAAGTAAATTCAGAAGTGTTGGAGCAAGTAAAGTAGTAAGTGCGGCTCCGGCATTACCGGCGCCGAATATCCCAAGTGCTCTTCCCTGCCAATCTTTTGGATACCAAACAGAAGTATATGCAATACCTATTGCGAAACTTATACCAGTTAATCCAAAACCAAAACTTAATACTGCAAACCCGAAAAAGTTGTCAGCATAAGTAAGTAAAAACATCGGTACTGCAGAAAATAAAAGTAAACCGCCAAAGACAGGTTTACCACCGTATTTATCTGTTAGTATTCCGGCGGGTAATCTAAAAATTGATCCGGCAAGAACAGGAATTCCCATGAGCCAGCCTATTTCGATGGGTCCCCAATCGAAAACTTGGTTATCGACTAGAAAAGTGACCAGCACACCATTAAGCATCCAGGCCGCAAAGCAAATCGTAAATGCTAATGTATTAAAAAAAAGTATCTTGTGAGCTTTATGCGTAAATTTTATCTTCATACCTATTCAAATGATTTATTTAGAACATTCGTTTAAGTGAACATCTGCCTCATAGCCTGCTTATATGGTGGTCGCTGTTTCATGATCTTAGGTGCATTTAATTATTTTGTGGTTTATGAATTGTCCAACCCATTTTGGGATTTCTGATTTTCTTTCTGTTCCAGTTCCAAATTACTTTTTGATAGGGACGCCACAAATAGCTTAATGGAAAAACAAGCAAGTGAACTAACCGGGTAAATGGAATTAAAAGTAAAATTAGAAATGCAAATATTATGTGTAGTTGAACCACCAGCGGAAGCATAACTATAGCATCAGTTTGAGGATTAAATTCGAAGATCGATTTTAAATACGGTGCAATCACAACGGCAAACCAGGAAGAACCCCAACGGTAAGCATACGCAACCCACAGCCCGAAAAATATTTCTGTCAGCAGTAAAATTTCAAGAATGATGTCTGCATAATTTGTTACTTTTTTAATTCGTGGATTGGATAATCTTCTGTAGAAAAGATTTATCAATCCTAAGAAAGTCAAGATACCGGCTACGAATGCTGTAATTTCCAAAATTGCCAAACGTAACGGCTGTTGATTCCAAAGAAGAACATAACGGGGAACGAGAAATGCGGTTAAGTGACCAAAGAATAAAAATATAATTCCCCAGTGAAATGGAACAGATCCCCAATATAATCTGCGCGTTTCAAGAAATTGAGATGCAATGGAACTGTATTTAAACTTTGTTGCTCTATAGCGATAAATCGTACCAATTAAAAACATTATAACAGCTACATAAGGAAAAGCAACGAAAAAGAAATTATTATAAAGATTCATAACAGCATTCCTAACTTTGAATTTCTAATTCATTAGAAATTTCTTTTGTGAATTCTTTTTCTTCTGGCATTGTAATCTGTTTATCCGGAAATTCTATCTTTATTATTTCAAGTATTGTCTTTATTGGCTTTCGATAGATCAACCGATTAGTTTCATTTTGCTCGATAATAGTTCTGTGATGTTTATCGTAAATCTTGTTCTTACCGTCAATACTTTCCTTATTGAAATCTGAAAGTATTTTTGTTAATGCCGGAAATACGATATAATAAATCAAATCTTGCTTGAATTCCTCATCGGTGGTTTTATTAATTAAGCGAAGAATGTTCGGAAGATGATCGGCTAACTCTGTTCCGCATTCGTTGCTAGCTGCTTTATGTTCGTTACCTAAATTAACAAGCAGTTCTCCTCTTTTGTAGTCATCGCCGAAAACAACATAACCTAAATCGAGCGTAGTCAGCGCTTGAACATCAAACGTTCGTGTATAAATTTCTTCCCATTCTTTAAGCGAAGTCATTTTAACGAATTCGGAAAATTCTCTCAATGAATCTGATACAATTAGAAAATTCTCATCAAGATATTTTTTTATTTCGAATATTTTTGCCCTTAATTCTTCAGAAGGATAAAGAAATAAATCTGCCAGTAATTCATATCTAATCATATTTCTACATTCCCCTCATCGGCGCTTCTTTAAATCCAAATCCGTTAGAACCCTTAAGATCGCCAGTGTTTTCAAGCATTTCAAGGGCTTGTTCTCTGTGTGCCGGCGGTATATTAAATCTATCGTCAAATTTTGCTAGGGATGTTAGATAATAAATATCGTCGGCGGCTTTAGGAGTAAGCCCAACATCAATTAAGGCTTTTGCGACAAGATTTTTATCTATATCACCAACCGTAATACTTCTACGGTGAATACGAACAGCGAGCTGTTTTTTGAGAACTGATTTTATCATTTCTTCATTACCAGTCCCAAACATATTGGCAAGATATTGTAATGGAAATCTTGCCTGTTCAATTGTACCCCAAATTGATTCGGTAGCTGTATCATACAAATGATTCTTGTCCCAGAATTTTGCAATCGGGTCAAGCTTACCGGCCTGCGTCGCGTTATCGGTTGTACTCAAAGTTGCCATCACCGGTAATAATGGAGCCACATAAAATAACATCGGCAGCGTCCTATACTCAGCGTGAAGAGGTAAACCAATTCCCCACACTTTAACAAATTTATATATTGGTGAAGTTTGTGCTGCAAATATTGTCGAATCCGCAATTCCATTTTCTTTGGCCATCCTAATTACATTTTCATCGAAAGGATCGAGGATTAAATCTAATTGTTTTTCTATCAACTCATTATCAGGCGCTGAGGCAGCATCTTTTATTTTATCTGCATCATAAAGAAGAACTCCTAGATAACGGATTCTTCCAACGCAAGAGTGCATACAAGCTGGCGCATAACCGGCTTCCAATCTTGGATAGCATAAAATACATTTCTCGGATTTACCGGTTCCCCAATTATAATATGATTTTTTATACGGACAAGCAGTTACACACATCCTCCATGCACGGCAGACTTTCTGATTTATTAAAACCACACCATCTTCGCCGCGTTTATAGATTGCACCCGAAGGACATGAAGCAACACAAGCCGGATTCAAACAATGATTGCATATTCTCGGCAGATAAAACATTGCCATTTTTTCTAACTGAAACATTGCTTCTTGTTCAGCAGGAGATAAATTTTCAAAGTTTGGATCTTTCCTTGCATATTCAGGTGTACCGCTTAAATCATCATCCCAATTAGGACCGGACTTAATGTCTAACGGTTTTCCTGTAAGTAATGAAACCGGTATTGCTGTCGGCTGATCATCCCCCTGGGGTGATTCGATTAAATCCAAATATTTATAAGTCCACGGTTCATAATAATCATCAATTACCGGTAAATACGGGTTGTGAAAGATGTTAAGCAAGCCCTTAAACTTACCTGAACCTCGTAGTGAAATATTTTCTTTACCGTCTTTTTTCCATCCGCCTTTGTATATGCTTTGGTTTTCCCATTTTGTAGGATAGCCGGTACCTGGTTTTGTCTCTACATTATTCCACCACATGTATTCGGCTCCTTTTCGGTCGGTCCAAATATTTTTACAAGCAATTGAACATGTATGGCAGCCGATACATTTATCGAGATGAAAAAGCATTGCAGTTTGAGATCTTACGTCCATGATTTTTTATTTATTATTTATTATTGATTATTTTTTATTGTTTTATTCGTATTTAATTACAATTCAATTTCGAATTTTTAACTAACTTCTCTGTTGAAAAATATTTTTAATATTTGCACCGCCCTTTCAATTTTCAAATTATAAATCATAAATCATCAATAATAAATCACAAATCATTTCGTTTGAATTGTTTTTCTCGAGGCAATAAATATGGCTGTTAATTCGGCTGCTTCTTTTAATAAACTGTCAACTCTAATTTTCTTAATTAAACTCTCATCAATTATAAATTCCAACCAGAATAATGATTCATCAACCTCTTCAATTACTATACTCAACTTTGCAATAAAACTTGCTTTTGATTGTGCAATGCAAGCTGCCCTGTAATTCGCAGCAACAGAAGTGGCAGCTTTAATTAACTGCACCTGCAAATGTCTTCCAAGAATCGTATTAGATAAACTCAAAGCTAATTTAACACTCCTATGTGCAAAGTCGTTTGTTCGATTCTTTAGCTCCGCCTTATCCATGATTTATGATTTATTATTTATGATTGTTA
>MHAR01000014.1 GCA_001803045.1 Ignavibacteria bacterium RIFOXYB12_FULL_35_14 | reverse complement strand
AATATGAATTTATCTTTCTATCAATACCTTTACATTAATCGAATACTCTATTCATTGCGGTTTACCGCGCTATGATTACTACTTTAATAATCATAGCCGAAACAGCTTTGACAATGCTGGTAGTACCATATTTTCATATGCACATTTTTCTACTAATTATAATAATGCATTTTGGGATGGATCACGAATGACTTATGGCGATGGTGATGGTGTTAACTTTACACCATTAGTTTGTCTTGACGTTGTTGGACATGAAATTACGCATGGTGTAACGCAATATTCAGCAAATTTAAGATATCTAGGTGAATCGGGTGCGTTAAACGAATCTTTCAGCGATATATTTGGAAATGAAGTCGAATTTGCAAAGGAGGGTGTGCCTGGAAGTGGAACTGGAAATTGGCGAATGGGTGAAGACATAACTCCCTCCGGTTTAGGAATCCGAAATATGCAAAACCCAAATGAATTTAATGACCCCGACACTTATTTGGGAACCTATTGGGTAACTACTGGGAGCGGTGATGCTGGTGGTGTACATACAAACAGCGGTGTACAAAATTTTTGGTTTTATTTACTCTGTGAGGGTGGAAGCGGAACGAATGATCATGGTAATGCCTACAATGTATCAGCTATCGGATTTACAAAAGCAGCTGCAATTGCATACCGCAATTTAACAGTTTATCTTACTCCAAGTTCCAATTACTATGCAGCAAGAGTGGGTGCTATTAATTCCGCGATTGATCTATATGGGGCTGGATCGCCTGAAGTGCAGGCAGTAATGGACGCCTGGGATGCTGTTGGTGTTTACGCACCAGTTACGCCCAGTGGTATTTTGGTTTGGGAAGGAGTGCTCGGCGGCGGCGATTACAGTGGTGCGTTTATAAATACATTTCTTACAAGTGCAGGCTTTACTACACATTACACAAACGTGTTTCCACCTACATTAATTGGATACGATGCCGTCTTTTTATCGTTTGGCAATTTTTCAAATAGCTCAACACTATTCGACGATGCGATGGCATCTGCTATTCAAACCTATCTTGAAGCTGGCGGAAAAGTTTATTTGGAAGGTGGGGATGCACTTGGCTATGATCAATCTGCGAATACTTCAATACATAATTTATTTGGATTGACTTCAGCATCGGACGGAACTACGAATATAATAGATGGTTTAGCAGGCCAATCCGATGCAATCACTAATGGAATGCTTTTTACTTCTTCAACTCAGGTTTCTAACACTTATATTGATATTATTAGTCCTAGTACTGGAGCTGTGTCCTTTATCGAATCAGGTTATGGTAATGTGGCAGTACAAAATGTGGGAAGTTATGGACAGAAAACATTTTGTTTTTCATATGCATTATCACAATTGGTTGATGGTGCCTCCCCCAGTACTAAAAATGATTTGCTGGCTGGGATTACAAACTTCCTATTATCCGCTGTTCCCAGCTTTGTTAATCTCAATCAACCAAATGGAAATGAAATTTGGAAGGTGGGTTCAACTAAAAAAAATGTATGGGGCAATTATTCAGTAGATAACGTTAGACTCGAATATACGTCTGACAATGGAACTAACTGGATAGAAATTATTGCAAGTACCCCTGCAAGTACAGGAGAGTATGACTGGACAATTCCAAATACGCCTTCAGATCAATGCAAAGTTAAAATATCTGATGTTTTGAATTCTGCTGTGTTCGATGAAAGCAATAATCTATTTGCTATAGTTCCATTATATTTTACTCACACTATTGAGACCTTTGATAATGCAGTAGGAAATTTTTTCCCTGACCCACCAGTAGCTAATCAGAATTTTTGGACTAATGGACCAACAGCTTATTTAAATCTTACTGACGATGCAGAGCATATCGAGGGAACAGGTTCAACTCGAGTGGATTATCGAGTTGAAGCGTATGATGATTGGGGCGGTTATGTTGTTAGAAGCACCTACAACCACGCTAACACATCACAACTCCCATATATTGATTTATCTGCTGGCGACCATCTTAAATTGTGGTATAAAATTCTTTCACCAGTAAGCTTATCTCAAACTGGAACTGTTTATTTCGAATTTAAACTTGCGGAATATAATGAGTCTGGTCAGCGAGATTTGTGGTTGCATCGGACTTCCATTAATCTTTCAGACTTATCTGGAAATTGGATAGAGGTTTCAATGCCCCTACAACAAACAGATAATTCTGATTTGGGATTTGCACCTCAGTTTATTAACGGCGATGGAATACTTCAGTTAGATAAGATTAAAGGTTTTGAAGTTGCCATAGTATGCTCAACTGCGGGTGGACCTGTAAATTCCCCAACAGCCATAGGCACATTTTTGATAGATAATTTGCAGCTTGCGTACACTGGTATTCTATCCTTGCTTTCACCCAATGGCGGCGAGATATGGAAAGTGGGACAGAATCACGATATTAAATGGAATAGCAATGATATTGATAATATTGATTTAACATACAGCACAGATAACGGAAGCTTTTGGAACCCAATAGCAAGTAGCCAACCAGCAAGCAGTGGTAAATATATATGGACAATCCCGAATGCAGTTTCATCCCAATGCAAAGTAAAGATATCAAAGGCTGGTAATGGTGTTGGAGATGAGAGTAACGGATTATTTGAGATAAAGGCAGCGGGAGTAACGGCGGAAGTTGAACCCAACAACACAGCAGATATTGCAATGAATGTAGGAATAATAGATGAAATAGAAGGAACCATAAGTCCCGAGAATGATGTAGACTATTTTAAGTTCACGGCAATGGCTGGTGATGTTGTACAGATATATGGCGAAGCAAGAAACAGTTCAGATTTATATGGATTGATTATGCTGTTTGATCAGAATGGAAATCAATTATCCTCCAACACTTATTTTAACAATACACCAACGAAGCAGAGAATCGTATATCAACTACCTAACAGCGGGATATATTATGTCAGATACACAAATCAGAATAATTGGGGTGGTTATCCCAACATTGCAATAAAAGATAAAGATACTGACAATGAAACGGAGAAAGTATCAGAAGCAGCCGAATCGACACAACAAGCAAATGCTCCTTTAGCATATAGTGGTGATTACAGATTAACGATTGGATATTTTACTCCTTCTGAACCCATTATAATTAATACCTATACAAATCCAATAACATACAATTCGGTTGTGTTCAGAGGCTCTTTATATCCTAATGGTATACCAACACAAGTAGCCTACGAATATGGAGTAACAACTAGCTATGGAAACACAATATTACCCAATCCAGCATTATATGATGGATATTATGAGGTTAGTGCTAACCCGGTAAAGGCAACTGGTTTACAACCAAATAGTTTGTACCACTTTCATATGGTAGCAGTAAATAGTGAGGGAATAGAAAGTAGTGTTGATCAAACATTCACTACGCCAGCAGAACCGGAGGGTTGGGTATTTCAAGAAAGCGGATTAACTAATGAAAACATTTCACTACGAGGTGTTTATTTTATAGATGAGAATAATGGGTATGCGGTTGGAGATAGATTTATCTTAAAAACAACAAATGCTGGAACAAATTGGACTCATCAAGAAATAAGTGTTGGTAGTTCATTGCGTGATATTTGCTTCGCAACAACAAATATCGGAATTGCAGTAGGATGGAATGGAACAATAGCTAGAACAACAGATGGTGGAACAACGTGGAGCAGCCAAGAAGGGGTAATAACAAATAACTTCCTACTGAAAAATTGTTTTGGAGATGCAAACGTAGGTTATGCCGTTGGATATAACGGAACAATATTAAAAACTACAGATGCTGGTGCAAGTTGGAATGTTTTAGGTAACAGCCCAACAACAGAACATCTCAGAGGCGTGTATTTTTCGGATGCAAATAAAGGAACAATTGTAGGTTACAACGGAGTAATACTAAACACTACAGATGGAGGTTCAAATTGGAGTATGCAAACACTACCATCTGGGAGATCTTTATATGCCTTACATTTTTCAGACGCGAATAACGGATGTGCTGTTGGTAATGGAGATGAAGCATATCATACTACTGATGGTGGAGCAACTTGGAATGCTGAGAATTTAGGGAATTGGTATAATCTATACGGAGTATTTTTCACAGATGCAAATAATGGTACTGCAGTTGGAAGTGGAGGCATAATATTAAAAACAGTGAACGGCGGAAATAGCTGGACACAAATAAATAGTGGAACTACTCAATGGCTATTCGATATATTTTATAACGTCAAAGGAACTATAGTTGGAGATTATGCAACAATATTAAGGAGTGTAGATTACCTCTCATTAAACTCCCCCAACGGTGGCGAGATATGGAAAGTTGGATCAAGTTACGATATTAAATGGAATAACAGCGGTGTTGATAATATAGATTTAGCTTACAGCACTGATAACGGGACTAACTGGACTAACATAGTAACCAATCAACCAGCAAGCAGCGGGAAATATACATGGACAATCCCGAATGCTGTTTCAACTCAATGCAAAGTGAAGATAACAAAAACTGGAAATGGAGTTGGTGATGAAAGCAACGGAGTATTTGAGATTAAAGCAGCCGGTGTAACAGCCGAAGTAGAGCCAAACAATACTGCCAATGATGCTATGAACGTTGGGATAATTGATGAAATATATGGAACTATAAGTCCCCAGAATGACATTGATTACTTTAAGTTCACTGGCTCAGCTGGTGATGTAGTACAGATATACGGAGAGGAAAGAAACGGATCTGGTTTGTATGGATTGATAATGCTGTTTGATCAGAATGGAAATCAATTATACAACAACAGTTATTTCATGAACACTCCAACAAAACAGAGAATTGTATATGAACTGCCAAATAGCGGGGTTTACTATATAAGGTATACGAATTGGAATAACTGGGGAAGTTATCCCAACATAGCTGTAAAAGGCGATGGACAAGTTGATGACAAAAATCGACTTAAAAAATTAAACAAGGGGACACAAGAAGTAAATGCCCCGCTTGCGTTAAGCGGCGATTATAGATTAACGATTGCATATTTTATTCCTTCTGCACCGCTCATTGGGTATATCTACGCAACCGATGTAAACTACAACTCAACAAGATTTTCGGGACAGATTTATCCAAATGGGCTAAACACTAGCGTAACTATTGAGTATGGATTAACTTCAAGCTATGGAAACAGCTTCGTGGCAGTTACAAACGTAAATAGCTTAAATGAATGGTACTTTACTTCAGATAAGCTTTCAGGACTGCAAGCTAATACTTTCTATCATTACCGCGCTGTAGCCCAAAACTCAGCTGGCACAACTACAGGCGATGATCATACATTCTCAACTCCAAGTGAACCGGTAAACTGGGTACATCAAAACAGTAATACAACAAATTCACTAAGAGGAGTTGATTTCATTGATCAAAATAATGGTTTCGTTGCTGGATATGGAAATACCATCTTAAAAACCACTGACGGAGGCACAACCTGGACAAATGTATGTCCACAAATAGGATTCGATGCAAATTGTGTGGAGGTTATTAACGTTAATAAAATAGTGGCAGCTGGAAACTCAATGCTAATTAGTGAAGATGGAGGGAGTACTTGGTCGCAACAGCAAGTTGGCAATTACTGGCTCAACGGTATTTCATTTGCCGATGTTAATAATGGTATTGTTGTAAATGCGAATGGAGAAATTTACAAAACTACAGATGGCGGTATAAGCTGGGCTTTGCTTACTGATCCCATTTCTACAAGTTTATTAACTGTCCATATGCTGGATGCAAATACGATCTTTGCAGTAAGCTCAGATGGTCAGGTAATAAAATCTACGGATGGCGGATTAAATTGGGCTAGTCAACTATTAGGTAATTGGTGTTGTAGTTGGTGGGCGGGAATTGCTTTTGCAGATATGAATAACGGGATGATAGCTTCGATGAATACTTTCCTCATTTATAAGACAACAGACGGAGGTAATACATGGACAACATTAAACCATCCTAATAATTTCCCAGTAGTCTCAATGATAGATGCCAATAATGCTTTAGCCGCGGGTTTCTCTATAATTAGAACACAAAACGGAGGAACGACATGGACGGAAGAGGAAACAGGAAGTGCCAACTTGCTCTTTGGAATCAAAGCGCTTTCATACGGTGAAGTTTGGGCGGTTGGTGAATGGGGAACGATTTTGCATTCAGAAATTTGTGAGCCTGGTTGGTCACCTGTACAGAACCAACAGTACAACATGAACATAATCGCCGAATTGTACTTTGATGATCAGTTATCATTGAACGAACAAGATATCGTTGGCGCATTTGTCGGAAATGAATGCCGGGGAGTTGCATCACCGAACGCTTCTCTTAATGGTAAAATATTTTTAACCGTAAGCAGCAATGTTCAATCTGGCGAGGATATAATCTTCAAGGCTTGGAAATCTGATAATTGTGAGGAATCCTTAATACTTGAAACTATGGCATTTCAAAGCCAGGGAGAAGTCGGAACGATTAATAATCCATTTGCTTTTCGTGCCGGCGCAGTTGAAGTTGCATATAATTTTGGAACTGGATACACATGGTTTTCAGTTAATGCAAACCCAGGTAATTGGAATGTTAATACTATTTTCAATGGTTTAAATCCAGTTGATAATGACAGAATCATTGGGCAAACAAACTTTGCGGTATACTATGCAGCTGGGAGTCAATGGATTGGAAGTTTAACAACTATTGATCCTAAAAAAATGTATATAATGAAGCTTACAAATGGGCAAACATTTAATCTGAAGGGATTACCTGTTGATCCTCAGACTAATCCAATTAGTCTTGGCGCAGGATATACTTGGTTGGGATATTTGCCATCATCATCTAATCCAATTAATTCATCCTTACTAAACATGTCGCCAGGTCCATCTGATAACGATAGATTGATTGGACAAACAAACTTTGCCGTCTACTATGCTGCGGGGAACCAATGGATAGGTTCACTTGCAAACATGGAACCTGCAAAAGGATATAAGATTAAAGTAACAAACAGCAGTACGTTAACATATCCCTCAAACAATACTTTGTTAATGAACCAAACTAAAAAACTGGCAGAAATTCAAAGTCCTCCAAGTTGGACTCCAGTTCAAAACCAACAGTATAATATGTCAATAATTGGTGAGATTGTATGGGATGGTCAAGTTTCAACTAGCTCAAACGACATAATAGGAGCTTTCGTAGGTACTGAATGCAGGGGTATTGCAAGTCCGCTTGGCACTCCACCATTTTCTAATTTATTCTTTTTAACTGTCACATCAAATCAAAGTTCGGGTGAAGAGGTTACCTTAAAAGTATATCATGCAGGTTTAGATCAAGTTGATGAGAATCCTGATTATCCTAATTATCCTGTCACATTTGCAGATCAATCTGCATTGGGAACTATTAGTAATCCCTTTACAGTAACTTCGCCCCTGCCAGTTGAGCTAACCTCATTTACAGCAAATGTAAACAGTGACAAAGTAAATTTAAACTGGGGAACAGCGACAGAAGTAAATAATTATGGCTTTGAGATCGAGAGGGCTTCGTCTTCAACTACGCCCATCCAGGGTTGGAAGAAGATTGGATTTGTTCAAGGTAACGGAAATAGCAACTCACCGAAGATTTATAATTTCACAGATAATAAGTTAATTGGTGGTACTAAATTCCAGTACAGACTAAAACAAATTGATGCTGATGGAAAATTTAGTTACTCAGATGTTGTTGAAGTTGAGGTAATACCGACTGAGTATACACTTTACCAGAACTATCCTAATCCATTCAATCCAACAACGACAATTAGGTATAGCTTGCCAAAAGCCAGTAAGGTGACTATCAAGATTTATGATTTAATTGGAAATGAAGTTGGTACTTTAGTAAATGAGGAAAAGCCAATTGGCAATTTTGAGGTTGAATTTAGTGGAGAAAAACTTTCAACTGGAATTTATCTATTCAAACTTCAGGCAGGCGATTACACCTCAATAAAGAAAATGATGCTGCTCAAGTAGCATAATCACCTTGTTATTTTAACTTTGGCGGGTGCCTCTCCGCCCGCTAAAGTTAGATGTCGATTAAATTATGAATCATGGAAATTATCTAATGAATATTACATGGCAGGTGAAAGCTTGGTTTAAGTAGAATAAAATTTCTAGTAATGATATTTAAAATTCGCAGTTAATAACTGCAGTATAGCAAACAGATTTAATACATGCATTTAATAATAACATTTTATCTAACCTTCTTATTTACCATCTATTTTATTCCATTTTTCATTGAGTTTCTTAAAGAGCATAAAATACTTGATTCACCTGGAGGCAGAAGAATAAACAGCACGGCTATACCAAGGATGGGCGGGGCAGTTATTTACACAGTCACTATTTTATGTGTTATTGGCTTTTACCATAATTTAAGCGAGATAAGATTTCTTATTATAGGTTCAGCATTGCTTTTATTGATTGGTATACTCGATGATTTTGAGGGAGTTACTATCAAGAAGAAATTTATAATGCAGCTAATCTCTGCTGCTTTCTTGATGGTTTATTTAGTGCCGAACTACAACACGATAGTTCTTTTTGGTGTTAAACTGCCCTCTCCTTTAGATCAGCTTGTTCTTCTATTTTTCATTATCGGAATAATAAATGCAATTAATTTGTATGATGGCTTAGATGGACTTGTTACATGACTTTCTATACTGGTAACTCTGATAAATTTTTCAATTGGTTGGTCTATAAATAATGAACTACTTTTAATTCTTTCCACAGGTTTAATCGGATCGCTGCTTGGTTTTTTAAAATTTAATGCTTTTCCGGCAAGAATATTTTTAGGAGATAGTGGATCACTGACAATAGGCTTCTTTTTAGTCACTTCTGTTTTGATTGCATCAAAGAATGTAATCTCTCAAAATATAGATTTAACTTTCTCTATAATCCTTCTTGCTGTCCCAATTATCGATACGTTGAGAGTCATGGTAGTTAGATTACTTCAAGCTCGAAATCCTTTTCTTGCTGACCGTTCACACCTACACCATATTATTTTAGAGGCTGATATTAGACACGAAGCGGTTGTATTTATTCTTCATTGTTTTTCAATATTATTTGCTGCAGCATCAATACTTTATTATTTAGATTATAAACTTGTCGGACTTGTTCTTTTCACATTGCTTGCGTTCATACTACTATTTATCAGAAAGTTACTATTGAATTACAAGAAAATTTATCAAAACATTTTTTCTAAGGAACTGTTGTTAAAATTATCCAGCATCATCTTAGTTTTTACTATTTTCAAGAATCAGCAACCTAATCGGTTTGTTGAGCATGTGGTTTCTGAAGAGTAGTCTTTAGGATATTCAGTCTGAACGAGAGCTATTTTCATTCCAACTCCTCCCTCTTAACCCACTTTCCATTTTTTCCGTCAAGTCCTTGACTTGCCGAGACATGCCAATAAAGGATTTTGCTTTTGTAGATGTCAACATATTCTTTTGTGTCTGTGTATGGCAGATTAAGTTTCCCATGAGCTACAAGAGTATCGCTAATTACCCGATATTGGTTATCAACTATCACATCGAAATCCTTTAGATTATAATCAATCTTTATCCAAAGATGAGCCGGTTTTTTAGGATCAGATGATGTTGTCTTAAATACATATTTGCTTTCGCTCATATCATCATAGAAACTCCCAAGTTCAATACTAGACATACGTATTCCTAAATAATTATCATAATCTGTCTTTGCTAACCTGATATAGGTTTTAAGCTTTGCTGCAGGAAAACCTTTAATCGAATATTCTTTTGTGGATGGACGAACAGATGTTAACGTGTCAATATCAAAAACAAATATTACGATATCCTCAAATCCATTGTCAACACCAACTGCAAGAATATCTCGTTTGCCATCATTATCAACATCTTTAATTAATCCATCAACAGTAAAACCCGAACACCAAAGAGTTCCAGGCAGTCTTTTTCCTGTTTGAAGATCTAATCTAAAAATTGCCGAACTAAAGGAGTTAACATTTGTCGCATTTGCAAATAAGCATTTCTGATTATTAGTAAATATTGTATCTAAGATGAGATTTATTCCATAAAATGATTCCAATTTTTCTCTCTCAGAGCTGACAGTATCGGAGAATGTATATGTCCAGAGCATATCTCCTTTATGGCTGCAGCATATTATCTCTGAACCCTCATGAATATTCAAGCTTGTTGATTTGATACTACTTCTATATAAAACTTCATTTTTACCGTCATTATTTATATCAATGGGGCGGCATGTACCGAACACGATATGGCTATTCATTCTTACATCCTCGGGAAACACCCCATTTTTTGTCCACAAAAGTTTACCATTTTTATTCTTCACGTATAAAGTATTCAAGTCAGCTGTAAGGGATACCGGATTATCATCAAAATCCAATGCAAAGAAGTATGTGAGCAGCATAGTAAGTAAAATCGCAAATACCACTCCCGCCCAATTTTTTATAACAAATTTTCCGCTTCGCACTACAAGCTTTTGTTTCTTAATATCAACTAAATCTCTGCGGAGTAAAATCTCATCAACGGTTTTTACACCTACTATCTTCAGATTGCGATTCGGATATTCTTTTTTCATTTCCACGAGCTTATCAATCGCAAATAATTCATCTTCCTTTGGAACCGTAAGTACTGAACAACTTGAATAAAAAGCTATCTCAACTTTATTCTCAGCTATTTCTTTCGAGATTTGACATACTTCTCCATTCTCGTTTAACCCTCCGGTAAAAGCTACACTATCAATAGGTTTTAGTATTGTCTGAGAGTTATAAAATCTAAGCAGTTCCTCAATGAATCCAATCACCATTGCTGTCCCAACCGATTCACCTTTATAAATTCCGAGGTTCTCATCAAAGCTGACTATTACTTCGTGATGTGTCGAGATTTTTCTTACATACTTTTTACAATGCTCTTTAGCTTTCTGCCATGAAATTTCTATCTGCTGCTCAAGCTTCTCATCCTTTTCACTCTGGCTAGGAATTAAAATGAATTTATTCTTTTCTTTTGCCTTACTGATTTTTATCGTTAATGAATCAACTGCTCCTAAAACAAACTCCGTATCATTTTCTTCTGCTTCTTCGATAACCGGGAATAATATTTTGAGTTCTGTCTCAGGAATTTCACCGCCGTTTAAAATTTCAAGAAGCCTTTGGAGTTTGAATTTCATTTGTTCATTCAATTGCATTAGCTGTTCTTTTAATCCATTTAATTCAACTAAGTTCAACAGTTTTTCATTCACATCAATGATACTTTGTGTAAAGCTCGGTTGTATTCCAAACGCTGAATAAGTTTTAAGATAATCAATGTATCGAGGAAGAATTTCTAATAGGTAGGACTCGGTAAGCTTGGGTGAATTTCTCTCAGGAAAAAGTTTGAAGAACTCGCATATTCTTTTCAGCTTCATTCTTCTTGAGCTTGAGTTCTCAAGAAAATTTAATAGTTCAGTTCGCGCTTTTTCTATGGAGAGGATGTTCAAAAATTTACCCCAGTTCTTACTTGATTAATACTTCAATTAATTCATTAGCTGTTTTTAGACTTAGATCAATTGATGGGTAACTTTTTCCCAATACAAAAACTATCAGCCAGAGATAATCTTTTGTACAAGATTTATTAATTGCTTTATTTTTTCTATCAATTCTTTCCTATTAATATTCGCATCAAAGGATTCAAAAGAATCGTATCTAAAACTCACCGCAAAGTCAGTAAGATAATCTAGTTCTTCAAAACTAGCAGGCACAATCTGATTATTATCTCTCAATAGTGAAAATAAATTTTGAAGATCATGCGTTCTTTCATATTTGACGCCTAAGCTGCTTAGCCATGCTTTAAGTAATTTTTCAACTGTTTGCTGTGCATGAAACCCAAATATCTCAACATCAAACAAAGCTTCATCTGCCATGTTTTGAAGAGCTTTGAAATCCTTAGCTGCTAGCTTAAACATTTTCTTAGCGTTCTTAGGATCTTTCATAAAGCACTTTCCCCTCTTCTAAGCAGGTAGGAATAATATGATTAATTGAATCTTTCCAATAGTTTACTTCCTCCTCGGTAAAAACCAAAATGTCTTTGGAAATTTTATAATCCTTTAAAGCCATTCTTATTTTTTTAGTTTCATTCCAACGGCTTCTTTCTTTGCTAAACTTTCCTTTCTCAATTACTAAAAGATCAAGATCAGAGGTAGGTTTGTTGTCTCCCCTAGCACGTGAACCAAATAAGATAACCTTTTCAGCATCAACTTCTCTTAATATGGCATTAATAATTTGGGATAAGTCAATTTTCTTTGGATTCATTTTGGTTGATATATAAATTAGAATAATTTAATTCTGATTTTAATATATAAAATTTAGTGAATAAGAAGAAAAACCCCGTTACAAAACTTTCTCTTTTAATCTAGACTCTACTTTCACTACCACTCTCCTCTCTTACAATCTTCTTTTCCTTCTCCAACTCCATATTTTCCTTCATTAACTCGAGCTTCTCATTTTCACTCTCAGCACGCTCTATTTTGTCATGATTTGCCGCCATCTTTTCTTCGATCTTGGCAATTTTAAAATTTCTGATTGTATCCATAGCAAATTTATAAAGCAGTTTTTCGTCCTCGAAAACGGGATTTAATTCATCCCAGGTTTTGCTGATGGAATATTTGTCGAACGTAATTTCTAAAAGATATGCTTGCTGCTCTTCAGCTTTAACTTTTGCGACCAATGTGCTTGCAGTTAAATCCTCGGAATTTTGATGTGCTTCATAAACTTCAGCTACTAGCTCTTGATGAAATTGATAATTAAAGTCATCAGGAGAAAAGTGAGCAAAGATTAGCTCAATAATTTCTTTATTTCCTTCATAGAGAAGTTTCACCAATTCCTTTTCAAGTATATAATTAGAATCCGATTTGTTTTCTAATGTGGCAAAGTGCAATCCTGTTTTTTCTTTATTTGGTCTGCCATCTTTTACAGCTTGCCTTGATGATTCATCTTTAACCTGCCGCTTTAGGGTTTTATCTAATTCAGTCTCCAAAAGTTTCTCACGGAGATTGAATTTTTTCGCAACAGACTTTAACAATAAATTTCTTTTTAATTCATCATCGATAAGAGCGAGCAGCTTGACAAGCTCACGAATTGCTTCGGCAGTTTTGTTGTGATCCTCAAAATATCCTTGCGATTCAAAATATGCAGTTTGATACTCTAAAAAATTCTGTGCTTTACGGATAAGTTCGTCAAATTCTACTTTACCATATTTGTTAATGTAAGAATCGGGATCTTCCCCTGACGGGAGAGTTACAATTTTTACTTCAATATCACGTTTAAGCAAAAGCTCAATACTCCTCATCGAAGCTTTAATGCCCGCTGCATCGGCATCAAACAACAGAACAACATTTTTTGTGTATCTAGATAAAAGCTGAACTTGATCTTCTGTCAATGCTGTTCCTGAAACAGCAACAACATTTTTAATTCCGTTTTGATATAAGGAAATTAAATCCATATAACCTTCAACGAGGATTGCTTTATCAAGCTTTCTTATTTCATCTTTCGCAAAAGACAACCCGTAGAGAATGCGACCTTTCACATAAATCAGTGATTCAGGCGAATTCAAATATTTAGCAGATCCTTCTCTGTTCTCAAGAATCCTTCCAGCAAATGCAATCACTCTTCCGTTTGCAGAAAATATGGGAAAGATTATTCGGTCTGAAAATTTATCGAATAAGCGACCATCATTCTGCTGTCCTATCAAACCTAATTGAATTGCCCGTTCAAGATCAATTTTTTGTGTTTTAGCATACTCAACAAAATATTCCCAGCCGTTAAGAGCATAACCAAGTCCAAATGCCCGCATTGTTTGCGGTTTTATTTTTCTTTCTACAAAGTATTTTCTCGCAACTTCCCCTTCAGGCGAATTAAGCAGATTATCGGAAAAATATCTTGCCGCTTGAACATTTATCTCATATAGAATTTCCTGTTCACTTTCTTTGCCGGTTGTATCTTCTTCATACTCAAGATTTATCCCAACTCTTGCTGCAACCTCTTGAACGGCTTCAATAAAAGATATTTTTTCATACTCCATTAAAAACTTATAGATGTTTCCCCCCATATGACATCCAAAGCAATGGAATATTTGCTTATCCTCGCTAACTGTAAAAGAAGGAGTTTTTTCGCTGTGAAATGGACAAAGCCCAATAAAGTTCTTTCCTCTTTTTCGTAATTGGACGAACTCGGAAATAACATCTACAATATCTGCAGCAGATCTTATTTCTTCTATTTTGTTTTCTGGAATTCGCATCTATATTTTTTAATAAATAATTTTTATCAAATTGATCTTACTGATAAAAATAATCATTTTTTCATCCAATCATTTAAGTAATAATAATTATCCAAAAGTTTATTTTATATTAATACCATTAAAAATAAAGAGTTTTTGTAATGAAAAAATCTATTTACATAGTGTTGCTTTTAGCATTCATTTTCTTCGCAATTGTCTATCTGTTGCGTTCAGAGTTTTTCCGAATTTTTCCCGACACTGAGTTAGTATCTCTTTCAAAACGCGAATTGAGAAATGCAGCTATTCAAGCTATTGGAAAAGGTGATGAACCGGTTTCGGCAGTCGTTCTTTACAATTATAGCCTGATTGGACGGGGATATAATACTCTCCTCTCAGATACAAATGCAGTCGGGCATGCTGTCATCAACGCATTAAATGACGCTGTAAAAAGTAATGGTTGGAAACAATTTAATGCTTTAGATAAAAATTCCATTATTGTTATGTCAACAACTGAACCATGTCAACTCTGTAAGGCAGCATTACAAGAGTATGGAATTTTAAGAGTTGAATTTATGAATAAACGCCAAACTTCATATTGGCTAAATTGTTACTGGGATGATTTTATGTTTGAACTTAAAAAAAGGCAATTGGAACCGAGCGATCTGCAAGATTCGCTCATTCAAATAAAAGCAAGTCACCAGATCAATTATCGACCATAATCTTTTTTACACCGATTACTTTGGAACTTATTATGTTCATTTTGCGATTGTAATGTAAAGTTAAAAAGATAAAGATGACTGAAAATATTACTCATTCAAAAAAATACTGCAACAGCTTAACTAAATACAGCCGATATAAAACCCGAGAGGTCTTTATTGGCGACATACCGCTCGGTGCAAACAACCCTATCCGAATTCAATCCATGACGACCACAAACACGATGGATACCAAGGCGACTGTTGAACAAACAATCAGAATGGTTAATGCCGGATGCGAATACGTTAGAATAACTGCCCCAAGCAAATCGGAAGCCGAAAATCTCGCGAACATTAAAAAAGAATTGAGGGCCAGGGGTTATAGTGTACCTCTAATCGCCGATATTCATTTTACGCCAAATGCTGCTGAAATTTCTGCAAGAATAGTTGAAAAAGTGCGAATCAACCCGGGAAATTATGTTGATAAGAAGAAGTTTGAAACAATTGAATATTCAGACGAAGCTTACTACGCCGAGATAGATAGAATAAGAGAAAGATTTTCTCCGCTTGTAAAAATTTGTAAAGAGTATGGAACAGCAATGCGAATCGGAACAAACCACGGTTCGCTTTCAGATAGAATAATGAGCCGGTACGGTGATACTCCGCTCGGCATGGTTGAATCTGCACTTGAGTTTGTAAGGATTTGTGAGGAATTAAATTACTACAACATCGTTCTTTCAATGAAAGCAAGTAACCCGCAAGTTATGATTCAAGCTTATCGCCTGCTTATTACAAAAATGCAGGATGAAGGAATGAATTATCCTTTACATCTTGGAGTAACCGAAGCGGGCGGGGGTGAAGACGGCAGAATAAAATCTGCACTCGGAATTGGAAGTTTGCTTGAGGACGGAATTGGAGATACAATAAGAGTATCGTTAACTGAAGATCCGGAGTTCGAAGCACCTATCGCAATCTCATTGGCTAACCGATACAAAAGCCGAATCCCTCATAAAGAAATTGAAGAGGTAAATCGAATTCCTTTTGATCCTTTGAATTATTCTCGCAGACGTACATTTGAAGCGCTTGGAATTGGAGGAAGTAATGTTCCGAGAGTGTTTGCAGATTATTCGAAAAGAAAAATAAAATCGCCTAAAGATTTATCAGATGTCGGATATTCTTACGATCAAGTTTCTGATAAGTGGAATATGACTGATTTGGCTGCAGATTTAATTTATTTAGGAAACCAAAACTCACCGTTTGATATTCCAATAGGAATGAAAGCAGTCTATGATTATGAACACTGGCTGAAGCTTGAAGATAAAAATAAATCATTTCCACTGATGAGCGTTGAAGATTACTTGTCGGATAATCAAAAGTCTGACACTCTGAGCTTTATCCAACTTGATATCGAATTGCTCAATCAAGCTTTGATGGTAAAAATTAAAAACGATAAAAAAGTCATCATCGTTCTGGTAACATCCAATTTACATGGAATGGCTGAACAGCGAAGAGTTTTTATGAAGCTACTTGAAAATGATGTAAAGAAACCTGTTATCATAAAAAGATCGTATGAGAATTTGAATCTCGATGAACTGCGATTATATTCCTCCACCGATGTTGGTGCATTGCTGATTGATGGTTTTGGAGATGGTGTTTGGCTTCAAGCAAATGATTTTTGGGAAAAAGCTGACCAAAATGATATTTATGTTAAAAATCTAATCCGTAAAAAGGAATCAAATGAATCGCTTATCAATAGAACTTTGTTTGGAATCCTTCAAGCAGCTAGAGTAAGAATTTCAAAAACTGAATACATCGCTTGCCCTTCGTGCGGAAGAACTTTGTTTGATCTTCAAGAAACTACCGAAATGATCCGCAAAAGAACCGAACATCTTAAAGGTGTAAAAATTGCAATAATGGGCTGTATAGTTAATGGTCCGGGTGAAATGGCAGATGCTGATTATGGTTACGTAGGCTCAGGAATTGATAAAATCACTCTTTACCGGGGAAAGGATATTGTTCAAAGAAATATTAATGCAGAATTTGCGGTAGATTCTTTAATCGACATCATTAAAGGAGACGAAAACTGGGTTGAACCTGAATAAATTATAAAAACGCTGATTTTTTAAGGATAAATAAATTGAAAATTATATGATTAAAGGTTATATTTGTTAAAATAAAATACGATGACAATAGCCCACAAAAAAAAGTTTCATAGATATTTACCTGCAGACAATGTAGCACAAAAAATAAAAAGGATTTTCAAAAGTGCACTTCAATTTTAGAAGTGCATTTTTTTTGTATGACTTGCAAAGAAGTAATTAAATATTTGGAAGACTGGGCACCTAAGGAAATTGCCTGGCAGAATGATAATGTCGGAGTTCAAATTGGAAATACCAATAGAAAAGTTACAAGTATTCTGCTAAGCCTAGAGTTAACTGCCGATGTGGCAAACCAGGCAATCAAAAAAAAATGTAATTTGATAATCACGCATCATCCCTTAATCTTCCACCCGATAAAAAAGCTTGACTTCACTAAAGATCCAAATGCTCAGCTGATAGAAAAGCTTATTAAGAATGAAATTACTCTTTACTCGGCACATACAAATTTAGATTTTACAAAACACGGCGTAAGCTTTCAGCTTGCAAAAAAATTAGGACTTAAAAACATCACATTTCTGAAAAACCAAAAATCAAATCAATACAAGCTTTCGGTATTTATTCCTGCCAAACATGTTGAAAAAGTTGCAGCTGCATTGTTTAATGCTGGTGGCGGAATTATTGGTGAATATTCAAGCTGCAGTTTCAGATCTGAAGGTGAGGGAACATTTAAAGGTTCAAGCATTTCAAATCCCACAATTGGAATCAAAGGCAAATACGAAAACATAAAAGAAATTAAATTTGAAGTATTAGTTGATTCATGGAAACTAAATGATGTTCTTAGCGCTTTGAAGGCTGCTCATCCATACGAAGAACCTGCTTACGATATTTATCCTCTTGAAAATTACAATGTAAACTATGGTGCCGGAGCCATTGGTAATTTTGAGAAAAGCTTATCACCGGCTGAAACATTAGCAATGGTTTCAAAAAAGCTTGGCGCTAAAAATTTACGCTATATTCACGGTTCAACTAACAGAATAAAAAAAGTTGCGGTTTGCGGGGGGTCGGGTAGCGATCTTATTGACAATGCAATTAGCAGCGGTGCTGATGCCCTCGTAACTGCGGACATTAAGTATCATTCATTTCATTCAGCCAAAAATAAGATTTTGCTTATTGATGCAGGTCATTACGAAACTGAAATTCATGTGATTGATGAAATGCAGAGAAGATTATCTAAACTCGTTAAAGAAAAAAGTAATATTAAAATTTTAAAGTTTAGCGGGAATACAAACCCGATCAATATTTATAATAAAAAGAGGAGTCATGTAAATTGATTAACAGATTAAAAACACTGTATGAATTACAAATATTAGACGATCAGCTTGATGATCTTGAAGAGCTTCGGGGCGATCTTCCACACACAGTTGAAGATCTTGAAATGAAAATAAAGTCTCTTAAAGAGGAGACCGAGGAGAAAGAATTAAAAAGAAAAGAATCATTAGAAAAGCGCGAGGACAACGAAGAGGGAATAGAAAAGCTGAGAGCAAATCAAAAGAAATTTAAAACACAGCTTTACCAGGTTAGAAATAACAAAGAGTATGATGCTCTTACAAAGGAAATAGATAATTCTGAAGAGCTTATAAATAAATTGGAGGCAGAGAATAATGCATTAGCAGATACGAGTAAAGGTCTGGCAATAGATATCGAAAGTGTTGCCCCACAGCTCGAAGAGCTTAAAGCAGAGCTAAAAATAAAAGAAGCTGAGCTGAAAGAGATTAGTAAGGCAAATGAAAAAGAAGAAGCTAAGCTGAAAGAAAAACGAAAAAAGATTGTTGATGAAACCAAAAAACCGGATTACGCTGCCTACATGAGAATCCGAAAAGCTAAAAAAGGAAAAGCCGTTGTAACAATCAGACGCGCTGCTTGCTCGGGCTGTCATAATATTGTTCCGTCACAAAGACAATTGGAAATCCGTAGAAACAACAAGCTTTTCTTTTGTGAGTATTGCGGCAGAATACTTGTCTCAGCAGAAGTTGCGGGATTGACTGATTAGCATTTGCTCTTTCTCTTTTATTCTGAATTAAAAAGCAGCAAAAAGCTCAAGTTTTCTTATTCTATTCAAACCATACATGTCCAAAATAAATGCCAGGTTGTTATTATTTTAAAGTTGTATCACACTCTGCATACAAAAGAAATATGATGATAAGGTTTTATTTCATTAGGTTATTTGCTTTACTAAGGTTTGAGAAAAATATTTCTCCAACTGCTGATTAGATGTCTAAAAATCTTAACCTTAGTAATATATAACAAGATAAGCTTCTTCAACCTTATCACCCTCTTATCATAATTTGAGAATAATCTTATTATTTTAAATTCTTTCCGATATCAAGAAGGTTTTTCTTTAAGAGGAAGAGAGAAGAATTAAATTAGAGAGGGATTGAACTCGAAAATAATTAGGATCCTGCCGATTTAGATTATTAGAAAAACTTTTTTTTGTTTCATAATTATTTTGGATAGCAATGATTCAAACCAACAATTAGCGGAAACATACCCGGTACATTTTCCTTCTACTGATTTAACACAAGTAATTTCTTATATTTGCCTCAGTTAGAAAATAATTTATTAATCAATACTAAAAAGAGTTTTTAGAATAAAAGTAGCTCATACCGGGCAATTGCTTCTCCCGATGTATCGGGAGGGGAGGAAAGTCCGAACTTCACAGAACAGAGTGCCGGGTAACACCCGGGATTCCGAATAAAATCGGGATACGGAAAGTGCCACAGAAAATATACAACTCCGGCTTTAAGTCGGGGTAAAGGTGAAAAGGCAGGGTAAGAGCCTACCGCAGCAATGGTAACATTGTTGGTCCCTTTGGGATTCCGCTTTGCGGAACAAGGTAAACCCCACTCGAAGCAAGGTCAAGTAGGAAAATCTTTCCGTCAGCTGACGGAACAAAGTTGTTCGCTTTGAATGATTTTCGGGTGGACCGCTAGAATTCCGAAGTAATTCGGAAACCAGACAAATAATTGCCAGGGTTGACTAAATTATTATGCGTTCTTAGTATTCCTTCGAGTCTTGGTGTCTTAGTGGCAAATAGATTCTTTTCAAACGAAATCAGACTGTCTGCCACGGAGTCTCAATCAGTCAATTGACGGACACAAAGTTTTTACGAAGTATAATATGGTCAATCCGTACAGAATTCGGCTTATAGGTTTGAGCTTACTTTTGTTCTTTGAATTTGTAAAACAGAAACACTTATGCCTAAAAAAGTCTGGAAAATAAAACCGCAACCTGATGAATTCACGGTTAAATCTCTTGTTGAATCACTTAACATTTCAGAAACGCTTGCCAGACTTTTAGTCCTCCGAGATATAAAAAATTACCAGCAAGCAAAAGCTTTTTTCCGACCTTCCTTAGATTCACTTCCCGATCCTTTCCTAATGAATGGAATGGAATGCGCCACCACACGGGTAATTACAGCTATAACTGAAAATGAATTGATTTGTATTTATGGTGATTATGATGTGGACGGTACTTGCGCAACTGCTTTGCTATACATGTTTCTAAAGGAATTGGGCGCTCAAGTTGATTTCTATATCCCCAAACGCCTTACCGAAGGATATGGAATTTCAAAAATTGGTATAGAACACGTGAAAGAAAGAGGAACCTCTCTCCTTATTTCGGTTGATTGCGGAATTACTGCCGTTGAAGAAACTCAGCTTGCTAATGAACTCGGGATGAGCGTTATTATATGCGATCACCATCAGCCAAAGGAAGAATTACCTCAAGCTTATGCGGTGCTCGATCCTTTAAAGCCAAACTGTAATTATCCGTTTAAATATTTATCCGGTGCAGGAATTGCATTTAAGCTTGCTCAAGGTGTTGCCGAAAGAATCGGCAAGCGCGAATTGCCTCTGAAATATCTTGACCTAGTTGCGCTTGCTGCCTCTGCAGATATAGTTTCTCTTACAGATGAAAATCGAGTTCTTGTCAAAGAAGGTTTGAACCAGATAAATCATTCTCCAAGACCAGGAATAAGCGCATTAATAAAAAACAGTCATTTGGAACCTGGCGATTTAACATCGGGGCAAATTGTTTTTACTATTGCACCGAGAATAAATGCAGTAGGCCGGTTGGGTGATGCTGAACGAGCAGTTAAACTGCTCATCACTAATAATATTGATGAGGCATTTACGCTGGCAGCAGTATTGGAATCTGAAAATTATGAGAGAAGAAAAATAGATGAAGATACATTCTTCCAGGCACTCGACCTTGTTGAAGGTTCACTAGACCTGGATAAAAATCTCGCTATCATTCTTCATGAAGAATCGTGGCATCCGGGAGTGATTGGTATTGTTGCATCAAGACTTGTTGAAAAATATTATCGCCCAACGATTATGTTAACCACTGTTGATGGAGTCGCGAAAGGTTCCGCACGAAGCACAGGCAACTTTAATATTTATGAAGCACTAAAGAAGTGCGAGGATTTACTTCTCCACTTCGGTGGTCATCAATCAGCCGCCGGTTTAGCAGTTGAGGTTGATAAGATTGATGATTTCAGATCGAAGTTCAATCAGATTGTAAAAGAAACTTTAGGCGAAGATGAATTTCTGCCGGAAGTTCATATTGATGCAAAACTAAAGTTCTCGGATCTCACACCTAAGTTTTTCAAAATTATTGATCAGTTCGCTCCATTTGGCCCTGGAAATATGAGACCCGTTTTTCTTGCAGAAGATCTACATGTTGAGGGTAAACCAAGATTTGTCGGCAACAATCATTTAATTATCAACCTAAAACAAAATGGTTCGGATAGAGTGTTAGATTGCATAGGATTTAACATGGGCGAAATGTGCGAAGCGCTGACTAAAAATCAGGCTTCAATTGAAGCTGTGTTCAGCATTGATAAGTATACTAAAGACGGAAAAACATTTCCGCAATTAAAACTAAAAGATATACATATTAACGATAAAAATCAGGAGAGCAACTAATGTCCGGGCATTCAAAATGGGCAACCACTAAAAGAAAGAAAGCGGTAATTGATGCAAAGCGAGGAAAAATTTTCACCAAGCTTATTAAAGAAATTACCATTGCTGCAAGAGAAGGCGGCGGAGATATTAATGGTAATCCTAGACTTAGACTTGCTGTCGATAATGCTAAAGCTCAAAACATGCCTCAGGACAATATTGAAAGAGCAATAAAAAAAGCTACTGGAGAATTAGAGGGAACAACTTATCACGAATTAAATTACGAGGGCTATGGTCCTGCGGGAGTTGCGGTTATTGTTGAAGTAGCGACAGATAATAAGAACAGAACTGTAGCCGAAGTTCGACATTTCTTTAGTAAAAACGGAGGGACGCTCGCCGAGACAGGTTCTGTTGCATGGATGTTTGATAGGAAAGGCGTGATCATAATGCCAAAGCAAAGTAAAAGTGAAGATGAAATTATGGAATTGGTGCTTGATGCCGGTGCGGATGACTTTCAATCCGAAGATCAATATTATGAGGTGCAGACATCACTGGAAAATTTTGAGAATGTTAGAAAAACTTTAATAGATAAAAGATTAACAGTTGAGAATGCATCGCTTCAATGGATTGCTAAGAACAGCATAGCTGTAAAAGGTGAAGATGCTGAAAAAGTCATTAAGCTAATCGAATCTCTGGAAGATAATGATGATGTTCAAAACGTTTACACAAATGCAGATTTTGATTTAAATTCACTGAAATAAATCGAAGACACTAGGAGAAAACACGATAATGGCTAGAGCCAATTTCACTTGTTGTATATTAACCCCAGACTTAAGTCTGGGGTTACCGGATGCCGCCGACAATATGGACTTTAGTCCAAAAGAAAATGTCAAACAATAAAATAATATGATAATTCTCGGCATTGATCCCGGAACGATAATTACAGGTTATGGAATCATAAGACAAAATTTTTCTACTTGCCGAAGAATTGCAAGCGGCAGCATTAAGCTTCCCCAAAAACAAAATCTCCCTCAAAAGCTTGAGACAATTTATAACGAGCTTGATAAGTTAATTAAGATTTACAAGCCAAGCGAATTTGCAATTGAAACAGCTTTTTACGGAAAGAATGCACAATCTGCAATGAAGATTGGTTATGCAAAAGGTGTTTCGATATTAGCTGCTGCACACAATCAAATTCCAACGAGTGAATATTCACCAAGGGAGATAAAGAAATCAGTTGTTGGAAAGGGTGCAGCTTCAAAGCAGCAGGTTTACTTTATGGTGAAAAATCTGCTAGATATAAAAAAAGAAAAAATGAAATTTGACGAAACGGATGCATTAGCGGTAGCTTTGTGTCATGCTTTTAGGATGACCAGGCGAAAAAGCAAGAATAAGGATTGGAAGTCGTTTATTGAAGCAAATCCTGAAAGAGTTATTGAATAGAGGAATAGAATTGTCATTAAAGTCATTTGTTGTCATTTATTGTTTAATAACATTAAGATCCTTTTTAATTTTGATCCCGAAATAAATTTGGGACAGACTTTTTAATTTTTTCAGCCAGAGGCTTGCACCAGAGGCGCATCAGCCTCAGGCTGAGATCCGCCTTTGGCGGAAATTGAGAATAAATCATGATCGGTTTTTTAACAGGAAAAATAATTTCATCTAAACCAACAAAAGTTATGTTGGATGTGAACGGCGTTGGCTACATCGTTGGTATATCCATAAATACTTTTGAAAAGATAAGTGGAAAAGAAATTGCTTCATTGTTCATACACACGAGTGTGAAAGAGGATTCAATTTCTCTATTCGGATTTCACTCCGAAGCAGAGAAAGAAATGTTTGAACTTTTAATCTCAGTCAGCGGCATCGGACCCAAAATCGCCTTAAGCTTGCTTTCAGGTATTCAGACTGACGATTTAAAAAATGCAATTCAGTCATCAGATATTTCGCGGATTATTGCTGTTCCCGGCATCGGACGAAAAACAGCAGAGCGATTAGTTTTAGAGCTTAAAACTAAAGTCGATCAGATTAAGGAAGAAGGAGTGCTCGCAATTCCATTAAGTGTAAAAAGTGAAGCTGTTTCAGCTCTATCAACATTGGGTTATAACTCTAAGTTCGCAGATAACGTGGTAAGAAACATCCTTCAAACTCAACCTACACTCTCACTCGAAGAATTGATCAAGAAAGCATTGGGTGAGTTGAATAGGTAAGAAACTATAAGAATAAGGTTTTCAGCTCTTCCTTATTACTTAATAAATCCCCAGACCTTCCTTCGTAAGCAACTTTACCAAGTTTCAACGAGTAAACTCTATTTGAAATAGCTAATACTTCTCTAACTTTTTGCTCGACTATTAATATTGTAATTCCAAGTTTCTTATTTAATTCGATAAACTTATCAAAGAGTTCTTTCACCAAGTTTGGTGCTAATCCAAGGGATGGTTCATCAAGAAGTAGGAGTTTTGGTTCTGGAATAAGTGCTCGTGCAACTGCAAGCATTTGCTGTTCACCACCGCTCAATGAACCGGCAGTTTGTTTTATTCTATCCTTTAGAGCTGGAAAGATTTCTAATACCTCATGAATGCGTTGACTAGTTTTATCTTTTTTAAGAATATATCCACCAATTTCTAAATTCTCACGTACGGTAAGTTCATCAAAAACACGATTACCCTGAGGACAAAAACTAATTCCAAGCTTCAAATTCTCAGGTGGTTCGTTACCATTCATTTTTTTCGAGTTGAATGCAATTTCTCCTGACCAAGAAGGAATCAATCCACATATTGCCTTAAGAATTGTAGATTTACCTGCGCTATTAGGCCCGATTAAAGAAACAATTTCACCTTGTAAGACATTCATCGAGACATTGAAAACAACTTGCTTCTTATCGTAACCGGTATTTAAATTTTTTATTTCTAACATCTTTTTGAACTCACCCCTCAATCCCCTCTCTTAAAAGGAGAGGGGAAGTAAGAGAGTTGTTTATTCCAGATACGCTTCTATTACTTTTGGATCATTCCTAACTTCTTCAGAAGTTCCTTCACTTATCTTTTCACCCATATCCATAAAAATCACACGGTCACAAATCCTTTCTATAAAATCCATATCGTGCTCAATAATAATTGCTGATTTTCCTTTTGATGGTAATTCAGAAATTATTCTTAAAATTTTTTCTCTCATCTCAGGATTGATACCTGCAATCGGTTCATCAAGCAGCAACAGCTTTGCATCTGCCGCAAGACAGCAGGTAATGCTTAACAGTTTTTGCTGACCATAGGAAAGATCATTCGCCAGATCAAATGCTTTATCTTTAATACCTGCGTATTCAAGCAGTTTCAAAGCTTTGTGTTTATCTAACTCTTCGGTTTCCTGCCATGATTTCTGCTTAAACAATATATTGTAAAAATTCTCGCCAGTCTGATGATTGAAAGAAAGTAGGACGTTATCAATTACAGAAATTTGCCTAATTAACCTAAGATCTTGAAAAGTTCTTGATATTCCGCTTGATACAATCTTGTGAGAACTTAAATTGGTGATGTCTTTTCCGAGAAATTCTAGCTTGTCGCTTTCCGGTTTGATAAACCCCGAGAGTACATTGAAGAATGTGGTTTTACCTGCACCATTAGGACCAATCATTCCAAGAATTTCATTTTCTTTCATCTCAAATGAAAATTCTTTTAGAGCAGTCACTCCATTAAAATTTTTATTAAGATTTGAAACTTTAAGCATCATTTCCCCTTTTACTTCTATCTCCTAACTTATGTATCCTATCTTCTGAACTCTTCCCAAACGCATACTCACCTAAAAACCCTTGCGGTCTCCACATCATCATGATAACAAGTAATGCACCGTAAAGAATTTGCCTGACATTAGCAGCAATTGAATTCGGCAGCCCGATGAATCTCAGCAACTCAGGCAATGCTACTAAAAATGCTGCCCCAAGAATAGAACCTTTTAGATTTGCTGCACCACCGATGATAACTATCGAAATAATGAAGATTGATTCCATCACTGTAAAGCTGGTTGGATCTATATAGGTGATGTAGGTTGCGTAAATAACTCCCGCTAACGAAGCCAGAGAAGCACTGATAATAAATATTTTTACCTTAGCTGCTGAAATATCTCTACCAACTGCTTTAACAAAAACTTCATCCTCTCTTATTGATTTAAGCAGTCTTCCGAAAGGTGATTTTACAATTCGGTTTGAAACCCAATAAACTAATCCCGCTAACAATAAAGAAAGAATTAGGAATTCAATATGAGTAGATATTTCATATCCAAAAATATTCGGCTGAGGAATTCCGGGTAAACCAAGAGGACCTCCAGTAAACTCAACTAAATTGTTAAGAACGCTGAACATAATAATTTGAAAAGCGAAAGTCGCAATGACAAAGTAATCATCTTTTAATCTTAATGAAGGAATACCTACGACCGCACCGAACACACCGGCAGCGATGACAGCAAGTACAATGTTAAGCAAAAATGGAGTTTCTAATCTTAAAGCCATTAAAGCGGTAACATACGCTCCGACTCCATAAAAAGCAGCGTGTGCAATAGAGAGTATACCTGTGTAGCCAACAAGCAGATTAAGTGAAAGAGAAAGAATTATATATATACAAATAAGAATTAATATGTGAAGTAGGTATTCCATGTTACTGGTTACTGGTTACTTGATACTGGATGCTAGATTCTGGATACTGGATGTTTATCCGCCTCTGAGGGACTGGATGCCGGATACTGCCTGCCACTATGTGGGATTCCGGACACTTGTAATTACCTCTAATTTCAAGTGGTTCTGTAAAGTATGACAACCGGAGAGTAATTTTAAATCTCATATTTGCCAATGCTTTCATTTACTTTCAGTTTATCCG
Source organism: Ignavibacteria bacterium RIFOXYB12_FULL_35_14 (assembly GCA_001803045.1). Lineage (GTDB taxonomy): Bacteria > Bacteroidota > Ignavibacteria > Ignavibacteriales > Ignavibacteriaceae > XYD12-FULL-36-8. The sequence continues at coordinate 38,378 of MHAR01000014.1, read as the reverse complement.
GTTCCTGCCTGTTATCAAAAAGGTTAAGAATAATTATGGTGCCTGATTTGATTCTATAAATTAAGCTTATTTGTTTTGAGATGACTAATGCTCTGATTTGTTTTTGCTGATGAATTATTTTTCCAAGCTGCGGATAAATTGAGAGAATATTGATAACCGAATCTACTTGCTTAATAAAATCTTCTGCTGATGTTTTACCCCAGGTTTCTTTAATGTACTGGACTATCTGAGAAAAATCGGAGCAAGCAATGGTTGTCCAGCTTACTTTATAATTCATTTCTTATTTGCGACATAACTGAATTATGACTCATCAAATTGCTTTCAGATTCGCTTTGTTCAAACGCTTTTAGTACCATTTCCCTTTGACTTTCAGATAATTTTTCCCAATGATTTTCACCGCTTTTCGATTCAGAAAAAGAAAAGAGATTATGAATCAGTTCCAGCAGGTACTTATTCTCTGACTTATCCACAAGATTGTGAATCAAGTTCTTCAATTCATTTATTGACATTGATACCTAGCGTTATAAATAATTTTAACTAATTCTTTCAACAAGCTTCGTATACTTTTGTATATAAATATATACTTTAGTATATGAACGGACAAGGGCTTGTTGCTGGAAACTAGATACCGGATACCGGATACTGGATATTTGATTCTGGATAATTCGAATCATTTTTTACTTAGATGTTCTTTTTCCACAGCTTGAATAAATTTATTTACTTTCTTTCCTAATTCATTTAATCTCACTGAAAGATTTTTAAAGAGATTTTCATCAGTTAGAGATTTGGTTTCGAAAAGGGTTTCAAGATGATCAATAGTCTCATCATTTGAAGCAAGTGCAATTATCAAATGCTTTATAAAATCTTGTTTATAGTTTCTTCTTCCATAACCTTCCACAATATTTGATTTAATAGATTTGGAAGATCGTCTAATTTGGCTGCCTTCTTTATACATCTCGAATTTAGGTAACTTTTCCAAAGTCATTTTATGAATATCAATTACGAGTTCTTTTGCTATCTGCCAAATTTCAAGTTGTTTATAATTCAATTCTCAACTCCAGGCAAGAATCGGGTTTCTGGATACTCGATTCTGGATACTGGCTTCGGGATTCTTAGGAAAGTAAAAAGCATACATAGCAGCTTAAATTGTATTCTGAATTAAATATTGTAAAAAATGATTTTCATTTGATTTTCAAATTTTAATAATTACAAAATTAACTGAAGCACTGTTCTTATTAGTTCGTAAATCTAAGTTCATCAACCATCAAGAATCCAGTATCAGGCATCCCGCATTGCATTTCAAGTATCCAGTCCGCCTGAGGCGGATAAATATCTAGAATTCAGTATCTAGTATCCAGTATCCAGTATCAGACTTCCGTCCTACGAATCTTCTTCCCCATAAACCCTTCCGGCTTAAATAGCAGAAACAGTAGAAGTATTGCAAACGCTGTTGCATCCATCCATTGGGAGCTGATGTACCACACAGCAAGATTTTGTGCTGTTGCAAGAAGAAGCGAACCGAGAACAATCCCCCAAATGCTGCCGACACCGCCGATTATCATTGCAACTACTCCCATTAAAAGCATGTTCATTCCCATGGTGGGAGTCATATCAACATCCAGCGCAACGAGAATGCCTGCAATACCGGCTAATGCAGAGCCGATTGCAAACGAAATTAAAATTATCCTGTCGCTTTTAATACCTGATAATTTTGAAAGCTCGCTGTCACTTGCAACTGCTCTCATTGCCTTCCCTGTTTTTGCCAGCATCAAGTATCCAGAAACCAGTATCACGATTGCTATACTCGTCGCGATTATCACGATTTGCACGGGAGTAACATACGCCCCAGCAATCTCAATCCCTTCCCGCACTTCCCATGTACGGATGAATTTTGTTTCGTCCCCGAAGAAAAGAGAAATTAGGTTTTGAAGAACGATATAAATACCGAGAGAGGCGAGAAGTAAGACGATAGAAGAAGATTCTTTTTTACGAAGTGGTCTATAAATAAACCATTCAGCCATACAACCAATCAAACATGCAGCAACAATGGCTGTAAGAATTGCCGAGACTAAGGACCACCCAATTAATTGACTAAATAAAAAAGTAAAGTACGCACCGAATGTGAATACTACTGCATGAGCGAAGTGGAAGAAACGGGTGGTTTGGTAGATGAGTGAGAAGCTGATAGCAGCTAAAGTAAAAATGCTGAAGGATATAATTATATTTATTATTATCTGGCTTGTCATTTCAACTGCTAAATCTTCTTTGCTTCATTTTTGAAGACGCTCAAATTTTCTCCAGTGTTTACCTAATCCTCTCCAGACTTCCTCAAAGTCGGGTACTTCACTTATCTGGTTAACCAAATGTTCGTTCCACTGGTGTTTAAATGTATCTTTTTTATTTCGAACAGTGCTTAGAAAATCATGCGGATTTAATTTCTTAAACTCCGTTTTTTTATTGAAATTAAAAACATAATCTTCAATATTTTCATTTTTTATTTCAAACAAATACCAGATATCATAAACATCTCGCGGAAATGTTCTTTGCATAAGGGATCTCATTTTCTCGGTAATGATTTCTCCAAGCGTATAACAAAAAATACTAAACTCCTCTTTTAAATCAGAGTATTCATTGTTAACATTTTTCTCAATCGGATCGTCACAGAGCAATTCATCATTAGCAATATCTACTTTTATGCTTTTATTTGCTCTTGTCCCGCCAAGAGGACCTGTGTAACCCAGATAGAAATTATAATTGCCGGTTTGATGAACTATTTCGTCCTGGATATTTAAAGTAATCCGTGCTTCTTCTTTCAATAAGACAATTAATTCTTCAAAATGCTTTTTAATTTCTTTTGTGCTGTAATCATCACCAGCATAGGTAAAATCAAGGTCTTCGGATAAACGATAACCATGAAAATATATTTTTCTTAAAGCTGTTCCTCCCTTGAAAAGCAACCGTTTCTTAAGATATTCATTGCTCGAAATTCCTTTTAATACCCACCCGATAATATAGTCTTTTTCTATTTGGGTAGCTCTGAGACCCAAACTGCCAGCTATTTGCTGTATCTCTCCCGGTGTGATCATAATTAAGTCATTACAGATTTTAGTGCAGAATCAATTCCGACATTATCTATTATCTTCCAGCGAGCATTATGCTTGCCCTTTTTAGGCAGCGATGAATCCAATAGAGTATATGAACTGCTGATCTCATTGTTTATTTTTTCTCTCACGTCTTTCAGTTCATTCATGTTTTCTAAAATAAATCCCAATCTTTTGGTTACAGCTTGAGACTCAAATTTGTTGAGGTAAGCTATCAGCTTTTCCTCGTTTATTTTGCTTATGCTTTTATTTATTGCCTTAATAATTTCCGCAACACCGTTTGCCTTACCGGGTAAGTACACGCAATCTAGAATAGTTTTTTCCAGATCGCTGCAATAAACTTTATTAAAATCATCAATCCATGTTTTATCGCAGCCGAAGAAACGTTTGCCCATTGTTATAAACTCAAATCTTACTTTCTTTATTGTTCTGTATTTGGGAACTACTTGCTTTTCGGTTACAACCTGTTCGATTAATGATGGCTGCGTAATTAAGCCGTGTATATCCAGTGCACTGTAAAATCCTATATAATACTTTTGCGGCTGCACAAGAGCTTCAGCAGTAAGATGCCAGTCGGGGCAAAAGTTTTCGGCATCCTTTTCATAAGGAATTATTGTATAAAGTCCGTCTTTTATTCTCAGTATCAATCCTCTTTTTGTCATATCGCTTACTAACCTGCGGACTGCAGCCGGATCACTTTTACTAAGAATTTTACCCGCTTCGGCCAACGTAAAAAATGATTTACCATTTTGCAGCAGCGAAGTTAGAAGCTCAGAAGATCTGTACGATATATGCTTGTTCATATCTTAAATGTGATTTTATAACTCACAATATTACTATAAAATAGTATGAAATAAAATCCCTAATAATTCAATATACGGAAATTGTGAGATTATAACTCACATATTCAATAAAAAACCAAAGATTTAGTTTTGAACTAATTGTTGCTTGTCCCTGGATTATAGTCTCGGGTTTCTACCAGCTACCAATATCCCACATAGTGTCAGGCAGTTTATCAACCGAAGGTTGAAATCAAGTATTCCACATAGTGGCAAGCAGTCCTCCAGGGGCGGACAAGTAACCATCTCTAGTATCAAGAATCCAGTATCCAGCTTACCTGGTGCGGATGGATTTTGTATCATCCCCAAAGAAAAGCGAAATTAAGTTTTGAAGAACAATATAAATACCGAGTGAAGCAAGCAGCAAAACAATTGCAGAAGATTTCCTTTGCCTTAGTGGCTTATAAATAAACCATTCAGTCATACATCCAATCAAACATGCAACTAGTATTGCTGCAGGAATTGCTGTGTAATAAGACCATCCCAATATTTGAATAAATAAAAAAGTAAAGTAAGCCCCGGATGTGAAAACTACTGCGTGGGCGAAGTGGAAAAACTTATTTACTCTATAAATGATGTCAAAACCAATGGCAAGAATAATGTAGATCGAAAAAGTGATGAGGCCGTTGAAAAATAATTGTATTGTCATTATAACATGATCATCAAATAATTTGTGCTTTTCGTTTGGGGAAACATAAACCTAAATTTCTTGCATTACCATATTTTTTCCATTTTCTCACATTGATTTGATCCCAAATTTCTTTCAAAGAAAAATCGCGCACATTTCCAACAAAGTCATCTGATTCACATACAAAGGCATTGCCGATATCATCGATATAGAAACCAGTTCTTGATATATCACATGGTTTTCCACCCGGGAAATCAGATTCGTATGAATTATCATATCCATTTGCTTTTTTACAATTACAAAGATTTGCTTTGAGCTCCCGTATTTCATTTTTTGTTGGTGATAAGCATTCCCGATTATTTATAGATTTCATTTTACCGATAGGCATCAATGGACAGACTAATGGATATATGTTATGCTGTAAGGCAAAATTAAATATTAAAGGAACATCTAAGTAATTATCTCTTAAAAGTACTATTCCGAATCCAAGTCTAGTAGTTCTTTCTTCATTAAAACCATATCTCATTAATAGATCGAGAGCTCTATCACGTTTTTCAGTATAGCCGAACTTATTAACTATTAAATCTTGTTTAATCCCCTGAGCTTCATATTTAATCACTATAGTACATTTTAGCGCATTTAATTTTTGGATTAATTGAACATTGGAGATACCGTGTATTTTCGTACAGAGAGACTCGTCACCAAGAACATCGCCTGAAGTAAATAAAACCGGAATAAGACCATTATTAATGATTTCTTCTAAAACTGAAATGATATCTTTTCTTAAAAGAGGCTCTCCTTCACCTAAAATCTTTATACTTTTACCGCCGAGTTTTCCAAAATTTTTAAAAATATTTTTTATTTCTTCATATTTTAATTTGTTGTTTGAGTTCACTTCATAATAGCCGCAATAGACACAATCATTTAAGCATTTACCGGGTATTGCAATGTCAAGCGTTAATGGATAACCTTTAATTAGAGCTTCTTTAATATCACTATCGTTAAATGTGCCACCATGGTAACCAAACTCATATTTATCTTTCAATAGTTCAGATTTTTGACGAATTTCATAATGTTCAATATAGTGCATATTCAGTAATCAGATTATTCGCGGAAGTTGTTTCATATTCTAGATGAGAATTTAAGATGTTTTCATAAAGAGGCATATTCATTTTTTTTAACTCTTTAAATTCATCTTCATATTCCTTTTTTTCAAAAGAATTACACTCAAATGGAATCGTATCACTATTGAATTTTCTTTGAAGTTCTGCATATTCAAAATGGAATTCATCTATACTCATTTTTTCAGGTTTTAATACGGATTGTCTAATTGAATAATGATCCGGATTGTGGGTTAAAAATAATTCGGGTTGTGATTTGATCAATTCACTATGATACTTTGTTCCCCTGAATGGTGTTAAAATAAAAAAATGGCAAGAGGTGAGTCCTAAATGATTTTTAGTATAATCCAACATACGATTGAAATCACTTTTTGAAAATGTATAGTCGACTAAGGCTGTAGCGTGAACACTAATATTATATTTTCTGGCTATCTTAATTGCTTTTTCTTGATCGAAAATGTGATTTTTCTTTTCATACCTTTTTAATTGTAAATCCGTACATCCTTCTAAACCTAACCATATTTGAGTAAATCCAACTTGAGCCCATTTTTCAATAATCTTTTCATTTCTAACGATAGAATCAACCCTAGAATACATTACATATTTTTTTGAAATATTGTTCTCAATTATTTTATCAGCCAATTGATTCATAAAATTCATATCGATCATTGATTCATCATCTGCAAAAAAAACATAATCTGTTTCAATAATTTTCAATTCATCTATTATTGGATCCACTTCCCTTTTTTCATATTTAGGATATAATTGCCATAGACAACAGAAATTGCATCTGAATGGACAACCCGAAGATGTCTTTATTGAACTGATCGGTTCCTTTATTTTCTGTATACCTGGTTTACCTATAGCAATTGAGTACTTGCTTTTATATCTAACACCTATTTCTCGATGAGGTATTGGTAGTTCCTTAAGTTTTGATTTTTCCAGAAGACACGAACCAGTAATTGTTTCTTTCACTTGTTGAACGGAGAATCCTTTGGAAAGCATAGAAATTATTTGTACAAAAAAAGGAATAGAATTTTTAGTTACTAAAAAATCAATAAAATCATTATTGAAATCATTTGGCATTAGAAATGCATGAGGACCGCCAACAATTGTAATTATATCACTATTAATATTCTTAATTAATTTACAAGATTTATTTATTGATGATGTTCTTACTGATGTGAGAGCAGAAAATACAATTATCCCTGGATTGAAGTGTTTTATTTTATTTGAAACAATCTCAGACTCACCTAAATCTGTACTTTCATTTATTAAATCTAAAAAATCAATTTCATATTCTGCAAGCATTAAAGACGCTAAGTAGTATATACCTAATGGTTCAAAGTTATAAATATGATTTGCATTTTCAATTACTCGATTAATAGACTTAGGTTGGATAAATAAAATTTTCATTATTATCTAGACAAGATTTTATTGTTTTGAGAAATAATTCAAGAGGAATAAAATTAAAAGTATCAAATTTCTTATTAGGGCTCAATCTATATAATTCTAATTGCATTAAATGTTTGACAGTCTTTTTTATTTCTAAATTTCCGTTTTGATTTCGCGATACAAAAGAATAATGTAGATTGAATATTTCTTGTTGCGTTGCATCTATTGGAATGGGTAATTCTGTTTGAATAATGCCTTTGCTTGGTAGTTTATAATAATTGTCATGGTATAAATCATCATAATTATTTTGAGAAAATAATATAGTATTTAAATCAAATATTTGCGATACTTCACCAAATATATCAATCAACAACTCTTTACTTTGTAAAAGTACATAACAATGATCAAGATAAGGACATTCTTGATACTTAAAATCATCATAAAAGAATCGCAATATTAATTTTAAATATTCCATGTTTTCATTTTTACTAATATCGATCATTATCCTTTCTTCATCTAAATTAAGAATCGAGTATTTGGGTGGGACTATAAAATATCTTCTTATTAAATTTTCTTTAGTTTTTTCTGTCGTTTTTTTCTTATACCATATTTTCGACGTACTTATCCAATTCCTTACATTCTGGTTCGTTCCTAAAGAAATGCTGCTAAATGATAATGGCCAAACGGCGATGATTAATTTAACGTGCTCCTTATATTCAAAAAAAAACTTTTCAAAATTGTAAGTAACATGATCATCAATAATGTTTTTTAATTTTGCTACTTCTGAGTTAATACTAGTAAAGCAATTAAGAATATCTATTTGCGGAGTAAACCATAAACCCGAATAAGTATAAAAGGAGAAACCCTTTTTGTCAATGATTTTGATATTATTGATGTTTAGATGATCTTTTATTTTAATTAATGATTTCAAAATAGTAAAAGTATCTACTCTTACTGAAGAACCATCTAGAATATTCCTAAGACTATCTGTTTTATTAGTATTAGTCAATTTTTCAAAAATATATTGCCCATTATCAATAAAATGGAAAATGAAATCTTTACCAATTAATAATAACCTACATTTTAGATTATGTATAGTTAGATAAAAATCGAATTGATCTTTATAAATAAGTTTTTTAAAAAAGTCTTCATAAATTGGAATTTCAATTTCTTTAGAGGAGTTAGCTAACGTATTATCATCTATTAAATCAATTTCAAAATGCACATAACATTTGTCAATAGTAAGTTGATTGTTTTCAATAAGTTTTTCCAAATATTTATTATAAAGATCTTCAACAATTTTATCATTAGCCATATAATTGAAATATAGAGTTATTTTATCGTACTCTTTTGATTCTTGTACTACTTTCAGATACTCTTCTAATTGAAATTCGTTTATGCTGCTGTATTGAGGCTTTTTTGTAATGCTTTTGATAGTTTTAGTTACTTGTTTTTCCAACTGTGAAAAATTGTTTAAAGTAATAATACCCGCAACATCGCTTCCCATTCCGAAATATCTTTTTGTTATCTCTGTAAATTTATCTTTATACAACTCATCTTTCATTTTGGATATTTCATCAAGCAAAGTTTTTAACAGATTAGAATTTTGTTCTTGGTTTCTGTTAAAAATAATTATTGGTTTTTTAAGAGTTAGGGCAATACCATATTCAAAATATACATTTGTTAATCCCCAACTCAGATCAATTATTATAATTGAGGCATTAGATATTTTTTCAATGAGTTCAGTATATAGAGGCTCCCCTTGAAGTAAATAATTATACTCATCAATTTGGGGTAAACCTAATTCTTCCTCCCATTTCTTTCTAAATTCTTCACTGATAAATGAATTGTCGGTCCAAGGTCTAATAACAAAAGTTTGACCTGCATTTGAAAATTTTGGATTATCTTTATTCGTAACATAATTTTTTTTACTTAAATCCGGATTTGAATTCGATTCTTCTGGCACGTACTTATCTCTCTAATAAAGTTTAAGGAAGTTCTCTTTAAAGCCATAAAAATAAAAAGCTTTTTTCAATGATTGACCATTTTCATCAAATTCGATAATCCCAGTAATTCCATCAGTTTTAAAATTATTTTGTCTTAATTGATTTATTATTTCTCCTTTATTCATTGATTTGCTTTTTTCTATAGCTTCTGATAATACGAAAATTGCATCGTATCCATAAGGAGCAAAAGGAGGAACATCATGTCCATACTTTGATTTATACTTTTCAACAAATTGTTTAGCCGTTGGAATTTCATCCCAAGGGGGGGCAAGAAAGCTGATGAATACATTTTTACAATCTGTTCCTGATAGCTCTTTAAACTTTTCATCAAAGCAACCATCGCCGAAAACAAAATTCGTTTTTAGCCCTATCTCCTCAGCTTGCTTTACAAGTTTTGCACCTTCCTCGAGCATACCACCAAAAAAAACAACTTTCGGTTTTAATGTTTTTACCTTTGTTAAAATATTTCTATAGTCTTTTTGAGCAGCAACAATGTTATCAAAGAGTAAGATTTTTCCCCCTAATTTCTCAAAATGATTTTTTACTTGTGTAGCCAACCCATTACCATAAGCTTGGTTGTCATTCAGAATAACCAAATGATTTATACCAAGCTTATTATGAATAAATTCAGCATCCGATATTCCTTGCATATCATCTGTAGGGGCAAACCTAAATACATTTTTATAACCTAATTGGGTCAGTATCGGATTCGTAGGCGAACTGGCGACATAAGGCATATTATTTTCATTAAAGATTTTTGCAGCAGCAATTGCATTTCCACTATTAGGAAAACCAATAACACCAACAACATTTTTATTAGAAACAAAGTATCTTGCTACGTTAACTGCCAGAGTAGGATTTGCTTGATCGTCTTGAGCATCAAGAATAACTTTTTGCCCTAGCAATCCACCTTTTGCATTAATCTCTTCGATAGCCAATTCGGCAGCATTGCGCTGTGGCACTCCGTAGATGGCTCCATCACCTGATAAAGGCATTGCTGCACCAATTGTAATTGTATTCACCTTTTCTTTATTTAGGAAAAGAATTAAAACAGTTACAATTATCAAAATGAATATTACTGGAATAATTATTTTTCTTTTCATTTTATTTATCCTTCTAATAATAATGAACTATTGGTTAACCATTCAGTAAGTTTGATACCTTTACTTTTTTGTGGTGTAAAAAAACACCAATTACCCTGCTGAGATATTTGAATCGAACCATAGATTTGATAATACTCTCTTTCTTTCCAATTATCTCTGTTTTCAACAAGAGGAAGAATCGCTACATTGTTTAATCCCTTTCTATCACCTATACCTAATTCCCATGGAATCCATTTGGATTCACTACTATTTGGGGAGGCTAGCAGAATAAACTTTGCACACGAATCTATCCGGTTTCTTAAAATGGCAGCAGTTTCAAAATTGGTTTTATCTGGTAATACATCATCTAAATAATCAACATAAATTGTCCCCCCAAGTTCTTGTAAAAACCCTATCACATTTTTAACAATGTCTATGTCTCTATGCCTATGCGATAAAAAGACCCTATTTTGCTCAAAGTCGTCGAAGTTATACATCGATCTATTTTCAAATGCTTCTTTAAGGATTCCACTTCTTTGATTGAGGTAATCAAAAGTTAAATAAGCCATTATTTAGCTCCACTAAATAAAGCTAATCATTTTTCTTATCACCCTCTTTTCTTTTCATCATATATTGAGACCAATTAGTATTTTCTTTCGATACTAGAGTCTCAATTTTTTGGACAAAAATAGAAAAGGAATCTTCTTTATTGTAAGGTTCAACCATAGTTTGAAACAAGTATTTTTCTTTCTTTAAACCTTCCGCTGTCGTTCTATATTCAATCCAATGCTCTTGGAATTGCCCCAAACTAAGTATTCCTGCCATACACGCAATAATAACACCAAACAAACTTATAATTATTATTCCTTCTTTTTCATAAGAAGCTAAAATTGCTGTGATTCCGCTTAGAAAAGGAATTAAGGCAGATAATATTATTTCAGATAGACGTAAAGATTTAAACATCTTCCTGTTAGAACTACTTTTTCTATCATACCAATCAATTTGGTCTTGCACTCTATTTTTAAGATATTCTTCGGCATTCATTTGACTTACCTTTTATTTTATAAATTTATTTATAATACTTTTGTCGAACATCACTTTGCCACTTAAGAAATATACCGGTAAAAACTTTTTTTTCTGCTCTGGAAAATGAATTGTTTGGCATTTTATGAATAAAAACATCTGTTACTCCGTAGTCGAAAATACCACCATTTATACCATCTTCTTTAAAAACCAATATTGGCAATTTCAATGAAAATAAAATTCCTGCTTCCAGGTGATTCCATTCAGTGGGAAGAATTATGGGTTTTTTAAGCTTAGTTTCAGTGTTTGTACCACGTTTCCTAATTCCTGTACTTACCTTTAATTGTTCGAACCCTAAAATTATTCCTCCAGCACAGTGTTTGGCAATACTTAAAACTTCATTTAATGGAGATTCGGTTGGATAATCAGATTTACCTAATTGTCTTGGTTCCAAACCTTGTTTATCTAGTTCCTTTAATATTAGTTTTTTACTGGTCTCTTGATCGCTATTTAATGAAGATGGACAAGAAATAAATATTGGGATTTTCATTTTACAGTATAGAAAAAGAATATAATTGTTGATTATTTATCATAATTCTGGACGTACCTTGACTTTCTTTGAAATTGGATCTGTTCTTTTATTAAATGCCTTATCAATATAAGTCTCTGGACTTTTACAAAAATCTTCCCATTTAACCAATACGCAATACCTATCTTCTTCTGCCCAAGAACATTTATTATGTGGAATGTAATAATTGTAACTAAATTCTTTTATTGTACTTGAATCATTTATATTTACAAAAGAAATACTATGAGTTGGATTACAAATTGAACAGTTATAGCTTCCTTTATAAACAGTATCATACATTGATGGTAATACAACACCCAGAATTCCACTCCTTGAATTATTCTGTCCATCATATAAAGATGCTTGAAGTTCTCTCTTTATATATCTTTGTTCCCAAAATCCTCTATTTTCTGCGCCATATTGTCCGATAAGATGAATAGTTACTGTTGAATCAGATAGGTAATCTTTACGTATCCTTTGCATAATATAATCTTCATCATAAGAATCAATAGCTTCATTTAAAGATTTATCAATCATATCAATAGACAAGTTTTTCTGGATATATTCTTTGTAAATTTTATCTTCAGCTTTGATTGCAATGAAGCATTTGTGTCCCACTTTAAACTATTTCCCCATATTGTTTTTATTTTTCATACTATCTTTCCAAGTTTCGGCATTTCTTCCCAAGTTCTTCCTTTTAGAACTCTGCCGTTTTTCTTTTTATTTACTCCACCCCATTGCTTAAAAAAGAATGGTACTTTTGCTCTCTTGCACTCGTCTCTAATAGTAACTACCCATTCTTCTTTCATTGGTCTTGCCCCGGGACCAGATTCGCCGCCAACAATTATCCAGTTTATATTTGACAAATCAAGATGTTGTATTGGTCCTATCAATGGTTCGATAGATATAAATTTAACTTTTGCGTTGGTATATCTCAAATGGTCTATTCGGTAAGTGTAATTTTGGTTTTCTACACTCACTCCCATCCAAATGTTATCAGTCCAACTAAGCATCGGATCAAACTCAAATAATCTTTCGGAGCGTTTTGTTAGGATTTGAAATTTATGCCAGTAAGCTTTGTTCATTACATCAAACATCTTTTGAATAAACTCAAGCGGAACATTCTTATGAAAGAGATCGCTCATAGAATTAACAAAGATTGTCTGGGGTTTTTTCCAGGTCAAGGGGAGTTCTAAAACATGTTCGTGCAGAGTTAACTTAAATCCATTCTCATAGTTAGCCGAGCCCATTGCCTTTAATCTTTTTGCCATGCGTTCTGCATAACAAAACTTGCAGCCGGGACTAACCTTTGTGCATCCAGTAATCGGATTCCATGTAGATTCTGTCCACTCTATGGATGAATTTTTTGCCATGTTTTAGTCAAATAATGTTGGATCTGTATTTCTCATTTTCACTTTGTTCCAAAAATCATATCCTATCTTATTTCTAGAATAAAAGGCTAAGTAATATAAGGGTAAATTCCTCTCATCAGAATGTATCGCAATAAAATTGTCAATTGCCTCTTCAAGATAACCTAGATTTACCATCTGTTGCGTGAATTCTTTAGCAAGAAATTCAACTAGATTTATATGTTTTTTATTGGCGATTTCCCATCTACTTCTCCAGTCTTCAAGGCCTAAAAATTTATCTATTCTTTTATTGTTGTCTTTTACGTAATGAGTAATATTTCTTTTGCCATCCATTCCAAACGCAAGTAATACAAGAAAATCCATAAACTTTGTACTTAGCTTTTTAATAGTTTCAAATTCTATTTTTAAAGAGAACGGGTCAACAAAACAAAAACTTAGAACATTATTTTTACGAGAATGCTGGGGTATTTCCTTCAAAATAGTATCTGCTATTTCGTTACAATCTCCATTAAAAATAACATGACTCTCTTCGAAATGCTCATTTTTAATTCTTTGTTCAAGCGCTTGATATAACTTTTTATCCTTCTCACAAAATATGTATTTATCAAATGGATCATCAACTTTTAAAGCAAGCATTGGGGAAGAATACAAAATCTCATTAGTTTTTTCAATTTTGGCTTTTCCCGCTCCCGCATATATATCAATGTAAATTCTGTTTGCCCAGTGTTTTTTCATCCCCGAAGAAAATAGGACCATGTAATCATAAATTATTTGGTACTTAGTTTTAGCCCAAGGCCCAACAGATGGTGTTGCTAATTCATCATCTTCAACAATAAGAAAATTTTTCAATTGTGCCGAAATAATAAGTAAAAGAATGTTTTCGGGTTTAACATAAAAAAAGGGCGGTTACTATACAACTAAATTCTTAAAAGACAACTCTTAAAATTCCAAAGGTCAAGAACCAAATAACAAATAAATTTCAAAATCAAAGCACTAAATTCAAAAAAGCAAAGTTTCAGTTGTGTTTGGGGTCTGTTGCGTAACTCGAATTTGTCACGCCGAACTTGTTTCGGGGTCTTATTATAGTAAAAATTTAGATGCTGAAATTAATTCAGCATGACATTTAAAACTTATGCAACACTCTCTTTGGTTAATTGAATTTTGGCACTTGGGCTTGTTTGTCATTTGCCTTTCGGTATTTGGAATTTTGGGAGGCATCAATATTTAAGAAATTGTGTGAAAAGTATATCTTAAATAATTGAACTCATGCCTTTGCAGATGTCCTTCGGAGAACGACGGTTTACCTAAAACACTTCAAAATTCATAATTCGGTGTTCTACATTCGATATTCAACTAAATAACGAATAATGAACAGGGAATATTGAAGTCGGAAATTTTAATTATTGCCCAACCACCACTTCCAACTCCCCAACTCCATCAATTTTCCCCACCAATTTATCTCCAACTTCCACCTTTCCTACACCAGCCGGAGTTCCGGTGTAAACTAAATCACCTTCTTCAAGTGTCATGAGAGAAGAAATGTATTCAACTATTTCGGCAGGATGGAATAACATTTTGTTCAGCTTTTCTTTTTGTCTTACCTGTCCGTTAACTGATAACGAAATTTCTTCATCAAGAGTTAGGCTGTAATCTGACTTACGAACAAAATCTGAAACAACAGCAGAAGTATCAAAGGATTTTGCAATTGTCCAAGGATTTCCTTTTTTTCTCAACTCATTTTGAATATCGCGGAGAGTCATATCTAATCCAACGCCGTAACCTTTGATTGCATCTTCAGCTTCGTTTTTGTTGGCATCCTTTACTGTCTTGCCGATAAGCAGAACTAACTCAACTTCGTGGTGCATATCTTTTGAGAAAGTCGGATGTATTATTTTTTCTCTCGAGTGAATAAGTGCGGAAGCTGGTTTGAGAAATATTACTGGCTTCTCGGGGATTTCATTTCCTAATTCTTTTGCGTGCTCGGCATAGTTTCGGCCCACACAAACAATTTTACCAACTGTATATTGCTGGTTAGAGTTCTTAATGCTAATTGTTTTCATAAATATTTAGAATGATGGATTTGAGTAGAGTTTAATAAATTCCAAAACACAATCTCCAAATAACAAATAAACACCAAAAGACAAATTTTAAATATCAAACAAATTCAAAACCTGTTCCGTTTGCCTCAGGCGGATTATTTCGGAATCTGAGTTAAAAATTTTTGAAAATTGGAATTTTGGCATTGAGATTTATTTGGATTTTGGGGTTTGTTAATTGTTATTTATGTGAGTCACGTTTTTTGTTTCTTCTTAGTTGCTGCCGGAAAGAGAACATTATTTAGAATTAATCTGTATCCGGGAGAATTTTTGTATAACGCTAAATCCGTCGGTGGATCACCAACCGCATGTTGATAATCTTCGGGATCGTGTCCACCATAAAAAGTAAACGTTCCTCTCCCAAAATTCCCATGAATATATTTTACTTGATCTGTTCCCTGTCTTTCTGCCAAATTAATAACAGAAGTTTTAATCAATTCCCTTCTGAACATTGTTGTCTGCCCCATAAATCCTTTAATCACATTCGCATGATTCTGAGTCAGCATTGTTGGAACGGGATCATACTTCGCTGAGAAATCGAACAAAGTGAAATAATCATTTTCAAAATTGCCTATCTCAAGCGGCTGTATGTCAATATCGCTATACTCGTAAAAGTAAGGATTATTCTCCAACTTAAAGTTTTGAAAAGCTAATGAATTAGTAAAATCTAGCTTACCTTGTGCTTTTGAATCTGCCGCATCGCCGTCATACATCTCCGCACAGATGTCAAGATTCATAGCTGCCAAAGAAATATCATAAGAATCTGTGGCCGAGCACATTGCAAATAAGAATCCGCCTTGAGCAATATAATTTTTAATTGTCAAACTAACCGCTTTCATCATCTCAGAAACTTTTTTGAAACCGTTCTTCTTTGCATTATTCTCATACTGAATTTGCTGATCGATATACCATTGTGCATTGGCAAAGCTCGCATAAAATTTTCCGTACTGACCTGTGAAATCCTCATGATGAAGATGAAGCCAATCGTATTTCTCCAAATCTCCTCTAAGAATTTCATAGTTCCAAATTTTATCATAAGGAACTTTAGCATATTCCAAAACAAGAGTAACAGCGTCATCCCACGGCTGAAATCCCGGGGGAACATAAACAGCAATCTTTGGAGCTTTTTCTAATCGCACAACATCCATATTATTATCATCACTTTGAACAAACGAATAAATCTCAGTGACTTGTGATGAAGTAAGCGTTTCGAAGGAAACACCGTCAACTCTGCATTCAACAGCTAAATCATCAGAATAGTCAATCATAAAAGATCCGCCGCGGTAATTCAAAAGCCAATCAGCTTTTAATCCTTTAGTTAAGGCGTGAAAAGTTACTCCGTAAGCTTTTAGGTGATCGGTCTGCTTCAAATCCATGAAGATTAGAATTTTAGATTGAGGGAAGATGGAAATGAGAGTAATTACAGCAAGTAAAACTATTTTATTTATACTTTTCAAGTAATTCAGTTAAACTAAAATGCGGTTGTTCCAGGTTTGTCATTCCGAACTTGTTTCGGAATCCATTATTTTAATTTCAAGCATAAATGAGAAGCTGAAACAAGTTCAGCTTGACAAAGCAGCTATACTATCTAAGCAGATTTTCTATCGGATTCTAAAAATATTGGTTCTTTGCCGCTCTCAATTACTTCTTTAGTAATAATGCACTTCTCAACATTTTCTTTGTTGGGAAGATGATACATAATGTCCAGCATAAAGTCTTCAACTATTGACCGGAGTGCGCGGGCACCGGTTTTTCTCTCCATAGCTTTTTCCACAATTGAATCCAGCGAAGAATCTTCAAACTCCAAGTCGATGTTTTCCATTAGGAATAATTTCTTATACTGTTTCAGAATTGCATTCTTTGGTTCAGTTAGAATATTTTTTAATGCCTCGCGTGATAATGCGTGCAAAGGTGCAATAACGGGAAGCCGACCAATGAGTTCGGGAATTAACCCAAAGCGCAGCAAATCTTCAGGTAAAACACTGTTTAACAGTACTTCATCAGTAATTTTATCGCGGGAAGCATCGGCAGCAAATCCCATTTTGTTTTTGTTAATTCGCGAGGCAATTATTTTATCGATACCATCAAAAGCACCGCCGACGATGAACAGAATATTTTTCGTGTTTACATTTATTAGATTTTGTTCGGGATGCTTTCTGCCGCCTTTGGGCGGGACTCCTGCCACTGTTCCCTCCAAAATTTTTAATAATGCCTGCTGAACACCCTCACCGGACACATCGCGTGTAATTGATGTGCTTTCACTCTTGCGGGCAATCTTGTCTATTTCATCAATATAAACAATTCCTTTTTGGGCTCTCTCTAAATTATAGTCAGCGGCTTGAAGTAAGTGAACCAAAACAGTTTCAACATCATCACCGACATAACCGGCTTCGGTTAAAGTGGTTGCATCTGCAATAGCAAAAGGAACTTCTAAAATTTTTGCCAGCGTTTGAGCAAGAAGTGTTTTACCAACACCAGTAGGACCAATAAGAAGAATATTGCTCTTCTCGATTTCAACATCATCTAATTCAAAAAAGGTTGATTTGGAATTTATCCGCTTATAATGATTGTATACTGCAACTGCTAAAATCTTTTTTGCTCTATCTTGTCCAATAACATACTCGTCAAGTGTTTTCTTTAATGACTTGGGAGTTTGCTGTTTAAAACTTTTAGATTTTGTGTTGTTAAATGCAGCAAGATTATTTTTAAGAATATCAACACTGCTGCCAATGCAAATATCACAGATGTATACATCGGGACCGGCAATCATGCTGCCAACTTCGCTTCCATCTCTTCCGCAAAATGAACATTTAACAATTTTCTGATTGATTTTTTTTGCCATCTCTTATTTAACTCAATTTGTTTCTTAATTCTATTATTGCATTCCTCGAATCATCCTGATATAGAGAGTTAGGAAACTTTGCCAGCAATAGTTCGTAAGATTCTATTGCTTTAGGATAATTCTTTTTACCATATTGATAAATTCTGCTCAGCAAATATAGTGCTTTGTCGGCATAAATATTCTTCTCAGCTTCTTCGGTAATTTTCTCCAGCAATCCAATAGATTTATCAAGATTATCCATCGCCAATTCAACTTCTGCTTCTCTTAACTTGGAAATATGATGCAAAATGAAAGCATTTGGATCTGAAGCAATTTTCTTATACCCTTCAGAAGCTTCCGAATATTTTTTCTGTTCGGTCAAGAATTCTGCATTACCAAATTTCAATAGATTAGACGAATCAGAAGAAGCTGTGTTCAAATGAAGAGAAAGCTCAATTGCATCGTTTGTTGTATTATCTTTTAGGTTAGTAATGATTTTACTTAACCGTGCTTTTGCTTCCGTGAAGTTGCCTTCGAATAAATTTATTCTAGCTATCTGATAATTTGCATAGTTCCTGTTTTCATCTAAAGCTCTGGCATTGCTGATGATTTTTTCAAAATTATCTTTTGCTTTTTTAAGATCACCTTCAATAATAAATATTTTCCCAAGCTGCTCTAATGATTCAACAGCAAACCGGGACAATGATGCGTCTTTTGTTATTCTCTCGAAATATTTTTTCGCTTCGCTAAGGTTACCAATCTTAGTAAAATAAATTTTCCCTATTCTAAAATAAGATTCAAAAGCTATGTCTGAATAAGGATAAGCATTGGATAGCTCAATGTACGAATTAATTACGCTGTTTGTTTGGGTTGCATCAGTAAGATAAGATTGAGACAGAGGTTTCCAATTGGGATTAGCTATAGAAGTTTCTTTTTCTAAAATGGCTTCCAAGCATTTTGCATAACCAAGTTTTGATCCCGATGAATAAGGAGAATCGGGATATTTTTTTGTGATATCTTCATAAACCTTAACCGCTAATTGATATTCGCCTTCATTAAAAACCAACTGAGCAAAGTTGTAAAGCTCCAATCCTTTGTTTTGTTGTCTTTCATCAATTTTTATATAGACAGTATATGCTTGGTCAAAAGATTTTGCTTCAACGTATAATCGCGAAAGCAGATAATCATAGCTGATTTTATCTCCTTTCTTCCAATTCTCAAACACCTCTATTGTTTGTGTTAAAGCTCCGGGTTTATTCGAGTAAGATAAAATTCTATTTTCTACAGTGCTCAATTGTGTTGGCTGAAGGTCCAGTATAAAGCAATACTCTTCAGCAGCTTCCTTAAATTGCATTGTGAGAGAATAAATATTTGCAAGATCATAAGAAAACATTTCCGGATTTTTAGAAACCGCTTTTCCTCGCCTGAAATACTCGATTGCCTTATCAAATGCTCTTCTCTGAATTGCATAATTTGCAATTATCCGATACTGCATATGATTCTCTGGCGAAATTTCGATTCCTTGTTCCCAGGTTTCATAAGCTTTCTGTTCTTCTCCCATCATATAAAAAGTTGTACCAAGCATACCAAAAAGATTAACATCCTGAGGATTTAGTTTCATTTTTGCTTCAATCAGCTTAATCGAGCTTTCATATTTTTTTGATTGAATATAAACCCGGTTCAACGATTCAAATACCAGGTAGTTTTGCGGCTGGATAGAGTAAATTTCTTCAAATAGTTTTACAGCTCTATCATAATTACCGGCTTGCTCAAAGCTTTGCGCAAGCATGATTTTATTATTGATATCAACCTGCGGAATGAGGGTTCGATTAAATATTAGGAATGTAATTGTTGCTATGAATGCAATTTTCATGGCTCAAAGATAGCAAATTGGAAAGTGCTATCAAGGGAAAGAATAACCCACTTAGAAGTACTTCATAATTGTTATCGTCATCACGATTCTAACGAGGCTGTCTCAAAAGTAATTTTTACTGTCACACTGAGCTCGTCGAAGTGTGATTATAATTCAAATTGTCATTCTTCGATGGCATTGCCACTCTGACTGACAATTTTGAAGTAATGAGACAGCCTCATCGGAAGAAGTGATAGCAATGCCATTGCTTCGTTCTGACTATCGTCGGTACTCGCAAAGACGTACCCACTTCTGTAACGAGCCATTAAGAACGGCTCTATTTCAATACCAAATATGAAATTGAATCAGCGCTGAGTTATTCGTCACCGATGGATTCTCGGATTGAATTCGATATTGCGGACGAATTTCAATAAAGCTGTAAAGGAAAAATTCAAAACCCATTACATATCGGTTAAAGTCATCGTCATCATTTTTTGTATCGGGGTCAAATCTATCCCAGCGAATTACTGCATCAAGTCCTTTGAATATTGTGAAGCTGGCTTCCACCATTGAAAAAGATGATTTGATTTTATTAGCCCGGTACTCATCGGCTATATCATATTCAGCCATCAATGTAAAGCCCTCATAACCAAATCCGAAATAACCGCCGTACATTTTAACTTGGGGATAAATTATCTGAAATGATGGCGCACCTGAAGATCGTCTATCTCTGTAGATCCCAAGTGAGCCTCCAAAAAATAAACCGACTTCATCACTTATGGCAGGAGATATTTTTAAGTTCGTGGTGAATGAAGGATCTTCAGAAAAAAGTGCTGCGCCCTGGTTTCCAACACTCGCAGTTAAGAATGCTTTCTCGAATAAATTAACTCCAACTTCAATTCCCGATTCAACATACATCGGGTTGTAAATCAATCCTTGTTTAGTTCCGGTTGTAAA
Organism: Ignavibacteria bacterium RIFOXYB12_FULL_35_14; assembly: GCA_001803045.1. GTDB lineage: Bacteria > Bacteroidota > Ignavibacteria > Ignavibacteriales > Ignavibacteriaceae > XYD12-FULL-36-8. Next base: position 17,519 of record MHAR01000014.1, on the reverse strand, counting down.
AAGCAAACCAAAATCTCCGCCTCTTGTGTAAGCCGTATGATCGTCCACTCGAATTCCGAAATTGGGAGAAAAAGTTCCACCCTTCACATAAAGCACTTCTGGAATGAGATGTGCAATTCCATAACCCTCCCAGATATCTTGAATAAAATCATAACGGGCTACAAATGAAATATCTTCTGAAAGATCAATGTTTGTGTAAAGCGAAGCATTCATCTTTTGGAAATCGGTTTTTTTTGTGGAGTCCGTCATTTGCAATAGATATTGTCCTCGTACATCAAAGCCAAAGTTAATATTCTCGCTGATTTTATTACTCATTTCGAAATCGCTTCTCGGCGAAATCATTGCCATCATGTTTTTGCTGTATGACCATCCACCCCTATTTCGAATTATCCCGCCGGTTGGATTAACATGGCAATCGATACATGAGCTGTTTTCCCTTAATGCGAAACGCGGCAGAGAAATGGCTTCGGCAACGAACAAAAATAGAAATGAAATTATGTAGAATATGACGTACATCTTCATAGAATCTCCTAAGCTAACTGTTAGAATTATGATTGTGGAATTTATCAGAAAATTGTTACAAACAATGATATAATGATCACTGCTGCTTCAACATAGTGCGGTGAGATTAAAAAAAGTGCCAACAAGATTAATTTTAGATCATCTTTTAAACCTGATGTGATTTATTAAGCGTTGTGCTATGGGAAAAAATGTTAAGAGATGAAATAAGTAAATCGAGACGTTCTCAGACCTATGTCTTTTGAAAACGTCCCGACACAATCTTTTTACTGAAGTGTAAATTGAATTGGAATTGTGACCTGTACTTTTACGGGTTCACCATTTTGTCTTCCCGGGTTAAACTTAGTAATTTTAACAGCATCCGAAGCCATTTCATCAATACCGCCCCCCAAACCCTTTATAACTTTCGTGTAAACAACATTCCCTTTCTCATCAATAAACGCCTGAATTAGGACTTTACCTTGTAAACCCGCTCGCCTAGCAATTTCTGGATATTTTATTTTTTGTTGAATGGCAAACATACCGCCAATTGGTCCGGGCATATTTTCGGCAATGGGTAGGTATTCGCTTTCATTTATGGGCTTATCTGATTCGAACCATAAAATCATCGGGTACTGGGATTTAACTATTTTACCATCTTTCACAGCCGGTTTGAATTTCCAACTCTTTATCGCAGATAGAACAAGTTGGTTAATTTTTTCATCGTTATTTTTTCCCATAAAAATTTTTTCGATCACACCTGTTTCATCAATCATGAACTTGTATTCCATCGTTGGTTTATCTTTTTTCCACTTCGAATCCGCATACTTTACGCCGTAGATTTTTCCATAAAACTGAAGCATACTATCTAGCAGTTGCTTATCTTTTCCGGCGAGTAATTGAGGTGTTTCAGTTAATTGATTTGAAGGCAGATAGATTCTATCATAGTCGGGAATTATCTCAATTTTCTTTTCTTCCTTACAACTTAGCAGAATTAAAGAAAGAAATAACGGAAGAAATAATTTAATTTTCATTTTATACCTCAAATGTTTGGTTTAATAACAATTTCATTATCAAAAGTCGCGCGAACCTCAACTCCAGGTAAGCTGTTGTACAGCATTTGAATTGTTCTGGATTGAATCATCATCTGCTGGGAAAGATTATCTATTTCCTCCTGGTAGCTTGTTACTCTAAAGAACAGATATCCACTTAGGAATAATAAAATTAATGCTGCCGCATAAGTTATGGCAGAGAAAATTTTAATGCTGGGAAACCACCCGGTTTTTTGGTTTGATTTCGATCCTACCGATCTGAGAATTCTCTCTTCCAAGTCTGCAGGTAATTCTTCAGTCGAATTTTCAACAACATTCCGAATTAAGCTTAGCTGCTTGAAATATTCTCTTCCGGTTTTATCATTTGCTAGTAAAGAGAAAAGATTTATTTCTTCACTTTTTTCAAGTTCGCCATCAAAGTAAAGATTTATCATGTTCATTAGTTTACCTTCCGTCATCACAAATTCTCCTATTCAACAAGTTTTGAAATTTTACCAATTAGCTTTTGCCGTGCTTTGTACAATCTGCTTTTAACTAGGTCTTCATCAATATCCAATAGCGACGAAATTTCTTTGTAAGTAAGTCCTGAGTATTCCCGCAGCACAAACACTTCTTGAAATTCCAAACTCATCAGCTTAAGCTCGTTATAGATTATTTTGCTTAGTTCAATGTTTTCAATTTGCTCGGAAAGCAAATCGGGTGCTTGAATTTCAATTTCATCCAAATCCACTGCTTCCGAGTAAAGCTTTTTGTTCTTCGTATTTCTGAAGAAAGCGAGCATTTCATTTCTTGCCGTTTTGAACAGCCAAAACTGTATACTTTGTTTGTTATGGATGGAATTCATACTCTGAAACAGCTTAATGAATACATCCTGTACAACATCATCGGCAGTCATCTTATCGCCGATCATTTTTACAGCGTAGTTATAGAGTCTTTTCTTGTACTTATTGAAAAGAATTGTAAATTCGATTACTTGGCTTTCTTTTTCGTGCAATTCGTCTCTAATCTATTATTTAAAAGATGAAAAAAGTGAACAAATGTTTCCGGATTTGTAAAAAATATTCTTCCTAATGTCGAAAACATACGATTATTAACATACGGCAAATCTAAATTACATTGCTAATCTTGTCATACTTTGATACTTTTGACCGGTAAATAATAAGAAAATGAAGAAAGTTTTAGTTTTAGGTTCTACCGGTTCAATTGGGGTGAATACGCTTAACATAATAAGGCAATTTCGGGATAGATTTGCAGTTGCGGCACTTACAGTAAACACTCGAATTGACTTACTCCAACCACAGATCCAGGAATTCAAACCGCCGGTAGTTGTCGTTAAAAATGAAAAGCTTGCTGACGAACTACGAAAAAGACTAACAATAAAGTGTGAAGTTCTTGCAGGTATTGATGGATTGATCTCGGCTGCCGCAAACCTCGATTATGACATTCTATTGGGTGCAATGGTTGGTTTTGCAGGTTTGGCTCCAACATTGGAAGCAATAAAACGAGGCAAAAGAATTGCATTAGCCAATAAAGAAACTTTGGTAGTAGGCGGTGAACTCGTAACAGAACTTTGTAAAAAACATAATTCGGAAATAATTCCTGTTGATTCGGAACATAGCGCAATATATCAATGCTTAGTTGGGGAAAATGCCCATTCAGTACAGAAAATAATTTTGACTGCTTCCGGTGGACCTTTTCTGCATCTTAGAAAGGATGAACTGAATAACGTTACCGTAAAAGATGCGCTGAATCATCCAACATGGAAAATGGGAAATAAAGTTACAATTGATTCCGCATCAATGATGAATAAAGGATTGGAAGTAATCGAAGCACATTGGCTGTTTAGTCTACCAAAAGAAAAAATTGAAGTTATAATTCATCCTCAATCAATAATTCACTCGATGGTAGAGTTTATTGACGGCTCCATTAAAGCGCAAATGGGATTGCCGGATATGAAGCTTCCAATTCAGTATGCACTTGGTTATCCAGAGCGATTGAAATCAAATTTTCAAAAAACTTGTTTGCCTGAAATAAATACTCTGAATTTTATTGAACCAGATATGGAAAAATTTGAATGCCTTAAGTTAGCTTACGAAGCATTAGATTCGGGCGGAACAGCCCCATGTGTTCTTAATGCAGCCAATGAAGTTGCGGTAGAAAGATTTTTGAATGGAGAAATAAAATTATCATATATTCCATTTTTAATAAACAAAGCTTTAGAGAAAATAGAGAACCATAAATCACCGGATATAGAAACTATTTTTGAATGTGATAAGCTTGCTCGAGAATTAACAGCACAACTATAAATAAGCGGAGATAACTAATTAATGGATTACATCATTTATTTTGCGATCACTATCGCAATTTTAGTATTTGTACATGAATTCGGTCACTTTGCAGCTGCAAAACTTAGCGGGATGCATGCTGATGTTTTTGCTATTGGATTCGGAAAAAGATTATTCGGCTGGAATAAAATATCCGGTTTCAGTTTTGGCGATCTTCCAAAAGATTTTGACGGACAAGGACACACGGATTACAGGTTATGCCTTTTACCTTTAGGCGGCTATGTTAAAATTGCCGGAATGGTTGACGAGAGCATGGATACCGAAGCACTCAATCAACCGCCGAAGCCTTACGAATTCAGATCAAAGTCGCTTCCGAGAAAAATATTTGTAATAACCGCAGGCGTATTGATGAATCTTCTTCTTGCTTGGCTTATTTTCTGGGGTGAAAATTTTTTCCATGAAAGAGAATATTGGAAAACCACAACAATAAGCGAAGTACTTCCTGGCAGTATTGCCGATTCGTTAGGATTAAAATCTAATGACAAAATTATTTCTGTAAATAGTAACGGTGTAACTTCTTGGCAGGATGTTACAAATGAGGTTTATATCAATGCCATTGGAGAAGATGTAAATCTTGAAGTGAGTAGAAATAGTAATGTGGCTTTAATAAATATTCCCCGAGAACGAATACCTGAAAAGCCAAGTACAATTTTTCTGCTTCCTGCCGGATTAAACCGCCCCGTTATTGATAGTGTAATTAAAAACTCTCCTGCCGAAAAAGCAGGTATCGTTTCTGGCGATACATTTTTAAAGCTTAACGATTCACCTATTCAATTAAGACAGCAAGTAAATGAGATAGTCACCTCAAATCCAAATAAACAACTTCCTTTAACTGTGCTCCGCGGGCAAGATACCGTCATTTTAAGCATTACTCCTGGAAAAGACGGCACAATCGGTGTTCTGATGAGGAAAAGCTATTCGGGCCCAGTTGAATTAAAGTCACAGGGTTTCTTCGAATCATTTTATCTTGGCTGGCTCGAGATAAACAGAATGACCGTACTCACCTTCCGAATGATTGGAAAAGTAATCAGCGGAAATATTGAGTTCGGGAAAGCATTTGGCGGACCAATTAAGATTGCTCAGTTTGCTGCAGAATATGCCGACTCGGGAATTTTAAATTTCTTAAAATTCTTAGCACTTCTTAGCTTAAGTTTGGCAATAATTAATATAATGCCTTTCCCTGTTCTGGATGGCGGACATTTAGTGATAATAATAATTGAATCGATCTTCAGAAGAGAAATTCCTGTTAAGGTTAAAGTGGCAATTCAAAATGTTGGATTTGTGTTACTTCTGCTGCTTATGGCATTCATTCTTTACAATGATATTTTGAACATTTAACAAACTTAAATTTTTTATGAACTCATAAGGCGATCAATACGATCGCCTTTTTAATTCGTAATAAAAAACCGTATACCATAAATACATAAATTGAAGCGCTTTTAACGGTTTTCAAATCAAGTAACAAATTGAGTAAGATTAGTTATGAATAAAAAAATTATAGTAACCGGAGCAACAGGATTAATCGGAACACAACTTTGCCATGCTCTAATTAGCAGAGGCGATGTAGTTACTGTCATCACTCGTAATATCGAATCAGCAAAAAAGATACTCGGCGATAAACTCTTGTATGTGAAATGGGATTATAATAATCCTAATGAATGGACAAAGCACTTAGAAAATAAAGACACAGTGATTCATTTGGCTGGTGCAAATTTGTCTGGAAAACGATGGACAGAGAAATACAAAAAGATCATTTTAGAAAGTCGAGAACTCAGCACTAAAAATTTAGTATCTGCGATACGAAGTACTAAAAATAAGGTTAAATTATTCATAAGCTCATCCGGTGTTAGCTATTATGGTTCCAGAGGCGATGATGTGCTTACTGAGGATTCAAAACCAGGAGATGATTTTTTAGCAAGTGTTTGTAATGTTTGGGAAAGAGAAACAGAAAATGCAAACAGTTTTGGAGTGAGAACTGCAATGCTTCGACAAGGAATAGTACTCAGTAAAGAAGGAGGAGCATTAAAAAAGTTCTTACCCCCATTTCATTTTTTTATTGGAGGTTCTTTAGGAAATGGAAAACAATGGTTTCCATGGATTCATATTCACGATCTCATCGCCGTTTATTTGTTCATTCTTAATAATGCTGAGATTTCGGGACCAGTGAATGTTGTATCTCCAGAAAATGTAAAAATGAGTGAGTTTGCTAAAACCTTAGGAAGGATTCTTAAACGACCTGCAATCTTTAACGTACCGGAATTTGCTTTGAGAATTTTAGTCGGTGAAGTTACATCGACAATTGTTTCAAGTCAAAGAGTAATTCCTAAGAAATTGATTGAGCATGGGTTCAAATTTAAGTTTGACAAGTTAGAGGATGCTTTGAAAAATTTACTTGGAAATAATAGCTAGTTGGGGGAAATAATAAACCCAGTTTCTTGGAACGCTTGCTTCGATTGTTTAGAAACTGGGTTTGTATGTTCGTGTAAAGTTGTTTCTTAGTATCTGTAATAATCCGGTTTAAATGGACCTTTGGCCGGCACACCGATATACTTCGCTTGTTCTTCGGTCAGCTCCTCTAATTCAACACCCAACTTTTCTAAGTGAAGCTTAGCAACTTTTTCATCTAAATGTTTTGGAAGAACATAAACTTTGTTTTCATATTTACCAGGATTTGTCCAAAGCTCAATCTGTGCGAGTGTTTGATTTGAGAATGAGTTTGACATAACAAAAGAAGGGTGGCCTGTAGCGCAGCCTAAATTCACCAATCTGCCTTCTGCAAGAACAATAATATCTTTTCCATTGATTGTGTACTTGTCAACCTGAGGTTTGATTGTGTCTTTTGTGTTGCCATAATTTTTATTTAGCCAAGCCATATCAATTTCATTATCAAAATGTCCGATGTTACAAACTATTGCTTTATCTTTCATCAATCTAAAATGTTTTTCGTTAACAACGTTTAAGTTTCCAGTGGCAGTAACAATAATATCTGCTTCGGGAATCGCATTGATCATTTTCTTTACTTCATAACCGCTCATAGATGCCTGAAGCGCACAGATAGGATCTATTTCTGTCACTATTACTCTTACGCCTGAATTGCTTAATGATTCAGCGGAACCTTTGCCAACATCACCAAAACCGGCAACCACTGCAACTTTACCTGCCATCATCAAGTCAGTGGCTCTGCGCAATGCATCCACTAATGATTCGCGGCATCCATACTTATTATCAAATTTAGATTTTGTAACAGAATCATTAACGTTAATTGCCGGAACAGGAAGAGCTCCCTTCGTCATTCTTTCATACAAACGATGAACACCTGTGGTTGTTTCTTCTGTAATTCCCCTTATTCCCGAAACTAATTCAGGATATTTATCAAGCACAAGATTTGTAAGATCGCCGCCATCATCTAAAATCATGCTCAGGGATTTTTTATCATCGCCAAAAAATAAAGTTTGTTCGATGCACCAATCGTATTCCTCTAAAGTTTCACCTTTCCATGCAAAAACTGGAATTCCATTTGCGGCAATTGCAGCGGCAGCGTGGTCTTGCGTTGAGAAAATATTGCACGATGACCATTGAACATCAGCACCCAGTTCAATCAAAGTTTCAATTAACACCGCTGTTTGAATTGTCATATGTAGACAGCCGGCAATCCTTGCACCTTTTAGTGGTTTTGATGAACCAAATTCTTTTCTGATTGCCATAAGTCCCGGCATTTCGGCTTCGGCTAAATTAATTTCCTTTCTTCCCCATTCAGCTAAGGAAATATCTTTTACTTTATAATTAACTTTTTTCACTCCGGGTTTTTCGAGCACTTGAGCCATTATAATTTACCTCACTTTATTACTAAAATTTATTATGCGTACTTCTTGAACAAAGGAACCAGGTCTAAATGTTCCCAACTGAACTCCTTTTCATTTCGTCCAAAATGACCATATGCTGATGTTTTACGGTATATGGGTCGTAGTAAATTTAACCTGGAAATTATTCCTTTAGGAGTTAAATCAATTTCTTTATTTATTATTTTCGAAATTTCTTTATCAGGAATAACTCCCGTTCCATAAGTCTTTACGTAAACCGAAACCGGTTCAGCGACACCGATTGCATAAGCAATTTGAACAAGACATTCTGTTGCCAACTTAGCTGCAACTATATTTTTTGCAATATGACGTGCTGCGTAAGAAGCGCTTCTATCAACTTTAGAAGGATCTTTTCCGGAAAATGCACCGCCACCGTGAGGAGCCCAACCGCCGTAAGTATCAACTATAATTTTTCTGCCGGTTAGTCCGCTATCGCCATGTGGTCCGCCAATTTCAAATTTTCCGGTTGGATTGACAAAGTATTTGGTTTTCTTGTCAAGAAATTCTGCGGGAATAATTTTTTTAACTACATTTTCGATTACATCTTCTTTTATTCTCTTCTGTTTTGCATCGCCATCGTGCTGGGTTGATACTACAACTGTATCAACACGCTTTGGTTTATTCTTACCATCGTACTCAATTGTAACTTGAGATTTTGCATCAGGTCGAAGGTAAGACATCAATTCGTTATTTCGTTTTCTGATGTCTGCTAATTTTTTTACCAGCTTATGAGCATACATAATGGGCATTGGCATTAGTTCGGGAGTTTGGTCGCAAGCATAGCCGAACATTAATCCTTGATCGCCTGCACCGCCTGTATCAACTCCCATGGCAATATCAGGAGACTGGGAGTGTATTGCATTCAACACTGAACATGAATCAGCATCAAATTTATAATCAGCGCTTGTGTAACCAATTCTTCTTACAGTTTCCCTTACCACTTCAGGGACTTCGATATAAGCTTTCGTTGTAATTTCACCGCCAACAAGAACTAATCCTGTTGTTACAAAAGTTTCGCAAGCCACTCTTGCTTTCGGATCTTTTTCTAATATTGCATCAAGAACACTATCGGAAATAGCATCGCATATTTTATCGGGATGGCCTTCGGAAACGGATTCGGACGTGAAAAGAAAGGACATGATTTATCTTCTACCTTAATTAGTTTATAAAAATAATTTTTCTGTTAGTAAATTGTGGCTAAAGCCAGAAGCATTTTGATTTTCTTTTAACCCCAGACTTAAGTCTGGGGTTAGTAAGTACTACGAAAAACTTGGACTTTAGTCCTAAAAATTTTAATTCATTCACACACGGATAAATGTATTTAATAAAAATCTATCTCTGTTGAATCGCCAATATTTAACTTTTTAAATGCACCTTTAACAATAGTATTATTGCCAATTATTGAACCGTTAAGCATAGCTTTGCTTACTTGCGAATTTGTTCCGACGATTGAATTTTTTATGACGCTTTCTTTGATAATACAGCCCTTATCAATTGTTGCATAAGGACCGATTACCGAGTTCTCAATCTTAGCGTCTTCGGCAATAAAGACTGGTGGATTTACTACAACATTTTCAAACTTTTTAGTTACGCTTTTTTGATCAAGTAAAAATCTATTTGTTGATAACAGGGTCTCTGGTTTACCGCAATCGTACCAGCCATTAACATCAAACGTTTTAATTTTTTCACCATCATCGAGCATCATTTGAAGCGCATCTGTTAGCTGAAGTTCTCCTTTTGTTCGAATATCTTTTTTGATAAGATTATTCAAGCTTTTCACCAACGCATCTGAATTGGCAATGTAATAAAGCCCAACCAATGCTAAGTTAGAAATTGGAGTAGTCGGTTTTTCAACTAACTTGTTTATGTAACCATTCTCCAAAACGGCAACACCAAAACGGCTTGGATCATCTACTTTCTTAACTCCCAATGCCGATTGCTTGTCTTTGAAAACATCTTTCAAATAAACATCAAACACAGTATCACCAAGAATGATAAAAATTTCCTTATCATCGAACGTTGGAATGGCAGTATAAATTGCATGACCAAGACCATCCATTTTTTTTTGTTCGATAAAATCAGCTTTTATGGAAGGATATTCCTTTTTTACATAATCTTTTATCTGGTCACCTAAATGACCAATTACAAATGTTGCCTTGTAAACTTTTTCTTCCAAAAGCTTCTCGAGAATATGACCTAACATTGGTTTACCACCAACATTAAGTAAAACCTTTGGTGTGGTGTATGTATGAGGTTTGAGTCTAGTGCCAATTCCGGCTACAGGAATAACTGCTCGCATATTAAAATATTGTTGATTTTTGAATTAAAGCGCCCAAAATTACCGAATGCGCTTCTGAATAACAAATGAATTAAGGATGCTCGGATTCGTTTCGATATCGTATTAAATGGCTATGAACAAAGTGACAAAACAGTGGAAATCACTCATGTTTTTAACTGAAATTACTTCATATTTAAATTAGTTAATCCTTTACGATTTCATTTAGAACTTCCTCGATACTCTTAACCTTTTCAAAAAAAGAGTGTACCTTGCTCAATACCTGATCAACAACCGAATCGGGACAGGAAGCTCCGCTGGTAAGAAGAATACTAACCATATCTTTTCGCGGAATAAAATTCTTTGTAACGTGTTCGCTTTTGGAATGAATATTAAAATGCTTTATTGAATTTACTGAAATTATCTTATCGGCGGATGATATAAAATAAGTTGGCAGCTTAGCTTCGCACAGTTCTACGATGTGGCTCGTGTTCGAGCTATTATACCCTCCCACAACAATTGCTAAATCTACCGGACTTTCTAGTAATCCATACGTTGCCTCCTGATTATCATAAGTTGCATAGCAAAGAGTATCTTTTGTATCGGCAAAATGTGAACTTAAATTTTGCATCCCATACTTTTTTTGCATTACCGACTTTAGATGATCAGCTATTTCCTGTGTTTCGGTAGCAAGCATTGTGGTTTGATTTACAACTCCAATTTTTTGCAAATCCTTTTCTGGATCGAAACCCTCAGAATATTTTCCATCAAAATATGAATAAAAATTTTCTTTGCTTTTTTCACCTAAGATTACATCTGCAAGGTACTTTGCTTCTTCTAAGTTTCTAACAATCAGTGATGGACCATGAATTTTACTATGCGAAAATGTTGCACGCGTTTCTTCATGATAATGCTTCCCATGAATAATAATCGTAAAATCTTCCGTTCCAAGCTGGGATGAACGATTCCAAACTTTCTCAACAAAAGGACAAGTTGTGTTAAACTGGTAGGCATTAATACCAATCTGATTTAGTTTTTGTTGAATTTCTAGAGTCGTTCCAAAAGCCGGTATAATTACAATGTCATCTCTTTTTAGTTCGTTCCAATCAATCAAATTATTTCCAGATGTATCCATTAAAAATTTTACTCCGCGATTAAATAAATCTTCATTCACCCCGGGATTATGAATCATCTCACTTAATAGAAAAATTCTTTTATCGGGGTTGTTCTCAAGAGTTTTATAGGCAATCTCAATTGCATTTTCCACTCCGTAACAAAAGCCAAAATGACGGGGAATAAAAAATCTTACGGGACCAAAATCCAAAGCGATAGGCTTAAGATCTTTTTTCCTCGGATCTTTAAGATTTCTGAATTGCTTAATCCTAGAAATAATGGTGCTTCGATAAAATGCCGGAATATCAAATTTTTTCATTAATTGTAATTGTTAATAATATATTTTGCATGGAAATTTAAGAAATAATATCCCTCTTTGCATAACAAAGTTGGTAGATAAATCGTGCCTGAAAAATATAACCGGAATAATTAAATATACTTGGTTAAGGAAAATATAATTCATATAATTATTCCAAATAATTGAGATCTGACTTATCAAATGATACTTGATAGTTTGTTTATTTTATTTTTAAGATGGAGACAATTTGAAAAACTTAATTCTTTGTGCTTGCTTTATAATTACGATTCAATTATTAAATAAGTCATTTGCACAACCGTCATGGCAGGAAGTACCAACTGCACCAAGCGGACCAAGACATGATGACGGTTATTTCATAAATGAAAATCTCGGCTGGGTTGTAAATGGAAACGGACAAATTTGGAAAACAACTAATGGCGGTGATACCTGGATAAAGCAATTTGATAAAAGCACAATTTATTTTAGATCCGTAGGATTTTTCGATTCGCTTTACGGTATCGCCGGAAATCTTGGTACTGATGAATTTGGTGGACAAACTGACACCAACCTAATCTACCGCACAACAAACGGCGGCGTTTCATGGAACCCAATAAACAATTTTATCGGTACAAAACCACGGGGTGTATGCGGAATTAGTGTCGTTAATGATTCCGTAATCTATGGTGTCGGCAGAGTTCGGGGTCCCGTCTACTTTCTTAAAAGCACAGATAAGGGATTAACTTGGTTAACTGAAAATATGGAGCAGTATGCTGTTGATTTGATGGACATTTATTTTACTTCTTCGGATACCGGATTTATAGTGGGAGGTAATGGAAATCCAAATCAAAATTCAAATGGAATTATCCTTTACACATCAGATGCCGGGAATACATGGGCAAATGTTTTCACATCTTCTCAATTAGGTGAATGGTGCTGGAAGATTAGCTTCCCTAGTAAGAACGTTGGATATGTTTCATTGCAGCGTAACGTTGGTTCACCGGTTAATTTTATTAAAACCACTGATGGCGGACAAACATGGTTTGAAAAACAATTTACGAATTTTGCATATTATGTTCAGGGAATGGGATTTGCAAACGACACTTTAGGATGGGCAGGTGGAAACAGCACTTATACTACTTATGAAACAACCGACGGCGGCGAAACATGGCATGATGCCGGTTTTGGCTACAGAGTAAATAGATTTAGAATGTTAAACGACTCTGTTGGATATGCTATGGGAAGAACTGTTTATAAATTCTTCAGCCGAACACCAACCGATATTAAAACAGAGGTGTTTGGTAAGTCATTGGGATTTGAGCTTAAACAAAATTATCCAAATCCATTTAATCCAACAACCGTTATTGAATTTTCAATACCACAAGGAACAGAAATTAATTCACTTGTACTGCTTAAGATTTACGATGTATTAGGCAACGAGGTAAAAACTTTATTTGATGAAGTGAAGGAACCTGGAAATTATAAAGTAACTTTTAATGCAAGTAATCTTCCAAGCGGTGTATACTTTTACAAATTGACGACTGAAAATTATTCAGCGACAAGAAAAATAATGTTGGTTCGATAGAATGATAGCTCTTTTCCCTTACTAAAGTTAAAGATAAAATTAAGCTTCAGAATTCCAGCGGTCTTAGGACCGCTTTTTATTTTACGATTGCCTTTCTCTATTTTATTTTTTAAGTTTCTTCCAGATTTGAAAAATATTGTGGGGTGTGAAAATGACTATTTTGAATTCCCTAATTTACCTACCTGCTTACCGCACACTTCAAATCTATGTTTAATGAAAGGATACCGTCAATGAAACCCCAAATCACTAACCAAATTCTTTTCTCCTTTTTACTTTTTACTTTCGTCTTTTTACTTGAAGCCAATGCGACCACACGCTATGTAAGCAAAACCGGCAGCAGCTCACCGCCCTACACGAGTTGGATAACCGCAAGCGACAGTATACAGAAGTGCATTAACATTTGCCAAAGTGGAGATACTGTTTATGTAGCTAACGGTGTGTACAAGGAAAAAATAGTAATGATACCTGGATTATCCCTAATTGGTAGCGGTATGGATAGCTGTATTATTGATACCCAAGAATTGGTAACACCAACAGATTTTTATGCAATTACTTTTAAGGATAGTTGTAATTTTTGTGGTTTTCAAGTAATTGTTTCAAATGCAGCTTACGGAACAGGAGTCTTGGGAATAAATATACTATCTAATAACTCAAAATTTACCCAAAACCATATACGAAATGCATCGACTGGAATGTTGCTATCCAACATTAACTTTTCTATTTCGGAAAACCAATTTAGTAATACCAATCTAAGTATCAGCTTTGATTGTTTTACTTATGGTTACTTTCCAGTAATCGATAACAATATAATTCTCTATCCATCGTCTATGGGAATTTTTGATTTCAGCGGCTGCCAGCCAACAATTACAAATAATATAATTTATCTGAATTATCAATATTCGAGCGGTCTCGATGTCATAGTCAAAACTCCCTTAACCGCAAACAATATTGTTATAGCTGAAGATAATGTTCTGAGAGGTTATACATTTACATTAGACGGAAATGTTAGAAATAATTTATTACTCGGACATGACATTCTTGATTCATACGGAGCTTTTCATTTTCGATATGGAAATTATCAAGTCATAAATAATTTAGTTATGAATACAAGTCACGGTGCATCGGTTTATCAAAACAACACCTTTGATTTTAAGTATAACAACTTGTGGAATGTGACAGATCCTTACATTGGATTTATACCTGACAGTACAAATTTATCAGTTGATCCTATGATAGTAAGCGAAGACAGCGGTGATGTTCATCTGCAAATGCATTCGCCAATGATTGATGCTGGTGATCCTCAAATACTTGATGCAGACGGAAGCAGAAGTGATATCGGTGCTTATGGTGGACCATTAGGAAAATTATATGAGTATCTGGATTTACCCCCACACTCACCACGAGGAATAATTTCTGCAATTGATTCAGGTCTTGTCTCTGTCAGCTGGAAAAAGAACACAGAAGCAGATTTCTTTAGATATAGAGTTTACCGTGATACTACTAAAGGTTTCGTCATAGACTCAACCAAACTGATTGCAGAAATAATCGATACGGTATTTGAAGAAAGCATTTCAAATCGGCAAAATATTCTTTACTACAAAATTACTGCAGTTGACAGTCAAGGGAACGAATCTGCTGGGAGCGAAGAGATTACAGTTGTAATATCCGATGTAAATGAACCAATTATTATAACAGAGGATTATCATTTATATCCTAATTATCCAAATCCGTTCAATTCGACTACAAGAATTGGCTACCGTATAAAAGGAACAAGCTACGTAAAACTGATAGTGTATGATGTTAAGGGAGAGATCATAAGAGTATTAACGAATGAAACAAAAGAAAGCGGTTATTACGAAGAAGTGTTTTCCGCCGAAAGCGGATCTGCCTCTGGCAGAGATGCTTACCGGTTATCGAGCGGAATCTACATATATCGGCTATATGTGAGAAATAGTGATAATACTCCGATTTATTCTGCTTCCGGAAAAATGTTGTATATAAAATGATCTTAAAAAGTCTCATTTAATTGAAAAGCATAAAATATCATTAAACAAATAAGGAGGCACGATATGTTACCAAAAATATTTGAACATTGGTTACTTTATTTGCAATATGCGATGGTGATAACCATCTTAAACATTGCAGACATAAAACCACAAGCTGAGGAATTTCCAGTAGGTGTTTTCACAAATTTAGGACCGGATGATTATGTTAATCACCATTATCCTTCACAAAATCATTCTCAAATAGAAGCTATGGGGGTGAATGGAGTTATTCAGTTTATTACACAAGATAATCGACTTGACCTTCAGCGCTATACGAATTTGATAGGATTTAATACACATTATGAAACTGATCAGATAGCAAAATATGCCTCAGGTTACTACAGCAGATGGGAAGCTGAAGAGAATACAGTCCCACTTTCAGCAAATTATCCTGGAATCAAACATGAGTTTGGTGAGCTTGGTGGCATTGGTAATGATTGCTGGAAAAGCGGTGCAATCGTACCATCTCATATTGGAGAATACCTAATTACCGGACCTGATTACTATCAAAATAGAGAACATCGATTTTGGCCATATTCGGGTGGGGATATTACATACAATGTAAAATTTCGTTTAAAGATTGACGGTAATACGACCGAAAATATTAATGTATGCAAGTTACAAGTAGTGTACTATGCACCCAATGGGAATTATTCAGTTTTGAAAGAACAAACATTTAAGGCAAACGAATTAAGCAACAATTATGTAGATAAAGTATTGGATTACACAATTCCTGAAACAATAGGTTCCTATGCATTTCCAGCTAATCATGCCAGTCCTGAAGGTGACGGATTTCCAGAAAGAGATGATACTTATAATGGAAGGCAGGGTGTTAGATTTAATGTAATCTGGCTCGGCAACCGTGAACTATACGTCGATTATATTGAAGTATACGATGATCGAATTGGCAAAGATCTTAGACCCGAGTTTAGAGGTGAGGTTGCATATAATTGTTCAACCTACGCAGCAAACTACCCTCAAACTCAGTGGCCAAATTTGAAGTATTGGTACGGTTTGGACGAACCCCAGACAATTGATAATTTTGATCCTTATAGGATTGTAGATTCAATATTAAATGTGAATGGTTTCCCCCGCTTAATTACGACCTACTATCCAGAGTGGCATGGCTACAGAGATAATGAGATAGATCTAAAGAGATTTGTTGAACAAGTGCAGCCAGCAAGGGTGATGTACTATTATTATCCTTTTTATTACGAGGAGGATGATTCCCAAATGCTTGAATTTCAACGAGTTGTGATGCAGCAGCCATGGGAGCACAGTTTTGGAATAGGTGATTGGTACTTTGTTGCACAAGCATTTGGTACAGATCCTCCACTGGAGAAGTATAATTATTGGATAAAACCATCAATCTGGCAATTAAAAGCATCAGTAAATTTAGCTTTAGCTCATGGTGCTAAGGGTATCTTTTTCTGGAATTATTACTCTCAAACTCTCGGTGTAGATACTTTGTTAGATGCTATAGTTGATACTAATTATAACCCAACTACTTTGTATTATGGAATTAGAGACAGTATCTCTTCCCGCTTAAATGGAATCTTAGGTACTACACTACTTAAACTTAATTACCTGGGACAGTATGCAAAAAGAACTCCATCAACTAGTCCATACGATCCTATAATCACATGGGATTTTTTGACAATCCAAGATAATGACTCATATTATAACTGGCATGCAGGTTTATTAAATGATAAAACTTACTCGGATAATGAATATTTTTTATTGGTGAATCTTAATACTGAGGCAAGTAAAACTGCTGAATTATTAATCACCAACAATTCTGGATATAACAACTTAAGAGTTAGGAGTGTTGAAGATCAGTCCTTAGACATAACAGTGTGTATCCACAAAATGCTCAAGTTACTTTGCCAGATCAAACCTTACAAGCTGGTGATGGAAAGTTATATCAAGTTGCACCGGTGGTAAAATATGGTGGTAAGATAAAAACCAATGAAACCATAACTGGAACTGTTACTCTTTTAGGGGAAATGACTGTCGAATCCGGTGCAACACTCACAATTAGTGGTGCTTGTACTTATACCATAAATCAGAATATTACTGTTAATCCGGGTGCCAGCTTAATTATTAACCCTGGTGCAACGCTAAAATTTGCACCGGGAAAATCTTTAATTATAAACGGTATATTAAATGCAACTGGTAACGCTTCAAATAAAATTAAATTTTACAGAAGCGGAACAACAGGTTATTGGGGTGGTATACAATTTAATTCCGGGTCAACTGGAAATTTACAATACTGCGATATTAAAAATGCCTATTACGGTATTTATACATCAAACTCAAATCCAATAATTAGTAATTGTAACATCACTAATAACTGTAATGGTTCAAGTGAAAATTGACTTTTTATAAAAATATTTTTATAAAATTGATTCATAACACATTCTGCTCTAAGTCCCGCTCCACTTAGCTCCG
>MHAR01000013.1 GCA_001803045.1 Ignavibacteria bacterium RIFOXYB12_FULL_35_14 | reverse complement strand
TCCAGAAGCTCCCGAAGGATCATCATTTTTTCTTTTGCGCTTAAACGTTTTCTTGATTCCATTTTTCTGACTCCTATTAAATTTGTTACACATATCGAAATTTAACAAAAGTCTATTTTCAACTTAAGCATTACAGTACTTCATATGATACAAATCCCAACGCAATGGAAACAATGTCTAAAAATTCAATCTTTACCAATGTTGCCCTTTCACCTGAGGATGATGTTTGGTGGGAAGGAATGACAAAAGATAAACCTAAAAAATTATTGAGCTGGCTGAAAAAAGATTGGACTTCTGAAAGTAAAGAAGTAGCGGCACATCCTAACTCTAGATATACTATTCCAGCATCACAATGTCCAACAATTGATCCTGCCTGGGAAGATCCGAAGGGCGTTCCCATCTCGGCAATATTATTTGGCGGAAGAAGAGAAAACATTGTTCCTTTAGTTTATGAAGCATTTAATTGGCAGCATGGAACGTTCGTTGGATCAATAGTTTCATCTGAAGTTACCGCAGCATCCCAAGGAAATTTTGAAAAGGTAAGACATGATCCCTTTGCAATGCTTCCTTTCTGCGGATATAATATGGGCAAATATTTTGCTCATTGGTTAAAAATTGGAAAATCAAATGATGAGAAAAAATTACCAAAGATATTTCATGTTAACTGGTTCAGAAAAGATGCCAACGGAAAATTTTTATGGCCAGGTTTTGGTGATAATATCCGAGTTATCAAGTGGGTTTTTGAACAGTGTGATGTTAATGCTTATTCGGTTCAAACACCGATAGGACTGTTACCTGCTAAAGATGCGATAGATATTTCAAATTTAAATGTTGATTCTCTAACGATGGATGATCTTTTAACGGTTGATAGAAATGAGTGGAAAAAAGAAGTTGAAAATATTCGCGAGTACTATAAAATATTTGGTAGTGATATTCCCGTAGAATTATCTGAAGAGCTTAATGCATTAGAAAAAAGATTAATGTGAAAGATGTTTCTATCCACATAAATTAGTTTGGCTTACAAAAGAAAATGGTGATTTAATCTAAAAATTAAAACCAGATTGAGACAGTGTTTTTAATGTTAATAACCTGAACAGAAATAAGTTCATAAGAACATCTCATTTTAGAATGGAATCTTAAAATTTAAACGGCTTGTAAGTTATTGTTTTACATTTAGTTACCAGTTCACAACTATCTGATTTGACTTTTCCTTCTTTTTTACCCTAATTCGTCCTCTCAATCAGTGTTGTAGCACCATTATTGATTAGATTACCATACTTTAGAGGGTTTCCTTTTCAGAATAAATAAATGGCGAATTTAAAAGACGATATTTTCCAAGAAAATTCCGATGGCTTTTTCTTACGATTGATTGAATCTGTTCCTTTGGGGATTTTAATATTTAATTCCGAAGGGAGGATAACTTATTTAAACAACAATTTTCTAGAATTTTGTGTATATCATAAAATTGAAATTAATCCATCGAACACGATAAGTATTTTCGAAGAGGATTTGTTTTCCGATAATCATCTGTTGGAATATTTTCAAAGACTACGTGAAGGATATTCATTTGAAAAAGAAATTGAGGGATTAAAAACTTTTAGCTTACGAAAAATCATTATCCTTATTAAAGCCATCCCTCTTTTTAAGGATGACAAATTCGATGGTGGAATTTTAATATTGCAGGATTTTAAAGTCGGCAAAGAGGAAGATAATTCATTAAATAATATCGAGACTAAATGGAAAGAAATATTAAATTCGTCATTAGATCTTTTATTAATCACTGATGATCAAGGTAATATCAAGTTTTCGTTCGGAAAGAAATCGAAGAAATTTATGGCGAAAATTTCTCCGTTTGAACAGAATAATATAAGCAATCTTTTCTCACAAGAAATCAGCAGTCTAATAAAAAGTAAAATCAACTTAATAAAAGAAAGTTTAAGCTCACAAAAATTTAATTTAATATTGACCATCAATAATCGTTCTCACGATTATGAATGTGAAATTGAACCAATCTTAGATGATGATAAAAAAATAAAATTACTGTTTTTCCGTTTTAATGATATCCGCAGCTATATTAAAGCTCAAAAAGCTCTCGAACTCACGATAGAAGAATTGTCAAAACATAAATCCTTTCTGGACAAAAGTACCATCCCATTTTTTGCAGTAGATATGAACGGTAAGGTAACCTATTGGAATCAAGCATCACAAGATCTTTTCGGGTATTCAGAAGCTCAAGCGAAAGGCAAGTTTTTTGTTCGTTTGATTGGAATTACGGAGACAAACTATTTCGATGACATCAAAAGGCGATTGGCAAAATCAAAACAAATAGAAAGTATTTTTAAGATTATCAGTCTGACCGGAAAGGAAGAAACTTTATGTGCATCATTTAATTTGGTCGATGATTTAGAGCCATATATTGTTATCTCATGCCAGAGTATCGCAGAAAAAATGCAGCTCGAGAGCAAACTGAAAAATGTTGAGAATAGATTTAACAATATTATCCAGCACTCTGGAAATATAATTTTTAGTGTCGACTTAACCGGTAAATTCCTAGCTGCCAACAAAGCTTTTCTTGATCTCACAGAGATTGCAGAAGAAGGGTTAACACAAAAAAACTTAATTGAATTGATTGAGCCGGAATTCTTCTCACATTATTCTTTAGAAAAATTATCTTCTGTTTCAGAGACTCGAAAGCAAATAGAAATTCCACTCTTATTAAATAATAAAAGAAAGATTTTCCTCTCGGGATTTTTACAGAAGATCATTGATACTAACGATGAGGAAATTTACAGCGGATATTTTCAAGATATCACTTCAACTAAGGAAATTATTAATGAATTTAATATTCTATCATCAGTTGTAAAATCCACTAGGGATGGAATATCGATCGAAATGGACAACAAGATAATTCTTGTAAATGATTCCTTTGCAAATATTTTCGGTTATGTAAGAAAAGAAGATTTGGTTGGGAAATCCTTTGTAGAAATGGTAGCCGATGAAGATGTAAAAAGAATTTCTGAATATCTCCATCTTATCAGAAGAAAGATGGATGCTCCCGACAGATTTGAATTTCTTGGCAAACGTGAAGATGGTTCAAATACCTTTTATTCGACTTCAGTATCAGAATTTGAATTAGAGGGAAGAAAATATCTCGTTTACATAACTCGCGATATTTCAGAAAGAAAAAGATCACAGCAAGCTCTCCGTGAATCTGAAGAAAAGTACCGTAGTTTAATTGAGAACATTGATGACTTCTTTTTCACCTTCGCCAAAATTAAAGATAAGCTTAGACCGATTTTTTATACCGCAAGTGTTCAGAAAATTACAGGCTATACACAAGCTGAACTGATAAGCGATCAGAGACTGTTTTTCAAGATCGTTCACCCGGATGATGTTCATCCCGTCAAGCAAAAAATAAAGGATCTTCTGAAAAGCCGCATTAAAAATTCCACAGAGATTGAATTTAGAATTATTAATAAGTATGGAAATATTGTCTGGGTAAGAAATAAAATCAATCTAATTCGTGACGATTTTGGGGAGGTTAAAAGATTATACGGAATTGTAAGTGATATCAGTATCAGAAAAAAAACTGAAGATGATTTGAAAAAATCTAAAGAAGACTTGATTAAGCTGAATGAAACAAAGGATAGATTTTTATCAATCGTATCGCATGATCTGAGAACACCGTTCAGCTCGATTTTAGGATTTACTGAGCTTTTGCTGAATGATGATACTCTAACTGATAAAGAACGAAGCCAATATGTGAAATTCATTCAAGAATCATCTAACTCAATGCTTTCGCTGGTTAATTCGTTGCTGGATTGGAATAGACTGCAATCTGGAAGAATTCGTTTTGAACCCGCAAAAACTTACGCCTCTTCCATTATTGAAAGTTCTATTAATTCGTTAGCTGGTGCTGCATTAAGAAAAAAAATAGAGATTAGATCAACCGTATCAAAGGAAATTCAAATTTTTGTTGATGAGAATTTAATTTTACAGGTTTTTAATAACCTGATTTCAAATTCAATTAAGTTTACTAATACTAACGGAACAATATCTATTTCGGTTAAGCCTTCGCAGCGATTAAGATTTTTGGAATTTTCGGTTCAAGATGATGGAGTTGGAATAAAAGCTGATGACATTAAAAAACTTTTTTCCATCGATAGCAAGTTCACAAAGGATGGAACATCAGGTGAAAAAGGCAGCGGAATGGGGCTCACCATTGTTAGTGATATAATTCAAAAACATGGCGGATCAATTTGGGCTGAGAGTGAACCTGGAAAAGGATCAACATTCAAATTCACACTACCGATAGCATCTGCTGTTATTCTACTTGTGGATGATAACAAAACAGATCGGCTGCTTTACTCAAAAATCTTAAAAAATATTACTCCTGATTACAGTGTTGACATTGTATCCAATGGCAAAGAAGCGATGCAAAAGATTATAAAGTCACCACCCGCACTGGTTATTACCGATCATAACATGCCGGAGATGAATGGCATCCAGCTGGTTCAAGAAATTCAAAAGCTGGGAGTTAAGTCAAAACCTCCAATCATAATTCTTAGCGGTGATATTGATAGAACAGCTATTCATGATTACGGATTATTGGGTATAGATTACATTTTCCAAAAACCGGTGAACCTGGCTAACTTTAAACAGGCAGTTGAGCGAACAATTAGAAAAGGATTATTAGGTGAATAATGTTTGAGCGGGGGAGCGGCGAAGAAATTCCAATCTTTAGATAATAAATCTCAAATAATTGTTAAAATCATAAAAATCAAACGTGAACATTGAAATTTTTTTATTGTCCAATGGACTCCTTTGAGATTATTATTTGAGATTTGCCGCTTGAAATTCGGAAATTGAAAACTATTCTTCAAAATTTTCGAAGCAGCCGTAAGCTGGTTCAGGAATAGAAACTTTAATCGCTTCCTTATCAATCAGAATATCCCAAATTTTATTTGCTACCGAAGCTGAATCAAGTAATCCATCTTTCAACGCACCTTTGAATTCTCGCTCGATTGTTTTCATTATTTGCTGTAATACTTCATCCATTATAGACTCCCGTCTTAGTAAAATCTCTAATAAATTGAATTATTTTACGAACATTATCTGTCCACACTGAATATCTAAACAGAAACTATGCCATTGGTTTAGTTTACGATTCAATCCTCGATTCTCATAACCAAATTAAACCTTGTCTCACCTTATGTTTGTGAATCTTATTGAAGCATTTTCAGTCGGGGTGACATAATAGGCATGGGATTAGGTTTTATAATCCACTAATTATTTAAGTGTAGATTTAACCAGCATTTCATAATTTTGTGTTGAATCTCCATAACTATATGGAATTTCGAAAGGACGACTAATGGACGAACAGAAAAAGGATTTCTATCAAAAACTTAGAGCTGATATTAAAAAATGGCTGGAAGAAAAGACTGCATCCGAGAATACATGGACAGAATATATTATGCTTGCACCTGATCTTTTTCATCTGCTAACCAAACTATCCCTCGACCCAGATGTACCTGCAAGTAAAAAAGTAAAGATAGCGGGAATAATTGCTTACTTTATTTCACCAATAGACCTCATTCCCGAACTGCTGCTTGGTCCAGTTGGATATCTAGATGACATCGCCGCTACTGCTTATATTCTAAACGATATTATTAATGAAGTAGATCCGAAAATTATTCAAAGGAATTGGGCTGGTGAAAAAGATATTTTAGTTCTTGTTAAGACAATTATTGCAAATGCCAATAACATGATTGGAAGCGGCTTACTGAAAAAATTGAGAAAAACCTTCGGCTACTAAATAGTTGGTTGAAGTATTTATTTAATAAACCCAATACGTTTTACGATTGGTTTCGGGAGGGATTGGGTTTGTTATTGAAGAATTAATATGAGCTAAAATGCAGATACGAACCCTAATCCAAATTTACCATACTCATCAATAAAATTATGTGTGTACTCACCTACAAGTCTAATGTTTCGTGCTAACAAATAGCCCAAATGAAATGATGCGGATTTTTTATCAAGCGTACCAATGTTAGATTCGATCCAGTTATATAACCCAACGGCATACCACTCACTGTCATCTCCATTAGACATATAGATCAGTTCAGCAAATGCACCGCGCGTTTTAATTTCTATAGCTGCAGGTCCGAAAAAGAAAGGATCTTTATCCCTCCTTTCAACATATTGAACATTTAATTCAAACGGATCGAATGAAATTGAAGCATCCGGTCCATCCATCCATAAGTCATTTACAACATCATTTATTTCCTCTTTACCTAAATAACCAAAACCACCAATTCTTAGATGGTCATTAACATTCTGCGAAATTCTACCTGC
Organism: Ignavibacteria bacterium RIFOXYB12_FULL_35_14; assembly: GCA_001803045.1. Classification (GTDB taxonomy): domain Bacteria; phylum Bacteroidota; class Ignavibacteria; order Ignavibacteriales; family Ignavibacteriaceae; genus XYD12-FULL-36-8. Next base: position 34,218 of record MHAR01000013.1, on the reverse strand, counting down.
AAAGTTTTTGTGCTTATCATTATCGAAGTTTCCATTCTCAATTTTACTTATTCCATTTCCATTTACAACTTCAAGAGTTAAAGCCGTACCGGTTTCAAATCCATAGTTAAACATTATTCCGCGATCATAGGTAAGATCAACATTTGAATAGCCAACTTTAACTTTGTAAATATCATAATCGGCAAGAGTTAATCTCAATTCTCTTTTAAATAATGGATCGGAAACCTGGAACTGACCGATTGAAAACGCTAACTCACTTCCAAAAAGATTATTGAACATTAAAAAGGCATCTTCAAGTTTCCCGGACTCACCATTTTCAAGAATGTAATAAACGTAATAAGAAACATTCTTGAAGATTGAACCGCCTGATAATAATTTAAATACATACGGTGCTTTAAAATCGGATTGTTCAGATTTATCCGAATTAAAGGTAGCATAACCATCCACTCTCACGGCAAGAGGAATATCTCTGAGTAAAGATAGCTTATCATCTCCTGTTTCAACAAAATATCTTGGTGCATCTTGATCTTTCAGCACAAATCCATTTCCGGCAAATTCTTCACCATACGCCTTTAGTTTTGGAAACGGCGCATGGCATGTTTTACAAGTCATATTATATTTCCTGGCAAAAGAAGGAATGGCAAAGCTGCTATGTGAAGCGATGATTAAAATTAGTGCGAGATAAACCAGAATGTTTTTCATTTTTAACCTATAGTAAGATGTTAACGAAGTTGTATGCTTGTTCACTTTAATTATTTCAGATTCTTTCAATTGCATCAATCAAACCTGCCAATAGTTTTATGAACTTGTAATAACTAAAAACAATTAGATGGGCTGCAGCTTTTAATTACTTGGCAAATTTTATGAAAGAAAATATTAAGACTGAAGAAGAATGTAAAATTATTTTGAAGAAAATTCCAGTTCTTGCACTACTTGCTGGTTTGTTGATTAATTTTCGGTTTAGGTAATTGAATTTTAAAGCATGTGCCTGGTCTATTTTTGCTTGCCAACATAGAAGGACTTTCAACGGAGATACTTCCTTCATGCTTTTCTATAATTTCTTTTACGATTGATAACCCGATTCCAGCACCCTCGTGGTTTTCTTTACTGATGTTTGAGGATCTAAAGAACTCCTTAAAAATTTTTCCTTGCTCATGCTCAGGAATACCGATTCCATTATCGCAAATTGTAATAACTATATCTTTCTCCTCATCTGTCAGATTTACTTCAATCAACCCTTTTTTGTCAACATATTTTATTGCGTTTCCAACTAGATTTGAGATTGCAAGGGTTAAAAGAAATTTATCGCCCATAAGTTTTGTATGTGTTTTTCTGTTATCATTAAAAACCAACTTTATCTTTTTGGTTTCTGCATTTACTAAATGCTTGTTGGATAGTTCATTCATCACTTCTTCGATTTGTAATTCCTCTTTAACAAAATGATCGAACAGTTTAAATCGAGAAATTTTTATAACATCATTTATCAAGTTGATTGCCTCTTTAGATCTTACACTTGCTCTGATCAGTCTCTCCTCTACTTTTTTATCTAACGGCCCAAGGAACTTTTGAAGAATAAGATTTAAATATGAATGAACTGCGGTTAATGGTGTTTTTATTTCATGAACAACTCCAACTATGTATTTCTGTTTTTCAATTTCGGCTGTATTAAGCCTATCCAGCGATTCAATTAAATCCTGTTCCATTCTGTACAGCTGACGGGCAATTCCATTGGTAAGATAAATGCTAATGAACATTGTAAATCCAAAAATTGTGAAGATTGAAACTACATAATTAAAATCATCATATAATTGTGTATTTAAAAAACCTTGAATAGTATAGTGAGGAATGATGTGATAATATTCTAAAAATACGATTCCGCCAAAAGCTAGGACGACAATAGTTCCAACTGTATAAATTATTGATCCTGGAAGTACTAAACTTCCAATTATCATATGAAATACGAAAAGCATATAGAGCGGCGTCTCTATTCCTCCGGTAAAATGAAAAAGTAAAAACAGCGAGCTAAAATCCAATATGATTTGAATAAGTGATAAATGCAGTGGATTAAATTGTTCGGCAATTGATTTTATATGTTTCTTGCCGACATGTAAAAGTGAGTTATAAATTAAGATTGATAAAGTTATTACAGCTATTGCAATAGTCTGTGTTTCTGTGAATTTAAACCCAAGGAAAAATTCGGATGCCAAAATTAAAGTTGTAAGCATAAGCACTGCTCCATAACGAAGCTTAATGAACCACATGTTGCGTTTTCTTATGGCATCCCAAAATGCTTCGTACTGACTTGCCCAATAAGGAACTAATCTAATCATATTATTTTCTTGCTCTCAATTTTTCATGGTAATTAAGCCGAGTTATTTCAATAAAATCATCTTTCTGCTTAGATAATGATTTCCTACTGATAAACGATACACATAAATTCCACTTGCCAAGTTTGATCCATTAAAAATTGTTTTGTATTCACCCGCAGATTTTTCTTCATTGACCAAAGTTGAAATTTCATTTCCTAACACATCGAAGATTTTTAACGTAACCAAATCTCTCGATAGTATATTATACTTAATTACAGTTTTAGGATTAAAAGGATTCGGATAGTTTTGATAAAGAATAAAGTTTGCTGATATGATTTTATCGCTGATATCTCCAAGAGGATCAAGTCGTTTAACTCCAAATAAATTTATATGGCCGTTTGAACTATCTTCCCAAACCGTGTATGATATTGCAATAAAATTATTATCTATACCAAGATTACCAACAGCAACCTTTGTGTCATTTACTATTGTATGAAACAATACCCTTTCTAACCAATAACCTGGTGAGTAAACTGCGTAAGTTGAATCATTTTTTGAAATTTTAAAAGTGTGGGGTGAAAAAAAGAGGAAATCTCTAACAGCCTCTAAATTTTGCCGACTATTCTTATTCGTCACAAAAGTATATTCAATTGATTCTAGATCAGAAGTGGAAGCGTTAGGATCATCAACCAAAGCTTCTGCATATTGATTTTGTCCAAGGTAGCTCATTTCTGGAAATATTAAAATTCGATTAACCCCATCAATTTTCATCTCAAAACTTAGCAATGGAAAATCATAATTCTGGATAAATTTTGGACTCTTACAGAATCCACTATCAAATGCGGTTTTAATTTCGCTCCATATCGAATCACCATAAGGTTTGTAACGATACACAATTTTTGATGAACTGTCAGCAATTTGACAAGTCGCAGCGATATATAATCCAGCCGGTGGCGTCCATGGTGCCGCAATAGCATGAACACCTGTTGGTTGAAAATAATGAGTTGAATCATTCCCACTGAATACTAATTCATTACTAATCATTGAGTCTTTTTGTTGATAAAGGTAGATCGAATTAGCTTTTTCATAGACAAACTCGATCTCGTATTCATTAGGATCCATCCATAAGTTTTTCAATACAATTTGTGGATTAGTTTCGTTTTCAGAAGAACTCAGTAGAAATTTTTTTTCACTAATAGTTGAATCTGTGATCGTTCTCATGGCTATATCCCAATTGCCATTCTTGTTAGTCTGCCAGATTAAGTTGATTTTTTTAGTCGGATAATAATCATATCCCTCGGCAACAGGATTAATATTCCAATAGTTGTTGTCCGTTACAGGAATAGGGTTGGAAAAGCTATCTGAATCTAGATCGTAGGACATCATCATAAGGTTTGCAAAATTACCTTGGTGTGCTTCAAAGAATAACGGTGATTTTGAAAAAAAAGAAAATCCCCAATCAGGATATGTTGGAAAACTCGCTCCCCTTGAATCATAATTAAAATTAGTAATCTGTTTTTTCTCGAATGGCTGAGCAAATAATTGATATGAAAGGAAAAAACATAAACAGAAAAAAATAACCTTTTTCATTTTGTACCTCTCTATCTTCTCGATTAGATGATTCTTCCGAGAAGAATTTATTATTCGTCCCATAAAAAACAATTTTCCAACTCATTGTCAACAGTAAAAATAAAAATCCCTCACGCACGGATAGAGATTTTTTAGTAAACAACCTAAGAAATAAATTTTCCTCTCTTTGTATAATGAGTATGGAGTAATTTATGGGCTGTGTGTCCGCAAGGACCATAAGTCAAAAATTCTTCATACAACTTTAATACGTGAGTGTTCTCATGAGATTTTCGTACATCGAGTGCAGCATCTTCCGCATAAATTGCTTGCGCTCTTTTCCTTCTTATCTCGGCGCTTGTTGGAATCGGCTGACCACCGCCGCCAATACAACCGCCAGGACAAGCCATGAATTCAATGAAATGACATAAACTGAATTTACCTCCAGCTTTAATACTATCCATTACCCTTTTCGCATTCGCCGTTCCATGAGCAACAGCAATTTTAAGTGTAGCACCTTTCAGCCAATCCCAATTAGGAACTACGTGTACTAACAATTTGGGTATAGGTCCAACTTTAGTAATTGGAAGCTCGGCGTATTTAATTCCTTCGAAGCCTCTGACAGGCATTATATTCATGTTATCAAACACATTTTCAACTTTCTCTCCGGTAACTAATTCAATCACGGTTCTGAGCGCAGCTTCCATTACGCCGCCGGTTGCACCGAAAATTAATCCCGCACCTGAAGCATCACCAAACGGATCATCAAAGTGTGACTTTGGCATTTCCGGTAAATAAATGCCGGCTTCTTTTATCATTTGTGCAAGTTCACGCGTTGTTAAGCCGTAATCAACATCTTTAAATCCCGATGAAGTCATTTCAGGTCTATTGCATTCAAATTTTTTTGCAGAGCAAGGCATAACTGCAACGCTAACTATGTTAGAGGGATCAATATTATGTTTTTTTGCATAGTAAGTTTTTATCAATGCACCAAACATTTGCTGAGGTGATTTTGCTGAACTAAGATTTGGAATAAACTCCGGATAAAAATGTTCGAGATATTTTACCCAGCCCGGTGAGCATGAAGTGAACTGAGGAATTACTACAGAAGTATCTTTCTTAACAAGTGCTTTGTATAATCTGATCAGTAATTCAGTTCCTTCTTCCATAATTGTTAGATCAGCAGTAAAGTTCGTGTCGAATACTCTATCAAAGCCAATTCTTCTTAACGCTGTATTCATCTCACCAGTAAAGGAATGTCCGGGTTCAATCCCAAATTCCTCACCGATTGCAGCTCTCGGCGATGGAGCTGTTTGAACAACAACATGCTTTTGAGGATTATCAATTGCTTCCCAGATTTCATCACGCGGATCGTTAGCTCTTAATGCACCGGTTGGACAGCGATTTATACATTGACCGCAATTAATGCAAATAACCTCGGCTAAGGGTTTATCACCGAACGTACCGATGTGAGTTTTATATCCTCTATCAATTGCTTCGAGCACACCAACTTCCTGCAAATCAATACATGTTCGCACACATCTTTTGCATAAGATACATTTATCCATATCACGAACAACGGAATAAGATGAGCTGTCTATTTCATAGCGTTGTTTTTCAACGTGACCAAAATTGTAATGATCAACACCATATTCTTTTGCGAGGGCTTGAAGTTCGCAATTATTATTTCTGAAACAGGAATAACATTCACCATAATGCTCGCTTAGCAATAAATCAATGATGTGCTTTCTTGCTTTACGAACCATTGGAGTTGATGTTCTAATTTTTATTGGAGCTGTAATTGGAAAAGCACAAGCAGCTTGAAGTGTTCTCATTCCTTCAACATCAACAACACAAATTCTGCAAACACCTGCAACGCATAAATCATCATGATGACATAAGGTCGGAACATAAACTTGATTTTGCCTGCACGCTTCCAAAATTGTTGTACCCAACGGTACGGAAACCTTCTTTTCATTTATTTCAACTGTTATTGAGCCGCCAATGTATTCCGGATGCTCAGGTTTTTGAATCACATGTGCTTGTTGGCTAACAGGGGCACGGGAAATTTCTTTAGTTTTCATTGGTACCCCCATTTTCCCGGTTAAATATTTCTTCATTAAAATTCTCTAGGATTGAAAGAAATGCATTTGGACTCGACTGACCTAATCCACATTTGGATGCTACCTGCATTGATTTTCCTAATTCCTTTAACTTATTGATGTAAGCAAAAGTATAATCACCTTTTTGAATCATCTTTACTCCTTCAAGGAGCTTCACATTACCAATACGGCATGGTGTGCATTGTCCGCAGGATTCATCAACAAAGAATTCCATAAAATTATTAAGCACTCTAAGCATATCGCGGCTTTCATTAAATATCATAATAGAACCGCCGGTGGCGGCATCTTCATAAGCAAGTGCTTTATCAAACTGAGTTTTATTGTAGCAGAATCCTGATGCACCGCCTACCTGGACGGCTTTGGTATTTTTCGCACTAACCAATTCAAGAAGCTCACTTATTTTTGTACCCCAGGGCAGTTCATAAACTCCAGGTTTATCACAATCGCCAGAAACAGAGAAAAGTTTTGAACCTGAGGATTTTCCTGTTCCAAGTTTTTTATACCATTCGGATCCTTTTATGATAATGTGCGGAATTGATGCAAGTGTTTCGACATTATTAACAATTGTAGGTTTTCCCATGTATCCTGTATTTACAGGATATGGAGGTCTGTTTCTGGCTTCTCCTCGTTGTCCTTCTAAAGATTCGATTAGTGCTGTCTCTTCACCGCAAACATAAGCGCCTGAACCTAAGAAAACCGTAATGTCGAAATAAAATCCCTTCTTGCCAAGAATGTCCTTACCTAGAAAATTATCCTTTCGCATTCCTTCAAGATACTCTTGAAGCGGCTTAAGCAGATACTCATATTCGCCTCTTAAATAAATTATACCTTTCTGCGCACCAATTGTGTGTGCAGCGATAACCATTCCGTCGAAAACAAGTTCGGGATACTCAATTAGAAGAACTCGATCTTTAAATGTTCCCGGTTCGCCTTCGTCGGCATTACAAATAATGAATTTCTCATCGCTCAAAGCGGCGGCAGTCAGCATCCATTTAGTTGATGTTGGGAAACCAGCACCACCTCTTCCTCTAAGTTTTGATTCTCTGATCTCAAGCAGAATATCCTCTCTGTTAATGTTAAGAGCTTTCTCAATTGCAGTTCCTCTTTCATAACCCGAAAAGATAACTGGACCGGTTCTCTTCTTTGTTTTTGTTTCCATATTCACTTCACTTAACCTTACTTAATAATTTTACTGCTTTCTCAGGAGTGAGCTTTGTAAAGACTTGATCATTTATTGCCATAGCCGGACCCTCATCACATAAACCGAGACAATTAACATATTCAACTGTGAATTTGTTATCGCTTGTTGTATGACCAATCTTCATATTTAATTCGCGCTCAATTGCTCTCACAATAATGTCCTTTCCTTTCATATCGCAGCTAATGGTTCGACAAATTCTAACAAGATTTCTTCCCTTTGGAGTTGCATTAAGAAAAGCATAAAAGGAAAGCACACTGAAAACTTCAACTGGATGAATATCTAGCAAGCGTGCAATTTCCTGCTGTGCATATTCTGAGACGTGCCTATGTTTCATTTGAATCCCATGTAGAATTGATAACAATGCCGATCTTTTTTTACCTAACTTTTTGATCATAAGTTCAATTTCTTCGGTAAGAGCATTTTTTTCTTCAACTAACATATTACTTGTTCTCCTCCATTTCTCTTTTGAGAAGTCTTTCAACTTTCTCAATTAGTTCATCGGGAGAAATGGGTTTCTCTACATATTCATCTACAGGAACCAGATCGCTCTTTCCAAAATCCATTCCCGTGGTTTTTGAAATTGATGTATACATTATTATTGGAGTTTTGATTTTTTCCCTTCTAAATTTTTGAGCAAGGAAAAATCCATCATCCGGCTCATTCATCATTACATCAAGTATGATAAGATCCGGAGAATATTCTTTAACGATCTTGTATCCGTCGTCAGGATTTGATGCTGTAACGGTCTCATATCCTTTCGCATTTAGTACGAGAGTACTTGCATCAAGGATATCGGGATCATCATCTATGATTGCTATTTTTGCCATAATGGGTCCCTTTAGTTAGTGAGTGATTGTTATTACCGGTGTGATACTACACGCTTCGATACATGCAACAGGTTCAAGCGTGAAGTTTTTATCTCGAGTTGTTCCCCCGGGTTTAGTGACAGAAGCAGTTTTAAGCACAAACAATAAGTTTGATGAATTCTCAACATGGCAAGCCTTCCCTCTGCAAATTCTAATTACATTTTTTCCAATTGGAGCAAATCTAAACTGATTATAAAAAGTAGCGAAACCCAAAACTCTGCGTAATGTAATACCTATGAATTCAGCGATATTCCGTAAGGCAAGTTCGGGTAAGTAACTGTAGGTTGATTGAACATCTTGAAGCGATGGAATACGTGAACCTTTATCATTTGGTGTATAATTCTCAAAAATATCGTTATGCATTCTTTCCTCAAATTATTTCGCTTAATCTATCTCATATCGAATGCCATAGATAGTTTGTGAAAAGCTAAGCTTAAGTTAAAATTTTATCAATTTCCGCAAGAAAATGGAATCTTTTTCTTACTTTTGAAAAATTATTTTTGTCAAAAATAGAAAATAAAGAGAAGCAGAAATGCCCGGCATTTAAGGAGATATTTTACACGGATTTACTAAGTTAAAATTTATGATGGATTAGTTTGGTGGTGAACTGCTTCCAATTACTTCCTTTGGAAGAAGTCTTGTAATGCGTGATTTCAAAGCATCAATTCCAACATTTTCTTTGCAGGAAATTTCGAAGTGAACTATGTTCAAAGCTCTTAATCCATTAATAAGTTCGGAATTTATTCCATACTCAATTCTATTTACTGCAGCAACAAAAGGAATTGTTGATTTTTTTACATAATGGAAAATATTTTTTTCGTCAGCTGATAACTTCTCTCGTGCATCAAGTACAACAACCACAAAATCTGCCGAGGAAATTGCTTCGATTGTTTTCTTCAATTTAGTTGGTCCAAGTTCACGAGTGTAATCAATGCCGAAAGTATCAACAAGAATAACATGCCCATAAGGTGGAAGATCCATCACTTTTTCCAAAAGTGCTGTTGTGGTTCCAGCTTCTTCATTAACGACGCATACATCTTGACCGAAGAATGCATTGATAAGAGAAGACTTACCTACATTTTTTCTACCGATGAAAACAATACGTTTTCTTTCCGATTTAGCTGACATGATTAATTTAATTCCCCAATTCCATTAAAAATTTTTAGTTTAATATTAATTTTGTATTCTAAATTTAAGCTTTCTCTCCCCTCATTTAAGAGTAAGCCCATCATCTAAAGGCAAAAAACGTTCCATGAATAGGCAATTGTTAGTAAGGTGAATTAATAATGAATTACTGCATTTCAAAAGAAAATGGGCTTATCATTTCGAATGAATTTCATTTCTTACAAAAAAATTTCTCTTTTTTAAGAATATATTAAGCAATGGTAGGATGTTTTTAGGTAGTCACCGTCCGCATCTGGCAGATAATGGCGACAATGGCAATTAATAAAAAACGCGGGAATAAAGCTTGTCTAAGGCGAGCATGCCCTCGCCTAGCAAACCATCTTATATAAGTGTTTATTTTTTCTTTAACACACAACCTGTGGAAGGATTAAGTATAATTTTTTTCTTTGCTTTACCAAGAGATTTGGTTCCGGCGGTACTTTCATTCACTAATACATCCCAATCACCTGCAGGTAAAACGAATTCTTCCTTCATTGTAGGATTTGCGTTGAACAATACTACGAATAAATCATCCTGATAATTCAGAGCATAACCAACCGCGAATGGATTATCCTTAATATCATAAAAAGCTACATCTTTATAATCTGTTCTACGGAATGCTTCATATTTGTTTCGCAGTTCAATTAAGCCTTTATAATAATCTAGAAGTTCCTTATTAAGCTTTGCGTGATTGTAGTTGATGTAATTTGTCTCGTTATCTTTTTCATAGCTGTTGTGATCAATCATTCCGGAGTGTTTATCTAGTGATTTTGGATCGTAAGGAATAACCTTGCTTCGTGCAAATTCCTGTCCCGAATGAATCATAGTTATTCCTTGGGAAGTGAACAAAAACAATGCGCCAAGCTTATTTAGCTTGAGCTGGAGAGGAGTGAGCTTTATATACTTATCAACATCAGTAATTATTTTTTCGGGATCAACTTCACGAGTTGCAATACGAATGAAATCACCAAATGTGTACCCATCATGACTTTCAAGATAATTTACGGCATGCTCTTTCTTTTGGAATAATCCGTTTTTATCTTTTACCAAAGTTCCATTGACATAGCTTTTAATTCTATCAGGATTATTATTTCCATACCATTTACCGAATATCCAGCCATGTCCATTATCGGGGTTTTCACCTTTAATTCCATTTCTTATTTGATCATTCCAGCTTCCCCAGCCGCGAAGAGAAAATCCCATAGGATCGTAACCGCCGCCCCAGGGCTCGCATACAAACACAACATTTGGATTTATTTTTTGTGCTTCGCGAATTATCTCTTCAATTGTTTCCCAATCAATCAATTTCCCAAGATCAAAACGGAATCCGTCAATGTGATATTCTTTCATCCAATACAAAATGCTTTCGATGATTAGTCTTCGCATCATTGGTCTTTCAGTTTTCAGATCGTTGCCGCAGCCGCTCTGAGCAATGTAATTTCCATTTTCATCTAACCGGAAATAATACTCTTTATCAATCTCCTTTAAGTTCCCAATTTCATATTCCGAAAGATGATTATAGACAACATCCATGATCACTCCGATGCCTTCCTGATGAAATGCCTTAACCATGTCTTTGAAATCATTTATCTGCTTTCTTGAAGCACCTTCCCATTTATTCCACTGAAGTTTTTTTCCTCCCTCACTATAAAAAGCATCGGGTGCAAAGAAAGCCGCTGTCATATATCCCCAATGATTTCTTTCATAAGGGCTCCAATGATTATATTTTCCATTCATTGAATCTTTGTAAGGAATTTCTATGTTAGCAAATTCTTGTGAAGGAAGAAGCTCAACAGTATTTACACCAAGTGATTTGATATAGTCCATTCCACCGGCAATTCCTTTTTCCGTTAAACCTTTATATGTGCCGGGAAATTTTGCACCAGCTGAAGGATGAACCGTTATATCTCTTATATGCATTTCATAAATAATCAAATCACGCCAATCACGTTTAATCCAGTCGTCACCCTGCCAGTCATAATCATCTTCTTTTACAACAATACTTTTTCTTGGACTGTAATAGGTATTAAATGTTGCAACAGCTTTTGCGTATGGATCAACACAAAGTGTATCATTTCCTTTTCCATCCGCATGAATTACTTTGAAGCCGTAAAATGTTCCGTATAATTCACCAGACAAATTTGTTTCCCAGACACCATCATTATCGCTTACCATTTCATAGTGCTGTCCACTGTTATCTTCAACCTTTGGAAAAATTACAAGCAGTACATTTTGAGCAGAAGGCGCAAAGAGACGGAAAAATGTTCTTCCGTTTTCGACAAACGATCCGAGTTTCTTATTTGAGTTATATTTATCGAGATCCTTTAGCTTTTTAAAATACTCTTTTTGCTCAATGGTAAGTTTTGAATGATGAGTATCCGCAATAAACAATTTTGAGTCCTCTGATTTGTTAGCAGAAAAGATTACCAAGTTTAGTACCAGAAATATTAATAATGTTATCATAATTTAATTATTAGATGATGGGTGCAAAAATAACATTTATACGTTTAGTCTAAAAATGAGACAGTGTATTTTTATGAAGTACCGGCTACAATCCTTCCATCAACAACCGGAGTTACACAAATAAGAGGCTTTTCGGGAATATTGAAGCTTGAAAAAATCTCTTCGAATAGTTCGTACTGTCTTCCTCTTTGCTCAAGCTTTGCAAATTTGTTGTACGACATGAACTTTCCATGCTTATCTGAAGGAGCATCAAAATGATATGCTCTGGAAAAATCTTCTGCAACTCTCTTCTTTAGAAAATCTATTTTGTAATCATCTTCGCCTTCAACCTGGTAGCTGAAAGCTTTGAATTCAACAACCATACCTTCATTGATTATCAAATAAATATTTAAGATAACTTCTTTCATGCCGATTTCTGTTTATTTGATATGGCAAAATATACCAGCACCAAGCAATATAAAAATGCAAATTTACAAAGTATGCTTTCGATTGAATCTCTAAGTCCGGTATAACCTAAGGACAATAATATAAATGCAATTCCAACAGGAATAATTAAACTGAGATGTCCGTAAAATAAATACTTAAGTGATATCGGAAATTTCTGTTCCTTCAAACGATTCATGTTTTTTATAATCAAAATAAATGCAGCCAACAAAGGTAAGTAATAAAAGAATCCATAAAGATCACCCAAAGGATAATTGTAGGTTGCATAAAGAACAGTACATTTTACCGCTTCAAACTCACCAACCACAAACGAATAATAGATTATAAAAACTACTGCCGGTAAGAATATAAGAGGAGCGATCTTGTTCTTATCTCCAAATAGTGCAAGAATGAAAAATAAATCTAACGGTGGAAGAAATGTTATGTCCACAAAAGCAAGATAAGCTACAAATGAGCTTGAAAGCCCGACTCCGCAGATGAGATATTCAATAGTTTGATAACCCATAAGTAGAAATACTAGTGCAATTGCAAACCAGTTTAATTTGTTCTTTTCAGCAAAGATTAAAAGATTGATAAGAAAAATTAACTCAAGGCATGCTATAAAAAGTGATACTATTCCATTCCAACTATCCATAATTCTCCTTTTCGCCTTAGCGTCTTTGCGGTGAATTTTTAACCGCTAAGACGCAGAGACGCTAAGAAAGTATCAAGCTTTAGGTCCTATCATCTTCTCAGGACGAACAACTTCATCAAATTTTTCTGAGGTTAGCAAGCCCAACTCGATAGCGGCTTCTTTCAAAGTTTTATTTTCTTTGTGAGCTTTCTTTGCAACCTTTGCTGCATTGTCATAACCAATCACAGGATTAAGCGAAGTAACAAGCATTAAAGAATTTTCAAGATGCTTTTTAATGTTTGCTTCGTTGGCTTCGATTCCGACTACGCAATTGTCTGTAAAACTTTCGCAAGCATCTGCTAGCAATTTTATTGATTGCAAAACATTGAAAGCAATTACAGGCATAAAAACGTTCAGCTCAAAGTTTCCGCTCGCTCCTGCAAAGTTTACTGTGACATCATTTCCAAATACTTGAGCACAAACCATTGTCATCGCTTCGGATTGAGTTGGATTTACTTTTCCGGGCATTATTGAACTTCCCGGCTCATTCTCAGGCAAGCTAATTTCACCTATTCCGCATCTCGGTCCTGAACCAAGCCAGCGAATATCATTTGAAATTTTTATTAGTGATACGGCAAGAGTTTTTAGAATACCGTGCATTTCAACGAGAGCATCTTTTCCAGCCATTGCTTCAAATTTATTATCGGCAGTTCTAAATGGTTTTCCTGTTAACTCTGAAATTTTAGCTGCAACTTTAACCGCATATTCTGGATGAGTATTTAATCCGGTACCGACTGCTGTTCCACCAAGAGGAATTTCATAAAGCCGTTTTAAGCTGTCATCAATTCTTTCTAATCCACGAGTTAATTGATGAGCATAACCGGAGAATTCCTGCCCAAGTGTTAACGGAGTAGCATCCATCAAATGAGTTCTGCCAATTTTGATGATACTCTTAAAAGCGTTAGCTTTTTCATCAAGCGCATCATGGAGTCTAGTAACCATGGGAATTAGTCTTCTGTGAATTTCCTCAACTGCGGCCACATGAATCGATGTTGGGAAAGCATCATTAGTTGACTGTGCTTTGTTAACATCATCATTCGGGTGAATTGGTTTTTTACTTCCCATCACTCCGCCGGAAATCTCGATTGCACGGTTAGAGATCACTTCGTTAGCGTTCATGTTGGTTTGAGTGCCGCTACCGGTCTGCCAAACAACCAATGGAAAATGATCGTTAAGCTTTCCTTCGATTACCTCTTCTGCAGCTTGTAAAATCAAATCGCATTTTTCTTTAGTGAGAGTTCCGAGTTCAAGATTTGTCAATGCTGCAGCTTTTTTTACAATTGCCAACGCACGAATTAATTCTGCAGGAAATCTTTCACCACCGATTTTAAAGTTCATCAAGGACCTTGCAGTTTGAGCGCCATAATATTTATCTGTGGGAACTTTAATTGAACCCATGCTGTCAGACTCCATTCTAAAATCCATGTTAATTCTCCCTATTTTTTATTGAAAATTTTATTTGATTACTTGTGATGAGAAATACTGATGTGAAATTTACGACAAATTAGATTAAGATTTGTAGGGAACAATCTCCTGATTGTTCCGCTTTTAGCTTTTTTTATAATCAAAAAAATTTTATGATCCATAAACCGTTCTGACTTGAATTGACTCGAAATTAGCAATAAGTTTTCTTCAGAAGAAAATAATCTTTTCTTGAATATAATTTCCACTTTAAAAACGAGATCGACTTGGCATTCACATTATTAGATAAAAGCAACTACCTTAAAGGACTTTTAATAATTGCTCGCAAGGATAACCATTTAGCAGATTCTGAAAAAAATATTTTAAAAAGCATAGCAGAAAAACTTGGATTTGCTTCGGATTTTTATGAAGAAACAATTAAAAATTTATTAGGCAATAAGCACATTAAAGATGAACCGATTAAATTTTCGAATGAAAAAATTGCCGCATCGTTCATTTCAGACGGATTAAAGCTTGCATTTTCCGACAAAAAAATTCATGATGCAGAAATCGATTGGCTTAAAACAACTGCTGTAAAAAATTCACTTGAGGAAGATTGGTTTAATAAAGAACTTGATAAAATCGGTAAAGAATCCAATCTATCCTTAAAATCTGATCCAACTCTTTTGTCTATTATATAGATTGAAATAATTTTACGGCTAATCCTAATAATTGTGCAACGTCCACTCAGCATTTTCCATCCTTCTTTTCTCATTTGGTTGTTGTTTGTACACCTTATCTCTAATTTTCATTTGTAAAATTTTTATATTCTGCTTTTTTAATTAAGGAATCCTATCATGCCTAAAATGAAAGCTCTTGTAAAAAAATATGCTAAACCAGGAATATGGATGGATGAAGTAGATAAGCCGGAATTTGGACAAAATGATGTGCTGATTAAAATTGACAAGACATCCATATGCGGAACCGACATTCACATTTACAACTGGGATGAGTGGGCTCAAAAAACAATTCCTGTCCCAATGCATGTTGGTCATGAGTATGTGGGAACTGTCGAGGCATTCGGCAGCAACGTGCACGATGTTCAAGTTGGTGAATTAGTCAGCGGTGAAGGACATCTCGTTTGCGGCCAGTGCAGGCATTGCCGTGCCGGCAGAGGTCATCTTTGTCCTAACACTAAAGGCGTTGGAGTTAATCGTCCCGGCTGCTTTGCCGAATATTTAGTTATTCCAGTAACCAACATTTGGCACTGTGATCCTAAAATTTCTAAAGATGTTTTATCCATTTATGATCCATTTGGAAATGCAACTCATACTGCTCTTAGTTTTGAACTATTGGGTGAAGATGTTTTGATAACCGGAGCCGGTCCGATTGGAATTATGGCGGCAGCAATTGCCAAACATTCCGGTGCAAGAAACATCGTAATTACAGATATAAACCAGTATAGATTAGATCTTGCGAAAAAAATGGGAGTAACTCGAACAGTAGATGTCACAAAAGAAAAACTCCCAGATGTAGTAAAAGAATTAGGAATGAGAGGCGGATTTGATGTTGGATTGGAAATGTCTGGAAGTATTAAAGCATTTAATGATATGATTGAAGTTATGTATCACGGCGGAAATATTGCACTGCTTGGTATTCTTCCTGAGAATGCAGGCGTGAACTGGAACAAGATAATCTTTAACGGCCTCACTATTCGTGGAATTTACGGTAGAAAAATGTTTGAAACGTGGTACAAAATGCAAGCAATGGTACAAGCGGGATTAGATATTAGTCCTGTGATAACTCACAAATTTAAAATTGATGATTACCTAGAAGGATTTGAATTGATGAAGTCGGGTAACACGGGTAAAGTTATATTGGATTGGAAGTGAAGCTGGATGCTGGATGCATGATTCCGGATACCAGATGCCTGATACCAGATAAGACAGTTACAATTATTTTTCGCTTATATGTTTTTTTTCCACCGATTTTAAAAAATTTATTAATTTTTTATCGAGAAGATTTACCTTATCTAATAGCTTGGTAAAAAGTTCTTTATCGTTGAGTGATTCTGTTTCCCATAAAGTTTCAAGGTGATCAATAGTTTCATCTGTTGATGCAATTGCAAATGTGATATATCTGATAAATTCATTTTTATACCTTCTTCTCCCATACCCTTCTACAATATTTGATCTTATTGATTTGGAAGATCTTCGAATCTGACCCCCTTCCTCATACATTTCGAATTTAGGTAAAGATAAAGTCATTTTATGAATATCTACCGACAACTCACGGGCAATCTGCCATACTTCTAAATCTTTGTAATTCATTTTTATACTTTTATATATTATGAAAATGTGATTATTTCATCTGGTATCCGGAATCAGCTAATCACTTTTAACTTCTTTCCCACCTTCTCAAATGCTTTAATGCATTCATCCAAATTTTCTTGTGAGTGTGCGGCGGAAATCTGAACTCTGATTCGAGCTTGTCCTTTTGGTACGACAGGATATGAAAATCCTACGACATAAATTCCTTCATTATAAAGATCTTTTGCCATTTGCTGAGCAAGCTGAGCATCATTCTCAAATTTTCTAAATAAAATTGGAACAATAGGATGAATACCTTCAATTATGTCAAATCCGAGAGCAGTCATTTTTTCTCTGAAGTATTTGGTATTTTTCATCAGCTTTTCGCGAAGATCATTTGATTTTTCAAGAAGATCGAAAGCGGCGATAGAAGCACCAACTATTACAGGAGCTAACGTGTTAGAAAATAGATATGGTCTCGAACGCTGTCTTAACATATCAACAATTTCTTTCTTAGATGCAGTGAAACCGCCTGAAGCACCGCCCATTGCTTTACCAAGAGTTGAAGTGATAATATCAATTTCACCAAGAACATTACAATACTCAAGAGAACCACGACCGGTTTTACCAAAAAATCCAGTTGCATGAGAATCATCAACCATTACGAGGGCATCGTATTTATTTGCAAGATGTGCTATCTCGGTTAACTTTGCTATGTCACCATCCATTGAAAAGACACCATCGGTTGCAATTAAAATATTTTTAGAAGGATGTGGTTCTTGGCCGAGTCCGGTATGTTCCCAAATATCTGATCCTTCCCTCGCAAGAATTAATTTCTGCTCAAGCAATTTCATGTCCGAATGCTCGTAGATGAGTCTTCTCGCTTTGCATAATCTTATACCGTCAATTATGCTGGCATGATTTAGTTGATCTGTAATAATAATATCATCTTGCCCAAGAATGGTTTCGAATAATCCGCCGTTTGCATCAAAGCAAGATGAATAAAGTATAGAATCATCGGTTTGATAGAAAGCAGCAATGCGTTTTTCAAGTTCCTTGTGAATATCTTGAGTTCCGCAGATAAACCTTACAGATGATAAACCATAACCGTGGGAATCTAAAGTTTTTTTTGCCGCTTCAATTATGATAGGATGATTAGCGAGCCCAAGATAATTATTCGAACAAAAGTTTAGCACCTCTTTTGGTTTTGAATCTGCCGGATAGGAAACATTTATTTTAGCTTTCTGATCTGAGAGAATGATTCTTTCCTCTTTATAAAGATTCGCTTCTTTAATTGAACTTAACTCTTGCTTGAGATCGTATTTAGTTCTTCGGTACATAGTTTTACTTATGAATTGTTTGTAATAATTAATGGCGGAGCTAAAATATTGAAATTGAGGGGTTATGTAAAATAATTGTTAAAGTATTTTTATCGTATTATATTTGACAAGTAGTAACTATTTAGACAAAGAAAAAGTACAGAATTGTCTCCAACAGTATTGAGAATCGGTTCTTATAGATTTCATTTTTATTCAGATGAAAAGAATGAACCTCCTCACATTCATATTGAAACCAATGACGGGGAATGTAAATTCTGGTTAAACCCGATTCAGTTAGCGAGAAACCGTGGTGTATCTCCTAACGAAGTACGTAAATAGAAAAGTTAGTATTTGAAAATAAAAATTTATTGATGGAGAAATATAATGAGTACCATGACTCATGAAAAAGAATTAGTAATTGAACCTGCAGCAATTCGTGCATGGACTGAGGAAAGAATGATCTTTATAGAGCTTACCGATAGCAGAATCATTGGGTTTCCTGCTGATAGATTTAAGCGACTTAAAGAAGCTGATGATGACCAACTAAAGAAAGTAAAAGTACGTCTTAATGGTTTTGCGCTTCGATGGGAAGAAATTGATGAAGATATAACAGTTCCCGGAATTTTGGCAGGTAATTTTGAACTTTCAGTAACTTAAAAGTAATAGATAGACAATATTCATTCATTACTACTTCAAAACATTCCCATGAGATGTGAAAAGCGAATAGATAAAAAATCCCACTCAACTGTATCTGAGTGGGATTGAATGAAATCGGATTTTCGTTTCACTTTTCACTTTTCACCTTTCACCCCGAAATAATCCACCAGAGGCGGACGAGGCAGGCTGTTTCACCTTAACAGAACCTGTCTACCGTAGTGTTAACGGAGGAGGATCATCTTCTTAGTCTCAACAAAAACCTGTCCTGAGCCTGACGAAGGAACCGCTTGTACTCTGTAGAAATATACTCCACTCGCCAATCTCGATCCATCAAACTCTACTTTGTGATATCCCTTATCTTGTTCTTCATTCACTAAGATTGCTACCTCTTCTCCTAATGCATTAATTATAGTGAGTTTTGTATTGCTCTTTTCTCGAAGTATATATCCTATTGTCGTTACAGGGTTCCAGGGATTTGGGAAGTTCTGTTCAAGTGAGTAATTGTTTAACATTCTCACATCAACTTCCACTGTCTGTGAGTAACTATACTGTCCGCCATAATCCATTTGTTTGAGTCGATAGAAGTATTTTCCTTCGTCAAGATTTTTATCAGTAAAGCTGTATTGGTTTTGTTGAGTTGTTGTTCCTTGCCCTTTAACAAAAGCAACGGTAGCAAACTCACCATCAAAAGTTTTCCTTTGTACTTCAAAACCTTGGTTGTTTAGTTCCGTTGCTGTTGACCAGTTAAGAATAATTTCTTTGTTAGTTGCTGTTGCTGTGAATGAATTTAGTTCAACTGGAACTGGGTTACCACCGTTAGTTGTGTGGAGAATGGTGCCGTAGCCTCCGACCGCCCAGCCATTATTTGCATCCGTAAAGAAAACTCCAAAAAGGTCGTGGGTTCCTCTTGACTGAAGTATCCAGTTCCCTCCTCCATTTGTTGTTCTTAGAATAAATCCATAATCAGGCATAGCAAAACTGGCTACAGCAGTTCCGTTATTTACATCGGTAAAAAAGACGCCATAAATCCAAGTACTAATTCCGCTTATTTGACTGACCCAGTTCTGTCCTCCGTTAGTTGTTCTTAAGATTGTTCCACCTTCTCCTACAACCGTTCCAATATTTGCATCCGTAAAGTAAACGTCTAGGAGCCAATTAGTTGTTCCACTTGTCTGACTAACCCAGTTCTGTCCTCCATCTAATGTTCTTAGTATTGTTCCGCCGGTTCCAACAACTGTCCCAATATTTGCATCAGTAAAGTAAACTCCACCGAGCCAGTTAGTTGTTCCACTTGATTGACTAAACCAGCTTTGCCCTCCATTAGTTGTCCTTAAGATTATCCCACTGTCACCGACAGCTGTTCCGTTATTCAAGTCGATAAAGAAAACTCCATTAAGATATTTAGTTGTTCCGCTTGATTGTGAAACCCAGTTTATTCCACCGTTTGTGGTGGCAAGTATTATTTGTGTTGTATCGTTCCAACCTCCGCCAACAATCCATCCATTATTCACATCAATAAAACAAACCTCTCTCAATAACAATGTTGTTCCACTTGATTGTTCAGTCCAAGTATCTCCGCCGTTTGTGGTTCTGAGGATAGTTCCTTCATAACCAACAGACCAACCGTTATTTGCATCTGTGAAGGTAACAGCCCATAGAGACTTATTCGTTACACTGGCCGTCTGATTAAACCAGCTCTGTCCTTCATCAGTTGTTCTTAGGATTGTTCCATCCATACCAACAGCAATTCCGTTGTTTGGGTTAGTAAATGAAGTTCCAAAAAGCCACTCAGTTGTACCACTTGATTTGGTAATCCAGTCTTGCCCACCATTTGTTGTTCTAAGGATTGTTCCACCCAATCCAACAACCGTTCCGTTGTTTACTTCCGTGAAAGAAACTCCAGTAAGCTCATTAGTTGTCCCGCTTGCTTGACTAAACCAGCTTTGTCCTCCATTAGTTGTCCTTAGGATTGTGCCACCTTGTCCAACAGTCGTTCCAATATTTAAATCGAGAAATGAAATTCCATTAAGATAACCGGTTGCGCCACTTGTTTGAGTATTCCAGATCTGACCGCCATTTGTTGTTCGGAGTATTACCCCATTTTCGCCTACTGCCCAACCATTATTTACGTCATTAAAAAATACACCACAAAGATGACTTAATATTCCGCTTAATTGTTCCGTCCAAGTATCTCCGCCGTTTGTGGTTCTGAGGATAGTTCCTACATAACCAACAACCCAACCGTTATTTGCATCTGTAAAGGATACACTATAAAGAGAACTACTTGTTCCGCTTGATTTTTCAGTCCAAGTTGTTCCACCATTGGTGGTTCTGACTATAATGCTATATAAATCTGCCGCACCGCCAACAGCAGTTCCGTTATTTGCATCAGTAAAAGAGACACTCGAAAGGGGGGCACTTGTTCCACTTGATTGTTGTGACCAGTTGGCTCCAGCATCTGTAGTTTTGAGGATGGTTCCAGCTTCTCCTACCGCCCAGCCAACATTGCTGTCAATGAATTGAACAGACTTTAAGGTATTTCCTGTTGGTCTGGGATTCTGCCAGTACCACTGTGCAAAACTTATTTGCGTAATCAGTAAAAAGAAAAACAAAATTTGTAGAAAGGATTTTCCCGCATTACGGGATTTTGTAGAACTCAACATGTTGAACCTCCGCTTAATTAAAAATATTCAATGACATTTCTGCTTCGGGAGAGTATTGTCGGCTTGAACAGTAATACTGAGGAAGTCGGCTTCCCTCGGAGTAGAACTTATTTAACTCGAATTTATTTTAAAAGTATCATTTTTTTCGTATCAATAAAATTTCCAGCTTGTATTCGGTAAAAGTAAACTGAGCTTGGTAAATCAATTCCATTAAAATCTATGGAATGATACCCAGCTTCTTTTTCTTCATTGAGTAAAACTTTTATTTCTTCACCAAGTATGTTGAGAACTGATAATCTTACATTTCCTTTTTCCATTATTACAAATCCTATTGTCGTGGAAGGGTTTAGCGGATTTGGAAAGTTCTGGTTAAGCTCGTATGAAGTAAACGGACTCCAATTTATTTCTACTGTTTGTGAGTACTCATACCTACCTCCGAAGTCTATTTGCTTGAGTCTATAGAAATATTTTCCGGCATCAGTGAGTTTATCAACATAAGTGTAATTGTTTGGAGACGTAGTTGTGCCATGTCCTTTAACTGAGCCAACTGTTACAAATTCATTAGAGCAAAATTTTCTCTGTACTTCAAATCCTTGGTTATTTAGTTCTGTTGCAGTTGACCAGTTAAGAGTAACTTCTTTACCATTAGCTGTTGCCGTGAATGAAGTAAGTTCGACTGGAACTGGATTACCACCATTTGTTGTGTGCAATATAGCTCCGCCTTCACCAACTGCCCAGCCATTATTAATATCTGTGAAATAGACTGAGTTTAGAGTTCCAAGAGTAATTTGTGTTTGTGCTATCCAATTCCTTCCTCCATCAATGGAATTATAAGTGTTAGACTCATTACCCATGCTCTGGTGACCAACTGCCCAACCATTGTTTGCATCAACAAAATAAATTGAAGATGCAGTAGGAGGTCCTTCTCCAAAGGACCAATCTATACCACCGTTGGTTGTGTATAATATAAATCCATGCACAACGCCAGCACCATATATCGAGACCCAACCGGTATATTGATCAAGGAAATGTCCTGTAAACAAACCATCTCCATAAACTCCTACACCAAACCAGTTGTGTCCTCCATCAGTAGTTCGAAGGAGGGCATGAAGTCCAAAAACCCAACCCGTAATGCTGTCAACAAAACAAACTGAATTTAGACTGGGCTGAAGTGTATCGTATGATTGACTTATCCAATTTATTCCACCATTAGTGGTTCCGAGAATTATTCCAGAATCATAATCTACGCTGCCAACAACCCATCCTCTCTTTAAATCGACGAAACAAACTGAATTTAAATCAATACGTGTTCCGCTTGTTTGTTCTATCCATTCTTGTCCACCATTACTTGTTTTAAATATTTTTCCACTGTCTCCGACTATCCAGCCAGTATTCAAGTCAGAAAACCAGACTCCATTTAAATGTTTGCTTGTTCCGCTAGTTTGTGTTCTCCACTCTTGTCCTCCATTTGTTGTGTGAATGATAGTACCATTTTCACCAACTGTCCAACCATTATTTGCATTTTCAAAATGAACTGAGGTTAGAGATACTTTTGTACCGCTTGTTTGTTCATACCACTGAGCAAAACAAATTTGTGTTACAAACAAAAAGAAAAGCAATATCTGTAAAACTTTTTTCATAATATCTCCTACTATCACAGTTAAAATAAAAGCCTCCCTTAATGAGAGGCTTAATTAAATTCTTACTTAAGTAAAATCATTTTTTTAGTTTGTAAATAATCTCCTGCCTTAAGTTGATAGAAATAAACTCCGCTTGGTAGATTAGCTGCATTAAACTCTACAGAATAATTCCCTGCTGATTGCTCTGCGTTCACCAAAGTCGTTACCTCTTCACCTAATAGATTAAAAACAATCAAACTGACTTTACTTTCTTTTGGTATTGAATACTTTATCGTAGTTGAAGGATTAAAAGAATTGGGAAAGTTTTGATAGAGATTATATTCTGTTGGTAGAGCATATTCATCTTCAACTCCTACCGTTGTAGAAACTATCAAATGAATGGGAACGACAACAGATGGAGAGAATGGATCACTACTCTTTATAATTATTGAACCATAGTAATCTCCTGTATCGAGTTCTGTTGCGTCAAATAAAAATTCTATGTCCATTGCTGAATTTGGGAAGCATACACCGGAATCAAGAGAGCTTGTTAACCAGGAAGGTCCAATAGGGGCTGATGAGTTTATCCAGGTAGCACCACCGATAACAGATCCATGGTTAGCATTTACTGTTTTATCATAAGCAGTATTTCCTGTTCCTTCATTAAACTGCCAGTAACCAACTAAACCTGGTTCTGTGCCTGTAAGCTGTTGATTCATATATTGCTGTATCTCCTGTTGTGTATGGGGTACATCCCAGATACGAACTTCATCGATAATGCCGTTGAATTTTCTAGGCTCTTCATGCCCAGATGCTGCCCTACCTATATAGAATGGTGTGTTTGCTAATGTGCTTAGACCCATATTCCCGGTTGCATCAACCTCTCCATTCAAATAAACAACGATATCAGTACCAACAGTCACTGCAGCACCATGATACCACTGATTGTTTTGAATTGTTGTGCCTCCTATAATTGCATCGCCCCAATTGGTACAAAAAAATCCGTGATACGACTGATCGGATTTAATACTAATTCCAAAATTTTTACCGGCATTATCCCAACCCCAGCCCCCATATGCCATAAGGAGTGATTCCACAGAGAGTATATTAAATCTTTTAAACCACAGTTCGATGGTTCTGTTGCTATTTCCAACAGGGAATTCTGTCGTAGGACCTATAACCACATCATCAATTCCATCAAACTGAAGTGCATAGTTGCCTGAGCTATATCCGCCTAACCTGAACGAGCCAAAACCCAAAAGGACTAGTATATCAAAGTACAGATTGCTTTGACCCTGATTATTTATTGTCACCATTTTTGTTTTTGTAGTCCCGGGTAAAACACTAATAACCAATGAGTCCGGATTTACGACTATTATTGGAGGTTCAACTCCTATTCCGTTAATGGGTATAATGTAGCTATTTAGAGTTGGATCATTACTGTTAAATGTCAATGTTCCTGGATAGTGCCCTACTGCCTGAGGCAGAAAAGTAGTCGTGAATACTTCACTATCGCCTGGATCAATTCCTGCAAATGTGGGATGAACAGTATATACATTCGGTTGTACTGCTGTATTGAAAATTAACAGATCCTGTGAGCCGATATTTCTTACTTTCAGCTTGAATGTATCAACTACACCAAGAAATACTTCGCCAAAACTTATAGAGTCTATATCACTTGAAAATGCTGGAGCGTCATTTACAGTTAAGTGTGAAGGAATTATTACTTCTGGTGTAACTGGATCGTTACTCGAAATAACAATATTAGCATCATAATTACCACCGCTTAATCCCAAAGCACTAAATAAAACGTCTACTGCCAAAGAAGAGTTAGAAGTACAAATACCCGTGTCAGGAATAATTGAGATCCAAGAAGGAGCAATTTGAGTTTCTGATAAAATCCAATTTACTCCTCCTTGAAGTGAACCATTATGAGCGTTACCAGTTTTATCATACGCAGTATTTCCTGTTCCTTCATTAAACTGCCAGTAACCGACTAAACCTAACTCCGTGCCTGTCAGTGGTTGATTCATAAATTGCTGAATCTCTTGCTGAGTTCGCGCTACATCCCAGATACGAACCTCATCAATAATACCGTTAAATCTTTCACTCCAATCATAACCGGGTGGTGCCTTGCCAATATTAAAAGATGCGTTAGATGATGTGTTAATATTCACGTTCCCAGTTCCGTCAACTTCTCCATTTAAATAAATAACAACTTCATTACCAACATTTACTACTGCAACATGATACCATTGATTAGACTTAATTATAGTATTAGTATAAACTCCATCACCCCACTGAGTGAAATATAATTTATCCTGACTAATATAAAATTGATATAGTTGATCATAATTACCCCAAGTCCCATAACCTATAAGTGCTCCAGACTCAACGGGCTGACCTATCCTGTTAAACCACAGTTCGATAGTCCTATTGCTGTTTCCGCTCGGAAAGCCTTCCGCAGAACCTTCAACCATATCATCAACTCCATCAAACTGAAGTGCATAATTCTGATTAGTTCCACTGGAAGAAAATTCAGTTGAAATATTAAAAGTTAGATTACTATTCCCGCTGTTCGAGATATTAAAGGATTGGGGTGAACTTTTACCTGTATACAGATTCTCACTCAATGAATCCATTGTAACAGAGATTATTGGTGATTGTGCAAATATCTGAATCCCAAATAAAAGAATCGATATTGTAAGTATTAATTTTTTCATAATGAACCTCCTTTATAAATTATTATTCTAAAACAATTTTCTTCTCACTTACATAATCTCCGGCTTCTAAACGGTAGAAATAATTTCCCTCAGATAGATTACGGCTTTCGCGGGAATGACAAGTTGAAGCAGAAAATTCAATTTCATACGTGCCGGGTTTCTTTTCTTCATCTACTAGTGTTTCTATTACTTCTCCTTTGGCATCTAAGATCGTCAGCTTCACCCTGGTTTTGTACCCAATACAATATTTTATAATCGTTTTATCTCTGAACGGATTCGGATAATTCTGGCTTAAATAAAACTCAAAAGGAATTACATCATCCATCTCTGAATTTTTTGATAACATTGTTTTTCTCTATCCTCGAATACGTTAGGAATTCGTCAGACTGTGCTTATAAAAATGAATTAAAGTGAAATTTTTACAATGGTATGGTAAGCTTTAAAAGGATAATTTTCTACCAATTTTGATTGTATTTCTACCAATTTTGATTGTTTGGTATGAAAAAGGCTGTTGGTTTACTAATTAATGGTGGAGCTGTGATGATATTGTGATGGGGAAAGGCCAAATTGTTTTTTGAAACATTCGGCAAAGTATGCGGGATTTGTAAAACCCACTTCAAGCGCTATTTCTGAAATATTTCCGGTACTGCGCTCTATCAGTTTTGCTGCTTTGCTCAATCTTATTCTCTTAATTAATTCGGCAGGTGTATCTCCAGTCAGCGCAGACAGTTTTTTATTCAACACCCATTTACTTATAGCAAGATTAGAAGCGAGAAGTTCAACACTCAAATTAATATTGGATAAATTATTATTAATCACCTCAATTGATTTCTGAATAAATTTCTGATCAAGTGATGTGATATTCTGCTCTTCTATTTCAAATAATCCATGCTGCCGGAAATGTTCGTGCAATCTCTTCCTCTGCTGTAAAAGATTTTTTATTCTTGCTTTTAGTTCCGAAGCTTCAAAGGGTTTCATTATATAATCATCCGCTCCGATCTCTAATCCATTTATTTTATCTTTCATTGTTGCTTTGGCTGTAAGTAATATAACGGGAATGTGACTGGTTCTTGAATCAGTTTTTAATTTACTGCACAACTGAAAACCATCAAGCTTTGGCATCATAATATCGCTGATGATAAGATCAGGTATTTGCTCAAATGATTTATCAAGTCCTTCCTCACCATCTTTGGCTTCACTTATACTGTACTGGTTTTCAAGTATCATTCTGATGTATTTTCTTACATCAGCATTATCTTCCACAATCAGCACAGTTGGTAACGATGATTTTTCTGCAGATTCAATATCAATTTTATTTTCATTTTTTATTTTAATTAAATCCTCAAGTTCTGTATTCGTTCGTGCTTTCTCTTTATCTTCATCAGCCAGAGGCTGACAGGTCTTTTCTTTATCTGGTTCAACTATCTCTTCCGGTTTCAAGTGTACTCTACCCAAAGGAAAGCTTAACCTGAATGTTGATCCCTTTCCTTCAGCACTTTCTACTTCTATCCTACCTTTATGCAATTGTACCAACTCTCGTGTTAAAGCTAATCCAATGCCTGTTCCTTCCTGTTCTCTAGTATGATTTCCTTCTACCTGGTAGAAGCGGTCAAAGATTTTATCGATTTTATCTTTTGGAATGCCCGTACCAGTATCAGAAATTATTATCTGAACATCATTTGTTTTCCTAAGAATCTCAACCTCCACTCTGCCGCCTTCGGGAGTAAACTTAAATGCATTTGATAAAATGTTGCTTAAAATTTTATCAATCTTATCTCTATCCAGATAAGCAATTATCTCTTTCTCATTACAATTCAATTTGAAAATAATATTTTTTCTTTCAGCTAGTGAATGGAATGAGAGAACTATCTCTTTAGCTAATGAAACAAAATTATAAGGGCAGGCTTTTAGCTTCATTTCA
Organism: Ignavibacteria bacterium RIFOXYB12_FULL_35_14; assembly: GCA_001803045.1. GTDB lineage: Bacteria > Bacteroidota > Ignavibacteria > Ignavibacteriales > Ignavibacteriaceae > XYD12-FULL-36-8. The sequence goes on along the minus strand of MHAR01000013.1, from coordinate 6,797 downwards.
CCTGCATCAATTCTTGAAATATCGAGCAGCTCATCTACAAGTCTGTTTAGTTTCCTCGCACTTCTGTGAATTAGGTTTAATTCATCTTTTGCTTTTTCATCTTTTAATCGTTCTAATAATTGTTTTGCAGGACCAAGAATTAAAGTCAACGGTGTGCGGAATTCATGGGAAATGTTTGTGAAGAATCTGGTTTTTATTTCATCCATTTCTTGGAGCTTTTGTGCTTCAAATCTGCTCAACTCAAATTCGTGCTTAACCTTTATTCTTTTGAGTTGCATTTTCCAGGTGAAATAAATAATAGCCAAAATAAAAAGCACATAAAAAATGTAAGCCCATGTTGTCCGCCACCAAGGTGGATTGATTATTATTCTTAGTGAGGCTCCGGCTTCATTCCATATTCGATTACTGGTTGATCCTTTAACTCTGAAAACAAACTTACCAGGATCCATATTCGGGTATGACGCATAACGTCTGGTTCCGCAATAGACCCAATCTTTATCTAATCCTTCCATCTTATACGCATATTGATTCTCTGCACTGTTTATATAACTTAATGCAGCAAATTCAAATGAGATGAAATTATCTGTATGCGGTAGTTTTACTTCTGTTCCGAATGGAAATGGTTTCTCAAACTTTCGAAAAGATGTTATTACAATTGGCGGTACAAATGGATCATCTTTTATACTATCAGGATGAAACCGGATAAATCCGTTTTCTCCCCCAAAATACATTTCTCCATTTTCTGTCCGGCATCCAGCCTGTGAATAAAAATTAATACCGGCAAATTCATCTGACGAGTAATAGTTTTTAAATATACCAGTTTGAGGATTAAATTTAGAAATTCCTTTCCCTGTACTCATCCAAAGGTTACCATGATCATCTTCAAGTATTTGATGAACACCTTCATTCAAAAATCCATCCTTATCTTTAAAACGAGTAAATGTATTTTGAGCACGATTGTATCTGTTCAAACCATTGCTGGATCCACACCAGAGTGTTTTGGTTTGATCTTCACAAATTGTTGATAAAATAGTATTATCGCATAGTGTTAAAGGGTTTTTGGTATCGGAGTTATATTGGCTTATTGTATCTCTGTTTGGATCATAACAAAATAAACCGGTTGTACTTCCTCCAAACCAGACTAATCCATAGGTATCCTGGTAGAGAGTAGTCACACTATTATTAATTTTTGTAATCCATTTTTTATTAAGCGTAAATGGATTAAACAGATAAAGATCTCCCTTAATAGTGCCTAACCAAAACTGGTCACTTCGTTGAGAATAAAATGAGTAAAATTGTTCAGAATCTACTCCTTTAGTTGAATCTATGTAACAGGTCCAGCGATCATTTATATTAAATTTGTACAAACCGCCTGATTTAGGACTTACTAAAATATTTCCTGAATTGTCCTGAAAAACAGAAGTAAAGTCAAAATTATAAGTTTTAAATGTTTCACTCTTCGCATCAAATATTTCCAACCCACTCCACGTACAAACCCATACGGTTCCCATCTTACCCCTATATAGAACAAGAACCTTATCTGAGGACAGAGTTCCTTTCTTTGAAGGATCAAAAATGTATTTTGTAAAAAGTGGATTTGGATGGTCTACCCTGTTCACTCCACCTTGTTTTGTTGAAATCCATATTGAGCATGTCCTATCTCGGAAAACAGAATTTATAATGTTACTGCTCAAGCTTTTTGGATTTTTCTCGTCGTGAACATAAGATGAGAATGTCTTTGTTTTTTTATTAAAAATATCAAGTCCCGCCATGGTACCAAGCCACAGATTCCCAGATGCGTCTTCACATAGGGTCAGAATGATATTACGTTCTCCAACAAGAGCGATCTTGGGATCATGTCGGTACAAAGTAAATTTATTAGATTTAGTATCGAACTCAACTAACCCTCCATCAGTGCCAAGCCATAATACTCCGGCATTGTCCTCGATGATAGCTTGTAACCAATGCATTCCTGTTTTGCTATCGCCCCAGTAATTATTTGGATAATGCCAGTAGTGATAGAATTGATTTGTTTCTCTATCAAATCTGTCGAGGCCGCCACCGGTTGCTAACCAAAGCGTGCCAGATCTGTCCTCATAAATATCATCGACAGCATTATTACCAAGACTATAAAGATCATTTTGATCATGCCTGTATGAGGTAAATGTTTGCTTATCTTTATTAAACTTATAAAATCCATCTCCTGAGCCAACCCACAATACATCTTTACTATCAATATAAACTGATATAACAATGTTGCTCCACCCAGTGTTTGCGTGTTGGGGATCAAGCTTATAATTTGTAAAGGTATGGGTTTCAGGATTAAGTTTTTCAAGTCCACCATTGTAAGAAGGAAACCAGATGTTTCCTTCATAATCCTCACTTATTGTACCTGGGAAGTAGTTAATAAGAACAGTAGATCCTCTAGGATATTTATAAGAAACAAAGTTATAGCCATCATAGCGATCTATACCATTAGAATTACAAAACCACATATAACCTTTGCGGTCTTGAAAAATAGCCCCAACACTTGATGATGACATACCTTGATCAATACCAAAGTGCTGGAAAGAAATATTCGCTTTTTGTGGATAGATATGATGGAATGAAACAAAGAGAAGTATTGTACAGATATATTTAATAATTAATGAAAACATTTACTAACTTTATTTAGAAGTAAAAGTAATATACTCACCTAAATACTCAACGGAATACTCCGTGTTTTTGTCCTGAAGCTAACTTCCTAAGAAATATTTAAAGTTGCAAGAAATAATTTTGTCGATTTAAACTCTTATGGCAATAAACAAGCAGTAAATGATTTTTGTTTTATCAATCAATTCTCCGAACTTCTCATGCTTATAAATATTTACATAAAAGTTAATTTCGATCTTAAATTATCACATCCCGTACTTATCAATAATCTCTTGCTTCGTCTTGCCAAGAATATCATACTTCTTGCCTACTTTAATAAACGCAGCGAGAGCTTTTTCTAAATGATGCATTTCATGAGCAGCAGATAATTGTGTTCTAATTCTTGCTTGTCCTTTAGGAACTACTGGAAAGAAAAATCCAACAGCATAAATTCCTTCGGCGTAAAGATCTCTTGCGATATCTTGAGAAAGCTTTGCATTGAAAAGCATAACTGGAACAATCGCAGTTTCACCTTCTTTAATTATAAATCCTGCCTCAGTCAATCCTTTTCTCCAGAATTTTGTATTCTCTTCAAGCTTATCACGGCGAGCAGTTGATTTTGAAATTATTTCAAGGACTCTCAAAGCACCTTCAACTATAACCGGAGCAACTGTATTTGAGAATAGATACGGTCGAGCTTTTTGTCTGCACATTTCAACGATTTCTTTTCTGCCGGAAACACAACCGCCGGATGCGCCGCCAAGTGCTTTCCCAAGTGTTGTAGTTATAATATCAATCTTTCCGACGACACCAAAATGCTCGTGAGAACCTCGACCTGTTTTACCGATATAACCGCTCGCATGAGAATCATCTACAAAAACCATCGCATTATATTTTTCAGCAAGCTCAACTATTTTATCCATCTTAGCAAGATCACCATCCATTGAAAATGCGCCATCGGTGATTATCACTCTCATCCTTTTTCCGCCTGTGGCGGATTGATGAAGCTGCAGTTTCTCTTCAAGATGTGCCATATCGGAATGTTTATATGAATCATTCTGAGCTTTGCACAAACGCATTCCATCAATTATCGATGCGTGGACTAATCTGTCGGCAATCATTACATCTTGTTCAGTTAAGATTGCCTCAAACACACCGGCATTTGCATCCATACAAGATGGAAAAAGAATTGTGTCTTCAGTTCCTAAAAACTCAGTTAACTTTTTTTCAAGCTCTTTGTGAATGTCTTGTGTTCCGCAAATAAATCTGACGGAAGACATCCCATAACCTCTAACATCGAGTCCCTCATGAGCAGCTTTAACGACTTCGGGATGAGAAGAAAGACCGAGATAATTATTCGCGCACATATTAATAACTCTTTTCTTCTCAGCGCCAATGGGAGACTCAACTTCGATTTCAGAATCCTGAGGAGTACAAATTGCCCGTTCTTCCTTGAAGATGCCCAGACCTTTTAACTCTTCAAGCTGGTCTGAATAAATTTTTCTTACGTCTGTATTGTAAGCCATCTTAACCTCCTACTTTGCATTTCCGCCAGAGGCGGATCCGTCTTCGACGGAAAATTCTTTGAGAAGCTTTACAATATTATTGACGCTATCAAAAGCTTCAGGTGATGCTTTTGCATCAGGAATATCAATATTAAATTTTGTTTCCAGAAAGACTTTTAAGGAAATCATCGAGAATGAGTCAACAATTCCACCGGATATCAATGCTGTATCATAAGTGATTTCCTCGTCACTGCCTTCTTCGAGGTATTCATTTTTTACATATTCGAGAATTGTGTCTTTTAAGGATGCCATGATTTGTTACTCCAATTTAACTGTAATTTAATTAATGATAAACTTTATTCTAAATACTGTTACCAAAGTTGATATCTTAATTTCCAAATAACAAAAAACAAAATCCAAATAAATCTCAACTACTAAATTTCAAATTCCTTAGAGTTTCCCAATTTCATTTATTTGAGACGATTTAGAAATTGTCATTTGTATTTTATTTGTTATTTGTGGTTTGCTGATTGGAATTTTCCTTTATCAATTTAACAATAAAACAATTTGACAATTTAACTCTACATGTCATTTTCCAACGTTGAAATATCTCCATTCTCTTCACCCCATTCCTTTGCACGCAAGACTCTGCGCATAATTTTTCCGCTCCGTGTTTTTGGAAGTGAATCTACAAACTCTATTTCTTGAGGCATAGCTAATGCTGATAATTTTTTCCTGATAAAATTCATGATTTCAAGTTCAAGCATTTTTGTTGGATCATTACCGGGCTTTAATGCGATAAAAGCTTTTACAACTTCCATGTTTACCGGATCGGGCTTACCAACAATAGCCGATTCAGCAACTGCGGGATGTTCAAGCAATGCAGATTCAATCTCAAATGGACCAACAAGATGTCCAGCAGTATTGATAACGTCATCGTCTCTTCCAACAAACCAATAATATCCATCTTCATCAATGCTTGCTCTATCACCAGAAAGATACCAGCCGTTCTTAAATTTATTATTGTAAGTTTCTTCATTGTTCCAATAAGTTCTGAACATTGCAGGCCAGCCGGGTTTGAGCGCAATCATCCCGACAATTCCTTTTTTTTCAATTGGAAGAAAAGTTTTCAAGTCAACGATAGCTGCAGTAATTCCCGGAAAAGGTTTTCCCATTGAGCCAGGTTTTATTTTCATTTCTGGATAATTGCTTACAACAATGCTCCCGGTTTCTGTCTGCCAGTAAGTATCATGAAAAGGCAATCCAAAAACTTCCTTAGACCAAATGACTGCTTCAGCATTCAATGGCTCACCAACGCTTGCAAGATGACGGAGAGAAGATAGATTAAATTTCTTTACTATCTCGTTTCCTTCTTTCATAATTGCCCGAATTGCTGTTGGTGCAGAATACCAAACTGTAACTTTGTGCTTCTCAATAAACTTGTACCAATTTTCAGCTTTGAACCCCGCATCAAGAACACATTGAGTAACACCATTTGCCCAAGCACCAATTATTCCATAAGAAGTTCCCGTTACCCAGCCAGGATCGGCAGTGCACCAATAAATATCATCCTCCTTCAAATCAAGAGCATACTTTGCACTGATGTATTGTGAAATAATTGAGTAATGAACATGCTGTGCGCCTTTAGGTTTGCCGGTTGTCCCTGATGTGTAATGTAAAACCGATGGGGTTTCAGCTTTCGATGGATAGCTATCAAACTTCTCAATTCTCTCTTCTTTCTCCATGTGAAAAGCAATTTCTCTTTCCTTCAATGGTTTTGTTCCATCATCATCGACCACGATAATATGTTTTAAGCTTGGTAAATCATTTATTGTTGCTCTTACTTTATGAAGATGTTTTTTTTGCGTTATGATTGCTGAAGTTTTTGCATCATCAAGACGTGTGAAGAGTGATTCGGGACCAAAAGCAGAAAAAAGTGGTTGGGCTATACCTCCCATTTTTAGAATACCAAGAAAACCAAAATATAACTCGGAAACTTTATCCATGAAAAGACAAACTCTATCGCCTGGATTAAGTCCTAAATTTTTTAAAAAATTTGCAATTGTGTTAGCAAAAACACGTATATCATTAAAAGTGAATTTCCTTACTTCTCCTGTAAATCCTTCCCAAATCAAAGCTAATTTATCTGCGTAACCTAATTTGCAAATTCGGTCAGAGCAATATTCACCAATATTAATTGTATTTCCATCGGAATACCCAAGTTCAGTTCGAGGAATATCCCAGGAAAAATTTGAATAAGATTCTTCATATGATTTTATATTAGGAATGGAATTTGACATGTGGAATTCTCACAATAATAAGTTAATGCTAAAATCTTGCTTATTTTTAATGGTCAAAAATAATGATTTTTAGTTCATAAATTTATTGCTGATTTAATATTGAATAAAATGAAAATGCAGAGTATTCGTCAGAATTAAATAAGGTAATAAGGTTTTCTTTTTTTGAGTTGAGTTTTTTTACTAAGGTTTTATAACAAATAACCTTAGATTGATTAAGTCTCTTGAACTCGTAACCTTAGTAATAAACAAAGTAGTATTACATAAACCTTATTACCTGTTATGTAAAAAATCAAGGCCGTAAGCGATATCCTTTCCCTTAATAATTTGGAAGAAAGAGGCGATAGATCAGACAATCAGTCTC
>MHAR01000012.1 GCA_001803045.1 Ignavibacteria bacterium RIFOXYB12_FULL_35_14 | reverse complement strand
CTTGTTGATGAAAAATTCATCTTTAGTTTTGGGCAGTTCACTCACACTTGGGGAGATGAATGGAATCTTAATTTTTGGTATACCGCAAAAGATATGGGTTCGTTTGATAAGTTTTGGGATGAGTATGTAAGCCGTGTTAATAAAATACATCCCGGAGCTTTTGCAGCTACAACAAAATATTTCCAGGCTCATAAGGACAATATCTACACCATCAGGGGTCAGTATCCTGCTCCGCCAATGCAATAGGCATAATTATACAAAAAGGACAATATTTAAAATCAAATTAATGGTTAAATTATGAAAAAATCAATCGCTTTTATTTATGGCCTATTCGCATACCTTATTTTCCTCATTGCTTTTCTTTATGCTATAGGGTTTGTAGGAAATTTTATTGTTCCAAAATCAATCGACGCTGGAACAGAAACTAATTTTTGGCAGGCATTATTGATCAATGCACTTTTGTTAAGCCTATTTGTAATACAGCATAGTATAATGGCAAGACCTGCATTTAAAAAATGGTTTACAACCATTATTAGTCCTGCTATAGAACGTAGTACCTTTGTTCTTTTGACAAGTTTAATTCTACTTTTAATTTTTTGGCAATGGCAGCCAGTAACAACAGTAATCTGGAAAGCCGAAAATGAAACTGTTGCTATGATTTTGTCTGGAGTATTTTTCTTTGGATGGCTTGTTGTATTTCTCTCTACATTTATGATTAATCATTTCGAGCTCTTTGGGTTAAAACAGATTTTTGATAATTTGAAAAATAAACAACCACAACCTCATGTTCTTCAAATAAATTTCTTTTACAAAATAGTAAGACATCCCATTATGTTAGGCTTCATTATTGCATTTTGGGCAACACCTTTAATGACCCTAGGGCATCTAATATTTGCTATAAGTACAACTATATACATCATTCTTTCAGTAAAATATTTAGAGGAAAAAGACCTTCGAAATTACATTGGAAATGAATACGAAGAGTATCAAAAGAGGGTACCAATGCTAATTCCCTATTTTAAATCTAGAAAATAATTAAAACTGTTTAACAATTGATTACTTCAACAATCTAAAAGGAGCTAGTGCAATGAAAATGTTCTCAAAATTATTTGCAATAATTCTTGTTGCATTTCTTTTCGTCAGCGAAAGTAATTTCGCTCAGAGCAATGACCAACCATTACTTATTGTGAGCTTTAACATGGTACCAATGAGTGACATGGGTAAAGTTAACAAAATGGTTGATTCGGTATTTACCCCCATACTTAAAGAACTTGTTGATGAAAAATTCATCTTTAGTTTTGGGCAGTTCACTCACACTTGGGGAGATGAATGGAATCTTAATTTTTGGTATACAGCAAAAGATATGACTTCGTTTGATAAATTCTGGGACGAATATGTTAGTCGAGTCAACAAGAGAAATCCAGGATCTTTTGCAGCCACTGTAAAATATTTCCAGGCACATAAGGATAATATTTATACAATTCGCGGACAGTATCCTCCACCTCTGAAGAATTGAACATTAAGTATCATCAAATCATTTTATATTAACTTTTAGCCGAATCTTTTGATTCGGCTTCTTTATATAAATGGTTTTTATCATCCAGGGTGAAAAAGCATTTATCAACTAAAAGTTCGTAGAAAATAAAATCATTATTTGATGATTTATGAATAAAATTTATTTAATTTTGTTAAAATAAAGTTCGACATTAGCCAGACCCATCCTGTTTATCTTCAGAACATAATTTGGCGTATGGGTCTCATTTTATTAGACATATAAGTAAATTATCGGTAATTGGATAAAAAAAATAAACACGAATGAAAATAGATTTTAAAAAAAATAGACCCAAAGGATTTAATTATAAAGAAGATGAGTTATTAATCTCATTAATAAATGAGACGGAGAAACTTATTGCAGAAACTCAAAATTTGTATTTTTACGATACTATAAAGCTAGACAAAAAGCAAAGACAAATATTATCAACTCTAATAATTGAATTTGCTGAAGATTTACATTGTGATATCGGACTTTGGAATAGTGTAGAATATTACAATAAACAATTGCTTAACACACCCCTGCCTCTTTTTGTAAATAGCGGAATTGAAATAAAACAAGTGTTCGATGTAAACAGAATAAAATGCTTTATTCACACACTGCTTTTTGAATTTGAACCTGATTTAATTTTAGCACCCAATCACAAAGATTTAGGATTACTTGCCCAAAATATTTCTGTATTTTTGTACAACAATTTTCATAACGCTCCTAAAACTTCAAGTATAAAAGAATACCTAACTCAACCAAATGATTTCGGTTGGGATTTTAAGCGGAAGTTGGTTTGGATTGGTACAAATTCATATTTATTCAGGCCTAGTTTTAATAGATACATAACCGAAAACAATAAAGGAAAAATTGAAATTACAGCCATTGACGATTTTGTTTGTCAAGAAAATACTATATGGACTGGATTAGGGGTAACGGATATATTGGCTAAAGCTCTTGATTTGCCTGCGAAAACGAATAATGATGTAAGGAGTTGGTACGAACGATATGTTTCATACTATCGTGTTATCTCGTCAACAAGCGACGTTTTGACGTTAGAAAATATAATTAACAAAATTCAGTATGAAGTACATTTAGCTGTTGAACAATGTAATGTATTTAAAATCGACAATATTATTTTTGGCGGTATCGTTCCTTATAATGATTATTGGTACTGGTCTGGAGTACAACTTGATTGTGGTAAATTAAACTCCAGTAGTATTGATAAATTAAAAAAAGATTTTATAAGAAACGCGTCAAGAATAGTGTATCGTTATGACAAGCAACTTTTAAACAAGGCTAAAGATAACTTACATCAACACTATAAAGATTTTATAGCTTTTTTTGGTAGTGATTTAGTAACCTTTAAAGATGGACTCTCAATGGCTGCCGCATTACAAAAGAAAGATAGAAAAAAATACGAATCGCTTTCAAAAAATGAATTAGAGACACATATGAAGAAACATGGGTTAAAGAACCCTTTTCCTCGAATGGACTTACCGAATGATTTACTCAATTCAGAAAATGGAGTGGGCGTATATTTTAATCCTGAAGAAGGAACAGAAATGATGTTTGGCTTTGATGACGTAATAAGGGGATTTAAAAAGAATGGTAAAAATTTAACAGATAATGAAACTAAAGCAATCAGAGATTTTATTACTTCGGATGCCATTAGTCCAAAATTTGTGAAAACAATAGTAGATAAGTACGGAACAAAATCAATAAAAGATTCTTTTTGCATAAATTCAGAAATAATCCCGAAAGATTTCGGGATAGATTATTTATTACGCAAATATAAAGGACAATATTTTAGAAATAAATATCCAGAAATAACGCTTATAGATGACTAAATCAACCGCCAACAGCAGGTTTAAAGAAATGCATGATGAAGTAAGTTGGTAATTGAACTTTGTGCTTCTATCAAACCTTTGTTCGGGCAGAAAGTTTATTGTTTCAAAATCGCCACCTTCGGCAAGTCCCAATCCGTCATGCAAAATTTCGATAAGGTGATATAGGATGTGTGAATTATTTGGAACATCATTCAATTTGCAAGTTAGAACTCGGGATTCTTTGGAGGGATAGGCGCTCAAGCACTTGATGCTAAAATCATAGTTAACAAATAATTATTTTTTCTTCGTTTATAAAGCCGAATCACGCGATTCGGCTTTATTATTTTTTTCAATCATACTTGTATTGAAAATCGATACTACATATTGTAATTTGACAATAAGAAGATAATTTTAAATGCATTAATATGATTATACAATCTCTCCATAAGCATTTTACCTCAAAGAGACACTGCACGTCCTTAATCCTAGTAGTTAATAAATCATTCAAATCAATAATTACAAATAAAATATTAGGTGAGTATTATGAAGCATTTAATATATGCCGGATCATTAATAATCCTGCTGATTTTAGCTTGTAATGATCTTGTGTGGGGGCAGCCATTTAAAAATTTGGTTGAAATTACTCCGCAGTTTACATTAAAATCTTTCTTATGGGGTGAGTATAACGATAATTCAGTTCAGCTTCTTGAGGAAAAGGGATTACTTTATAGCGGTGGAATAACTTCCAAAATAAAATTTAGCAGAAGTTTTGATCTGTTTACAAAGTTTGATGCCCACTACTATTCCGGTTTGATTGATTATGACGGCTTTCTTCAAAATCCAGATGGTACAACAGAACCTTATAAAAGCAAAACGGGGTATGAAGGTTTAGAAGCAATATTGAATTTTGGTTACGATATATACGCTGCCGATCAATTTATTATAGCGCCGGAACTTGGCTTTCAGTACGAATACTGGAATAGAGATATTGATAACGGAGGTCAATATGGTTACGACGAAGTTTATAATTTATTGTTCATAGATTTTGGCTGCAATTTCATTTATCAATTTTCGCGACCTGCAAAAATATTTTTGAATATATTAGGTGAGTATCCACTTCTAATTACTGAATCAATTGATCTAGCTTCCCGCGGGCAGGGAGGTCCGGCAGATATAAATCTTGAACCTCAATCAAATATCGGCTTGAACATAGAGCTTGGTGCAACAACTTACGGAGCATTTTTATCATTCTATTTAGATTACCTTTTATTTTCTAAATCAGCTTTCGATCAAGGATATCATCAACCGGAATCTGATAGAACTGTCGTCGGTATGAAATTGGGTTACACTTTTTCTATTAACTGAGAAGCAAAAAATGTTTAATAAAACATCAGTTACTCGTTTAATCCTGCAAGGATTCTTATTCTATATTTTAGTTATGAATGTATCTGCAAAAGAATTGGATCAAAAGGAAACTTCCGATGGTTTGAATATTGAATCAGAATCATCAATCTCAATTCCAACATTAGGCGGCAGTCATTATGTTTTATCAAATTATGCTAAAGAATTATCGAATTACAAAATGAGCAGACAAAGTAAGCCAAGCTATAAATCACCCTGGGTTGCATTTGTTCTTTCTTATATAATTCCAGGGAGCGGTCAGATATACAATGGCGAAATAGTAAAGGGCCTAATCTTTACCGGCACCTTTGTACTTGGAGCTACTATTGCTTTAATTCCAGCTATGGGGTCAACTTCAGGTTCTGCTTGGCCAGCAACGTCTTATATTGGCACAGGTATTGCGGGAATCGCATATGTATGGCAGCTAATTGATGCACCAATATCAGCCAGCAGGATAAATAATGAAAATAATCTTTCGCCATTAAAAATAAATATGATTAATAATCACGAATTGAGATTCGCAATTTCATATGACTTAGTTCATAATTTGCATAAACCGGAGATTAATCTTTTCTACACCATACCTCTTTTTTTTAATATTTATGATTAAATAAAAATATTATTCTTGACAAGCTTATTGTTCCATCGTATATTTACGATGAACGATAAAGGAGTTTACCTTAAATGGCTGTTTCAAAGAAAAATGAATTTACTCAAGAAGAAATCTGGCTTGCCGACATAGCCAAGTCTCTTTCACATCCAGCCAGGATAAAAATATTAAAAGTGCTCAACGAAATGGATCGGTGCATGGTGGGTAATCTTGTTGATCAGCTTCCTTTAGCACAAGCTACTGTTTCCCAGCATCTAAAAGAGTTAAAGAATGTAGGACTTATCAGCGGGGAAATTGATGGCCCCAAGGTTTGTTACTGTGTAAATAATAAAGAGCTTACAAAAGCAAAAACCGCACTTGATAAATTATTTAATAAAATAGGTTGTTGTTAAAAAGAAAAGGAGATTAAAATGAAAACATCAGAAGATTTAAAAAGAGTTGTAAGAGAAAAATATGGGGATATTGCTTTGTCTTCTCCAAGAACTTCATGCTGTGGACCTAAGTCTTCGTGCTGCACCGATTCATCAAATGCTGACTTTGCAATGATAGGTGATGATTATAAAAATATTGATGGTTACATAGCAGAGGCTGATCTTGGTTTGGGGTGTGGAATTCCAACGGAATATGCTGAAATTAAAAAAGGCGATACGGTTGTGGACCTTGGGTCTGGGGCAGGTAATGATGTTTTTGTTGCCAGAGCAATTACCGGTGAAGAGGGAAAAGTTATCGGCATAGATTTTACAGAAGAGATGCTCGCGAAAGCAAATCGAAATAACAAAAAGCTTGGCTATAAGAATGTTGAATTCAAGCTTGGCGAAATTGAGAATATGCCGCTTGATGATGAAATTGCAGATGTTGTAGTAAGTAATTGTGTCTTGAACTTAGTTCCGGATAAAACCAAAGCATTCTCAGAAGTTTACCGAATATTAAAACCTGGCGGACATTTTTGTATTTCTGATATTGTAATTCAGGGAGAAATGTCCGAGGAGTTAAAGAATTCTACTGCAATGTATGCCGGTTGTGTTTCAGGTGCTTTGAAACAGGAAGAATATTTGGATACGATTGCACAATCCGGTTTTAAGAATGTCGAAATCAAAAAAACAAAACGAATTGATTTGCCCGATGACCTTCTAAAAAATTATTTAGATGAAGAAGGAATTAAATCATATAAAGAAAATGTAGAAGGAATTTTCAGTATTACCGTGGTTGGGTATAAGAAATAATTCTTAGATGAATCTTTCACAAAAACTCAATTACCACTACAATGCTTTTGATAAATCAAAAATTTCTCCAGATCCTCTTCAATTCCTGCACTTATATAAAGATAAACGAGATATTGAGGTTGTAGGTTTCTTAGCTTCTGTTTTTGCTTATGGAAATGTGAAGCAGATAGTTAATTCTTTAAAAAGAATACAATCAATCGTGAATGAAAAACCATATGACTACATAATTAATTTTTCATCGAATAATCATAAAGATTTTAAAGGTTTTGTTCATAGATTTTACACTGAAGATGATATTATTAATTTGTTCTTAGCATTAAACAGCATCTATAAAAATTTTGGCTCTCTTAAAAATCTTTTCCTCACTTATTATCTGCCGGATGAACGGAATCTTAAAAACTCAATTTCACAATTTTCAAATTATTTCATAAAAACTGTTTTGGAGCAAACCAATCAAAATAAAGTTAGCCGAGGTGTTCAGTTCATGTTTCCCAAGCCTGAAAAGGGAAGTGCCTGCAAACGAATGAATCTCTTTCTTAGATGGATGGTTAGAAAAGATGAACTTGATTTTGGATTATGGAATGAAATTCCTACAAGCAAACTAATAATTCCTGTTGATACGCATATTGCGAAGATGTGTAAATCCCTAAAACTTACTAAGAGAAAAAACGTAAACTGGAAAATGGCAGAAGAAATCACTGAAAATCTCAAGAAATTTGATGCGATTGACCCTGTGAAGTATGATTTTGCACTTTGCCACATCGGAATGAGAAAACTGAAATTCTAATCATTGAAGGTTCATAATCCCAGTTCTTAACAAATTATTTTACGCATCGAGGAACTGGTTTTATTCTGGAGAAAAAAATAAAAGTAAATGCAAATAATCGTTGTAGAGGTTAAAAAACCTCTTTATATTTGGGCAACTATTTCTCAACCGAGAAAAAATTAATTAGTTACAATTTACATTTCTCACCCACACAAGGAGAAAATATGTCAGAGCATAAACCGTTTGTTCCGTTTGTCTCTCCACAGTCAGACATGCCTGAATTTACAATCAGAGCATTGATAATCGGATTAATTATGTGCGTTGTTCTTGGTGCTGCTAACGCTTACCTTGGTTTGAAAGCAGGCATGACTATAGCTGCCACTTATCCTGCCGCAGTCATCGGAATGGCAATTCTAAAAATATTTAAAGGATCTATTCTTGAAGAAAATTTTGCTCGAACAGTTGGTTCAATTGGTGAATCGGTAGCTGCCGGAGCAATTTTTACTTTACCAGCATTTTTAATCGCCGGTGTTTGGACAGAATTTTATACAACTCAGCATTACCTCGAAGCAACTGCAATAATGCTTGTTGGCGGTGTTGTTGGAATTTTATTCGTAACAATTCTCCGCCGTGTGATGGTTGAGGATAGAGAACTCCCATTTCCCGAATCCGTTGCTGCCGGTGAAATTCACAAAGCAGGAAGAAGCGGAAAAAGCGGTGCAAAATTTCTGTTTTGGGCAATGGGTCTCGGTGCGTTAATTCAAATATTAAAGCAAGTACAATTTTTTGCTGCTGCTTGGGAAAAATTTATTGCATTTGCTTATAAGAAAATCACCTTTGCAAATGGTGCTTCAGTTGAAGCGAGCGGTGGTGCATTGCTCAGCACTCCCGGTGTTAGCCCTGCCTACATGGGAGTTGGTTACATCATTGGTCCAAACCTCGCCGCATTAAACTTTACAGGCGGTTTACTTGCATGGGGCTTATTCGTTCCTTTGTTGCTCTACTTTCTTGGTCCTGAATTAATTGCATCTCTTCAAGCAAATGGAACCACTCAAATAACCGATGAAACTTGGGTTGGTTTAGCAAATCAGGTTTGGCGAACTATTGTGCGTCCAGTTGCAATTGGTGGAATGTTAATGAGTGCGGCTTTTACTCTTTATAGAATGAGAAAAAGTTTAGGTGCAGGTTTGGGTCATGCAATCAAAGATGTTAAAAAAGCTGCTACAGGAAGTTCGGTGGCACAGTTAAGAACCGAAAAAGATATGAACTTCAAATGGGTATTCATTGGATTAGCATTAGCATCTGTTTTCACGTTCGTTATTTATAATTACTTTGCTGAAGATGTGGTTGCAGCATTAGTTGCCACAGCCGTAATGGTTGTTGCCGGCTTTTTCTTTGCTGCCGTTTCGGGATATTTGGTTGGATTGATTGGATCAAGTAATAATCCGATCAGCGGATTAACAATTTCAACTTTAATTATTGCAGCATTGCTTATGGTTGCTTTGGGTGTAAAAGGAATGGCAGGAATTGCCGCTGTGCTTGGTGTTGCGGCTGTTATTTGCGTTGCTGCCGCAGTTGCCGGGGAAATGCTTCAGGATTTGAAAGTTGGGCACATTCTTGGCGGTACGCCCTGGAAGATGCAGGTTGGAGATATATTCGGAATTGTACTTGCAGCTGCTGTTATGTTTTTCCCTTTACTGATTTTACATCAGGGTGATATTAACACTGGCGGAACCGGTTTAGGAGGAAAAGCTTATCCAGCTCCTCAAGCAAGCCTAATGGCAATTCTGGCAAAAGGAATAGTTGGCGGTGATATGGCCTGGCCATTAATTATTGTTGGAATTATTATGGCGATAGGTTTCATATTAGTTAAAGTTAAAAGCCCGATGTTGGTTTGTGTGGGAATGTATCTTCCGCTTGAAACTTCTTTTGCAATTTTTATCGGTGGATTAATCAAAGGGTTGCTTGATAAGATGTCCGCAAAGAGAAATTTGAATGAAGCACAGAAAGTTCGTGTTGAAAATAATGGTGTTCTGCTTGCATCAGGATTGATTGCCGGTGAAGCATTGATTGGCTTGCTCTTCGCATTCTTTGCCGTGATGGAATGGAAAACGCCGATTGTTTTTACTGAACCATCATTTCTCATTAGTTTATTAGTTTTTGTGGTAGTTGCTTTTGTTCTCATTCGTACTCCGTTGAATAATGCCGGTAAACCGGATGAACCTGCACCGCCGAGTGCTGTGTTTTAGTTTTGAAGAGGTCGTTGCATGGTTGAATAACGGGATAAATCGATAACCGAAGGAGCGAATGACTGAATGGATGAATGGCTGATGCTGGATGAGGTAAATTTTTAGCTCCGAAATTATTTTGCAAAGAGATAGGGTTGAACCAAAGTTGATCATGATTGACTAAGCTTGATAAAATAAAGTGATAAGGTTAAAGTGTCTATCTATTAGATTATTATTAAGTTTAATGCAATTATGGAATGAAAATTAAAAATTAACCTTAGTAACATTGTTGAACTTAAATTTCCCAACCTTATCACTTTATTAAAGTATGTATAGGAATCACATTGAGATTTTAGATTCAAAACTGGCTTAGCTTAACACCATAAAATAAATGTGAATGGATAACGAGTTTTTGCAAATGTATTTAATATGATTGAAAAGATTTTCAAAAAGAAAAAGATAAACAGTTCAATAAATTATTTGGAGCTTACTCCCAAAAGAGTTTATAATTACGAAGTTGAATCTTCCGGGAAAATTTCTGTGCTCGTCCCAAAATTCAAAAATAAATTATTGGTGAACTTTTTAGCGCCAAGATTAAAAGCGCCATACATAAAAGCAAAGCTCGATGATTTTGGTTCTTTAACCTGGATCGAAATGGATGGAACAAAAAATGTTGAATCAATTTCTCAATTACTTACAGATAAATTCGGTGACAAGGTCCAGCCTGCCAACGAACGGCTAACAAAATTCTTAACTCAACTTTATCAATATAATTTTATAACTTTCAACGAAATCAATTCAAAAGGAGATTTGTATGGGAGAAATATTAGGTCATCTTAATCCGCAGGACGTATTCAATCATTTTGAGGAAATATGCAAGTATCCCCGACCTTCCAAAAAGGAAGAAAAAATTGCTGAGTATGTTCTGTCTGTCGGCAAAAGAAATAACTTAGAAACATTGAGAGATAAGTTTGGAAACATTCTTATTCGTAAAGCAGCTTCACCAGGAATGGAAAACTTAAAAACACTTGCGCTTCAAGGTCACATCGATATGGTTTGCGAAAAAAATAGAGATGTTGAACATGATTTTGATAATGATCCAATAATTCCATACGTTGATGGCGAATGGATAAAAGCAAAAGGAACAACGCTCGGTGCGGATAATGGAATTGGCGTTGCAACAGCTCTCGCAGTTCTGGAAGATAAAAATTTGGTTCATGGCCCAATCGAATGCTTGTTCACCCTTGATGAAGAAACGGGCCTTACAGGAGCTTCAAGCTTAAAATCCGGTTTTTTGAAGGCGCAAATTCTTCTCAATATGGATTCAGAAGAAGAAGGAAGTCTCTACATCGGATGTTCGGGGGGAAAAAATACTCAGGCGCGATTTAAATTCTCTGCAGAAAAAACTCCAGGCGGATCTTCAGCTTATGAAATTAACGTTGCCGGATTAAAAGGTGGTCACTCCGGATTGGAAATTCATACTGGCAGAGGAAATGCCATTAAAATCTTAGCCAGATTGCTTTGGACATTCTCAAAGGATTATAAAATCCGATTAGCAAAAATTGAAGGCGGCAACAAGCATAATGCAATTCCTCGAGAATCGTTTGCGGTTGTTACGGTTCCGAAATCATCAGACAAAGCACTGAAAAAATTCGTTAAGAATTTCAATCAAACTGTTAAGGCCGAATTAGCCACTAATGAACCTGATTTGAATGTATCATTATCCAAGCATTCAATGCCTTCAAAAGTAATGGATCCAAAAACTCAAAGAAAATTATTGCATGCGCTTTATGCAGTTCCTCATGGTGTGATAACAATGTCGCCGGATATTCTGGGATTGGTGGAAACTTCTACTAATCTTGCAACTATAGTTACTGAAGGTAAAATAGTCAATGTGGTAACAAGCCAAAGAAGTTCTGTTGCCTCAGAAATTGGTGATATTGTGAACATGGTTTCATCCGTGTTCGAACTTGCTGGTGCAGATTTAACTTTCGGTGATGGTTATCCGGGTTGGAAACCGGATGTTCACTCCGAAATTCTTGGTGTGATGAAATCAACTTATCAAAATATGTTTGGGAAACAGCCGGAAGTTAAAGCAATACACGCAGGATTAGAGTGCGGAATTATCGGCGAGAAATATCCCGGAATGGATATGATATCATTCGGACCAACAATGTTTGATGTTCATTCACCTGCTGAAAAATTAAAAATAGATTCAGTTTCTCCATTTTATGATCTTCTTAAAAATGTTCTAAAAAATATTCCGAAGAACTGATCATAGAATCATAATTCTATTAAGTCAAAGTCAATGGAATGAAACTCATGTTAATCCGGCGGCTTTGACTTTTTTATTTTCTTTCAGAAATAAGTAAAAAGGAAAAATGGGAAATACTTTGCAAGAAAAACTTCCGCAGCCATCGAACATTTTGCGATGGACAGTTTTGCTTTTCGTAAGTTTAGCAATGTTTGGCAACTATTACATTTACGATAGTATAAGTCCACTCGCCGATCTGTTAAAATCACAATTGGGTTTTTCGGACTCTAACATTGGTTTGCTCAATGCGATTTATAGTTTTCCCAACATCATAATGGTGCTTGTTGGAGGAATAATAATTGATCGAATCGGCACAAGAAAATCAGTTTTCATTTTTACATTTCTGATAATGCTGGGTGCTATCATCACTGCAATTACCGGTGAAATATTATTAATGGCAACGGGCAGATTGGTTTTTGGTCTTGGTGCTGAATCAATGATCGTTGCTATAACAACTGTAATCGCGAGGTGGTTCAAAGGTAAGGAATTATCTTTTGCATTTGGTTTGAATCTTACTGTTGCACGTTTGGGTTCTTTCCTCGCATTGAATTCTCCAACTTGGGGCAAGAGCTTGTTCACTGATTGGCAATCACCGTTGTGGGTTACTGTTGGCGCAGGAGTCTTTGCTTTGATTTGTGCAATAATTTATTTCTTTCTTGATGTTTATGCGACTAAAAATTATGCAATGCCCAAAGAAGGACAGCAGTATAAAATTGTCCTCAAGAAAATATTCAAGTTTGGAAAATCATTTTGGTTTATAACAGCTTTGTGCGTGACATTTTATTCAGCAATGTTTCCATTCCAGACTTTTGCAATTAAATTTTTCCAGGAAGCACACGGCACAAGCCGTGAAGTTGGCGGTAACTTATCGAGCATTCTTACATTAGCAGCTATGTTCTTTACTCCTTTATTCGGATTGCTTGCAGATAAAATTGGAAAGCGATCATTACTGATGATGTTCGGTTCATTGCTGATTATTCCGGTTTACTTGATGATGGCATACAAATTTGGCCGCCCTGATATACTAGCGGAAGGCGATTTTTTCAACATCAACATTAATTTTTTTGACATACATGCTGCTATCCCGAAATATTTGATTCTCCCAATGTCGATGATGGGAATAGCATTCTCACTTATACCGGCAATAATGTGGCCCTCTGTAGCTTTGATAGTAAATTCGGAAAAACTTGGTACTGCATACGGCTTAATGACAATGATACAAAATATCGGATTATTTGGATTTAATTTGTTAATTGGTTTTGCCAACGATATATCCAGTGCAAGCGCAGCAAATCCAGGGGGATATAACTTGGGTATGTGGATATTTTCTTCCCTTGGATTTTTTGGATTAGTGTTTGCTTATTTCTTAAGAAGGTCTGAAAAAGGAGCAGCTGGTCATGGGCTTGAGCTTGGTTCGATTCACAGAAAAGATAATTGAGCTGCAAGCATATTAAAATTAGGGCTACCATTTTATCTGTTATGTTCTTAAGTTTGAAAAAAGAAAGAACTTTGATGACACGGTTGGCTCTTAAATTAACTATAATATTTGTCGTTTTATTACAGACTTACATCTATTCCCAAACCTTTGGATTCGGATGTCTCGGTTTCACGGGAGGTTATGCGGGATACAGCCATCAAAAATACCAACCGGATGGATTGAACGAGTACATAAAAATTTTTAATCTAAATCGAAAAGATTCTTTAACCGAAAATCTAGACAGCTTTGGCTCTGCAAATGGATTTAGAGTCGGGTTGAACTTCTTTCGAAAAAAATTCAGCGGCGTTTTTGTAACTGCAAAAGGATTCTATCAATTCCTTGATGAAAAACATCAAGCCATTGAGAAGTTATCGTCGGGAAATGTTACGACTTCGTACGATGTAAAATTAATTAACTGGGGTTTAGGATTTGATCTCGGTACTCCGATAGTATCATTTCTAAATTGGAAAATAATTGATGCTGCACTTCTTTATAATCAAGCAAGGTTTTCTAGTTCTCAAAATTTTCCCGGAGCTTTAACAATAGTTAAGAATTACGAAAGCGATTCCAAGTTTGGTTACTCGGTAGGAACAGGAATCGTTATAGAAATTCTTGGTGAATATATTACTCTCGAAGGTTTAGCCGCATATTCAAAGCTTACAATTGATGAAATGAAAATGGATGACGGAAGTAAGTTAGTAAAGAATGAAAACTCAGCTGAAGTGATGAAAAATTTTATTGCTGACGGAGGTTTTAACGCTGTTGTTCAATTAAACATTGGAATTCCATTATAATATTCAGGTTTTTCTACTAGTTGTATGTTTAAAATATTAAAAATTGCTAAATCAATGAAAATGAATGCCCTGAAAGGGCATGAATACATCAACATAGGGCAAAGCCCTATTAATGAAGGACAATTAACAACTAAACCAGCCCTGAAAGGGTGTAACTGCTTATGGGACAATCACTAGTAAAAAATTATATTCATATCGTATTCAGTACTAAACATAGAGTTCCCCTAATTCATCAACCGGTGCAAGATGAATTATACAGCTATATAGGTAGAATCTGCAAAGAGATGGAATGCCAACCAATAAAAATAGGAGGTTATACAGATCACATTCATATTCTTTGTATGTTATCAAAAAAGATTGCTTTGATGAAGCTGCTGGAAGAAGTGAAATCGCATTCATCTAAGTGGATGAAAACAAAAGGTGAAATCCTAAAAAAATTTTACTGGCAAAATGGATACGGTGCCTTTTCAGTTAATCCTTCCCAAGTTAACATAGTAATAGCCTATATCGAAAATCAAAAGGAGCATCATAAGAGAAGATCATTTCAGGATGAATACAGAGCAATTTTAAGGAAGTACAAAGTTGAATATGATGAACGCTACATTTGGGATTGAAACTTATTCCGCCCTTGCAGGGCTTAAATAACCGTGGATTCCGGTACGCAGGGATATACCCTGCGTATATGTATATTGCCCCTTCGGGGCTTAGGAAAATATTCGAAAGTGAACCGGCTAAGATCGCTTTCAAAAATTGTTAACTAATCGTCTAAGAATTAAGAATTTATTAAAGAGAAATTTATGGCATTATCTAAACTCGATTCAGCCTGCATAATTGCTATTAAAACCTGCATGTGCACTAAAAAAGATGAAAAAGTTTTAGTAATAACCGATGAACAGAAAAGAGAAATCGGTTACGCTTTATACTCGAATGCTTTGAGATTAGGTCATCAATCGCTGTATGTAGAAATGAAATCCGGAAAGATAAATGGTGAGGAACCGCCTGAAGCAGTTGGGGAATTAATGCAAAAGTTTGATGTGGTTTTATGTCCGACAGCTAAATCTTTAACCCACACTAACGCTAGAAGAGCGGCTTCAGCAAAGGGAGTTCGGGTAGCAACCTTTCCCGGAATTACGAAAGATGTAATGATTCGAGGAATGAATGCCGACTACAATAAAATTTCAAAATTATCCATTAAGCTTAAAGATATTTTAGAAAAGGGAAGTCATGTTAGAATTACCTCCGCTTTGGGAACAGATATTTCATTCAGCATCAAAGGAAGAACATCATATGCCAGCAAGGGTTTGTTTCATGCAAAAGGGGAGAGCGGAAATTTACCAACAGGTGAAACTTTTCTTGCACCAGTTGAAGGAACATCAAACGGAATTTTTATTGTTGACGGTTCCATGGCAGGTTTGGGTTTAATTAAGAATGTTAATATCACAATCAAAGTCAAAGATGGTTATGCAACTGAAATTAAGGGCGGAATACTCGCAAAGAAATTATCAAAGCAGCTTGATGATGTTGGTAGGGATGCTCGCAACATTGCCGAGTTTGGAATTGGAACTAACGACAGTGCAAAGTTGAGCGGTGTTTTACTGGAAGATGAAAAAGTAATGGGAACAGTTCACATTGCATTAGGAAATAATGTCTCTATGGGCGGAAGTGTGAATGTTCCTATTCATTTAGATGGCGTAATTAAAAAACCAACTGTCTATCTTGATGGACAAATTCTAATGAAAAATGGAAAGCTTTTGGATTGGATTTATAATTATTGACTTTAGAAACTAATTTTTATATGTTTTTAATGACTAAAAAATATTTTATTTTTTATTCTGGTGAGGGTAATTGTATATGCGATATAAAATAGTTACTCTGATCAGAATTACTTCTGCGAGTTCCAAATAATAAAAGGAGCATGAGCTTATGAAAAAATTGTTATTGCTTGGTATCCTCTCCCTTCAAATATTCTCTCTTCAAATCATAGCGCAAGTTGGTAAAATCAGTGGTGTTGTAAGAGATGCCACTACAAGCGAAGCATTAATCGGAGCTAATATTCTAATTGAAGGTACAACCATAGGTGCCGCTACAAATGTTGATGGCTACTATGTGATTCTTAATGTTCCACCCGGATCATATAATCTTAGAGCATCTATGGTCGGTTATGCACCAAAAGTTATCCAACAAGTGAGAGTTAGTATAGATCAAACTACCGAAATTAACTTTGAGCTAACATCTGATGCTATTCAGACAGAAGAAGTAGTAGTAGTTGCCACAACTCCAATTGTTCAAAGGGACGTTTCTTCAAGCCGTGTTAATCTAAATGTAGCAGAAATTGAAAACTTACCTGTTTCAAGTTTATCTGGTGTAATTGGATTGCAAGCCGGTGTTAGAAGCGGCTTGGAAATTCGGGGTGGTTCAGCGAATCAAACTGCCTTTCTTGTTAATGGAGTTACTTTAAGAGATGAACGAGATAATTCACCATTTACTGGAATAAGCTATACTGCAGTTGATGAAGTACAGATTCAAACCGGTGGGTTTAATGCTGAACATGGTAACATTCGATCTGGTCTAGTGAATGTAGTTACAAAAGACGGCCCGAGAGATAAGTACACATTTAGTTTAATTTCGAGGTATAGTTCGGCTTCCCAAAAGCACTTCGGTTCTTCACCAAATCATCCTAATTCATATTGGATCCGTCCGTATCTCGATCCCCAAGTTGCATGGTTTGGTACTAAAGCTAATGATCCGAATACGGGTCTTCCGATTTGGGATTCCTACACACAACAACAGTATCCTGAATTTGAAGGTTGGGTATCTGTTGCCGCAAAGACTCTGCTTGATAGTGATCCAACAAATGATATAACCCCTGAGCAGGCACAAAAAATCTTTTTATGGCAGCATAGAAAAATCACTGACATCCAGGATCCCGATTACGATGTTGATGCAAGTTTTGGTGGGCCTGTTCCTTTTGCTAAAGACCTTGGAAATCTTAGATTCTTTGCATCTTATAGGCAAACACAAAGTATGTATGTAGTTCCACTTTCAAGAGATGGAGTTAACGATTGGTTAGGACAATTAAAGCTTACTGCTGATGTTGGTGAGGGAAAGAAATTAATGGTTCAGGGTTTAATAAGTAAATCGGAAGGTACAAACAATAATAATGCAGGTCTTCCGGGAGTCTTCAGATCACCTGAGAGTATCGGCGATGTGATGAACAGAGTTAGCTACATCAGTGCCCGAATTTTTGCTACTGATTACTGGGCACCCAGCAATATTGATAGAAATTCCTTTGGCGGTAAGTTTACACACGTAATTGATCCTACATCCTTATACGAAATTACTTTAAGTACATTTCAATCCAAATATAGTACAAACCCCGGACGCCTCCGCGATACTACTACACTTTATGATATCGGCGGAGTTTACATTGACGAAGCTCCCTTTGGTTTTGCTGATTTTCCCTCAACCGGTATTGATGGTTTAAGAATGGGTGTTGGTTTTAGCAATTCCCGTGATAGCAGTGTGGTAACTTCTTATTCTTTCAAAGGTGATTTTCAAAGTCAGATTGATAAATATAACAATGTAAAGACCGGTATAGAGATAGTTTATACAGACAACAGAGTTAATTATGCTTCTGTTGATAAATTCCTTCCAAGCGGTCGTTCTAGATCGGTCTGGAGCAATTTTCCAATAAGAGGAGCTTTATATGTTCAGAATAAACTTGAATTTGAGGGTATGGTTGCAAATCTTGGATTAAGGTTAGACTATTCAGATCCGCAAGGAAGTTGGTACGAATACGATTCCTACAATAAAGCTTTTGCCTCAGAAAATTCATTGGGTTTAGATACACTTCTTAAAAAAATTACTGTAGATAAACAAATTTATCTAAGTCCAAGAGTTGGTATCTCATTCCCCATTTCCATTAATAGCAAATTGTACTTTAATTATGGACATTTTAGACAAATGCCTACTCCAGAAAACTTATTCCTATTAAGAAGATTCTCTGATAATAATGCTGTTACGAGAATTGCTGATCCAAATAATCCTTTACCTAGAACAATATCTTATGAACTAGGATATGAACAGAATTTGTTCGACCAATTGTTGGTGAAATTGGCGGGGTATTATAAAGATGTTTCATTGCAATCAAGACTGGTAACCTACCAAAGCAGGGATAATAAAGTAAATTACTCAAAAACAGAACCTAATAATTACCAGGACGTTAGAGGATTTGAATTAACGATGACAAAAAATAGAGGTGATTGGGTTCAGGGTTTTATTAATTATACCTATGATGTACGAAGCGAAGGCAATTTTGGTTTTGGTACCTATTATGAAAATGCTTCTTTACAGAGATCTTATGAGGCAACAACAACGTCTACATATCAGGAGAAACCTATCCCACGCCCGTTTGCAAACGCTAATATTGATATTTTTACTCCCTCCGACTTCGGTCCTCAGTTAGGGAGTATACATATTCTTGGAGATTTCAGATTTGGTTTTACTGCTAATTGGTACTCGGGGCGCTATACCACATGGGCTGGAGGTGGAAGTATTCCCGGCATTGAAAACAATGTACAATGGAGGGATTTTTGGAATGTTGATTTGAGAATAAGCAAATCTTTTCACATTATGGGTGTAAATCTTCAAATCTTTGCTGATATAACTAACTTGTTCAATTATAAGTATATGCATCCTGATGGTTATGGGTTTGTTGATGGCAACGATTACATTGCCTACATGAAATCGTTGCATCTTCCAGCAGAAATTGGCGACCCGCTTGGTTATGGTAATATTCCGGGTGAAGATCAACCAGGTGATTATAGAACCGGTCCATACATTCCTTGGGATCCTAATGCCAGCGACAGCCAAAAAGAGGAATGGAAAGAAAATAAATCTTACATAGATATGCCCAATCAAGAATATTTTACATTTCTGAATCCACGAGACGTTTTTTTGGGGCTTAAATTATCTTTTGATTTTTAATTAGGTATAATGAGGAATTTATGAAACAAAATACATCAATAATTAAATCTTACATTTTTCTTTTGCTTCTCGGCTTCTTTGCTTATTCAGACACTGCATTTTCTCAATATGCATACAAGTGGATGTCTGTTGGGTCTCTACATAATTACTTTTCTGAGATTGGAAGCGAGATAGAAGAAGGAATTCAAAAAAATAAGCAGCAAAATGGACTTCAGTGGCCCGCAATTTATGCTAATCAGGATATACAATGTGCCAAAGCATTGTGGATTGGATGCACTAATTTTAGCAGCCCTGTTGATCCGCAAAGTCCTTATAACGTTAAGGTTGTTCATGTAGGTCCACGAGTTTCAGGAGCAGGTGAATTCTTTCCTCAAGAATTCAGGATGATAAGTAAGTTCGCAGCGCCCGAGGTTTTTGTTGACGGTGATCTTTCTTATGATAAGAGTGTGGAAATTGATGAAGTGGATCCAAATTTATTTGTAGACAGAATGATTGTAAACAAAGTTAACACGCAGCTTGGTATTACGATGACTAGAAAAATATTTCAGTTCAGTCAGGAGTATCATGAGAATTATATAGTTTCAGAATATACTTTTAAAAATACTGGAAATGTTGATAACGATGATGAAATTGAGTTACCAAATACAACCTTAACTGGAGTTTATTTCTATTTTCATTACAGGTTCGCTGTTTGTGCAAATACTCGCTTTGTTATAGGTAATGCAACTGGATGGGGGATTAACTCAATGCTTGATGTGCGCACTAAAAATGATCCGGAAAATTTTCGAGCTCAATATATGTGGCATGGGAAATATCCTCCGTTTACTTTGTACGATAATATCGGCGGGCCTATCTGGTCCTATCCTGGGGATGGCCGTTATGCTGAAAAAAGTGATACTGTAGGACGCCTTGGTGCGTATCAGTTTGCTGGTGTTGTTACCATGCATGCAGACGCCTCATCTTCGGATAAAAGCGACGACCCTAACCAGCCTTCCACAACATCTTATGAAGGTTCCGATGAGCCAAACACCTCAAACAATGATTCTTATAATAAAGTCAAAATGGAAAGCGAATACGGTTGGATGTCAAAAGGACGCAAATTGCCTACTCATGCTTTAAAAGTGGAACCCACAGGTCTTCTGGGA
Source organism: Ignavibacteria bacterium RIFOXYB12_FULL_35_14 (assembly GCA_001803045.1). Lineage (GTDB taxonomy): Bacteria > Bacteroidota > Ignavibacteria > Ignavibacteriales > Ignavibacteriaceae > XYD12-FULL-36-8. Next base: position 126,855 of record MHAR01000012.1, on the reverse strand, counting down.
TTCATACAACCGGCGGCTGATCCGTCGTTAGGAACACCTGGTGGTTTTTCTAATGCTGATGGCTATGGACCATATACACTTGCTCCAGGGGATAGTATTACAATTATCGTTGCAGAAGCTGTATCGGGCATAAGTAGAGAGTTAGCTACTACTACTGGGATACAATACAAAAAAGGTCAAATAAATGCATTGGAGAAAAATACAGTTGTATTTCAAGGGCGTGATTCACTTTTCCAAACTTTCAGAAGAGCAATTGCAAATTATCAATCCGGTTATAATATACCACAACCTCCCTTACCTCCCAAAATATTTAATGTTAATGGTCTTGGAGATCGAATATCTCTAAGTTGGGAAACTTTTGATAACCCTGGTTCAAGTTTGGAAGGATTCGAAATTTATAGAGCTGTTGGAAAATATGATAGTAACTACACTTTAATTCATACTGCCGCTCCAAATGATAGAAGCTACGATGATGCTAATCCTATCAGAGGACTAAACTACTTTTATTACATTGTTTCAGTTGGAGGTGCTTCTTCGAATACCGGTGTTGGTTTAACGCCTCTGGGAAAACTTAAGAGCAGCAGGTATTATACGCAAACTTATAATCCAGCAGTTCTCAAAAGGCCAGCCGGAGACAGCCCATATGCAGCGAAACTAAAAGGTAATAAAGCCGGTCCATTTACTATTAAAGCCGGTGTAAATGATAAACTAAAAATAGATATAGATAATGGGGGTCCGGTGGTAATTACAATTCCTGCGGATTCGGCGGCAGTGGATACTATCGAAATTAAAGATGTCGTAGCGCAAATTAACACTGCTTTAAATATGAATGTGGCATTTGATAATGGCTTCGGTTACCTCTGGTTCACTTCCCCCTCAATCGGTAATGATTCAAAAATAGAAATTATGGATATTGCTGATAATGCATATTCTGCACTCGGATTATCTCCCGGAATCTCAAAGGGTGGTATACCAACTAAACAGGAAGCATTAGATAATATCAGGGTAGTTCCAAATCCTTATAATATATCGGCTGCCAAAGAGTTGGGTTATGGAGATTTAGCTCAAAATAGACTTTATTTCTTTAATATACCTGGCAGATGTAATATTAAGATTTATTCCGAATTAGGAGAACTGATTGAAACAATTGAACATACAGACGGCAGCGGTGATCAAGCTTGGGATTCATTAACCTCTTCGGGACAAATTGTAGTAAGTGGAATTTACCTTGCGGTTATTGAAGACCTCGCTACAGGTTTAAATAAGATCGTAAAATTTGTAATCATTAGATAAATGGAGATAAAAAATTTTATGAGAACAATAACAAAAAATACAATAACAATTTTTGCTCTGATGTTTCTAATGATTTTAATTCAGAGCCAAAATATTTTTCCTCAGAGACAAAAGTTAGGGCAGACAGGAATGAAATTTTTAAATGTTTCTCTTGATGCCCGTGCGAGCGCATTTGGAGATGCTGTTACATCCTTAGAAAGTAACTCAAGTGCTATGTTTTATAACCCGGCTGCTATGGCTCGTTTTGAAGGTTATGCTGATGTCTCACTTGGTCAAACTAAATGGATCGCAGACATTAACTATTATAACGCCAGCATTGCTTTTGCTCCTTTCGAGGGCGATTATGGAGTAATCGGTTTAGGTCTCGTATCTGTTGATTATGGTGATTTTTTTGGAACGGTTCGAGCTGACAATGATCAAGGGTTTTTAGATGTTGGTACTTTCAGTCCGACCGCTGTCTCAGTTGGTTTAGGTTATGCTATAGCACTATCGGAAAAATTTGCCGTTGGCGGTAATGTCAAATACGTAAGACAATCATTAGGAACAAGCGTTGTTGGTAATGTTGCACTCAATCCGGCTACAACAGACTATGCCAGCGGAACCACTCAGGACAATAAGCTTGATGTTCTTGCTTTTGATTTCGGCGTGATTTATAAAACTGGATTTAAGAGTCTTAACATTGGAATGAGCATTCGGAATTTTTCGCGTGAGGTTAAATACAAGGAGGAAGGATTTCAGCTGCCGTTGATATTTCAGCTTGGTTCATCCTTTAATTTTTCCGATTTGTTAGAGTTGGATAAAAACGAACATTCAATATTACTAACAGCTGATGCAAACCACCCTAGGGACTTTCCAGAGCAAATACTTATCGGTTTTGAGTATACATTTATGAATTTAATATCCTTGCGAGGCGGTTATTCTGCACCAAATGATGAAAGAGATATCACCGCGGGAATAGGTCTTAAACAGAGTTTTGAAGGATTAAGTCTCGGGGTTGACTATTCATACACCGATTTTGGTGTATTCAATAGTGTTCATCGTATCACAATTAATTTTGCTTATTAGACTAGTATCTTATTAATTGAAAATTAAGTTCGGGATTAAAATGAAACAAAATATTTACAAAATCATAGCAGTATCAAGTGTTAGCCTTGCATTATTCTTCTTTGTGAGCTGCTCAGAAGATGTCACACCGAGTCTTTACGATCTCTCCTCACAAAGTATAGCTACGCCGGTGATAACTTCAATTACACCGCCTAATCAAGGACTTGCGGGGATTACTCCACTTACAATTAGTGGTTCAAATTTCTCGGCCACAGCAAAAAATAATTTTGTTTACTTTAATGGAAAACCGGGAACAGTGCTCTCAGCAACCTCAACTCAACTTGTTGTTTTAGCACCAAATGTGGTGGCAGACACCATCCTCGTAAAAATGGCTGTATTGCAATCTGACAAGTTTAGCAACATATATCCATATAAACTAGTAACAGCATGGGAAGAATATTATCCATTCGATCCTATTGCTGAAAAAGCTTATGGTATTATTATCGATAATAGTGGGAACCTTTTAGTTAACTTATTCGACATTGGAATTTGGAAAATTACTCCTAATAAACAAAAAACTTTATATATACCAAAAGGGAATACACAGAAATGGGACAATTTCAGGTTTGGCCCTGCTAATGAACTTTATGGTGCCCGATCTGCAAGAGGAATATGGAAACTTGTAGAAAATGTTGCACCAGCATCTCCTTGGGCTGCACCTTCAGCGGGTACATTGATTGCATTGGAATTTGATAATCAACAAAATATTTGGGCATTGAATGCAAGTAATAATCTATTTAGAATTAAACAAGATAAAACAATCACTTCTTTTCCTTTCACTGGTGTACTACGAGCAATAAGAATATTTGATAATGCAATTTATGTGGGTGCTACTAAAGATAATATTGAAGGAGTTTGGAAAATCCCAATCTTGCCTACTGGTGATTTAGGAACCGAAGAATTGTACTTCGACATAACTAACGTTAAAACTGCAGCTAAAGTTACAGCAATTGCTTTTGCTGCCGATGGAGATTTGATAATCGGAACCGATAAAGGTCCTAATCCAATATTAGTTGTAAAACCGGATAAATCGAGTACCGAACTCTATCCTGACGTTATTGGTGCTAATTCAGTAGTATCAATGTATTGGCCTACGACCGGCACAAGTTTATTTTTTGTGAGAGGTGAGGAGAGAGATGCTGCTGGTACTAAAATCTTGGTTTCTCAGACGCCGATTAGAGTTGAAATGGAAAGAATCGGTGCTCCGTATTATGGACAATAGAAAGTAACTAATGAGGAAATTGAGAAATTAATCTTTTGTTTTTTAGCCCTGAGAAATCGGGGCTTTTTTATTACTAATAAAAATTATTGTGCAGTTCATCTTAAAGAAAAAGATGTTTAATTTTGCATTAGCATTCAATCATAAAAATTGATACGGCATGAAAAATCTTATCACTTTAGTTTTAGTAGTATTTCTTTACGCAAATCTGTTTTCACAATCAATTCCACCTAAAAGAGAATTTAGAGCTGCCTGGATAGCTACAGTTGTAAACCTCGATTGGCCAAGCTCAAATGTACTTACTCCAGCTCAGCAGAAACAGGAATTAATAGACCTGCTTGATGAATTAAAACGTGATGGTATTAATACCATAATATTCCAAATTAGAACAGAATGTGATGCGCTTTATAATTCATCAATCGATCCGTGGTCGTATTGGTTAACAGGTTCACAGGGAACTCCGCCTTCACCATATTATGATCCACTTGAATTTGCTATTGAAGAAGCGCACAAAAGAGGAATGGAATTACATGCCTGGTTCAATCCATATCGAGCGGAAAGAAGTGTTGGAAATTATCCTAAAGCTGCTAATCACGTTACAGTTTTACACCCGGAGTGGGTAATTCAAATTTCAACATTGAAATTTCTCAACCCCGGTTTACCAATGGTAAGAAATTATGTTACTTCAGTGATCTATGATGTTGTCAATAGATACGATATTGATGGAGTCCACTTTGATGATTATTTCTATCCTTATCCGCCAAATCATATGACAGCAAGTTCGGCTAATAATTCTTTAGACGATGCTGCATTTGCTTCTGACCCAAGAGGATTTTCAGATAAGAATGATTGGAGGAGAGATAATGTTAATATTCTTATCAAGCAAATAAATGATACAATTCAATATGTAAAACCTTGGGTCAAGTTTGGTATGAGTCCATTTGGAATTTGGAAAAACGGAGTTCCACTAGGAATTACAGGATTGGATGCATACTCTACAATTTATTGTGATGCGATTGCATGGTTGCACAATCTATCTATCGATTATCTAACTCCACAACTTTATTGGCCCTTTGGTGGTGGACAGGATTACGCAAAGCTCCAACCATGGTGGGCAGATTCCGTAGCAGCTAATGGAAGGCATTTTTATCCAGGTCATGCTCTGTACCGTGTCGATCCAAGTAATGGTAATTGGGCAGCAAACGAAATTCCCCGTCAAATTAGGTTTGATCGAGCTAATTCTAAAGTGCAAGGTGGAGTATTTTTTAGAGCAAAAAGTTTCACAGCCAATTATAAAGGTGTGACCGATACATTAAAAAATGATCTTTACAGATTTATTTCTCTAAATCCAGGAATGAATTGGAAAGATATTGTACCTCCTAATCCAGTTCTAAATTTAAGATTTGAAAGATTGGCAAATGGGCAGGGAGGACTGAAATGGGACCTTCCGCAAACTGCACCGGACGGTGATTCCGCCTCTCGGTATGTCGTCTACAGATTCAACTATTCAAACATACAACCCAACGATCTGGAAAATCCAGCAAATATTTTCAACATTGAAGGACAGAAACAGAGCATCCCAGGTGAACCGCCTTCAACATCCGGGCCTTATTATTTTGTTGTTACTTCTCTTGATAGAAATAATAATGAAAGTGAAACTGGTAATGTTCTCACGGTTAATCCTCCATCAATTCCTGTTTTAGCTTATCCCATTAATGATGCAGTGAATATAGAAGATACAATTACTTTAAAGTGGGATTATCCAAACATTGCGTCTTCATACAGATTACAAATTTCCATTGATTCCACTTTTACTTCAGGAATATTTTTAGATCAAAATAATATTACAGATACATTTAGAGTGGTTACCGGATTGGAAGGACAATCACAATATTATTGGCGAGTGAATTCTACTAATGCCGGTGGAACAAGTGACTTCTCAAGTAATTTTAATTTTACAACAGGATTTCCAAGCACACCAGAATTATCTTATCCAGTTAATAATACAGGAAATATTCCGGTTGATACTGTTCTTTATTGGCATTCTGCACCTTCAGCTGTTTCTTATGATCTCATGCTGGCACGTGGAGCCGATTTTGCTCAAAATACAATTTTTACGGATACTACTGGTTTGATAGACACATCATTTTCAGTTACTGGTTTAAATAATAACACTTTTTATTTTTGGAAGGTAAAAGCAATTAATCAATATGGAACGAGTAATTGGAGTGTGATTTGGAGATTTAAAACGATTAATCCAACAGGTGTAGACGAAGAAGTTATAAATCCGGATATAAATTCTCTTGAACAAAACTATCCTAATCCATTTAACCCGGTAACACAAATTTGTTACACTCTGCCTCAGCTCTCAAATGTTCAGTTAAAGATATATGATATTTTGGGAAGGGAAGTGAAGACGTTAGTAAATAGTGAGCAGCCAGCCGGTGCTTATAGACTTGAATGGAATGGATCAAACAACTTCGGTTCTCAAGTTGCATCCGGAATGTATATCTACAGAATTATTGCCGGAAAATTTGTACAAACCAAGAAAATGATGTTCTTGAAATAATTTTGTTTACGAATTTTCCTTATTACCTTGCGTAACGTGAGTTACTTATTAAAGGCGGTCTTCAGGTCGCCTTTTTTATTGATTGATATTATCTTTTTTCTTGCAAATCATTTCTTTATTTTTGTTCAAAAATAAATTGAAAAAAAATTTAGAATCTAAATGTCTGTAATTCCAATTTCCGTTTATGGCGATAAAATATTGAGAAGAAAAGCTCAGTTAGTTAAAAACGTTGATTTCCTTACTATCGAGCTGATAAGAAATATGTTCGAAACTATGCGTAATGCAAATGGTATTGGTCTTGCAGCTACTCAAGTCGGTATAGATCAATCCGTTTTTGTGGTTGATTTATCTCCGGTTGAAGAGTATGAAAAGTCAAAACCAATGGTTCTTATCAATCCTAAGATTTTAGATTTTTCAGAGAAAAAAATTGCTATTGAAGAAGGCTGCCTAAGTATTCCCGAAGTTCGGTATGAAGTTGAAAGACCTGAAACAATTTATATCACTTATTATGATACTGATTTAAAGGAACAAACATTCGAAGCAACTAAGCTATTTGCGCGTGTTTTTCAGCATGAGCAAGATCATCTCAACGGAGTTTTGTTCACTGATCACTTGGATGAAGATGTAAAAAAGAAATTGAAAAAATCTTTAGATAAAATTAAAAAGAGGGAAATCGAAACAGAATATCCGATATTCCAAAAAAGAAACTATCAACTTAAATGAAAATCATCTTTTGGGGTACACCTGACTTTGCTGTCCCGTCTTTAAAAATTCTTCTCGAAAATAATCATCAAATTTTAGCGGTTGTAACTTCACCCGATAAAGAACGGGGCAGAGGTCAAAAAGTGACCTTCACTGCCGTAAAAGAATTCGCAATACAAAATCATATTCCAGTGCTTCAACCAGATAAACTAAAAGCAGAAGATTTTATAAACAATCTGAAAGCATTTGATTGCGATGTGTATGTTGTAGTGGCATTCAAAATTTTACCGAGAGAAATTTTCACAATTCCAAAATTTGGTTCATTCAATCTACATGCTTCGCTGCTTCCGAAGTTTAGGGGTGCGGCACCAATCCAATGGACTTTAATTAAAGGTGAAACTGAAACAGGTGTAACAACCTTTGCCCTTGAGGATAAAGTCGATACGGGAAATATTTATCTTCAAAAGAAAATCCAAATTCTTTCGGAAGATAACTTTGGCACACTTCACAATAAATTAAGTTTATTGGGTGCTGAGGTTGTTCTGGAAACAGTAAATTTAATTGAAAACGGCACTGCTCAAATGCAAAAACAATCCGATGAATTGGCATCCCCAGCACCAAAAATTACTAAGGAGAATATGCAGATAAATTGGAATGAATCCGCTGAAGAAATTCACAATTTAGTCAGAGCATTTTCTCCTTTTCCAGGAGCATTTTTTACCCACCAAGAGAAATTGATAAAAGTTTATAGAACTAGAATTGATAATTCTATGAATCTCGCTGCTGGAAAAATTCTTGAAAAGAGAGATCAACTATTTGTCGGTTGCAGTAAGGGTAGCATAGAAATTTTAGAGATTCAATCCGAAGGAAGAAAAAAAATGACCATAGCTGAATTTTTACGAGGTCACAGTTTTTCAATCCAATGAATTATTACTCACGTTAGTAAAAGTGAAGACTACAAACCCAGTTCCTAAAGCATAATATTAAAGTCAAAGGAACTGGGTTTGTTTGCGAATCTTCCTCAGCACCCTGCATAAGTGAATTATTAGTTGAAAAAATGTGTTATAGTTAAAAAAAAGAAAATAAGAATGAATGAAATATCATAAGACAATTTTAGATGCCGTGGGAAAAACTCCGCTGGTTAAGCTGAATCGAATAAATAAAAATCTTAAACCACAGATATTTGCGAAGCTAGAATCTCATAACCCTGGCGGAAGCGTGAAGGATCGCATTGGCATTTCAATGATCGAACATGCTGAAAAGCAAGGCTTACTTAAACCAGGTGGAACGGTAATTGAAGCCACAAGCGGAAACACAGGAATCGGTTTGGCTCTTGCGTGTGCAGTGAAAGGTTACAAGTCTATTTTTGTTGTTACAGATAAAGTCAGCACAGAAAAAATAAATTACCTGAAAGCTTTAGGCGGCGAGGTGATTGTTGTTTCAAATGCGGTCAAACAAGATTCACCTGAATATTACATTAACGTAGCCAAAAGAATAAATAAAGAAACACCGAATTCCTTATTCATGTATCAGTATTCAAATCCGGCAAATCCTGAAATCCATTATAGAACAACCGGACCTGAAATATGGGATCAAACTGAGGGTAAAATAACTCACTTTGTATCGGGGATTGGAACAGGCGGCACAATAAGCGGAGTTGGCAAGTATTTAAAAGAAAAAAATAAAAAAATTCAAATCATTGGCGCCGATCCAATTGGATCCATTTTTAAATCTTATAAAGAAAAAGGCGAGTTAACTTCAGGTGTTCCATATCTTGTTGAAGGAATTGGTCAAGACTGCCTTCCACAAAATGTTATGTTTGAATACATCGATAGAATAATCAACGTAAATGATCTTGACTCATTTAATTATGCACGAATTCTATCGCGTGAAGAAGGAATATTTTGCGGAGGAAGTACCGGAACTATTATCTCAGCTGCTCTACAGCTTGCCAAAGAGCTGGATAAAAATGATGTGATTGTTTTTATAGTTTGTGATACAGGCGAAAGATATCTCTCCAAATTCCATAGTGATGAGTGGCTTCGAGACATGCGGCTTATGCCGGCTGAAATTCGAACGCTTCAAGATATTGTTTCATCTAAACGAAATGAGGGCAGCAAAGCTTTGGCGTTTTTATATCCAACAGATAAAGTGATAAAAGCATTCGAATTGATTAATGAATCAGGCTTTTCGCAAATTCCCGTAATTGACCATGGTGAATCAATAGGGAGTGTTAAAGAAGCAAAATTGATGAGCCGTCTAGTGAAAGACCCAAAGCTTTTTGATTACACTGTGGACCAAGTTATGGAAGCAGGATTTCCGGCATTAGATCAAAGAACTGAAATTGAAGCCGTTCGAAAATATCTAGGCGATTTTCCTGCAGTTCTAGTTACGGAATATGGAAGAATTATAGATATAGTCACGAGATATGACATTCTGCGGCATGCAAAACTTTCTTAACATAAACTATTAGGAAATTATTTATGGGCTTTTCAACTAATGCAATTCATTGAGGAGAATTTGACTCGAGGGAAGAATATCGAATAAGGAATAACGAATTATGAAGTTTGACTTTCAGGCAATTTTCACCTTAACAGCTATTAAATAATTTTTTTAAAATTTAAGATTTACTTTTATGGACGAACAAAAAAATAAAATATTTGACCTTGAAGATAGATTGATTGTATTTGCAGTTCTCATAATTGAGATTACTGAGAGCTTATACAATACAAGAGCAGGGAATCACATTTCAGGACAATTAGTAAGATCAGGCACTTCACCCGCATTGCAGTACGGGGAAGCCCAAGGTGCTGAATCAAGAAATGATTTTATATACAAATTAATAATTTCATTAAAGGAACTAAGGGAATCTCTTGTTTCATTAAAAATAATAAGGAGAGTTCTTTTAACTAAGAAAATGGATTTGGTGGATAAAGCATTAATAGAATGCAATGAGCTTATTTCAATATTTGTTAAAAGTATTGAAACTGCAAAGAGGAATAATGAAAACCGTAAATAGTTCAATCGATTCTTTTTCACTTTTACATTCATTATTCCTTCCAACAGAGGCGGAGAACTGTTCGATATTCGATATTCAAATTCATGAGTTAATCATTAAATAAGGACGAATTAATAATGGGCTTTTCAACTGATGCAATTCATGCCGGACAAATTCCTGATCCCACAACCGGGGCAGTTATTACACCAATTTATCAAACATCTACTTATGCACAAGAAGCGCTCGGAAAAAATAAGGGATTTGAATATGGAAGAACCCATAATTTAACACGAAGTGCTTTGGAAGCTAATGTAGCAGCACTTGAAAAGGGAAAATATGGGATTGCATTTTCTTCAGGACTTGCAGCAACTCACGCTCTCATGAGTCTTATTAAAAGCGGAGATCATGTAATCGTTTCAAACAATGTTTACGGTGGAACTTATCGGTTGTATGAACTGAACATGAAGGATTACGGAATTGATTTTTCCTGGGTTAATACTTCGGACATTAAGAACATCGAGTTAGTAATTAAACCAAATACCAAAATGGTTTTTATAGAAACGCCGACTAATCCAATGCTTAACCTAACAGATCTTGACGGCACGGCAAAAATATGTAAGAAGAATAATCTGATTAGCATAGTCGATAATACTTTTATGAGCCCCTACTTTCAAAATCCGCTTACATTCGGCTGCGATATTGTGCTTCATAGTCAAACTAAATATATAAATGGCCACAGCGATGTTATCGGCGGAATCTTAGTCACAAGTGATGATAAAATTCATTCTCGATTAAGATATATTCAAAATGCTGTTGGTTCAGTTCCTTCACCATTTGATTGCTGGCTAATACTGCGATCGACTAAAACTCTTGCAGTAAGAATGGAAAGACACAACTACAATGCTCAGCAATTCACGAACTACCTTATGAATTCCGGAATTGCTAAAAAAGTTTATTACCCGGGATTAGTGAGTCATCCACAGCATGAGCTTGCAAAGAAGCAAATGCGAGGATTTGGCGGAATGATCTCTGCTGATTTTGGAGACATAGAAATCGCAAAAAAAATTCTTAATAATGTTAAATTATTTACTCTTGGAGAAAGTCTGGGTGGAGTTGAGAGTTTAATTAGTCATCCTGCAACGATGACTCATGCTTCTGTTCCAAAGCAAGAGCGTGAACAAATGGGGCTTACAGATAGCTTAGTTCGTTTTTCGGTTGGGTTGGAAGATATTGAAGACCTTATTCAAGATGTTGAAAATGCTCTAAAGTAATTTTCTGATCAATAATCACGCTACTAAAAGTAATAAGGAATATTCACACACAAACCCAGTTCCTTTGATTTTTAGGACCAGGTGTTATGAACCGGGTTTGTATTCTTTACTTTTGCATAAGGTGACTTATAACTAAATTTCAATTGAGTAATTACATTATTTAAGAACACGAAAAAGAATTTCCATGGAACAAATCAGATTAAGCTTAGCATTAGTCTTTGTGCTTGTAATAAATTTTTCAAGCTCATTGAGCGCACAACAAGACACAATTGAAATTTACATAATCGATAATTTTGTAACTCCCGAATTACCTAACAAGCTTATGCTTTCGTTTTTTACAAGTGAAGTTTGTAAGTCCAAGTTAAACATCAATGGAACAAATGAGATTGTAATATCAAGTTTATCGACGGACAATCACAAAATTCAGGTTGACTTGACGAGTTATACCTTAAAACCAAAAGCGAATTACTTTACAATTATTGTTGAGGATACACTAGGGAAGACTTACACAAGCGAAAAGGATGAGTTTGAAATTCCCAAAGAAGTTATAGTTGAAGGCGGGTCTAATTTCCTTATGTTCTGCTTATTTGGCGGGGTCGTATTTGCACTTCCATCGCCTGTTTATATTCTTACAAAAGAAAATCAATACTTCAGCTTAACAAAAGAAATTCCGCTTATATTTCTTAAATCAAGCGGGTATAATTATCCTAATGGCTATTTCTCAGTTGAGTATTCACATATAATAAATGCGCCAATAAAGAATTTTTTTAGAACCGGGTACAAACACATTGTTGAGATTCCCGGAGTGGAGTATGTTTCGCCCGGACTAAATTATGTAACAAACTTTAAAGGATTTAATGGAATAAGTCCGGAAATTTCACTTGGATTATTCAGGATATTCAATACGTTCACTGTCTATGCTCGTTATCGATTTAATGCCAAGCCCGGCGATCCTGGAAGCGAGTTTCATGAAATATCTATAGGATTATATTCCGGTTTCTTCGCAATTTATTTTTAACCAAATGATCGTTACACATTTCTCCCAGGAATACCTTAAGCCTGTTGCTAAACTATGCCGGCAAAATATGGATCGAGATATTATGCCGGATTTTTTGTTAAATGAAAAAACTTTTGGTGATCCCGATTATGACCCGGAATTGACTCTGGTTGGTAAAATTGAAAATAGGGAATTACCAATCGCATTTATTCAAGGGGTAGTAAGAAAAAGAGCAGACGGAAAAGTCGGTTACATTAAATTGCTGTGTGTTGATTCGAATGAGAGGAGAAAAGGTCATGCGAGAATGCTCTATGAAAATGTTGAACAAAAGATGAAGAAACAAAACGTTAAGCAAATCCGTGTTTATGAATCTTACCCAAATTATTTCATGCCCGGAATTGATCCTTTTTATACTGAAGCTGTTTGCTTTTTTGAACGGCTCGGTTACAAAAAAATAGGCGACACATCGAATTTAGTTGCCGATCTTTCATTACAAAGTTTTGACACCGAATCCGAAGAAAAAAAATTATTGGAAGAAAAGATAGTTTTTCGCAGAGCGAAATAAGTGATAAAGAAAATATCATGAAATGGCTTGAAGTAAAATTTTCTGCTTGGATTGGTGAAGTATCTTCAGCTTATCAGAATAATCCGTTCACAGTATTCATTTGTGAGATTGATGGACAGTTGAAAGCATTTTCTGCCCACGAAGGAAACAATAAAGGAACAGGTTGGTTTGGTCCAATGGGCACCGATACCGGACTCAGAGGAAAAGGTATTGGTAGCATTTTGCTTAAAAAATGCCTCACAGACATGAAAGAAATGGGATTTGTGAAAGCAATTATTCCATGGGTTAGTTCTATTCCTTTTTATATGCACAACGTTGAATCAAAAGTCGAACGAGTATTTTGGAGATATGAAAAAATTATGGAATAATTTTTTCCCCAAAATTGTTCTACTTTTATCTAAGCAATTATGCCTCAATATTCAACATGAAATACATATTCATCTTAATTCTTTTCACTGCCAGCTCAATTTTTGCACAAACCGGTTCGGTTAAAGGTAAAGTAACAGATGGCACAGCATCAATCCCATCAGTAAATATCTTGATCGTTGGTGAGAACATGGGTACAGTATCGAATATAAATGGACATTATTTGCTCAGTTCAATTCCTATTGGCGAATATGAATTGCGTTTCAGTATTGTGGGTTATGAAACACAATTTTTTAATGTTACTGTCCTGCCAAATAAAACAGTAGAACTTGATGTAAAGTTGAATTCAAAAATGATTGAGCTTGGTGAAGTTCAAGTTACAGGGTTAAAACAACAGGAATTAAGCGATACGCGAACAAGTTTGATTGACTTAAATCCCAGAAGTGCAAAGATACTTCCCGGCGCAAGTGAAGATGTTTTGAGAACCTTGCAGTCACTGCCAGGCGTTTTATCTGCAAATGATTTTTCTTCTCAATTAATTGTTAGAGGAAGCGGTCCCGATCAAAATTTAATTATAATGGACAATGTCGAAATATTTAATCCTTACAGATTATATGGTGTGATAAGCATGTTCAATCCCGACGCAGTCTCAGATATAAATCTTATTTCAGGAGGATTTCCCGCAAAGTATGGTGATCGTTTGTCGGCTGTTCTTGATGTAACTAATCGTGAAGGTGATTCAAAAAAATATTTATCGGGTAATATTAATGCTTCGATAATTGATGCAAATCTTGTTTTCGAGGGTAAAAATCCTTTTAACTTAAATGGAAGTTGGCTGGTAAATTCTCGAAGAACTTATTATGATTTAATAATCGAACCATTCGTTAAGAACGCCGGTCTTGTGGATGAGAATGTAACCTTCCCGAACTTTTATGATTTTCAAACTAAAATAGTCATTGGACCTTACAACAGCCATAAATTTTTATTTAACGGAATTTATTCACGCGATGGGGTTGATGTACTAAGCGCTGACAATCGAAAAACTCCAGATAGCATTGATGTTTATAACCTAACCAAAAATGATGTGCTTGGTTTATCGTGGCATTTTGCTCCTAGCAGAAACCTGCTAAATAAGTTTGTGGTTTCTTGGTATCGCAACAGCGGCGCAACAAATTTCGATTCACAAATTTTAGATCCATCATTGAACAGAGAGGATTTTAAGGAGATTATTCCCGATACTCTGTCACCTTATCTTTTAAATTTCAAATTTGATGCAGATTTCTCCTTTCGAAAATATTCCATAGATGATAAATTCACCTGCCTGTGGGGTGAAAATGTTTTTGAAGCAGGTGCCGGAGTTGATATCATGCGAACATTAATCAACTTCAAATTTAAGCTTGATCCTGAGCTTGAAGCAATACTGTTATCAAACCCTCTGTTTAGAACTGCTCTTAAAGATTTGAAAAATACTCGTGACTATAATCGTTATAGAATTTTTGTTCAGAATAATTTTAAGATCGTAGAAAATCTTTTCATTCAACCGAGCTTAAGATTTGATTACTACGATATTCTGGATAAAGTATATCTTGCTCCACGGGTTTCTCTTTCGTTTGGTATAGATGAAGTAACGATTTTGCGTGCAGTCTTCGGAGTCTATTTTCAATCACCGGGATATGAAAAAATTATCGATCAGAATGTTTTGTACGATTTGAGCGATCGGTACACAAAACAGCTTGATGCCGAAAATGCTCTGCACTATGTTTTAGGAATTGAAAGATGGCTGAGCAGCGAATGGAGTCTGCGATTAGAGGGCTACTACAAAAGTTTTGATAATTTAATCAAACAAAAAATAGTGCAAGGTACAAGATACTTTACAGAAGCCGTTCCGGGTAAAGATCCAAAATTTGTGAGCGGCTGGACAAGGCCACTGATAATTAGCGGTGATTCATTAACTCAAATTCCGATTAATGATTCCTACGGTGAATCCTATGGTTTGGAGTTCTTCCTATCAAAAAAGAATATCATGAATGAAAGCCGATTATCCGGTTGGATATCATACTCGCTTGCCTGGGCAAATAGATTTGAGAATTCGGAAAAATTACCATTTCGCTTTGATCAGAGGAACACAATCAATGTTGTGTTGAACTATCAAATTAATAGCTGGCTGGATATTGGTCTTCGATGGCAGTATGGCTCGGGATTTCCCTACTCAGAGGCTATCGGAATAAAACCTCGTATAATTCTTGCAGATAATGATTTAGATGGCAAACCTGAAACTCCGGTAATTGCAACAAGGAAAAATTTTGGTAATCCTACTGATCAAGAAGTAATTTACGATATTGATTTCGCAGATAATAAATTAAAGTCTCGCAAACCTGAGTACCATAGATTGGATGTTCGTTTCACAGCGCTTTCAGAATTTTGGGGTTTGAATTGGACCTTTTATCTTGATGTAATTAATGCTTATAATAAATCGAATATAATTGCATACAATTATTATGTTAATTCTGATTTAACATTAGGACGCGAAGCAAATACTATGTTCCCGATTATTCCAACTTTAGGATTTAGTGTTAAATTTTGATTAGGTTGTCTATAAAAATTAGTAAAACTTTTACCTGGACTTATTTAAATGCCCGAAAAGAAAAATACATACGTCGATTTTGGTGACAGAGGAAGATATAATACGAGGAACAAACTGAATGATCTTACCGGCAAAGAATGGATCAAGTTTTCCAAGTCATGGTTTGTGCACCGTCCTCCAAGAAGAAAGGAAGAGGAGCTTTTACATCCAGCAAAATTTCCGGAATCGCTTATTGAAGAATTCATTTCCTTCTTTACAAAAGAAGGGGAGTGGATCTTAGACCCATTTTTAGGGACTGGAAGTACAATGCTGGCTGCAGGTAAATTGAACAGAAATGCAGTTGGAATAGAACTTTCTAAAGATTATTATGATTCTGCCAGAAGACGAATTAAAAGAAATAATTTTTCTACTGAACTGGTTTCTATTTGCGGGGCATCTGAGAATTTAGGTGAACTGATAAACTCAAATCTTAAGAAAAATATCTTGTTTGATTATGTAATTACTTCTCCTCCTTACTGGAATCAGCTTGAACGAAATTCATTACGACAAAAAGTTAGGTTGGAAAAAGGACTATCAACAAAATATTCTGAAAATAAGAATGATTTAGGAAATGTAAAGGATTATCAGGATTTCATTCAAAGGCAAGCAGAGATTTTTGACAATGTTTTTGATTGCACAAAACCCAACGGTTATCTAACGATTATTACAAATAATGTTTATTTCAATGGAAGACTTTTTCCGCTTGCATTCGATACCGCAGTTTCATTATCTAATCGCGGTGAAAAGTCTTGGGTCCTTAAAGACGAAAAAATTTGGCTACAGGACGATAAGCCGTTAGTAGCTCTTGGAGTGAACAATGCATGGGTGGCAAATCGGCATCATCAATACTGCTTAATTTTTAGAAAAGAGAAAAAATAGATGCAAGATTTATTTACGAACATAAAAACTATTAGCGTTTCAGAGTTAACAAAGCAAATCAAGCTTACATTGGAGGAAAATTTCTCTGAGGTTTCCGTAATTGGGGAGATGTCAAATTTCAAAGCACATGTTTCCGGTCACTGGTATTTTAATTTGAAGGATGCTAATGCTGTAATTTCATGTGCAATGTGGAAAGGATTAAACAATTATGTTTTTTTCACACCGCAAGATGGAATGAAGATTATTGTATCGGGCAGAATTACTGTTTATCCTCCAAGAGGCAGCTACCAGATTGATGTGCGCTCAATGAAACCTGCAGGAGTCGGTGAATTGCAAGCCGCTTTTGAGATGTTGAAACGTAAACTTGCTGATGAAGGTTTGTTTGATGAAATTCATAAAAAGCCAATGCCTTCTTTCCCCCAGAAGATTGGGATTGTAACTGCTAAAGACGGTGCTGCATTTCAGGACATGATTAGTGTTGCTGAAAGAAGATTCCCGTTGGTTGAACTTGTAATTTCACCTGCAAGGGTTCAAGGAAGCGGTGCAGCAGAGAGTATTGTTGAGAGCATAAAGCTTCTCAACAAGCAAAAAGATATTGATTTAATTATCATTGCTCGCGGTGGGGGTAGCATTGAGGATCTTTGGGCTTTTAATGAAGAAATTGTTGCACGAGAAATTTTTGCATCTAAGATTCCAATCATTACCGGAATCGGACACGAGGTCGATTTTACTATCTCTGATTTTGTAGCTGATCTCAGAGCGCCAACTCCTTCTGCTGCAATGGAAATTGCTACTCCCGATAAAGATGATTTTTTTGTCTTTATTAATGAATTTTCATATAATTCATCGCAAAAACTTGAAGAGCTTTGCAGTGAAAATCGGAGAGAGGTTAATCAAATTTTGAGCAGCTACGGCTTTCGATATCCATTTGATTTGGTAAGAAAGAATTCTCAGTTAACCGATATCTTGATCTACAAAATTCTAAATGGAATAGATAAAAAGTTTGTTTATTATAATAACGTAATTTTACTTAATTATAAGATTATCCAGTCCCACAGTGTTCAAAAAACTCTTAAGAAAGGATATGTTTTAGTAAATCAAGATTCACATTTTGTGAAGAGGGCGGAAAAACTAAAGGCTGATAAACCGGCAATACTACAATTTATTGATGGTGATGTCGAAATAATGAAAAAAAGTAATTAAAATTTCACTTCTATTTGTAATTTCAAAAAATATTTATGAAGAAAAAGGAAACCGATAATTTCGAAAAAAAAATTTTAAGATTGGAAGAAATTTCCGATTTGTTAGAAGCTGAAGACACACAGCTTGAAGATGCAATAGCGCTTTTTGAAGAAGGGATTGAACTTTCTCAGGACTGCTTAACAACACTTAAAAATGCGGAATTAAAAATTACAGAACTAAAGAAAAAGATTGACTCGATTAGCCTCGAAGGCAAAGAGCCATCAAAAAAGAATAAGGGCAGAGACGACTAAAAATGAATGACAGCACTAAATACGAAATACTCTCAAAAGTAAATTTACCTTCCGATATAAAACAATTAGATCTTGCACAGCTAAAAACTCTTTGCTCCGATATCCGGGAATTTTTAATTGATACTATTTCTGAAGTTGGCGGACATTTTGGCGGCGGTTTAGGAACTGTTGAACTTACGGTTGCATTGCATAAAGTTTTCAACACACCTAATGATCTTATTGTGTGGGATACTGGTCATCAAGCTTATCCTCATAAAATTTTAACCGGCAGAAAGGATTTTCTTAAAACAATTAGGCAGTTAAACGGTATAAGCGGGTTTCTTAAAAGAACTGAAAGCGAATATGATGCATTCGGCGCAGGGCATGCTTCTACCTCTATATCGGCGGCTCTGGGAATGGCTGTCGCAAGAGATATTCGTAAAGAGAAGAAGAAGGTTGTTGCAATAATTGGCGATGGTGCGATGACCGGAGGTATGGCTTATGAGGCAATGAATAATTCAGGAATACTCAAATCAGATTTAATTGTAGTTCTTAACGATAATAATATGTCTATCGCACCTAATGTTTGGCAAATTTCGAACTACTTTACTGAAATGATTTCACATCCCGACTACAATAAATTCAAGGGTCAAATTTGGGATTTGACCGGTAAGCTTGATCAATTTGGAGATAGATTAAGAAGAATAGCTGTTCGGCTTGAAAGTGGAATTAAAGCTGTTATAACACCGGGAATGTTATTCGAAGCGTTGGGTTTTAGATATTTCGGTCCGATCAATGGACATAACCTTCACCAATTATTAAAAATATTTGAGCAGATAAAAGATCTTAAAGGACCAATTCTTGTTCATACCTTAACTGAAAAAGGCAGAGGATACAAACCGGCAGAAGAGCACACACAAAAGCTTCATGCATCAACACCGTTCGATAAACTGACGGGACAGGCGCATAAAAAAGCGGGAGCAGCGACCTCATACACAACTATTTTTGGAAATGCGCTCGCTCAAATAATCAAAGATAATCCTGCTGTCGTTGGTATTACTGGAGCAATGCCTGATGGAACAGGAATGGATATTGTGCAAAAACTATTCCCAGCAAATTATTTTGATGTAGGAATTGCTGAAGAACATGCCGTAACATTTGCTGCTGGGCTGGCAACCCAAAATGTGATTCCAGTGGTTGCTATATATTCCACTTTTCTTCAGCGGGCTATTGATCAAATAATTCATGATGTAAGCCTTCAAAAATTGCATGTTGTATTTGTTCTTGATCGTGCCGGCTTAGTTGGTGCTGATGGTCCAACACATCATGGTTCGTTTGATATTTCATACTTACGATTTATACCTGGAATTGTTATCATGGCTCCAAAAGATGAATCGGAATTGAGAGATATGCTTTACACAGCTATAATGTATAAAAAGGGTCCCATCGTGTTAAGATACCCACGGGGATCAGCTCTTGGTGTTCCAGTAAAAGAAAGATTCGATTTGATTGAAGTTGGAAAGAGCGAAAAATTAGAAGATGGAAATGATGTTGCATTGCTTGCTTTAGGTTCCATGGTTGATTATGCAAAAAAGGCGAGTAAACTTCTTGGTGAAAGTTCTGTCTCATGTGAATTGATCAACATGCGTTTTGCAAAACCACTCGATACGCAAAGATTGGATGATATTGCTAACAAGTTTAAGAAAATAGTTACGTTGGAAGAAAATTCGCTCGCAGGTGGATTTGGCAGTGCAGTTTCTGAATATTTTGCAGATAAAAAATATAAGAACGATTTGTTGAGAATTGGTTTACCAGATTATTTCATCGATCACGGTACACAGGAAGAGTTACACAAACTTATAGGAATTGATCCGCAATCCATCGCTGAAAAAGTTAAATTATATTGCAATACCAAAGATTTTACTGAAGAGGTTATTGTCAATGGATCAAACTAAAGTTGCGGTCATTGGTCTTGGGGGAGTTGCACAATTAATTCATCTTCCGAACTTATTAAGAATAGGTACTGTGTCAGTTACTGCTGTTGCCGAAATAAATAAAAACCGATTGAATACTATTGCAGATAAATTCAATATAAAAGAAAGATACACCGATTATAAAGAGCTGCTTGCAAAAAATGATTGTGATGCTGTTATAATTGCCACACCAACAAGTACACATAAAGATGTTGCAATCGAGTGTTTGAAGGCAAAGAAAAATGTTCTCGTTGAAAAGCCCTTAGCTCGTTCTTCTGATGAGGCAAAATTTATTCTTGCGGCGGCAAAAAAGTATAAAAAGAAATTAATGGTTGGCATGAATTTAAGATTTCGGCCTGATGCAATGCTTTTAAGAAGTCTATTAAACTCTGGTGAAATAGGGGACCCGTTTTATGTTAAATGCGGATGGATAAGGAGACAGAGCAGCACTCAGAAATGGTTCACGCGTAAAACAGAATCCGGTGGTGGAGTAATATTTGACTTGGGAATCTTGCTTCTTGATGTGTCTTTATGGCTGCTTGATTATCCATCCGTTCATTCAGTCTCAACAAAAAATTTTAGTCACAACACAAAAGATGTTGAAGATACTTCCATGAGTTTTATAAAGTTTAAAAATTCTTCGGTCATCTTATTGGAAACCAGTTGGTCGTTGGTTCTGGATAGAGATAAATTTTATGTGAATGTTTATGGAACAAAAGGTTATGCAACGCTTAATCCATTCCGAGTATATAGGAAGATAGACGATCAGTCCATGGATTTAACACCATCACATCTGGAAAGCCCATTAACGTTATTTAAGAAATCTTATCTGAACGAGCTTAAATCATTTATTGGAGCAGTTCGCGGGTTAAATCCGGTTTTTTCATCTGGTGAGGAAGCTCTCTTGCGAATGAAAATTATTGATTCTATGTACAAATCTGCTTTGTGGAATCGTGAGATAAAAATCTAATGTATGAAAACAAAAATACTGCTTGTTGATGACGAGAAAGATATAGTTGAGTTTCTTCAATACAATTTGATTCATGAGGGATTTGAGGTAATTACTGCTTACAATGGAATGGAGGCACTTAAAAAGCTTTCCGAAAAACCCGATTTGGTAATTCTTGATATAATGATGCCGCAGCTTAACGGATATGATGTTTGTAAAAAATTAAGATCCCTTCCGGAGTTTCGTCAAACACCGGTTATTTTTCTAACAGCAAAATCTAGTGAAGTTGATGAGATCCGAGGGTTGGAAATTGGTGCAAATGATTTCATTCAAAAACCAATCTCTCCAAAGAAGTTGATCGCACGAGTCAATTCCAACTTAAGAAAAGATATTAAAAAATCTGAAGAAAAATCCTTTCCTGCACATATCAAAATAGGTCTTCTTTATATTGATAGAAATAAATATTTGGTGAACATAGATGGCGCAGAAAAAATATTTCCACGAAAAGAATTTGAACTATTGTATTATCTAGCAAATAATCCGGGAAAAGTTTTTGATAGGGATACCTTGCTTAAAGATGTTTGGGGATTGGACGTTTATGTTGTCGATAGAACTGTGGACGTTCACATTAGAAAAATAAGAGAAAAATTACGAAAGCATGCTAATCTTATCGAAACTGTGAAAGGAGTTGGATATAAATTCAAGTCTGTGGAAAAAAGTAAAGCATAATCTTTATTCCTCTCGCGTTTACCTCAAAGAGTTTCTGCTTTTTAATCTCTTCATATTAATTTTCATAATTCTTCTTGAGAACAGAATAACTATTCTCGTTCCGCTTGTAATTATTATTTTGATTTTAAGCTTAATCTATTTCTTCCAAATCGGTAAGAAAAGAAATGCGGAAGTAGAGGATATTAAAAAGATAATTGGAGGTATAAGAAAAAATGAACTGAAGGACTCATCAGAGATAAAGCTCGGAAAATATTTGCAGAATCTTGAAGATGAAATAAAAGAAATGTTTATAAAGAACAAAACCGATATAGAGTATCTTAAAAAGCTTGAGAGAATCCGGACAGAATTTCTAGGAAACGTTTCGCATGAATTGAGAAATCCAATTTTTGCAATTCAAGGATATATTGAAACACTGCATGACGGAGCAATTGATGATCCAAAAGTGAATAAACATTTTCTTGAAAAAGCGAACGAACATACTATCAACCTAAGTAACCTTCTAAATGATTTGATTGACATCTCAATGATCGAATCTGGTGAGATGAGATTAAGCTATAGGTATTTCGAGGTCAATGAATTTCTCCAGGCGATTGTTAATCATTTAAAATCTTTATCTGACGAAAAACATTTAGAACTAATTTATCATCCATGCCGAGCTAATCTTAAGCTTTTCGGCGACAAATATAAATTGAAGCAGGCATTGGATAACTTAATTACTAATGCGATAAAATATACTGAAACCGGTAAAGTTGAAGTTCTTGTTGAAGAGGATAAAAAATTTGGAAGAATAATTGTTCGTGATACAGGCATAGGAATTCCGGATGAAGATTTAAGCCGAATTTTCGAACGGTTTTACCGGGTTGATAAAGCACGATCCAGAGAAGTTGGCGGTACAGGCTTAGGATTAGCTATTGTAAAGCACATCGTCGAAGCTCACGGTTCAAAAATATCCGTTAAAAGTAAGATAGGGGAGGGTTCTGAATTTTCATTTACATTAAAAAAGTGAGATTGTCCTTTAGATCTGCTAGATTTAAGAATGCTCGTTAGATATGCCAGATTTAACGTTCGCCATTATGTGACAAAATCTGGCATATCTAGCCGCATTATTTTTTATTCTTTCATTGACTTGATAGCACATAATAACTAAATTTGTGCTCTAAAATTTGAAAATTACGAGGTAAGAATGTTCGCAGTGGTTGATATAAAAGGTCATCAATTCAAAGTCTTAGAAAATGCACAGTACTATGTTCCTAAGCTAATGGCTGAAGTTGATGCAACATTAAAGTTTGATTCGGTGCTTCTTTTTAACGATGGGAAAGCAACCAAAGTTGGTTCTCCTTTTCTAAACGGTATGGCAGTTTCTGCTAAAGTTCTTGAGCATGTAAAAGATGATAAGGTGATCATCTTCAAAAAGAAACGCCGAACCGGTTACAAGAAAAAAAGAGGACACCGTCAGCAGTTAACGAAAATTGAAATTACAAAGATCGGATAGGAGAGATTAATAATGGCACATAAAAAAGGTCAAGGTTCAACTCGTAATGGAAGAGACAGCAATGCTCAGCGTTTGGGTGTTAAAAGATTTGGCGGAGAGCAAGTTTTAGCCGGGAATATTATTGTTCGTCAAAGAGGGACAAAATTTCATGCTGGCAGAAATGTAATGCGCGCTGGTGACGACACTCTGTTTGCTTTAATAGATGGTAAAGTTAAGTTTGAAGTTAAAAGAGGCGAAAGAAAATATATTAATATCGACCCCGCATAATCACAAAGAAAAATTTATAAAAGAACCCTCCACGCGGAGGGTTTTTTGTTGGCAAAATTAGAATTTAATTATGAACAATATTACTCCATTTACTAGCACTTAAATTATAGATGACTCTTACTCGATAGTAGTACCTGATTAGCGAACCAGGTTCAGTAAAACTTATTTCTGATCCACGGAATATTAACCATGATGATTCAAAACCTTCAGTATAACTTTTTTCAAGTTCATAAAAATCTACACTTTCAACATTTGTCCAATGGATAAAACTTTCACCCGTTTCAATACCAATACCGAAACTCAATGTAGGTGTCTGAAGTGTTTCAGAAATAGGATAATTGGGTCGATAATTTAAATCATCTGAAAAACCATTAGTTTGAATTAATTCACTACAATTACTTAGCAGCAATAAAAAAAATACTAGAAAAAAATATTTAAGGATTCTCATCAACTTCACCTAAGCAATCTGCTGGATAATAGCTCCTGCATATTTCTTCTTCCATCTACTACACAATGAACATATACAATGTTATCTATTATTTCATAGATTATTCGATTAGGTTTAAAATGAATTTCAAGAAATCTTTTTATACCAGTACCTCTTAATTCTTCTGGAATATGTCCTCTCAATGGAAGTTTTTCTAAGCTTAAATATGTTCTTTCCAAGTTCTTGAGCAATTTGTCGGCATTTTCGACGGAATCGTCTACAGCGACATAATTGTAAATCTCTATAATATCTTTTTTAGCTAAGGGATCAATCAGCAATTTGTAGTTCATTTTTATTTATGAATTTTTAATTCTTTTCTGATATCAGAAAAAGTTTCTTTTATTCCTTTAGCTTTTGAATTTTCTATGTTCTCGCTGCTCATTGACAATATTTTTAGAAGAGCTAAGGTTTCTTGAGTTTTTTCATAAGCTTTAATGTCCTGCACAATTACTTTTGCCTCTCCATTTTGAGTAATGACAAATGTTTTTTGATTTTTATTTGCATCCTCTATCAACTGTGCAGCATTAGCTTTTAGGTAACTTATTGATTTTACCGATTCGCTTAGTTTCATTATTTACTCCTTTATGTGGACTAAATATAGTCCTTATAAGGTTTTATTTCAAGACATCATAAAATTTATTTATTGCCATTTCTCAAAAATGTTTTGTTAGCCCAAGTGGAACAAAATTTCATGCTGGCAGAAATGTAATGCGTGCGGGCGATGACACTCTATTTGCTGTAAAAGATGGAAAGGTAAAGTTTGAAACTAAAAGAGGCGAGAGAAAATAAATCAATATCGACCCCGCATAATCACGAAACACAGTTTATAAAAGAACCCTCCGCTCGGAGGGTTTTTTGTTGGGCTGAATTCGAAAATTCTTTACAACCCTTGAGTCTATCTATAATTAATTGCATCGGTTTGTTGTTTAAGTCGGTCTAATAAAAACTCAATTTTATCAACCTAAGGTTGAAAACTTTTTGCAATCCGCCAAAGTGGAATTTTGCATGGTACTACTATTTCCTATTGCTTACCCGCCTTTAGAGGGGCTTTTTATTTATCAAAGGGGTTAAGCGGTTAAGTCAATTTATTTAAGAGTTCTCGTAACACAGCATCCAGAGATTTTTTATCATTGTACCAAGTAACACGGGAAGGTGTATCTTGGATTTGTTTTTGCCCATAAAGAGCGCAAAGAATTTTTTCGGATGTCTCCTTCCCATTCTTTGGCGTATTACCGCGGTGAAGAACGAGAAGTTTCAGCGGTATGGAATCAAAGTATAATCGAGTAGCTTCGCCTACTAGTTGAGTTGTATTCACATTTGAAATTTCGACAGCAACAAGATTTCTTTTTGTAGACTTGTTAGAAATTTGTAAATCGACTGGTTTTCCAATCGCTGAACTACCGACCGCTTGACGCGATTTACAAATGAAAGTTCCGTTCTCTATTTTTTTGAGAACCTTTTGAATGCCTTTTTGGGATCTCTTTTCGATCCTATTCAATGCCATAGTAATTCCATAGAAGGCTTAACCGCCTAACGGCATGTTATGTTAAAACACAACAGCCGATTGTTTTTGAAACTAGTGATTTCAAATCACTCTTAAATAGAACAAAGAACTTTTTTGCAAATATTATTTACTTTAGAATTAGTGCATCCTATTGACTTTTTACTTATTAAAGATGTTACGCCTATTTTATACTTAGTGTAATTATTATTTCTGTTGGAGAAGGTTTAAATTCCTCTGGAATATATTTATGCTTTTTGATATATATTTCTCTTGCTAAATCTGCATAATTAGATTCAAGCGTTTTCAACCACTCACTAAAAGTTTTATTCCCTTTTTTTATGTTGCAGTTTGTGCAACAATAAACTGTGTTATTATCAATATCTTCTCCACCAAGTGAAAGCGGATCCATATGATCTCTATGAAGATATGTTTTGGTTGATTTCCCATCTATTGTCCAATCATATGCTTTGGAAATTTTCTCGCCGCAATAGAGACAAAAATTCTTTCCTTCCATTAATGAAATAGCGTGATCTTGTTGAATTGACAGGAAGCAATCATGACAATATTTTCCACGAGGATTTTTAAAACCATAGATTGAAACAAAATCGGAAATAGGTTTAATAATTTTACACTTTCCACATTTTTTTTCTTCTAATAAAATTCTTGGCGTTCCTCTTCTTTTTATATTCCTATTTTCATTTAAAGTATATCGTCCTTTTTCCGAAATGATGTATCCATTACCTTTTGTGTTAATTGACTTAGTTTTATCTTTTCTTGTTACAAGATTATTGTCTGTAAGAAAGTAACGTGTATTCGGAGCAACATTTCTGTTTCCAATTGATGCCAGATTCATCCTATCAATTGTCATAATAGTTCCATCAAAAAGAAGTTCTAAAACCTCTTGTTGGATTTTTGTTAATCTTATAAAAATATTATTCATCATTATAGGCATAACGGCGTTGTTTTTAAACCGACGTCCAACACAGCAATGCAGCATTGAAAAGCTAACGCCAATAATTATTTATAAATTTGTTTTGTTAACTATCTTTAATGAGCAACTAACTTTTACACCACAATTTTTTAATTACACAAATGCCGAAACAGTTTAAAGCGGTCGGCCTTGAAGAACTTGTTATACGGTATATCAGAAGAAATCAATTCTTTTAGGATTCTTTAATTCTGGATCTGATTTTATCATATCTTTTACAAGATCAAAATTATTTGTGCAACTATAAATATATCTTGATGATTGATTGACTTGAAGAGAGTTATGATATTCGACATTTTCTCTTGTGAATTTGGCGCAGATGCAATCATCAAATAATGCTAAATACTCTTCTGCTACCCTCATGTCAACGGGGCATTCTTTATATGAATTTGCTTTCGCAATACTTAATCGAACTTCATTAACAACATCTGGACACATAAATACAATACATAATTTAGAAGATATTGGGAATTGGATTTCTATTCCCTTTAGCTTCAATCCCAAGTTCCCTCTGAAAGGACGAGGCAAATGATTATATAAAGTAATTGGATTGTCAGAAATATAGAAATATTCATCCGATAGGGATTCAGCTAAGGCAAACTCTTTCTCAACAAAATAAGGTGCTAATTTCCCAGCAGAACTATTAAGTTCAATAATGCTAATATCTCTAATCTCATCTTTGGAAAGATTCATTATTTTTTCAAAATCATCGATAAGGTTTCTCCTCTCCAGAACTTTATCAACGAGTCCTTTATTCATTTGTTCAATTAGTTCTCTTGACTTGTTCGTTCGTAAATATTGCACAGCACTGAATAAACAAATCATTAAATGTTCTACGTTAGTTAAGCTTTTTATACTTTTTTCTTCGATAATCTTTTTAAAGATCGATTTACAATCTGATTCTAGTCGTGACAATTTAAGCTCAGTATTAGTTTGATTTTCATCTTTACTAAATTCATAAAAATAATTTTCACTGGCAGAATCACGAATTGAAGATTTATATTCTTTTTCTTCCCACTTATCGTAAACCCATAATTGGTCTTTATTATCAATTGAGAAATTCCGAAGAATAAATTGCGATACAAAATGTTGCTTTTTGGGAGAACCCATTATATTACCGTATAATGTAGTTGCGTTTAGCCCGCCGCCCAAAACGACAATGCAGCAAAAGTCAACGCAACATTATTTTTATAAATCAGTTTTGTATTACAATCACACTTTTAAGAACAACTTACTTTGAAAAACCAAACCCGAAAAACTCACTACGACCGTTTTGAAAAAGCGGGCGGGCTGAGACGCGAGTTATATGGCTGTTTTGTTACATTGTATATCTAAAATTTCTTTTCTTAATTCTAAATCAGGTTGTTTAAGTGCGCACCTTATACATTCTGGAAACGAATTCTGTTTATACCACTTTTTTACAGCATATTTTCTGTGCCCGCAACAAGGCTTACCATTTCCATTATCTAAGTGTAGGACACCTTTCCCAAATGTTGTACTTGTATAAACACACGGATATATTTTACTTTTATCCAAGTGGAACTCCAATTTCATCTAGTTTCAAAAACATAAAACTAAAGAGGAAAAGTAAATGTCTAGTAAATCTGATCACAATCTTTTAAACACAAACAAACCCAATTTCTTGACATACGGAATTTTTATAGTGAAGAAATTGGGTTCGTAAATAAATACAATAGTCTTAAAATCCCAACCTCTCCATATCAACTACGAGAGATTTAACGGCATTCACCGAATTATTGAGCAGCGATTGTTCTTCTTCATTCAAAGCAAATTCAATGATCTTTTCAACTCCATTAGCTCCCAAGACAGCGGGAACACCAACGAAGTAACCTTTCACTCCATATTCGCCATTTAGGTAAGCACAGACAGGTAATACTCTTTTTTCATCATAAATAATAGCTTCAGTCATCGCAATTGCAGAGGAGGAGGGGGAGTAAAATGCTGATCCGGTTTTTAATAATTTCACAACTTCACCGCCGGCTTGTTTTGTTCTCTCAACGAGAGCAGTCATAACTTCTTTAGCTTTTGTTTTGTCATTATATTTTTTCTCAAGTAGTTCCATAACAGGAATTCCATTAACATTTGCATATCTTACAATTGGAACCATTGTATCTCCGTGTCCGCCTAAAACCAACGCATTGATATCTTTTACCGAAACTCCAAGTTCCCAGGCAATAAAAGTCGCAAAGCGTGAGGAATCGAGAATGCCCGCTTGTCCAACAACTCGGTTGGTTGGAAATCCTGTTACTTTAGTGAATAAGGTTACCATTGCATCAAGAGGATTAGAGATGATAATTGCGATTGAATTTGGAGCGAACTTCTTAATATTTTCTGCAACGGTTTTCATAATCTGAGCATTTGTGGTAAGCAAATCATCACGGCTCATACCGGGTTTTCTTGGCAAACCTGCAGTGATAATGATAATGTCAGCTCCGCTAATATCTTGATAATCGTTGGTTCCTTTAATATTTACATCAAAAAGATCAACACGTGCAGCTTCGGCAATATCAAGAGTTTTTCCTTGCGGCATATCCTGGACTATATCGAATAGAACGACATCTCCAAGTTGTTTTTGAGCAATTAGTTGAGTGAGGACGCCTCCGATTTGTCCCCCGCCGATGATAGCAATTTTTTTTCTAGACATGATAATTCTCCCTATGATTGTTTTGTGGTTAATTTTAAAACACTCATATTTAAAATAATTATGAATGAAACCAATTCAAAGTAAAGAAGTTGAGTTCAAATAGATATGCCAGATTTGGCTTCGCTTAGATCGTCTGCTAAAATCTGGCATATCTAAAAACTACTAACCCAGTTTCTTAGAATTGCATATTGCCATCGTGAGAAACTGGGTTAGTTAACTGAGGAGATTTATCAAATTATTTAACTTTAGTGACTCAGATTGCCATTAAGCGTTTCAACCTTATCAGCATAAATGTAATTTCTATTTCAATTAGTGTTTCATAAGAAGACAGTAAGGTTAAGGCATTAGAGGTGATTCTAGATTGCTAAGGTTAGGGAAGGAAGTGGAAGAAACTGCTAAGCTTGCTTATTCAAATTGAGCACTAAAATTGTTTCAGTACCGGTCGGAGTGACGTTATATTTTAAATCGTCCATGTAAAATTTCATTAGGTAAACTCCTCGTCCGGAATCTTTCAATAAATTTTCCGGTTCGGTAGGATCTGGAATTTTCAAAGGATCAAAACCAACTCCTTCATCTATTACCGATATAATAACCTTACCATCTTCAACTTTAACATTGATTTTTACACGCTTACTTTCGTCGCATTTATTGGCATGCTTGATAGCATTAGTTGTTGCCTCTGTAACCGATAACATTAACCCGTTCATTCTAGCTTCCGGAATGCCGATATTCTTTGCAAAATAATTTACAAACTCCTCAACAGTTATAAGATTATTAGGATTACTTTCGATTTCTAGAGAATAATTTTCTTCTGCCAATTTATATCCATTTTTGAGCCATCAAAATACTAAAAATCATCGAACCTAAAAACTCCAGGTCATCTCTACATTTAAGTTTGTTTGTTCTTTTTTAAAGCTGCTGTCTATTGTTATAAATTCATACCATCCGTAGATTTTAAGGAAGAGGCTGGCGCTATTAGCTATCAATATTTCGGTAATTGGTCCAACACTTCTGAATTCTGAATCTAAGAACTTATTATTCGATTTAAAATTAAATGTAGATAGCGAAAAATATCTTATTCCTAAAGAGTATTGAATTATGCTGTATGCAACCGTCAGCCGTGGTTCGCAATATATTTCTTGAAGATATCTCGTGGGACGGGATGTAAATTCATTCCATTGCAAATCGCCTTGTTCGGATAACTTAACATAACCATATAATGAAAGTTTTAATTTTTTATTAAACAGGTAATTAGTTGAGTCAGATGCGGTGAATTGTCTAAAGGAGTAGCTTTTGATGTTCGGATTCAAATCCTGGAAATCATATACCGTGTAATTTGCAGAGACCTCAAAGCTATTCACTGAAGTCAAATTAGCTCCTCTGTAAGAACCGCCGGCGGCAAGCTTTAATATCCTGTTGATGTTGTTGTTAGAACTTTTTTGTGAGAAGATATAAACCGTCTGATTATAGGTTCCTTCCGTATTTATAAATCCCTCAAAAAATGGGGTGAATTGCCTGGTATAACGTAACCTAACGATTGAGAGAAGTTCATCACGGTCATCAAAATTATCCTTACTTGGTGTATCGTATCTTAGCTTGTTATGCAGAACGCTGATATAAAATTGATCCGACTGAGATAACCTTAAATTTCCAAGGAATGAAAGTGAAGCCCGGATTGAGTTATTATTTTTTCTTCCTTCAAGCTGCAAGCGATCCTGGTAAAGATTTTCTGATACCAGAGGTAATCTTTTTGCTAGGTTTTTTTCATCACGTTCAGAATAAAGTAAGCGAAGCAATCCATTGAAATTTCTTGATTCATAACTTAGCATTGATTCAAAGTCTAATTTTAATTCATTTATTTCAGTGTCAAAAATTGATGATGTTGCATTTTGGATAGATTTGTATCTCGTATCTCTCTCGACTTTTCTCCAATTTACTATTCCAGCAACATCCAAGGAAAACATACTAAATAAATTATTGTAGTGCAGGCTATCTTGAATGAGGTAGCTTGTTTCAATCCGGCTTTGAATATTGTTGGCAACATTGAACTCTTGTGATGTGATAGAATCGGCTTCAAAATAAAAATCTTTTCGGTTTTGTGAATAACTAGCGCTTACGATATTCGATACATCGTTTGTGAATTCGCTGTTCAGCCGGAGATCGTAATGCCTGATTGTATTTTTTCTTGGTGAAATGTCCTCATTACGAAACTTGATATCGGAAGAAATAATTAAATCGGAAATTCTAGAATTATTTAACTGAGCTTCTGTACCGTATAGTAAACCATTATCGTCATTCAGCACTTGTTTATTATTCATGTAACCGAGAAAAGGCGCTAAGTAAAAATTATCGTTGGGTTCAATCCTTGAAAAGAGAAATACTTGGTTTGCCGATGCCTGGTTTATCCCAATTTTTCTGCTGTCGGAAAAAATGCTGCTGCTTAATCCAATTCCTAAATTTGTCTCCGGAATAATCCTATATTTAGTTTGTAATGTTAACTGTTGTTCGTCTCTAATACTTTTTTCAATTGATCTGACAAATGTTGAGTTGAAATTTTCGTTTAGACGAATATCGAAATCACCCCATGTTTTCGAAATATCAAACCGAGTATTAAGATTATGAGTGCTTAGCTGCTTAATAAACCTGGTGGTTAAAAAGTTTCCTAAATTTGTGCTTCGAATAAGCTCTAAGCTATCTGTTGTTTGTGAATAAGAAATTTGTGAGAAGAAAATAAGAATAAAAAGAATTTCGTAAGTTCTGTAAAAATAAGGTCGATTAGTGTTACTGATAAGATCAGTCAATATTTTTTTTTGATCACAACTCAAGGTTTAACCTTGAATTTGTAAAGAGGTGAAATGCTGTTTGGTAAAGATGAATTATTGGAGAACGTGATGACACGCCAATAATAGTAAACAAACGGGTACAAATATGGAGGATTAAATTTAACTTTGATGGTATCATCAACGATACTGGAAGAAAAATCTGTAGACCAAAATTCTCCGTAATATTCATTGGTTTGAGCAAGTATTCTATAATTTGCGGGTTTTTTTATTGTTTTAATTAAAAAATCGTCAAAATAATTAACAATTGAATCGTTAGATGGAAAGACCTGTTCAGCCATGTCGTAAACCTGATCTGTTAGCAAGTCACTTTCATCGCTCATTAATCCACCCTTATCAACAGCCCGAATTTTATAATAATAATCTTTATAGAATAAGATGCTGGAAGTGTCATCAAATTGAATATCACTGGTAAATCTAACAAGATTAGTGCTGTCAGCAATAAAAGAAGAACTCAAGCTTCGATAAATATTAAAACCTGCAACATCACTTTCATTATTTGGTTCCCAACTAAGAACTATAGAGATTCTTCCTTCCCAATTTCTTGCATTGATAGTTATATACCTTGGCTTTTTGGGATTAAAGCGATTGAGCGGAGTAGCAGATACTTCAGCGGATCTCTGACTTTCTTCACCCCAAATATCGACTGCCGATATCCTATATGAATATTCTTCATCATAGCTTAATGAATCATCAAACCAATAACTGTTTGGTGTGAATGTTAAAAATATATAATCGGTTTTATTGGTTTTACGATAAACGTTGTAACCTCTCAAATCAATCTCGGAATTAGGAAGCCACTCAACTAATATTTCTCCATCAGAAGTATAAGATATCTGAACTCCAATTGGAACTGCTGGTGGAATTCCATCATCTTTTTGATTGGCATCAGTTGGGCGTTCGCATCCAATGTAGATAATTGAAGATATCATCGAAAAAGAGATGAGTATAACCCACCAAGATTTTATTTTATCAAACAGGAATAAAGTCCTAAAACTGAAATTTTCCGGCATCGAATAGTTAACGAATTCTTTTTATCACAATGATATTTATTATTTAAACAAAAATCATCATTAAATTCGCAAAGATGCAAGGGGTTTAAATTGACAATCAGTCATTTTTTGGATAAGTTTTGAAATCAAAAATTGATCATAAAATAAATGTTAGAGCAGTATTTACCGGTTTTTATTGTGCTTGGAATCGCCATAGTGTTTGGGGTTGCAACCGTTCTTTCTTCGATAATATTTGGACCGCAAAGACCAACTACTGAAAAACTTTCCACCTATGAAAGTGGTATGAAACCCGTTGGCACCACAAAGGAACGAGTCTCCATAAAATATTATCTGATAGCAATGCTTTTTATCATTTTTGATTTGGAAGTAATCTTCGTTTATCCATGGGCAGTTCAGTTCAAAAAATTATTCCATGAGTTTGGAATTTCTGTCTTCATATCTATGTTTATTTTTTTAGTGATATTTGAAATAGGTTATCTTTACGTTTACAAAAAAGGTGGTTTCAAATGGGATTAGAAGCGAAATTAACTCAAGATGGATTTTTAACAACAAAAATAGATGCATTACTCGCATGGTCACGAAAAAGTTCTGTATGGCCAATGCCAATGGGAATTTCATGCTGTGCTATCGAAATGATGGCTGTTGGTGGTCCGAAGTATGACATAGCTCGTTTTGGATCTGAGGTAATGAGATTCACACCAAGGCAATGCGATTTGATGATTGTAGCGGGAACTGTGACTTATAAAATGTCTCATGTAGTGAAAAAAATATATGATCAAATGCCTGATCCAAAATGGGTAATAGCAATGGGGGCATGCACTTCTTCAGGCGGAATGTACAGATCATATCCGGTTGTGCAAGGAATAGACCAGTTCTTACCAGTCGATATTTATTTAGCCGGATGTCCTCCACGTCCCGATAATCTTTTAAATGCCTTGATTCAAATCCAGGAAAAAATTGGAAGAACAAAAGGAAGAGACTTCCAGAACAAACCTCTGTCTGAACTTAACGTAATTCAAAATAATTAAGATTATTATTGTGAAAGAAATAATCCTAAACCAACTCAATGCAAGTTTACCAAATATTCAGGTTGAGACTTCTGAATTCAAAGATGAATTAACTATTCAAGTTCAAAAAAAAGATATTGTTGAGGTTTGTAAAGTACTGAAGAATGACAGCGAATTAAAATTTATTCATTGTATAGATGTAACTGCGATTGACTGGGCAAGAAGAAAAGATAGATTTACTGTTGTGTATCATCTCTTTTCTCTAAAAAATAAATTCCAGTTGGTTGTTAAAGCAGATGTGGATGAATCAGATTGTAACATAGATACCGTGTCGTCAGTTTGGAGATCAGCAAATTGGCATGAGAGGGAAGTTTATGATATGTACGGTATCACATTCAATTTCCATCCCGATTTAAGAAGAATGTATATGCCTGAGGAATTTGAATATCATCCATTAAGAAAAGATTTTCCGGTGCTAGGCATTCCTGGTTCCTTACCATTACCAAAAAAATAATTTAATATGGAAATTGCAGACAGAGACGAGGTTCATCCTAAAATTATAGAAGCGTTACTTAAAACTGATGCCGGGCTGTCTAGTGATGATGCTCTTGAGAATGAAATGATTTTGAATATGGGTCCGCAGCATCCGGCAACTCACGGTGTTTTGCGGCTCGTTCTGCGTCTTGATGGTGAAACTGTTATTGCTTGTGTTCCTGAACTTGGCTATTTACATCGCGGATATGAGAAAATGGCTGAGAATATGTCTTACTATGAATTCATTCCGCATACAGATCGATTAGATTACTTAGCCCCATTATGTAATAATGTTGCATGGGTATTAGCCGTAGAGAAGCTGGCTGGTATACAAGCCCCTCCAAGAGCACAATATATTCGAATGCTCATATCTGAACTTTCGAGGATTGCTTCCCATTTAATTGCAGTTGGTTCAATGGCAATGGATGTTGGTGCGCTGACTGTTTTTTTGTGGACTATTAGAGAGCGAGAAAAAATTCTTGATATATGGGATATTATTTGCGGTGCACGATTCACAAATAGTTATACCCGGATTGGCGGTGTTGCAAATGATATGCAGCCTGAAGCTAAAGCAAAAGTTCAGTGGTTCATAAATCAGTTTGATGAAAATCTGGAAGAATGCGAAAAACTTTTAAATGCTAATCGGATTTTCATTGATAGATTGGAAGGTGTTGGAGTTATATCGGGAGAAGATGCTTTGGACTTAGGGTTGACTGGTCCAAGTTTGCGTGGCAGCGGTGTTGACTATGATATACGACGTTACCAACCGTATTTATTTTATAATGAAATGGATTTTAAGATCCCGACTTACACTGAAGGTGATTGCTTAGCTCGTTATTTTGTTAGGATAGATGAAATGAGGGAAAGTGCCAAGATCGTTAAACAAATTTTGGATAAAATTCCTCAAGGTGATGTTCAAGCAAATCAACCCAAAAAAGTTCTTCCGAAAAAACATGAAGTTTACTCCAAAATGGAAGAGCTGATCCATGATTTTATGATAGTTAACTTTGGAATAAATCCGCCCGACGGAGAAGTATATCATGCCGTTGAGAATCCAAAAGGTGAACTTGGATTTTATTTCGTAAGTAAAGGTGAAGGTCATCCGTGGAAATGTAAAATCAGATCACCTTCGTTCAATAATTTGCAGTCTGTTCCACATCTTGTGAAAGGATATATGGTTTCAGATGTTGTTGCTATCATCGGAAGCATCGATCCCGTAATGGGTGAAGCAGATAAATAATAATTTCAAGATATAATTTTAATCAAATGGATTTTAAGTTTACTCGAGAAAATTTAGATAAAATAAATGATGCCATCAAAAGGTATCCCGACAAACAAGCTGCCGTAATGCACGCTCTTTGGATCGCTCAAGCACAAAATGGCTGGATATCCAATGAAGTTATGCAAGAGATTGCTAAAGTTTTAGAGATAAATCCTGAAGATGTTTTAGGCGTTGTAACTTTTTACACAATGTACCATCAAGAACCAGTGGGGAAATATCATCTACAAGTTTGTACTAATGTGTCATGTATGTTACGCGGTGCTTATGACATTTACGAAACTGTTAAAAAAAGTCTAGGCATTGAAAACATGCAAGTTACTGCCGATAAAAAATTTTCTCTTGAAGAAGTTGAGTGTATGGGTTCTTGCGGCAGTGCTCCAATGATTGCCGTTAATGAAGATTATTATGAAAATTTAACAGTGGAGAAAATAGAGGAAATATTAAAAAGCCTCACGCTAACCCTCTCCAAAGAAGAGGGAGTATAAATGGTATGAAATCAAACACAATTATTCGTTTTCGTTTTCTGATGCTATACTTAATTAATAATGGTTTTTTTATTAAAGTCTCCCTTCGGGGGATTTAGGGGGTTTTTATCTATGGAAAAAATTGTTCTTCCCGAAATAAAACACCTTCACTTAATTGATGTCTACCTTGCAAACGGTGGATTTAATGCCGCCAGAAAAGCATTCAGTCAATCTCCCGATGACATTATTGATCAGGTAAAAAAATCCGGATTACGTGGCAGAGGCGGTGCTGCTTTTTCTGCGGGTTTGAAGTGGAGCTTCATGCCAAAGACAACCACTAAACCAAAATACTTGTGTGTTAATGGTGATGAAAGCGAACCGGGTTCTTTCAAAGACAGACAGATATTTGAATTCAACCCGCATCAATTAATTGAAGGCATATTGATTACATGTTATGCTATTGGTGCAAAGACATGCTACATTTACATTCGCGGCGAATATCATAAATGGATAAGGCTAATGGAGAATGCCCTTGCAGATGCATATCGGCATGGATTCGCTGGTGAACAGATGAAAGAAAAATTTAATACCGATTTTAGCTGTGAGATTTATGTTCATAAAGGAGCAGGAGCTTATATCTGCGGTGAAGAATCATCCCTCATGAATTCTATCGAAGGTAAAAGAGGATATCCGCGCGTTAAACCTCCGTTTCCAGCTCAGTATGGTTTGTGGGGGTGTCCAACTACAGTTAATAATGTTGAAACAATTGCAAATGTTCCTCCAATTATTTCTAATGGTTGGAATTGGTTTGCTAAAATAGGTGAACCGAAACATCCTGGTACTATTCTTTTTGGAATTAGCGGTCATGTTAACAAACCAGGTGTTTATGAACTCCCTTCAGGGACATTACTTACCGATTTGATTTACAACTATGCAGGTGGAGTACCAGGTAATAAAAAGATTTTATGTGTTATTCCAGGCGGCAGCTCAATGCCTCCGTTACGCGGTGATCAACTTGAAGGAATTAAAATGGATGCTGAATCACTTAAAGCTGCCGGATCTGCAATCGGTACAGGTGGAGTTATGGTCATGGATGAAGATACTGATCTAGTAAAAGTTCTCGCGAGGATTACTAAATTTTACTATCATGAAAGTTGTGGGCAATGTACTCCATGCAGAGAAGGAACTGGCTGGATGCTTAAAATCTTAAATAGAATTTTAAGAGGTGAAGGATCAGTGAATGATCTTGACCTTTTAATTTCCGTTGCTAACAATATTGAAGGGAATACAATTTGTGCTTTAGGCGATGCCGCGGCTTGGCCTGTAAAATTTATGATTGAAAGATTTAGAGATTATTTTGAAGAGAGAGTTAGTAAGGAAATAAAATTACCAGTCGCTAATAAAGTTCATTCAATGAGAAAGACCGAATTTCCTCTCGCTGAAATTAAGAATTAAATAGTCTAGGAGATATGCCAGATTTCCGATGTGATGGACAAATCCATAAATCTGGCATATCTAACGAGAATTACTGCCTTCGTCCTAGTTCACGATCGAGCATAAAAATCCCACTCTTGTTATCGCCAATCATTTTCATTTTTTCCACTATATTAATTGCATTTGCTTCTTCTTCAACTTGTTCACCAACAAACCATTGAAAAAATTGAGTTGTTGCATGGTCTTTTTCCTGAATTGCTAGGTTGACAATGTTATTCACACAGGCTGAGATATGCTGCTCATGTTTTAGTGTTTCCTGAAAAACTTCTAAGGGAGATTTCCAAACAGCTTTTGGTGTTTCAATTTTTATAAGTACAACTTTTCCATCTCTTTGAAGAATATAGTCATAAATTTTCATTCCATGTCCGTATTCTTCCTGCGATTGCATTCGCATCCATTTTGCAAATCCATCCAAATTCTGCGAGCTGAAAAAATTGGACATAGATAAGTACAAATAAGATGAAAATAATTCTTCATTTATTTGTTTGTTAAGAATATTTAGAATTTTTTCCTTGATCATTAGATGCCTAATTTATTTGTAAAAATTTGTTACTTGAATCTATATAATTAAAAAAAAGACTGCAAGATTATTCAAAAAAAAATTTTAATAATCAATCAAAATATGCGCAAGTCTGTCTAGTAAATTATTTATCTTTTCCGATTAAATTTTCAGACATACTGCAATTAAAGAAATAAACGCGCGATACACCAATTACTTACCTTTTTATTCGGTGAACATTTCAATATATTTGCACTCAAAAAATTAGTTATTCTCCACTTTGAAGGTAAAATTGTGAACCTTAAAGCACTGAATTCAGAACAAAGAAAAGCAGTAGAATATAATGATGGACCTGTAATGGTTGTTGCCGGTGCAGGTTCCGGAAAAACGAGAGTACTTACTTATAAAATCGCCTACTTAATTGACAACGGTTCTCCTCCTGAAAATATATTAGCGCTGACTTTTACGAATAAAGCAGCTAATGAAATGAAGGAAAGGATAAAGGAGCTAATTGGTAACAAATCCGATGCTCTCTGGATGGGCACTTTCCACTCAATTTTTGCGAGAATACTTAGGATTGAAGCAAAGCATTTAGATTATCGCCCCAATTTTTCAATCTATGATACTGATGATTCGCAATCGTTGGTTCAAAATGTCATGTCCAATCTTAACATTGAAATCGAATCATTATCTTCTAATGCTGTAAGGCATCGTATAAGTTATTTGAAGAATCATATGATCATGCCCAGGGAATTCAGAAAAAAACATGTGACTTCGTTCATCGACGAAAAAATTGCAGATATTTATGATGAATTTCAGAAACGTTTGTTTGCAAATAATTCAATGGATTTTGAAGATCTTCTGCTTAAACCTATCGAACTATTCAACAGAAATGAAAGGATACACCAAAAGTACCGTAAAACTTTTGACTACATACTGGTGGATGAATTTCAAGATACCAACAAAGCGCAGTACGAGTTGATTAAAATGTTAGTCTCCAGGAATGGAAAACTGTGTGTTGTTGGTGATGATGCACAAAGCATCTACAGCTGGCGAGGAGCTAATTTTAAAAATATATTAGACTTTGAAAAAGATTTTCCTAAGCACAAAATATTTAAGCTCGAACAAAACTACCGTTCGACAAAAGTTATTCTACAAGCTGCAGATTCGGTCATCCGGCACAACAAAGAACAAATTGTTAAGACATTGTGGACTGAAAACAACGATGGTGAACTTCTAACCTTAGTGCGATGTGCCGATGAGAAAGATGAAGCATTCCAGATTGCAAAGTACATTAAGAAAGAAATTTCTAAAAAGAAGCTTTCTTTAAATGATTTTGCAGTTTTATATCGAACAAATGCACAATCTCGTGCGCTTGAGGATGTCTTCAGAAAAGAAAAAATTCCTTACACGATATTAGGTGGGATTGAATTTCACAAACGCAAAGAAGTAAAAGACGTTATTGCATATCTAAGGGTTATCTCGAACCAAAATGATGAAGAGAGCCTGCTGAGAATAATGAATTTTCCTCAACGAGGCATTGGAAGCACAACATTAAATCGGATGATTTCCTTTGCAAGAAAACATGAGCTTAATCTTTTTGAAACAATGGCACGGGTATTTGAAGTAATAGACATCAAAGAAAGAATTCAAAAGAATGTAAAACAATTTCGTGTTCTTTTAGATA
This sequence comes from Ignavibacteria bacterium RIFOXYB12_FULL_35_14, assembly GCA_001803045.1. Taxonomy (GTDB): domain Bacteria; phylum Bacteroidota; class Ignavibacteria; order Ignavibacteriales; family Ignavibacteriaceae; genus XYD12-FULL-36-8. The sequence continues at coordinate 86,923 of MHAR01000012.1, read as the reverse complement.
AGTACATTGGGTTAAAGGATAAATTATCCGTTGGCGAGCTCTCTCGTGCTCTAGTGGACGAGTTAGGAATTTTAAGAATGTTTAAAGAAGAAAATACTCCTGAATCCATTTCACGATGGGATAATATTAATGAACTATTATCGTCACTAAGCGAATTCTCAAACGAAAATAAAGATGCAAAACTTGAAACTTACCTTGAAGAAGTTTCACTTGTTGCGGATGTAGATAATTATGATGAGGAGAGGAACGCCGTTACACTATTAACTGTTCATAGCGCTAAAGGATTGGAATTCCCGATCATATTTATTTCTGGCTGCGAGGAGGACATTTTCCCTCTTTCAAACAAATTTAGCTCTGATACTCGTCTTGAAGAAGAAAGAAGATTATTTTATGTGGCAATAACACGCGCAAAGCATAAAATTTATCTTTCGCATGCACGATCACGTTATAGATTTGGAGAAGTCGCCTATCAAAGTCGTTCACGTTTTATTGATGAGGTAGATCCGGAAACAATTGCAGAAGTTAACGGTGGAATCGGACGCAAAAACCTAAACCGTAAATCCAAAAAAGAAATGTATTATGAATATTTCGAAACAGTTGATTATGAAGATTTTGATCAAGATTATAAAGGATTGAAACCTGGCAGCCGGGTAATGCATGAGAAATTTGGCCTTGGAAAAGTAACTCAGGTTTCAGGTAATGGCGACATGCTGAAAGCTACTGTAATTTTTGAAGGAAATAATTTAAAGCAGTTAATGCTTAGGTTTGCTAAGTTAAAAGTCCTCTAAGGGCTTTGAGTTATGGTTAGATCTCACATTTAAAATTACGGAATTTGAATTTTTTAATTGAAAAGCACCCGGAAATATTGAGTACCAATTACTTGGACATTAAGATGAATTCTGCACAATTAACTTCAGGAATTTATTTAGTAAATTTAGTGCAGGGAAATGTTTACGAATCAATTAAAATTATACTATAAAAATAGAAACGGTTATTAAGAACTAAGGAAGTAGGAGATAATAGAATGTCAGTTGCTCCAAAAAAATTGGCAATTCTGGTCGGTGGAGGTCCGGCACCTGGTGTAAACAGTGTAATAGGTGCGGCAACAATCAGGGCAGAACTTGAAGGTGTTGAAGTTATCGGAATTAAAGATGGCTTTAAATGGATAATGGAAGGCGATATTTCTCATGTTAGAGAACTTACAATTCAGAATGTTAGTCGGATACATTTTAGAGGAGGTTCTTACATTGGAATTGCAAGAAATAATCCGACTAAAGATAAAAGACATCTTGAAAATACGGTCACTTCACTTCTAAGATTAAATGTGGATAAGTTAATTACAATCGGTGGAGATGATACCGCATTCAGTGCTCTCAAGGTTGAAGAAATGGCTTCGGGGAGAATACATGTCGTTCACGTTCCCAAAACAATTGATAATGATCTCGATCTTCCACATGGAATTCCAACTTTTGGATTTCAGACAGCACGCCACATCGGAGTTGAAGTTGTAAAAAATTTAATGGTCGATGCACAAACTACTTCAAGATGGTATTTTGTTGTTACAATGGGGAGAAAAGCCGGGCATCTTGCATTAGGAATTGGAAAGGCAACAGGTGCAACATTAACTCTTATCCCGGAAGAATTTCCATCAAAGATCATAAGTATAAATCATATGGTAGATATTCTTGTCGGAGCGATAATTAAGCGTCTAAGTTATGGTCGCAATGATGGAGTTGCTATCTTAGCTGAAGGTTTAGTTGAGCATTTGGATCCTAAAGATCTTGAAATGTTGGTTAATGTTGAAAGAGATGCCCATGATAATATTAGAATTGCGGAAGTTAATTTTGGTGAAATATTAAAGTATAAAGTTCAGGAACGATTGCATAACTTTGGAATAAAAACTACCATTGTTGCAAAAAATATTGGATACGAGCTTCGCTGTGCTGATCCTATTCCATATGATATGGAATACACACGTGATTTAGGTTTTGCTGCAGCACAATTTATTCTGAATGGCGGAAATGCCGCAATGGTATCAATTCAAAATGGATATTTTGTACCATTATTTTTTAATGAAATTATCGATCCGGCTACTAAAAGAACAAGAGTTAGAATGGTTGATCCCTCATCAGAATCATTTTACATTGCACGCAGATATATGCTCCGATTAAACCAGGCTGATTTTGAAGATCCGCACGAGCTTGCGAAATACGCAGCAACGTGTGGAATTTCCTTGGAGGATTTTAGAAACCAATTTTATTATTTGATTGAAAATGATTTACTATATAAGAATCTTGAGAGTGGAAAAATAAAGCTTGCGGCAACTGAAACTAATACTGCATATAAACCCTCTCTTAGAAGCTTGAATAGTATGAATGAGGATACGAATGGATTTTCTAACTAAGTACTTCAGTACAAAACAAATTATTGCTCGTAAGAATCAGCTCAATTATTTCTTCTTTCGATTTTAAAAACTTTGTAAAAGCAAAAAATTGTTAGTGATAGAATGATTCCCCAAGCTAAAAACATGAAAATGTATCCTTCTGTGGTCATAATTTTATCCTTAAAATTATTGAATCATTGAAAAGTTCTGATGTAAAATATGAATTTTAATTGAAAACTTACATGGTTAATAAAACAAATTTTAGAACCTTCGCTGGGAACATTTATATTTATTTCCTAAGCTTGAGCATTGTAAACCTGATTTTAGTATGGTAGTATGAAATTATTATTTTCATTTTTCATTTATTTATTAATGGCACACGAATCAGCAGCACAAATAAATTTGGAAGATATTCCGAAAATCATTGAAGAGGTTCAATCAAAATATGCTCCTGATAAAAGAACAGCAATATTTAATGTAAGCTATACATTGGAAGAAAACTATATTCACCTTTTAGGCGAAACCAATCTGCCCGAAGCCAAGAAAGAACTTTTATGCTATCTGGAAAAATCAGATGTCGTAGACCAAATAAATCTGCTTCCGTCAAAAGAGATTGGAACTAAAATATATGGAATTGTAAATCTTTCAGTTGCAAATGTACGAACCAAACCAGAGCACTCTGCAGAACTGGCAACACAGGTTTTATTAGGATCGAGAGTAAAAATATTAAAATCATCGGGTGAGTGGTACCTGGTGCAATGTGAGGATGAATACATCGGATGGATGGATGATGATGGTGTTTATCTTATGGATCAACAGGGAGTTGACGAGTGGGACAAAGTAAACAATATTATTGTAACCACACCATTTACTTTTTCTTATTCGGAAGCAAATGTAAACTCTGCACCAGTCTCAGATGTTGTTCAGGGTAATATATTAAAATTCATTTCTCAGGAAGGCAGCTTTGCAAAAGTTGAATTTCCCGATGGACGAATTGCTTTTATTATGAATATGTATGTACAAGATTATAAAGAATGGTTAGATACTCGAATTCAGTCCTATGATGCTATTAATCCAACTGCTCACATGATGATGGGAATTCCTTATGTGTGGGGAGGAACTTCAATCAAAGGTTTGGATTGCAGTGGATTTACTAAAATTGTATTTCAGTTAAATGGTGTGCAGCTTCCTCGTGATGCTTCACAGCAGGTTCACATTGGTGAATTAGTTGATACTAAAAATGGATTTGATAATCTTTTACCCGGCGATCTGCTGTTTTTTGGGTCGAAAGATCAAAGTTCAGGTAAAGAAAGAATAACTCACGTTGCAATCTATTTGGGAAATTTAGAATTTATTCATGCCTCGGGAAGGGTAAGAATTAATAGTTTTGATAAAACAAAAAGTAATTTCGCCGAAGGCAGATTAAAAACTTTTATCAAAGCGAAAAGGATTTTAAGCTTGCTTGGAAGCAATGGGGTAAAACTCATGAAGGATTTAGACAAAAACTAAAAATGGTATGAAACAGAAAAGAAGAGATTTTCTAAAAACCACCGGCTTATTAGTTGGAACTGCCATTACGGCATCTTACCCGGCTAAATCACTTCTGCAAAAATCTAATGGATTAAAAATGAACGGTAAACTTAAGCTATCATATAAACCTTACACACTCGACCTTAAACACGTTTTTACAATTGCAACTAGTTCCAGAACAACCACACCTGTTGTATTAACTGAAGTTGAATACGAAGGTATCATTGGATACGGTGAAGCATCCTTGCCGCCATATCTCGGTGAATCTCATCAAACAGTTTCAGAATTTTTATCCAAAATTGATTTAAGTAAATATGAAAATGTTTTTAACTTGGAAAATATGTTAAATGATATTGATAAAATTGCTCCTGGTAACACTGCTGCAAAAGCTTCTGTTGATATTGCTTTGCACGACCTTGTTGGAAAACTATTGAATCAGCCGTGGTATAATATCTGGGGATTTGATAAAGAAAAAACGCCTTACACTTCCTTCACTATTGGTATTGATACACCTGACGTTGTACGAACTAAAGTAAAAGAAGCTGAAGAATATAAAATTCTAAAAGTAAAGTTGGGAAGAGAAACTGATAAAGAAATGATTGAAACGATACGATCGGTATCTGATACACCAATAACTGTTGATGTTAATCAAGGTTGGAAAGACAAAAACTTTGCTTTAGAAATGATTCATTGGCTTAAAGAGAGATACGTTTTATTTGTTGAACAACCCATGCCTAAAACACAAATCGATGATATGGCTTGGCTAACGGAAAGAAGCCCTCTTCCAACAATCGGCGATGAATCTGTTCAGAGGTTAGAAGATGTGATAAAAGCACACGGCGTGTTTTCAGGTATTAACATCAAACTAATGAAATGCACCGGAATGAGAGAAGCACATAAAATGATTTTGATGGCTCGTGCACTTGGTATGAAGGTAATGCTTGGATGTATGACAGAAACTTCATGCGCCATTTCAGCAGCTTCTCATCTATCACCAATGGTTGATTGGGCAGACCTGGATGGTGCTTTGCTGATTAAGAATGATGTTTTTGATGGAACTAAAGTTATTGATGGTAAAGTTACACTTACAGACCGACCGGGAATTGGGGTTGTTAAAACTTAATCAGCGATTTCAGTTTTTGATTTTTTAATAAATATTTTAATTTTATCATAAACATTTAGTGAGGTGAATATGCCTAAAAATTTTGTGTCGAATAAAGATAAAACAGTAAGAATGTTCAAGAGTGATCTCTTCGAAGCAATCTCTCGAGTTCATTTCACTGTTCCTCTTTATATCTTTTTACCGATAATATTTTATTTCCTTTATTGGTCAATTTGGATGTTCGAAGTTAAATTTTTAAGTATAATTTCATTAATCATTATTGGACTTTTTGTTTGGACTTTAACCGAATACACATTGCACCGGTTTATTTTTCATTTTCAACCTAAATCGAAATTGGGACAACGGTTACATTTCATTTTTCATGGTGTGCATCACGATTATCCTAGTGACTCCAAACGTTTAGTAATGCCGCCATCTGTGAGTTTACCGCTTGCGGCATTATTATATTTTTTATTCAGGACGATTTTAGGTGTATCGTTTGTTGCTCCGTTTTTTGTGGGATTTTTAATTGGTTATTTGTTTTATGATATGAGCCACTATGCAATTCATCATTTTAATATGCATGGCAGAATTTGGTTGGCTATTAAAAATCATCATATGAAACACCATTACCAGGATCCGTCAAAGGGATTTGGAGTTAGTACACCATTGTGGGATATAATCATTGGTACAAATTTCTTGCAAAACAGAAATAAAAAAGAGGTTAATCCACAAGAAAATTAATTATGAATTGATTGTCGAGTTGTTTTTTCGCAATACTTAATCGTTTTCAATTGAGTTGCTTGTTTTTTTATTATTCTATTTCCTACTCAATCTAAATTTTTGTGAGGGCAAATCACTGAAAATTTCTGCCATAAATGCTTAAAAATTAGTGTCGCATAATTACACAGTAGTTGATAATCTGTCTCATTTTATCCAGTTAAGTCTTTATAACTGAAGTATTTGAGGGCCTTTCTAAGGCATAGTTTTGGGAATAATAAAGTAAAATTATTGAGAGTATGAAACAGAAAATCCAAATTCTGCCGTCTGGTATTTCGCTGATTGATAAAGCTTGGGGTGGTTTATATCAGGGAGGCACATATTTACTTGTGGGTGCACACAAGTCCGGAAGAACCACACTTGGTTTAGAATTTGTTAAAGAATGTATTGAGCAAAAAGAAGTATGTCTTTACTTTACAACGCGGCGACCCAAAGATTTAATTTTACATGCTGCTTCAATAAATTTTGATTTACAAACTTATATTGCACAAAACAATGTCGTGATAGTAAGAGTTGAATCTTCAATCAGCTTAAGCGAGTCACGTGAGCCGGATTTTGTTTTAGCTGACTATATCAAGGGCATAGTAAGTCTTGTGGAACAATATCAACCAGCAAAAATTGTATTTGATGAATTAACTCCTTTTTTAGGATTCAAGGATATCAAGTTATTAGAGGAAACATTTGACAAAACATTTGAAGCTATTGAAGATTTTGGTGTTACTAGTTTGATTATTCTTGGTGATCCCATAACTTCTGCAGCAAAAAGAATTGTGGATATTTTAGCAAGTCATTCTACTGGAATTATTTATCTTCAAAAAGGAAATAATGGCGATGATAGAATACCCTCCGGAATAATGGCAATCACACCGAACATGGGTCACTCTGAAGGTAAATTTAAGTCTAATTACAGCATAATTCCCGGAAAAGGATTTAGCTTTGGTTCGAAGAATTTTACGTCTTCAAGATATTATTCAAATGGTCAGTCTACCGCGGTTGAATCGAAGTACAAATCGTTATCGGAAATTATCACACCCAAAGAGGAGTATTTAATTTCAAATTTGTATAATTATGAAGACTTCAATTTGATTGTGAATAATCAGATCGCATTTTATAAAAGTACCGGTCAAGTGTTCACATTAATTTCATTAAAGATCGATGAATCGGCTGAGAAGGATGGAATCATATCCATAAATCAATTAAGAAATGCAGTTAGATTATCGGTCGAGAAAAAAGATAAAATATGTGTAGTCTCAAATAAAATAATTGTTCTTCTGCCAAAAGAGGAACAAAAGGATATTACCGGTTTGATCGCACGAGTAAAAAGCAATCTTTTCGCAGAAGATAATTCGGAAATGATGAAACTATTATCTCACATTTCAGTTTATGCGTTACGTGTAGATGAGTCTGTTAATACCTCAGAAGATCTACTAAAAGAATTAAGAACTGATGAATTAAAAGGAAAAAGCAAATTTCGTTTATAATGATCCATTTGCAGCAATGAAAATAGTAATTATACTGTGCGTAATTATTTTATTTTCAGAGTCAGATCGTTCCCTCCATGCTCAGTCTCCTATAGATAAATTTAAACGCAATGCAACAGTACATATGAATGCAGGCCGTTATGGTGAAGCAATCGGTCTTATCAATAAATTTATTTCCGAATATCCACGAAATTCCGAAGGCTATTATTTACGCGGAATATGCTACGAAGCACGTGGGCAATATGAATTTGCTGTTTACGATCTTCGTTCTGCCTTTAAATTAAATCGAAATGATCAAAAAATAGCAAATGCGCTTGAGCGAATTACTGAAGTTTGGTATACCCAGCTATACAATAAAATTGAAGGGCATAAAAGAGAAATTGTCCTCTATCCGAGTAAACCCGTGAATTATTTGGAAATAGGAAAATGCTATAAAAATTTAGGTAACTGGAACGAAGCTGAAGAATGGTATGATAAGTATCTTTTGCTGGAAGAACCCTCTGCCGATGAAGTAATTCGTTATACTGAAATTCTTGCGAAAAATAATCACATTACCAAAGGCGAAGTCATTTTAAAGGAGTATGTAAAAAAATATCCGGAGGATCATAGGCTATTGTCGAGGTACGGTTACTTTACTTTATGGTTGGGCAAGAATAAAATTTCTATTGCGGCATTTACTGATGCTTTACAATTTCGTCCATTCTTTAAGGAAGCAATTGATGGGCTGAATCTGGCTCAGGGAAGAGGTTCAGTGTACACTGTAAATGATACTTCATATCGTTATAACAAATTAACTGGTACTTTTCAAAAGCGAAAAGGACATGAGTATCCAATCGATAGATATTTAAAAATATTGAAGCAAAATACTTCGAATGATTCAATTAGAATTTTACTCATTAATGAATTAGTAAAAGTAAATCGATTGGAAGAAGCTAAACAGCAAATAAACCTGATAAACAAAAATAAAGTTGATGATTTTACGTTTTCGGCTTTAGAGGAAGAAATTAGTGCGAAGCTGAAACAGTATCTAAGTAGAAGGATTGAAGACACCAAGTTAAAATTTAACTCAAACCAGGGTGATCGAAAATCTGTTAATGAACTTGCTAATTATTTTGTTTTAAATAGTAATATTGATTCTGCAGAGTATGTTTATTCAAGCTACTTAAATATTAATCCAGATGACGATGAGATAAGATTTGAACTTGCTAGAAAATTATCCTGGTTCAAAGAATTTGATAAAGCAAAAAATCATGCGGATGTTCTCTTAGAAATAAATCCAGGTAAAGCAGAATACCAGCTTTTACGTGGACAAATAGCAGTTTGGACGAACAAGGATCCCGATTTGGCTTACACACTACTTTATAAAGTTATAAATAAAGATTCGAAGAATTTGCAAGCACTCATAAGTTTAGCAATTTTAAGTTATCAAACACAAAAGTTTACAGAATCCGAAAGCTTTATTGCCCAAATTGAAAAAATTGATCCGGCAAATACTGATGCAAAAGAGCTTAAATACAATTTATTTCTTCAGCAAAAGCAATTTGAGGATGATCAATTATTTAATCTGCTGCAGAATGCTCGAAATTTACTAACTGAAAAAAAATGTGAAGAAGCTATTGCATCATTCAAAGATTATTTATTAAAAGCCCCAGATAACGAGAAGATATATTTTGAATTAGCAAACGCTTACGTTTGTGCGAGTGATTATTCAAATGCAATTAAGATTTACACATCCCTCATCGAAAAAAAATATGATTACGATTTAGTTAAGCAAAGAGCTAAATGGTATTTCTGGAAAGGTGATTCTGTAAATGCACTGAAGGAGTTCAAATCATTGTATGCTTTAAATAATGATGATGCTGAAGTAAAACTATTTTTAGGTGATTCCTATTTTAAGATGAAAGATTATTCGAACGCTAAAAAAATGTATTCTGAACTATTGACTGATTCTCCATCATCAATGCTTATTAAAACTAGGTTAAGCTGGCTACCCCAAGATTCCGAATTGGATGGATCGTTTTCTTCATTCATTTCAAGCTTCCCTTCGTATATTTTACTTACTCCCGAAGCATATTACTTCAAGGATAATTTAAGCTTTAAATATAATCTTCAAGGATTGCGGGCGGAACTTGGGCTTACGAAGTTTATTTCATTTGGAGGCTCAATTTACCGTGGAGATGTTTCTTCTGATTCGCTAAAGGAAAATTTTAATACGATAATTGCAAACTTGATTGTGATCCCAATAAAATCGATTACAGCGATGTTTTCTTTTGGTCAGACAAAATATCTGAATAATCAGAGCCAAAATGTTTCTGAAGTTTCTCTCAAATCAGAAATTAAAGATCGGTATTCTTTGGTTGGGCGATACCGCTCAAGCGATGCCCCTCAAACATTATATTCACCGTTTCTCATTGGTTCAGAATTAAGAGTCACCGACTACTCTGTTGAAGGTTCATATAACACCCCAACACAAATGGTTTTATCCGGAGAATATTCTTTCAAGAAAATAACCGATGATAATAAAAGTAATCTGCTTGTTTTAAGAATTGGCAGAAAGTTCAGCAGCGATTTTATTGCGGGTTATGAATACTATAATTTGAGTTACGATTTTGAAACCCCGCTTTATTATTCACCAGATAAATTTGAATCTCACGGCTTATGGGGAGATTTTAATATTATTCGTGATGAAGTGATAGATTTTTATATTGGCGGAAAAATTGGAATAGTACCCAACAATGATGTATTGATTAAAGAATTCAACTCGAAATTAGCGTTAAAACTTTTTGAATCGTTTACTTTACAAGGCCACTTAGTCTTCAGTGAGAATGCACGAGAGCAAGTAAATTATCGTTCAACCTCTATTTCATTAACGGCTTTTTGGGTGTTTTAAATTATTTCAGTTGAAAAATTATTGAATGTACTTGGCTCAGAATCGTATCTATTTTGCTTTATAGTTTCATTTTACTCTGCATTAATTCAAAACGTGACAGAGGATTTGTTTCAAGTTAGACACTTATTAGGGTTATTTCTTTTCATTGTATCTTTTATTAAGCTGGCACTATAATTGGTTTTTTAGCACTGAGGGAACGTTATCTATTTTATGGAAAAACTACGCCAAATTCAGAAAATTCCTTTCTTGATTGATGAGGAACATGAAAATGGTTCTGTAAAGGACACGGGAAAGCTATATTTGCAAAGAATGATAGTTAGCGGATTGTTGTCTGTTTTCTTGCTATTTATAATAATTTATACTCTTCCTAAAACAATTTTATCAGTAACCTCATTACTGGAATACTCCATAATTGTAAGCTTGGTGCTTTTTCTTATCATTCTTTTGGTAAGGTACTTTGTGATTTTATTTTTGGCTTACCTTTATGTGAATGAATACACATTTCTTGAAGAAAATAATTTTTCTCCGTTTGTATCAATAATAGTTCCGGTTTTTAATGAAGCAAAAGTACTTAAGCTATCGCTTCAATCATTGCTGGACTTAAATTATCGAGACTATGAAATTATTATTGTAAACGATGGTTCGACTGATAATACAAAAGAAATTGCTGAAAGTTTTGTCGGATACATGGAAGGGAAATTCAACCCAATAAAAATTTCTTTAATCAATAAAGAAAATGGCGGGAAAGCTACTGCATTAAATGTGGGGATACAATATTCAACTGCCGATTTTGTTTTGTGTATGGATGGCGATTCACAACTGTCGCCTGACTCACTTAAAAGAGCAGTTCGTCATTTTAAAGATCACGAAATTGGTGCAGTTGCCGGAAATGTAAAAGTATTTAATAGAAAAAGATTTCTGACGGATCTTCAGGCGCTTGAATACATTGAAGGATTGAATATGGCAAGAAGCGCCCAAAGTTTTATTCGGGCTGTTAATATTATTCCCGGACCAATCGGATTGTTTAGAAAAAATGTAATCATTCAAGCAGGATATTATTCAAGCGATACTTTTGCTGAAGATGCAGATTTAACGTTAAAAATCCTTGCGAAAGGATGGAAGATATACTACGAACCGAGAGCGATTTCATTTACAGAGGCACCATCAAGTTTTCAACAGTTGTTAAAACAAAGATATCGATGGACGAGGGGAATTATCCAATCAATTAGAAAACACAAAAGGTTGCTTGTAAATCCAACAATAAATTTTCGAAATACAGTCATTCTTTGGTCAATGTTTTATGAAGCATTGATTTGGCCTCCAATGAATATCGCTGCTCATTTGTTTTTCATAATTGCAGCGTTGGTATTTGGATTTTCATCTTTAATAATTTTTTGGTGGATCGGTTTAGCTCTGCTTGATTTTTTATCGGCTCTTTACTGCATTGTTGTTGAAAAGGAAGAAGTAAGATTGCTTCCTTACACTATAATCTACAGAATGTTCTTCATTTTAGTCATTGATATTTGTAAAGCCATGTCAACTACGGAAGAGTTTTTAGGGATTAAAATGACATGGGGAAAATTGGAAAGAACGGGCGCATAAATTTTTAAATAGCATCTGAGAGGTGAATCATGGAACTTATAACAATTTTGTCAACCATTATTTTAATTGCCACCATAAGCACTTTTATTTTATCTATTGGTGCCTATATCCTTTATAAAATAAGAAGTAGGAGAGAGCAAAAACCACTTTTGAAAAATGTGGGTACAACTAAAGCCGAACTGGTAACCGTTCGTGAACAAGAGGATTTTAATGAGGTTCGTCAACCGGCTGGAAGTTCAAATCGCCCTCGAGTTTTTTTCAACGATTTTGAAATGGAAATAGACGAAAAAGATATGAGAACTAACGATACAACAAGAAAAGTAAAAATTGAAAAAAAAGGTATATCAAAGTATAGAAAATACACTTCGGAGGGTTATTCATCATTTAATAAAGACCGCTCATCTGGAGATTTGCAGTGGAAGTAACTAAAAAGAAAGTAAGTTTGCTCAGGCAGAGCTTTCCTCTTTTTCTAGGTTTCATTATCGTTTTATTAGCGGTTGCAAATTTTTACTTAATTCTTCAAGGAGTTTATGGAATATTTACATCTGACGAATTAATACCAAACATTAATACTCTTCATACTTTTTTTACATCTCAAAAACAGAAGGTAGCAATATTAAATTCCATTTATACGAAAAATCTTTTACCAGAAGGCAGCACATGGCTCGAAGATAATTTGAAAACATGGGAAAAGTTCACAAACAATTTTGGCTATGAATATGAAATTATTTCTGATGATTTAATAGAGACAAATGGGCTTTCAGAATTTGATTTACTAATTCTGCCGGGATCAAAATCATTAAGTGATAAAGAAATAATCCGGATTAAAAAATATTTAGAACAGGGTGGAAATGTTTTAGCAACCAGCGGTACAGCATCTTACTCGAATGACGGGAAATGGAGAGGATGGAACTTCTTTTCTGAGGTTTTTGGAATTCGATTCGCTAAAGAAATTAAAAGCGATGAGATCTCAAAAGTGCATACAATTAGGGGTGGTCTGCCGTTAACAGCAAATATTCCAGCAGGTTATTCACTAAGAGTAGCAACTTGGGATCGTCCAATAGCTGCTGAGGTTTTAGAACCAAGATCAATTCAAGTGAGTTACTGGTACAATTATAAATACGAGGAAGGTTTAGTAAGAGAAGAAATTAAAAAGAGTGCAGGAATTGTTTATGGCGAGTATGGGAAAGGCAGATTCATTTGGATGGGATTTGAAATTAATTCTATCATCGGTTCGATAGATAATCATGTATATCTCGAACGTCTTCTTGGAAATTCGTTAAACTGGCTCTGCAGAAATCCAATTGCTTATGTGAGAGACTGGCCAAATGATTTTAATGCTGCTGCAATTTTTCTGCCTTACTTTGGAACTGATTTTTCCTCAACTTATGCTTTACTTGATATTGTGAAGAAAAAAAAGATCAGCCCAACTTTTGTGATAGATCAGGATCAAATTAGAAATGATAACAAGCACCAATTGAAACTTCTCTCACAATATGGAGAAATAATTCCAGCAATAGCTTTTGGATTTCCTTTTACTCTCTACGACACTACAAGAAATTTATTTGATTATCAAACACAATTTCAAAGCATAACAAGATGTAAATCTTTAATTGAAGAAATAGCAGCTAAAAAAGTTACTGGAGTTTTACCAATGTTTGGTCTTTATGACAAAAGCACATTAAAAGCTTTAACAAGTGCCGATTGTAATTACTTAATTTCAGATTCAATAAATGGTAATTCACTTCCTAAAACTTTGTCCTGGAAGAACCAAAGAATTATAGGAATGTATAAATCCTCCCGTGATGACAATGATATAATAGGAAATTTCGGTTTAACTGATTCCGTTTATCAATTTTACACATACCAGGAAGATATTGATAGACTATTATTTGAAGGCGGATTATATATGCTCAAGTCTATTTCTTCATATCAACTTCAGCCCCAAAATATTAATGTGATTAATAACGTAATTGACGATTTAAGAAAAAAGAATTATTGGATAGCAACTGCCTCCGAAATCAGCAGTTGGTTCAATACAAAAACTCAAATAGAAGTTGGTGTTAAGAGAATGGGAAGCAGGCGAGTAAGATTAACAGTTTCAAATTCGGGTGAAAGCATAGCTGAAAAAATTGAAGTTGATGCTGATCTATCCGAAATTATAAACAATATATTGCTATCCACAGAAATTATTGGAACGAAACTCCCAAAGTTTAAAAAACTAAATGGAGGCAGTCTAATTCGTTTAACGATTGACGAACTTAAACCTCACGAATCCCGAATATATTATATTGATTATGACAATACAAAAAATATTTAAGTATAATAACATCGAAACGATGAAGATAAATCTTGGTTATATATTAATATTCATTACAATCTTCTGCACCAATTTATCGGCCCAACAAAAAAAGATTGCCCTGCTTTATCCTCAAAACACAATAGCATTGCCAAGCGAGAATACATTATGGTTAACTGATAATTTTTATCGTTGGGAATTGTTCCTAATTCAGAATAAGTACAAGTACGAAATAATAATAGATGATGATCTAGAAGATGGTTTATCGGATGAATACACTTTACTTATTTTGCCCGCCGCAAAATGTCTAACCGAAAATGAAATTCGTTCAATAAAAGAATTCATGAATGAAGGAAATTCTATTTTATCAACTTTAGGGATAGGGGTTTTCGATCCTGTTGGAAAGTGGAAAGGTTGGGGTGATTTAGAACAAATATTTGGAGTGAGCTTTGTTTCCGAAATCACACAGAAGGAAGGAAGCAGAATTCATACATTATTTGGCGCAACTCCAATTTCCTCAAATATTCCTCCGGGTTTTCGTTTGCAAATCACTACTTACGATAAACCGGTTGAAGTTAGAATAATGTCAGAAAATACTTTCCCGTTAGGATACTGGCAAAATTCTATAATACCTTTTGAAGGAAAGAATAAGATTGATAACACCACTTCTGCTGTTTTTGGCAATTATGGAAAAGGAAATTTTGTTTGGCTCGGGTTTGAGTTCTCTGCCGTTGTTGGAGCAAAAGAACATCAGAAAACCTCCAACCAATTGTTCAAGAATATTATTCATTGGCTAACTGATGAACTTGTTGTTCAATTGGAAACTTGGCCAAACGGAAAACAAAGTGCTGCAGTCCTTTCATGCGATGTCGAATTCAAATTCAATTATATTAACAATGCATTAGATTTACTTGAGCAAGAAAATCTGCCGTCGCAATTTTACATTCTCACTGAAGCAATTGATTATCCAAGTTTTGAAAGATTAAAGAAAGTTGGCGATGTTGGTCTTCACGGAGATGATCATCTTTTATTCAAATGGCAAGATCACAATTCTCAGTTAAGCAGGCTTTCGAATGGGATCATTACTTTAGAAAAAGGAATGGGAAGAAAACCAATTGCATTTCGTCCGCCGGAAACCTTTTACGACAAAGTAACATTAGATGCTATGGATGCTTTGAGTCTAAATATCTTAGCTTCGGATAATATTGAAGATCGAGCTGTTCCTCAGTTCTTAGAAAGTCATCCTAAATTACTGGTTATTCCCAAAACCGGGTTTGACGATTATGATATCTTTCAAAGATTAAAAATTGAAAGCATCAATGAGCAAGCCAATAGATATATTTTGGACTTCAACAGAACTCATGAAGAGGGTGGCTTGTACAGCTTGAACTTCCATACACAAATGCAATGTCTTAAGGAATTTGTGGATGCTTTAATACAGCCAATTCAGGAAATTAAATCAAAAGATGTTTGGATAACTACACACAATCATGTTTATGATTGGTGGTTAAAAAAAAATAAACTTGAATTGAAGACAAAACTTATAGGAGATAAAAACTATATTGTTGAAATTGAAAATGGAGGCGAAGCAGATATTGATGATGTTGTGCTAAGCCTTTCTAAAAAGAATTTTTCCGATTTGAGTACAATTGAAATCATGCTGGATGGTAGAAGTCTTGATTATGCATCAGATTTTGTCACACAAAAAATTAAAGTAGCTGTTCCGGTCATTCGCTCCAAAGAAACAAAGCTAGTGAGCATCAGCTTTTAAAAATTCCTATCAAAAAAATCATTCTTATATCTCAATCACTGCTGAAACAAAATGAAATTTCCTGGAATTCTTTGTCAAAATACAACTTATACTTTGCTTAACAACGATTATATTCGAGAATTAATTTCTGAAGGATTAAGTGGAGAGATAATTAAAATCCTATCTCAAATAGAAGTCAACTATCCGTTTACTTTTCTCGAACAGGAAGGTATAAGACAAAAAATTGATAAACTTGATAATTTTTTCTGGATTAAAAATAAATTCGGCTTTATTGAAATAGTTAATCGAAAGCTGACTGAATATTTTAATACAGATTTTGCTCAGCTAGAGGGAAATCACGAAGAATTATTTTTTTCGGTTGAAACTCATCGAATAATAAAATCCTTTAATAATATTACATGTGAAACAAAGGAAGCGGTACGTATAGAAGGAATCAAATTTGTTGATAAAGAAAAAGAAGAAAAATTTAATCTGATCGACATTCCCATAATTGATGGAGAAGATACCGTTATTGCATTAATTTGCTTTTCGATTCAACCTAATGAGGAAAAAAAGAGTGAGATAGTGGAAAATTATCAGCAAAAAAGAATAAACCTAAAGCAATTCCCCTTTGTTGCAGCCATTCTATCAAATACCGGTTCTATAATTAAGATAAACTCAAAATTTCAGGAATTATATGGTGTCAAAAGTAATGAATTTGAAAATTCATTGATAAACGAAGTTTTCTTACCTAATTTTATTCGGATTTATAAGGATTTTATCGCTTCTAAGGAAACCGAGTTTGCAATCAAATCCTTAGAATTATTTCCAAATCAACCATATCCATTGTCTATTTTATTAGGCAAGATATTTGATGAAAATAATAAGACTGCTGCAATTATGCTCGGTGTCAAAAATGAAATAACCGAAGAACTTGTAGCAGAACAACAGAGCAATTTAGGTATGATAGAAAATTTAATTAGAAATAATCCGGATGCAGTTCTTATTTGTGATAAAGAGAACCTGAAATTCCTTGAAGTAAATGAGATAGCAATAAATCTCTATGGGTACAGAAGAGACGAATTCTTACAAATGGATCTCACTGATCTCTATTCTACTGAAGATATCCAGCTTTTACTGGATTCATCGAGCGCAAATGTAAGAGAAGGATCCTTCCAGGGACCGTATAAACACAAGAAAAAAGATGGAGCGATAATCTTGGTTGAAATGAGTCGATACAGTGTGAAATTTCAAGATCGTGAAGCTCATTTTAATTTAATTAGAAATATCACTGACAGGCTGGAAGTTGAAAAAAGAAATCAATCTTTTAAAACTGCATTTGATAACACAGATGACTTAATTTTCATTACAGATTCATCGGGTTTCATACAATCCATCAACCAACAGGTTACGAAAGTACTCGGTTTTACAAAAAATGAGTTGATAAATTCCTCATTTGCTTCACTTTCTTCTGATGAAGACAGAAGCCGCATTAATCTTTCAATTTTTCACTCAAACAAAAAGGGTGAATCTTCCATATCAATTAATCTCAAAACAGTTGATGGAAGATTGCTTACTGTTAATGTTATTGCTTCTCCAATTCTAGATTTCAGTAAAAAGATAGAATCATTTACACTGATTGGAAAAGTGAAACAGAATATTGTTTCTGCCGAATCGGAAGCAATAAATAAAACAGCGGAAGATTCTCCGTTAAAAGGAACAATAGGCTCAAAATATTTAGCAGATCTTTTCCATGAACTATTAACGCCTATAAATGTGATTTTAGGTTTTGCTCAAGATATAACCGATAGTATAGACAAGCCAACAGCTGAACAGAAAGAAGCATCAGAAATTATCAGGCAAAATAGGACCAATTTGCTTCAATCGATGAATGCAGCAATTGAATATGCTTCGCTTTCAGAAACACGATTGAATTTGTTGCCGGCTGAGACAAAAATCACAGATGTAATCGATCAATTACTAAAAGATGTTGTTGAATTAAAGGGTACTTTAGATGTTGAATTTGCTTATGGTAAAATTTCATCATCATTAAAATTTGAAACTGATCGACAAAGATTTAAATATTTCCTTTTGCTCCTATTGAAAATTACAGCCAAGCTTTCAGACCAGAGAAAGATTTATTTTTCTGCCTATGCACTAGATAAAGATTACTTTCTTGTAACCTTTAGAGATTTACAAACACATTGTTCAAAATCACTAGTAAACCAACTTAATAATATCTTCCACAGTAAAGAGATTATTCCTAATAAGGAGTTTGAAGTATTAAAAATCTCTCTCCTTGTGGCTCAAAAACTTCTAAAAATCTTAAAAGGAAAATTCCTAATCATCAGCGAAGAAAAAGATAAAAATGATTATGGTATTGTATTCCCGATTAATTATAGCAAAACGATAATTGAGGAAATTAATCAAGCAGATGGTTTTGAAAATTTTGAAAAAAAAGATGATATAAAAACCGCGACTTTACAACCAGAATCGGATAAAAAACTAAAAGTTAAATTAAATGAAGCTGATGAGTTAGCGGCGAAACTCCAGAATGAATTAAAAATCGAGGCTCTTCGTGAAAAGATTCGAAAGAGAGAGGCGCAGAAGAAACATAGAAGAATTAAAGATGATAATGATGATATTTTTAAAGAATCTGCTGACGATGAATTAATTGAGGATGCAGTTGAATATTTTGATGTGGACTTACAAGAAAATTTGGATGATCAAATAGAAGAGGAAGAAATTGAGGTCATCGAAACTTCCGCCCAAAAAGAAAAAGCTCCTCAACCTGCTGTAGTAAAACAAACGGACGAGAAGGTGGACATATCCAATCTCAGTTGTCTATACTTTGAAGATCAAATTGATTCCCAAGTTTTATTCCGTGTCCAAATGAAAGGATTAAAGAACCTGAATTTTGCAGTTAGTTTTGAGGAAAGTTTACCGCTACTTGACTCAGGAAATTATGATTTTATTGTTATCGATATAAATCTCCAAGGTTCGTACAATGGTTTGGACATACTCAGAATACTCCGTACCATGCCACGTTATGAAAATATCCCGGTATTTGCGGTTACTGCTTACGTTCTGCCAGGTGATCAGCAGAAATTTGTACTTGCCGGATTCAACGGATTCATCTCCAAGCCAATTTTCCGCGATCAGATGATTGATCATTTAGCCGAAGTATTTAACGAACCTAAACAATCTTAAATTTTCCGCACATCATTTTCTCTCTGACCAAATTCTTCTATTGACATATTCATTTATACTTTTTATTTTACCATACAAATGTATGGCATTTTAGATTAGGATAAAGATTAAGAAAAACACATTTTAATTTTTCTCTTCATCTTCATCTTCATCTTAATCTTTATCTTCATCCTAACCTGTAACCCACAAACCGAAGGTGTGTCATGGCTAAAGAATTAACAAAAATTCAGAGACAACTTCTCGATCATTTGATAGAACAAAAAGTATCGCGGGGAATTCAACCGACATTAGCTGAAATTGCTGCTCATTTTGGTTATAAGAATCGTTCAACTGTTCAGCAGCATTTACAGGCTTTGGAGAAGAAAGGATTTATTAAAAAGAATCCCAAGCTTTCGAGAGCAATAGAGCTTACTTTGGAAGATAAATTCTTCATTCCTCGTCCGATTCTTGGTGAAGTTGCTGCGGGTAATCCGCTAACAATTTATCCCGATGCAATTGATACGATAGAGCTTCCAACAATTGTAAGAATGCCGAAGGATTCCTTTTTGCTTAGGGTAAAAGGTGACAGCTTGAAAGACGCTTACATTTTCAGCGGCGATATTGTAATTGTTAATCCTAATCTTGAACCGAAGAACGGACAAATAGTTGTTGCCGTTTTAGACGATGCCGCAGTTGTAAAAAGATTTTACAAAAAGAAAAATGAAATTGAGCTTGTCTCTGAGAACCCTGAGTTCAAACCGATTGTGATAGATAAAAAATATCCTTCCTTTAAGTTAGTTGGAATTGTGGTTGGTGTTTATAGAAGTATGACAAAGAAGGCAGGGTGAAATTTTATGATTGAAAAATGCAGAGCACACTACTATTCTATTCTTGTATAAAAAAAATAAAAGTTAATTAAAGGCGAGATATGAAAAACAACAGTGTAAATATTCCGGTTTTGTTTCTTTTTATTTTATTAATCAACTACTGTGTTTTAGCCCAGTGCTCCGATGCCGGAGTTTGCCGATTGAGTGATCATTCATTCGATATTGAAAACAACACTTCGCTTGATGTTTCAGTGGCGTACAAATTTGGAAGCAGCGGTAAAGAAGATGATGTTCAATTCCATTCATTACAGTTGAATGGCAATTATAATTTATTTACTAATAGTTCAATCAAGTTTTTGATTCCTTACAATATTCAATCCGGTCCAGGAGGCAATGTAAGCGGACTTGGTGATTTAATTATAAGCTGGAATCAAAATTTACTTTCGTATGAAAGTTCTTCACTCAATGCTTCACTTGGTATTAAGCTTGCAACGGGTAGTGATAATAAAAATAGTTTGCCTCAACTTTATCAAAGCGGACTCGGTTCTAATGATTTACTGTTCACTTAAGTTATTCTTACAACTCCATTAGTTTCAGTGCCGGTTATCAATTAGCCGGCGGAAGAAATGATAATGTTTTGAAGTTAAAAAGAGGGGATGATTTGCTATTGAGAGGCGCTTACAGTTTAGCTTTTGGAGAAGTAAGTATAACTCCTCAGCTTTTATTCATAAAACGACTTTCAAAATCCAGCATTGTTGACTTCAACTCGCCTGCAGAAAAATTTATTGAGGTTGATAAAAGCGATCAAACTCAGTTGAATTTGTTAACTGTATTGGAATATGATTTCGACGGAATATATTCTCTAGTGGGAGAATTTGCGATTCCCTTCATAAAAAGGGAGGTTAATGTTGATGGATTAAAGCGTGTGTTTAGTGCTTCGGTCGGAGTTAAGTTTTCGATTAATTAGATGGAGATTATCCAAAATTATTGATTGTATATCATTTTAACTCAAGCGATTGATATTCTTTGCTAATTCTTCCTTTAAAAACTTAAACCTATTTTCTAAATAGAACTTGCGATCCTTCTCTTCTAAAATAGAGCCAAGAGTTACTTTATATTCTTGTTCTTTAAAGTTGTTAATTATTTGTAAGGTAGATTCGAGTTTATTTTTATCACTTGGCAGTTCAACGCCGCGCATTATTAAAAATTCAATGTCAAATGCATCACGAATTATCTTCCGTGAAAGAAGCGCATCAATTTTGTTCTTCATCATTTGATTGAGAGTTAAACCTTTAATCATGACTTGCTTGTGTGCATATTTTGAGAAAGCAATTTTTCGTTCCCATTCAAAGTCAATTTGCTCTTTTCTAATTTCAATTTTCAAGCTACGGTTAACCGATGGGGTTTTAATTTCGAACAGTAAAGTGAATTTTTTATTAGCGGCATCAATCAATTTATAGTTATCGGCAATAGTATTTTTTATGGTGAGAAAAATTGATTTAGAATCTTCTAAAGAATTGAGCCAAAAATCCAGATCGGTGGAATACCGATTAAGATTGTGACAAAGCCGGAGCATAGTTCCGCCGCCAAAATAAAGCTTATCAAGCACTTTTATGCTGTTAAGTAATTCAAGTACTTCAATTTCAAAAATTTCTAAATCTTGTAACGCTTGCATAGACTTTGCCAAAATAATTTTGTTTTGTTGTTTGTACGCTTAATAATCTCATTTACTTTTTGCTTGTCGATTTTTTCAAAGCTGATTGCTTCGAAATCACAGTTATATCTTCCTAATGAGGTTAAATAAATTGAATCGGCTAATGCTTTTTCGGGAACGGCAATAAAGAATTTATTTTCTAAAATAAAATTAGAGTATAAATCTTTCTTGATAAGTAAATACTTAAACTCAAAGTTTTTAATTTTTATGTTGGCTGTTCTTTTTAATGCAATTGATTCGATAATTCCTTGTGTTTGCTGTGTAGTGATGTTGTAATAGCTTAAAGCTGTTGTTAACGAAATATAGGAAGGAACTTGCATCATGTTGGCTAAACTGAAGTATTCTTCTTCTTTTAGTTTTTCGAATTTAGCCGACGTTATATAAAAATTTCTTTTTAGTCGTATCAACTGTTTGCTTTGAATATAACGGTTGGCAGTAACCTTTGCAGATTCTTTATTGATAGAAAGAAGCTTAGAAATATCTTCAACGCTTAATATAATTTTTTCTGATTTATTTAGTTCAAAGGTTCTCATTTTATCAAATATAGATAATTAACACTACTGCTAACTTAGTATATTTGATTAAAAATAGCAATTTAGCAATCCGTTAACCAACGGACAATTTAACAATTAAACAATGTCGCCTAAATACCACATCGGAACAGCGGGATGGTCCTACAAGGACTGGGTTCCTTCGTTTTATCCTAAAAATCAATCAGCCGGATTTGATTGGCTGCAATTTTATTCGCATTACTTCAATTGTGTTGAAGTGAACTCTACTTATTACACCTACATAAGTCCTAAAATTGTTGAGGGATGGATTAGGAAAGTAACCGACTCAGATGATTTCCTGTTTACGATTAAGCTGCATCAGGATTTCACTCACAAGAAGGATTTTGACCAGCAAAAAATAAAGACGGTTAATTCCAATCTTGATTTGCTGAAACAAGCTGAACGGCTCGGCGGTTTGTTAATTCAATTTCCATATTCATTTTCGTTTGATAACACGACAGCAGACTACGTGAGAGTGCTTAAGGATATTTTTCAAAGCTATAATTGTTTTGTTGAGGTGAGACATAAGTCCTGGTTAAAGAAAGAAGCTTTAGAAATGTTTAAGAAACTCAACTTAACTTATTGCACAATTGATCAGCCGCAAATTGACGAAGCAATTCCATTTGAGCCAATCATAACTAACGATAAAGCATATCTGCGTTTTCATGGAAGAAATGTGAAAGCATGGCTTAAATCAATTAACAATTTTGGTAAGCAGCAATCCTATGAAGAACAGAGTGAGCGTTACAAGTATCTTTATTCTCCCGGTGAATTGGTTGAGATTGATCAGAAGATAAAATCTATTCAAGAAAAAGTTAAAGAAGTTTATGTTATCATGAATAATCATCCCCAGGGTGATGCCATTGCAAATGCTTTCGAGCTGATTCATCTGCTTGAGGAGAAGGACAAAGTCCAAATGCCAAGCACGATAGTTAAAGCATATCCAAGGTTGGAAACGTTGCTCGCTGCGATGAATCAATAGCACCACATAGTGGCAGGCACGGATGACGCTGATTTAACAGATAGTCACAGATTTTAAATTACAAATTAGAAAGGTATTTAAATGGAAGAGTACTTATACCAGGATTTAACCTCACAAATCATCTCTTGTTTTTATAAGGTTTATAATAAGCTTGGTTTTGGATTTTTAGAAAAGGTTTATGAGAATGCTCTTTTGATTGAATTGACAAAGAATGAATTGAAGATTGGTAGACAAAAACCAATTAATGTTTATTATGATAATAAATTAGTCGGCGAATATTTTGCAGATTTGATAGTTGAAGATAAAGTAATAATTGAATTGAAAGCAGCAGAAACTTTGATTGAAGAACACGAACTTCAATTAATAAATTATTTAAAAGCAACCAATATTGAAGTTGGACTGCTATTAAACTTTGGTAGGAAACCAGAAATCAAAAGGAAAATATTTACAAATGATAAACGGATATAGTTTTATCTGTGTTAATCAGTCTAATCTGTGTCATCAGTGTGCCATTGACTTATGCGTTTAATCCTTCACCTAGATCTAGATGCATTTTTTGTTTCAGTTGAGCGGATACTCAATCCGAAACTGAAGGGCAAGCCCGTGATTGTTGGCGGCGATCCGAAATACGGAAGGGGAGTAGTAGCAGCTTGTTCATACGAAGCACGACAATACGGATTACACTCAGCAATGCCAATAAGAACAGCGTATCGTTTGTGTCCGAATGGAATTTATATTCATGGAAGCCATGGAGAGTATAGCCGATTTTCAGATGCTGTAGAAAATATCTTATTGAAATATGCTCCCTTAGTTGAACAAGCATCAATTGATGAATTTTATTTGGACATGACCGGCTGCCAGAAGATTTACGGATCAATATTTTCCTTTGCTTCATTTATTCAAAAAGAAATATGGACAAAGCTATCGCTTCCATGCTCAATTGGAATTGGCAGCAACAAAACTATTGCGAAGATTGCTTCCGACTGCATGAAGCCGACAGGAATTACTTATGTTTTGCCTGGAATGGAGAAAGAATTTTTAAGTCCAATGCCGATTGAAACAATTCCCGGAGTCGGCAATGTAATGCTGAAAGATTTGAACAGCAAAGGTATTTATAAGATTAGCGATATTACTTCACTTCCTCAAGAATATTTTGCTGCTGCTTATGGCAAATACGGAATTGATTTATGGCGTAAAGCAAGTGGAGAAGGAACTGAGTATCTGACTATCCAGCGGGAACGAAAAAGTATCTCAAAGGAAACAACCTTTGGTGAGGATGTTACGAGCAATGAGGTCCTTAAAAAAACATTGTTTGAACTTACCGGAAAAATTTGCCAAACAATGCGAAACCACGGATGGATTGCCTCAACAGTCAATGTAAAATTGCGATATTCCGATTTTCAAACTCTAACTCGCTCACGAACCATTAAACCAACAGATGATGATAAAATAGTTTTTGACACTGCATGGCAATTGTTAAGCAAAGCTCACATAAGAAGAGTTGCAGTAAGATTAGTTGGTGTGGGATTGTCAAACTTTTCAGAATATTCTGAACAGGAATTTTTATTCGAAGACGAAGAAATAAAAAGAAAAAAAATGTTTAGAGCAGTTACACGAATTAGAGATAAGTTTGGATATAACGCAATAAGTTTGCCTGCCCCTTAATCGGGGGTGACCAAAAAGTAATTATTCAATAAAAAAATCTGCGAAAATCGTTTAAAATCAGCGTCGTCTGCGTTCCATTCAAAGATAAATGTTACTTTTTGGTCAACCTCAAAAATACAAAACTCCCTTCCCCTTTGGCCTGCCACCATTCGAGGCGTTCGCCACAGATGAGGAATGGCAAGGCCTGATCACCTCTGGCGGTGATGGGGCTTATCCTGGAGGCCATTTCATCTGTCTGCCGCCTAACAAATGCATGTGGAGATGATAAACATCCTGCCCGCCATTTGCACCGCAATTGAAAACTAATCTGAAACCATCCTCAGATATTCCTGTATCCCTAGCAATTTTATTCGCTGCATCAATCATCTCACCTAATAGCTGCGCATGCTCTTTACCTTTTATGTCGCTTACTTTTGGAATTTCAATTTTAGGAATGATGAGGGCATGAACAGGTGCTTGAGGTCGGATATCTTTAAATGCTAGAATAGTATCACTTTCATAAACTATGTCGGCTGGAATTTCTTTATTAATAATTTTTGAAAAGATAGTGTTACCCATTTCTAATCCTCCTTTTCAATTTCATACTTCTTCATTTTATTGTAGAGATGACTGCGTTGGATATCAAGTATTTCTGCAGTCTTACTGATATTCCAATCATTTGCTATTAGCTGCTTAAGAATAAATGCCCTCTCAGCTTTTTCCTTAAACTCCTGGAATGAATTGCTTTGATCAATAAGATCGTTGAAATTAGCTTTACCAATTACAAATAACGACTCGACATCTCTCTTTGTGATTTGTCTTTTATCCATAATGATTATGATTCGCTCAACCGCATTGCGAAGCTCTCTAACATTTCCTGTCCATGGCATACTTTGTAAAAACTTGATGGATTCTTCATCAAAGCTAACAGGAAGCTTTTTGTGTTTGGATGTAATTTCTGCGGTAAATTGATTTATTAAAATTGGAATATCCTCGGCACGCTCACGAAGCGCAGGAATATTTAATGGAATAACATTTAACCTATGAAATAAATCTTCTCTGAATTTTTCTTTGCCAATTTCTTCGATTAAATTTTTATTAGTTGCAGAGATTATCCTAACATCAACTTCGATCTTTTTTGTACCACCGACTCTTTCCAACTTTCCGTCTTCAATTACGCGTAAGACTTTTGCCTGTGCTTGAGGACTCATATCTCCAACCTCATCAAGAAAAATTGTTCCCCTATTCGCAAGCTCAAATTTTCCTATCTTTTGCTGCACTGCACCTGTGAATGATCCTTTTTCATGTCCGAATAATTCTGACTCTATCAGCTCATTAGGAATTGCCGCACAATTTACCTCGATGAAAGGTTTATCTTTTCTTGAACTCTTATTGTGAATTGCCCTTGCAACAAGCTCCTTGCCTGTGCCATTTTCACCAGTGATTAAAACTCTTGTATCAAGCGGTGCAACTTTTTCAATCAGCTGAAGAATGTTTTGAATTGCTTTACTTCTGCCTAAAATTTTTCCTTCGCCAAAAATTGTTCGCTTCATCTCTTCATTAGCAAGCAAAAGCTTGTATTGATCAACTGCATTTCTAACGCTAATCAATAACTTATCACGATCAATCGGCTTTTCAATAAAATCAAAGGCTCCAAGCTTAGTTGCCTTAATTGCATTCTCAATGCTTCCGTGAGCTGTAATTATAATGACAGGAAGCTGTGCATATTTTTCTTTAACGCGTTTTATAACTTCAAAGCCATTCATTTCAGGCATTTGAATATCAAGCAAGAGTGCTGAGAAAACAGTTGACTCAATCTTATTTAATCCCTCTGAAGGAAGCAGTGAGTAATCAGTTTGATATCCTTCATAATCAAGGATCATTTTTAAGCTTTCGCATATTTCCTTTTCATCATCGATGATTAGTATTGTATTCATAAGCTGTAACTAAAATTTGATAATGTTCGTAGAATAATTATTTGTGATGGCAATATGTTTTTGTTTTGCTTCAACACAGTTCCGAACAAATTCCCTAATTTGTTTGTGATTAAATCTCTCTCATCAATTGATGACTGGACTTTAAAAGACTCTTCAAAAACTTCTACAAGATAACCAATTGCATTTCCTAAATCAAAATAATTTGAGGAGTACGATAGGAATGCGCTTCCAAAAAAATGTGCCAATTTATCTTTGTCGCCATAATTATTCATCGGGCTATCGAAGAATATATATCCCGGTAGATTTGCATTCTTCAGCTTGAAAATTGAATCCGATGCAGCAATTAAGGGAAAATTGAGAATGGATTTGATAATTGGAATTTGGACTGGCACTTCATTATAAGGAACGGTTGCAAATATCAGAGAAAGTAGTGCTTCCGAATGATCATTATCATTAACCTTGAGCGCTTGTGAATAAATCGAATCAACAATTGAAAGTCCACCGACTTGTTCTTTTAAAATTAAAAATTCACCTGAGGCGATGAATTCAGAAATATTATTGACTGATTTTGAGAGCTTGCTTTGCTGAGGGAATAGATATTCTGCTAGAAAGCATAAGGCGAAAATCAAAATGTAGATTGAGCGGTTTTTCAAAAATGGAATCAATGAAGTTTATTAGGTTTGAATTACGCCAGGATTAAACTTCGGCATATCGGGATTATTATTAGCAACCTCAATGCATATTGAAATGTAATCTCGTGTTAATGCCGGATCAATTATCTCGTCAATCCATAATCTCGCGGCAGCATACATGGGATTATTTTTTTCTTCATAACTTTTGATGATTTCATCCAAGAGTTTTTTCCTATCATCATCGCTGAAACGTTTTCCTTCCTTCTCAACTTGCTTGAGCTTAATATCCAGCAGGACGCTACTTGCTTGCGAAGAACCCATCACAGCTATTTTAGCATTTGGATAAGCGAAAATAAATCGTGGATCGTAAGCTTTGCCGCACATTGCATAATTGCCGGCACCAAAACTGTTCCCAACTATTATAGTGATTTTAGGAACAACCGAATTAGCGACAGCATTAACCATCTTCGCGCCGTCTTTTATTATTCCGCCTTGTTCGGCACGTGAGCCAACCATAAAGCCTGTAACATCCTGTAAAAATACCAGTGGAATTTTTCTTTGATTACAATTCATAATAAATCGGGCAGCTTTGTCAGCACTATCAGAATATATAACTCCACCAACTTGCATCTCATGCATTTCAGTTTTTACAACCGATCTTTGGTTAGCAATAATCCCCACTGCCCAGCCATCAATACGGGCGTAACAAGTTATAACCGTTTTGCCATATCCAGCTTTGTATTCATCTATAGATGATTCATCGACTATTCTAGCAATTACCTCATACATATCATACGGTTTGATAGTGTCCTCGGGTAGTAGTCCATAAATTTCTTTAGGAGAATAAATCGGAGGTTTACTTTTTTCACGATTAAATCCTGCAGTTGCTCTATCTCCGAATTTTCCAGTTAAGCTTCTTATTTGATCAAGACATTCCTCATCATTTTTCATAATGTAATCGGTAACACCGGAAATATTCGATTGTACTTTTGCTCCGCCAAGGCTTTCATTATCTATAACTTCGCCAATGGCAGCTTTAACCAAATGAGCACCAGCTAAAAAAACAGAACCTTCACCTTCAACAATTAATGCTTCATCAGACATGATCGGTAGATAAGCTCCGCCCGCAACGCATGGACCCATAATTGCAGCAATCTGCGGAATTCCCATTGAGGATATGACCGCATTATTCCTGAAGATTCTTCCAAAATGTTCTTTGTCAGGAAAAATTTCATCTTGAAGCGGGAGAAAAACTCCAGCACTATCAACGAGGTAAATTATTGGGAGCTTATTTTCTATTGCTATTTCTTGAGCGCGTAGATTTTTCTTTGCAGTAATAGGAAACCAAGCTCCGGCTTTCACTGTGGCATCATTCGCAACGATAACATGATTTTTTCCATTTATTTTACCAATTCCATAAATTGTTCCTGAAGATGGGGCACCACCGTATTCTTCATACATTCCATGAGCGGAGAATAATCCAAGCTCAAAGAAACTTTTTTCATCATCAATTAATCTTGCAATTCTTTCACGAGCTGTAAGCTTTCCTTTAGCTTTGTGCTTTTCAATAGCTTTCTGTCCGCCGCCAAGTTTAATCTTATTTCTAAGCGCTTCAAGTTTTCTTAAAAGTTCTTTTTGATAATCATCTCGTTTGAGATAAGTTTCATTTTCTTGAATGGGGCTGCCGATTTTTTTCATAATATGTAATAAATTAAAAATAATTTTCTTTTTGTAACTCTTCGAGACTTTGTGTCTTAGTGGCGGAATAATTTTTATTTTAAGGTATCTTTTATGCCACGAAGGTACAAAGACACAAAGGTTAACGATCAAGAAAGATTACTTGAGATAATCTCGTGCTATGACAATTCTCTGAATCTCCGAAGTTCCTTCGCCAATTGTAAGCAGCTTAACATCGCGGTAAAATTTTTCTACCGGATAATCCTTCATATATCCATATCCGCCAAAAATCTGTACAGCATCATTCGCACATTTTTCAGCAATTTCACTTGCAAATAATTTTGCCATTGCTGCTTCTTTTGTATTAGGTTTTCCTTGATCTTTCATAGCGGCAGCTCTGTAAGTCAGTAATCTTGCTGCTTCGATGTTAGTAGCCATTTGCGATAACTTGAATTGAGTTGCCTGAAATTCGCTTAAGCTTTTACCGAATTGTTTCCTTTCTTTAGAATATTTTGTACACGCATCGAGGCAGCCCTGGGCTAAACCTACACTTAAGGCTGCAATAGAAATTCTTCCACCTTCTAGTATAATCATTGCTTGCGAGAATCCTTCTCCTTCATTTCCTAAAAGATTTTCATCAGGAATTTCGCAGTTATCAAATATAAGCTGAGTCGTATCACTTGCTCTCATTCCAAGTTTATTTTCCTTCTTACCGGCAATAAATCCTTTCATTCCTTTTTCTAAAATAAAAGCAGATATTCCTTTTTTATCTTTTTCCTTATCAGTGATAGCCATAACAACTGCAATTTCACCAACAGTTCCATGAGTGATGAAAGTTTTGCTTCCGTTTAAAATATATTTACCGCCGGACTTTACTGCAATTGATTTTAAACTCGCGGCATCACTTCCTGATGAAGATTCAGTTAAACCCCAAGCACCGATTTTTTTGCCTGTAGCTAAATCTGGAAGATATTTTTTCTTCTGCTCATTATTAGCATACTGATAAATATGATTCGTGCAAAGCCCATTATGCGCTGCAACGGAAAGGGAAATGGACGGATCGACTTTGGCTAACTCTTCAACAATGAGTGCATACTCCACATAACCTAAACCAGCACCATCGTATTCTTCAGGGAATAAAATTCCCATAAATCCTAATTCACCAAGCTGCCGCATTATTTCCATTGGAAATTCCTGCGACTCGTCAAACTGCATTATGTATGGCTTAATATTTTTTTCAGCGAATTCTTTTATAGTGTTTTTGATTAAAGTTTGGTTCTCGGTGAAATCCATCGTGAATGAGTTTGAGGTTGTTTCCATTTATCTTCCCTAAAGTGTATAAATTTTTTAGTGAATGTGTTTCTTAAATTTTTCCAGGATATTTTCTGCAATATGGTACGGAGATAAATTGCCCAACACAACTTTTTCTAAAGAGGAATCCAATGATTCTTCAATGGAAGAATTCCATAATTTTTTCTTCAGCTTATCTTCAACAATTTCTTTTATTCTAACTTTTGCCTGTCTCTGTCTTTTAAGATAAAATAATTCGGAGTTAATCATAAAATCCCGATGCCTATTTATCTCTTCAAAAATATCCTTTATACCTTTTCCTTCTGCCGCAACTGTTTTAATAATATTTGGCAGCCAGGAAGTTTCAGTGTGTTCTCTCATCATCAAGATAGTTTTGAGTGCTGTAAATGCTTGTTGCGCACCGGGGCGATCACTTTTATTGAGAACAAAGAAGTCAGCGATCTCCATCA
Organism: Ignavibacteria bacterium RIFOXYB12_FULL_35_14; assembly: GCA_001803045.1. Classification (GTDB taxonomy): domain Bacteria; phylum Bacteroidota; class Ignavibacteria; order Ignavibacteriales; family Ignavibacteriaceae; genus XYD12-FULL-36-8. The sequence goes on along the minus strand of MHAR01000012.1, from coordinate 56,193 downwards.
ATCCGGCTTTCATTGCTTGAACTGAATCACCGGATTCGGGAACTAAAACAACAATTGTTGTATCTGCATTTTGAGCAATATCAAGTTCTGATTGACCGACACCAACCGTTTCCATAATAATAAAATCAAAACCCGATGCATCTAAAATATCCGCAGCATCAACAGCTTTCTTACTTAAGCCGCCCAAGCTTCCGCGAGTTGCCATGCTTCGGATAAAAACACCTTCATCGTTTCCTATTTCAGTCATACGTACCCGATCACCGAGCAGCGCTCCGCCTGTAAATGGACTTGTTGGATCGACGGCTATTATACCGACTTTAAATTTTTTGGTTCGTAGTAATTTTGTAAGCTGATTTGTTATTGTACTTTTTCCGGCGCCGGGTGGTCCTGTAATTCCAATGCGATATGCTTTGCCGATTTTTTTATAAATTTTTTTTAGAATTTCCGATGCTTCCGAATCATCATTTTCACTTATTGAAATCGATCTTGATATTGATCTGCGATCGTTTATCAATAAACCATCAATTAATTTTTCGATAACCATCAAATTAGAAATCAACTAAGAAATGTTTAATTCGTTCCTGAAATAGTTTACAGTCTGAATTAAACCATCGTTAATATTAGTGGTAGGACGCCAGTTAAACTTGTTAAATATTTTATCTGAAGTGATGACGCTCCGCATTTGTTCTCCAGGAGCTGCCGGCCCATGTTTTTCCTGCTGTCCATTCCCAATGATTTTGTTTAATGTTTTATATAGATCATTGACGTTAGTTTCGATGCCTGTTCCGATATTGTAAGTGTTGCAAGAATTTTCGTTCAAAGTTAATAGATTTGCTTTAACAACATCACCGACAAAAACATAATCCCGAGTTTGTTCACCGTTTCCGTTAATTACCGGTTGTTCACCCTTAAGAAGCTTTGTTGAAAAGATTGCGACAACACCTGCTTCTCCCATTGCATTTTGTCTTGGTCCGTAAATATTTGCATACCGAAGAATTGTATATTTTAACTTGTGCTGAGCATAATAAAAAAATAAATACTTCTCCACAGCCAGCTTTGAAATACCATAAGGTGATAGCGGAGATGTTGGATGATTTTCATCCGCTGGGAAGTAAGTTTGTTCACCATAAACTGCGCCTCCGGTAGATGCAAACATGAATTTTTTTACACCAGTTTTCACACAATTCTGAAGCAGATTTATTGTACCGAGAATATTTGTAGCTGCATCGAATGATGGATCGGCGACTGATTTTCGCACATCCATTTGTGCTGCATGATGATTAACCACATCAAACTTTTCTTTTTCAAATAATTTCGAAAGAGACGGATCAATAATATCTTTTTTAATAAATACTGCTTTTGTGTTTACATTTTTTTCAAAACCGGTTGACAAATCATCAAGAATAAAAACTTTATGACCTTCAGCAATATATGCATCTGCAATTTGCGATGCGATGAATCCAGCTCCGCCGGTCACTAGTATTTTCATTAAGCTTTTTCCTTATATAAATTATGTTTGTAAATATATGCCTTCACTTTTTGAGGAACAAGGAAGTTGATGCTTTTGCCGCTTCGCACTCTTTGCCTGATATCTGTTCCGCGAACATCTATCAAAGGAGTCTCGACAAAGATGGCTTTTTTGAAATATTTATTTTGCTGAGATTTTTCTTCTTTAGCTTTTCGTCTTAATACAACAAGCTGAACAAGCTTTAACAATTCATCCGGATTTTTCCATTTATCAAATACAATCAGATTATCATAACCAATTATCAATTCAATATTTTTGTAAGAAGATTTAAATGCTTGAATTGTATCGATTGAGTAAGAGATATTTTTTTTCTTGATCTCGATATCAGAATAATCAAAATAAGGTATTCCTTTTACAGCAAGCTTTAACATGTTAATTCTATGCTTCGGCGATGAGGAAATTCTATCTGTTTTGTGAGGTGATATGAAACTAGGGATGAAGATAATCTTATCCAATTTTCTTATTTCACATACGGATTGTGCTGTAATTAAATGCCCGGTGTGAATAGGATCGAATGTTCCGCCGTAAATACCGATTGTTTTCATTTTAAGTTTTTCCAAGTAAAATTGCTATCGTTTTTCGGAGCTTATCAACCTCAGCTTCATAATAATATTTATTTATTCCAAGGGAATTTTTATGCTGCATTTTTCTAAAAGCTAACCCAATGGCTGATGAAATATATATTTTGCGTATGCCTTCATCAATCCACCCAAACTTATGTCTTTTTGAGGAATTGAGAATGCCTAAATGCTCGGCAGGTATTAAACCATCCTGAGATTCCTCGAGCAATTCAGAGAAAATAATTTTTCTCTCACTTGAAATTGATAAATTAAATACAATTATAAAAATGCAAATTGTTATTATCATGAAGATAAATCCTAACCAAGCTGTGGATTCAAAGCTGATAAAAGAATTCCATGCGGAATGGATAATGATTGCGATTATCAAACCTACTAGGGCAAAAAATCTTTTCCAAACTTTTTTATTGAACTTGGCATAGCCGAGAAAAGCGCCCAGGGTTCCGGTTGCTACGCAATGCATTACTGCAGAAAATAATGTTCGCACGATTACTACAAATATCCATGTATTCACAGAACTGCTATTCGCTATGAAATACATGAAGTTTTCAGTCATACCAAAACCAAGTCCAATTGCACCGCCATAAACAACTCCGTCAGTAATATTGTCAAATTTTTTATTTTGAACCATCAAAAAGAGAAAGAAACCCTTCGTAATCTCTTCAATAATCGGGGCAGAGATGATTAGCTGTAGAAATTCTATATGACTTTCCTCCGAAAACAGAAGAGATATGGATAAATCCATGATGCTTCCGAATATCAAAGTTAAAACGATTGCTCCAACGGCGCCCCAGAAATAATTAATCAGAATTAAAAGTGCAGGTTCTCGATCATACCTATCAAAACGCCAAATTACGAACAAATAAGTCATCATTGGGATGAGTGCAGCAATTGCAGACAAGACTACCATCATTTTAAGAGATTTTTATTTTGGAGAGAAAAACGGTTATGTTAATCACAACAAATTCTTGAATATTGTTATCATATTGTGTAAGCAAATTAAAATTGTCATGCGGGAACTTACAATTTTTACACAAACTATTGATTTATTGGAAGGTTGATTCTCAGAGACAGAAACTCTATATTTCGCAACGTTTTTTGGAATTTTTGATGTTAATTAAGATAAATAACCTCAAAGAGGGAACTCATCTCTATAAATTAGATGAACCGATTGAAAGTGTTGGTTTAGAGGAACCATTCTTTGACAGAGTACACATTAATTTAAGTCTTCAAAAATTACATAATCAAATTGTTTTAGAGACGGAACTACAGTTAAATGCTCACTTTGAATGCGATAGATGTATTTCTGATTTCGATACAAACTTAAAAGCTAAGTACCAGACAGTCTATTTATTCGGCAGTAATCCCGATGAAGATAATGAATCTCTTAATGTGACTTATTTACCTGCAGATGCATCAGAAATAGTTTTAGATGATGATATTCATGATTATGCTTTGCTTGCTGTACCAATGAAAAAATTATGTAAAGATGATTGTAAGGGATTGTGTCCCGAATGCGGAAAAAATTTAAATGAAGGCAGCTGCGACTGTAAAAACCATGAGGTTGACCCGCGATGGCTGCCGTTACAAGATTTGAAAAACAAAATTGATACTAATTAAATAATAGGAATAAAATGCCAAATCCAAAACGACGAATGTCAAAGAGCAGAACAGCTAAGCGAAGAACTCACTATAAAGCTCATTCACCAGCCCTGGGAGTATGTGCAAACTGTGGCGAAGTTAAAATGACTCATCGTGCTTGCCCTTCCTGCGGTTACTATAACGAAAAATCGATGTTTATACCAAAAAGCTAAATCCTTTCTCCCCATAAATGGATAATTCTGATCGTTGTAAAATTATTGTTGATGCAATGGGAGGTGATTATGCACCTCAAAATGCAATTGTTGGTGCTATTGATGCCGAAAGGAAGAATCCGGGATTCGATCTTTTTTTAGTTGGAAAAGAAAAAGAAATAATGAAAGTATTGGTGGATAAGAATCTTAGTTTCGATAATTCCAGGATCATTAGTGCAGAAGAAATTATAGAGATGGGCGATACTCCAACCGAGGCAATAAAGAAAAAACTAAATTCCTCGATTGTGGTAGGTGCGAGATATGTTAAGGAGAAGAAAGCCCATGCTTTTGTGAGTGCAGGAAATACCGGAGCAATGATGGCAGCTTCAACCTTAATAATGGGAAGATTGCCAAATGTAGGGCGACCAACCATTGGAGCTGAGATTCCAAATGTGCATGGAACTTGTTTTTTGTTTGATGTTGGTGCAGGTAAAGATGCAAAGCCCAATCACCTTTTTGAGTATGCTGTGATGGGAACTATTTATGCAAGAGAGTTGGGCGGTGTTTCAAATCCTCAAGTCGGAATTTTAAGTATGGGCGAAGAGGAAAGTAAAGGAAATGAAGTAACCACTGCCGCATATAAGTTACTAAAGGAATCTAAGCTGAATTTTGTTGGAAACGTGGAGGGAAGAGATATACTAACGGGAAAAGTTGATGTGGTAGTTTGTGATGGATTTATCGGAAATATTTTGTTGAAATTTGGCGAATCAGTTCCAAAACTGTTAAAACATTTACTTAAAAAAACTGCAGAGAAAAATTTTATTGATAAAATTAAAATCGGATTATTCAAAGGAACTTTAAAAAGAGCTCTTAAAGATTTGGATTACCAGGAACATGGCGGCGTTCCTTTATTAGGAATAAATGGAATAAGCATTATCGGGCATGGCTCAAGCACTCCTAAGGCAATTAAGAATATGGTTTTTCGCGCATACGACATGTATAAGAAAAACTTAAATCAAAAGATTGAAGAATCACTTAAAGAATACGCAAACATAATAGCTTAAAAAGAAATTAAATGACAAAGCATAAAAAATATAATGCTATCATTACCGGATTAGGAATGTACTTCCCCGATAAGGTACTTGATAATGCCTACTTTGAAAAAATTGTAGATACAACAGATGAATGGATAAGAACCAGAACAGGGATCGTAGAACGACGAATGCTTGAAAATGGTGCAACAAGCGATCTTGCAACCAAGGCGGCAGAGGATTTGCTAAGATCTAAAAATTTATCACCAGAAGAAATTGACGTTATAATTGTTGCAACAGTTACTCCCGATATGTTTTTCCCAGCAACTGCCTGTTTAGTTCAAGAGAATATCGGAGCAAAAAATGCGTGGGGATTTGATTATTCCGCAGCGTGTTCCGGATTTCTTTTTGCTTATCATACTGGTTGTGCGTTGATAGAAAGCGGTCGAGCAAAAAAAGTTTTGGTAATTGGTGCTGATAAAATGACAGCAATAACTGATTATAAAAATAGGAACAATTGTATTTTATTTGGTGATGGTGCAGCAGTAGTGTTACTAGAACCAACTGAAGATTTGAATTACGGACTTCAAGATTCTATTTTGCGCGTGGATGGTTCCGGCAGAGAAGCTTTGTACATGAAAGGCGGCGGCAGTCTCTATCCCTCGACACATAAAACAGTTGATAATAATATGCACGTAATTTACCAAGATGGAAAAGCAGTGTTTAAAGTTGCTGTAAAAGGTATGGCAGATGTTTCGTATGAGATTATGCAAAAAAATAATCTTAATCCTGAGGATATCGCATACTTGGTTCCGCATCAAGCCAACTTGAGAATAATCGATGCGACTGCCGAGAGAATGGGTATTTCAAAAGACAAGGTGATGATAAATATTCAAAAATATGGTAATACAACCGCAGCTACGATTCCTTCATGCTTAGTAGAATATTATCGTGAGGGAAAAATTAAAAAGGGCGATAAAATAATTTTATCGGCTTTCGGGGCAGGATACACATGGGGTGCTTCATATCTTGTTTGGGCTATAGATTAATTCAATAAAACTGAAATCATAGATTAATTAAGTTTTATGACAAAGATAGCATTTTTATTTCCCGGACAGGGTTCACAGTATGTTGGCATGGCAAAAGACCTGTACGATAATTCTGCCGAGGCAAAAGAAATGATAAAAACTGCTGACGATGCGTTAGGAATTAATCTGTCATACATTTTATTTAGTGGTCCTTTAGATCAGCTAAAACAAACTGAATTCACGCAACCGGCAATATTTCTTCATTCAGTAATTCTCGCTTTACTGATTAGAACCATAGCACCTTCAGCGGCAGCAGGCCATTCTTTAGGTGAATATTCTGCATTAGTTACTGCAGGTTCAATTCAATTTTATGATGCTATTAAACTCGTAAGAGAGCGGGGTAAGGCGATGCAGCACGCAGGAATTGTTAATCAAGGAACCATGGCTGCAATTATCGGTTTATCTAAAGAGATCGTTTCGGAATCATGCTCTGAAGCTTCTGCAGAAGGAATAGTTCAGCCAGCGAATTTTAATTCAACCGATCAAATTGTAATTTCCGGTTCAGTTAACGGTGTTAGAAAAGCAATGGAACTTTGTAAAGCAAAAGGTGCTAAATTAGTTAAGGAACTTGTTGTCAGCGGTGCTTTTCATTCACCGCTTATGCAGACAGCAAAAGATAAGCTTAAAGAAGCATTGGATAAAACTCCGATTTACGATGCTCGTTTTCCTGTTTACGCAAATGTAACAGCAAAACCGGTCACCAAAAAAGAAGAAGTTAAAAATTTACTGTTCGAGCAAGTTACAGCACCGGTAAAGTGGGAAGAAACAATTCAAAACCTGATTGCTGATGGCATTGAAGAATTCTTTGAAATTGGTCCAGGAAAAGTATTGCAAGGATTAGTTAAACGAATAAATCCTCAAGTTAAATGTGTATGTATTGATAAATATTCAGATGTGGAGAAGTACCTTTAATTATGGAAAATTTCAAAACGATTAATGGAATAAAGATAGATCCGTTGATTTTCACTTTCAAGTTTACCTGCAGGTGTATCGGTGGTGAATGCTGCAACTATGGTGTGTATGCAGATTATAAAGAGCATGAGAAAATTTTATCTGTTAAAGATGAAATAATTGGAATGATGGATGACAGCCAAACCAAAAACGTGGACGAATGGTTTGAAGCTCCTGAAAAGGATGATGATTTTGAATCAGGAATTGCCATTGGAACAAATATCATTAACGATAAATGTACTTTCCTTGATAAACATGGACTTTGTACTTTGCAAAGATTAGGATTGTCAAAAGGAATGCATAAATGGGGTTATAAACCAATGTATTGTGTGCTTTTCCCATTGACAATTTATCAAGGCGTATTGACTGTAGATGAGGAACACATTGATAGATTGGCTTCATGTAATAGAAACCCCGATGAAAATAACACCATATTCGATTCGTGCAAGGAAGAGCTAAAGTATTTTTTAGGTGAAGAAGGTTTTACTGAGCTGGAAGAATTTCGGGATGAGTATTTGAATTGTTTACAATCTAAAGAATTGGTTTAAAATCAGTTCATTTTGTTTAATTTTTAATTTTATATTAAATCTAAAATAAAGTGGAAAAATAAACCAAGCAGTTGTATATTATTCATTGAAAATTTGAATAGACTTTAGATCAGCTGCGAAGAGGGACAAATTCGGTTTTAGGAAATTTTGTACGATCTAGGTCATCGATAATTAATTTATTATTAACATAATCCTTGAAAATAAATGGTAAATAAAAGTAAAAGAGCTATAGTTACAGGTGGAAGTAGAGGAATTGGTCGAGCAATAGTTAAAGAATTAGCAGCTCGCAACTGTTCCGGGATTTTATTTTCAGATATAGTATTTGTTGATAATAGCTGTGATGAATGTGTCGAAGAAATCCAGAAGGAAGTTGATAATTTAGGTACGAAGATTTATGGATTTAAAGCTGATGCATCTTCATTTGCAGATGCTCAAGCAACAATTGACGAGGCCATAAAAAATATGGGTGGTGTTGATATTTTAGTCAATAATGCAGGTATAACTCGTGATAATTTATTACTCCGAATGTCTGAAAAAGAATTCGATGATGTAATTAACATTAACCTTAAAAGCGTATTTAATTACACCAAAGCTGTACTCAGACCAATGATTCAGCAAAAATATGGACGGATAATCAACATTGCTTCAGTAGTAGGAATTATTGGAAATGCCGGACAAGCCAATTATTCCGCATCGAAAGCCGGAGTGATTGGTTTTACGAAATCAACAGCAAGAGAAGTTGCCTCCAGGGGCATAACTGTAAATGCAGTTGCACCTGGATTCATTGAAACACATATGACAGCAAAGCTGAATGATAAACAGCGAGAAGCTTTGCTAAATAATATTCCATTAAATAGACTTGGAACCCCCGAAGATGTTGCTAAGGTAGTTGGGTTTTTATCCAGCGATGAAGCTGCTTATATTACCGGACAAGTAATCGCCGTTGACGGCGGAATGACTATGTAATTTTGTAATTCTATTAAATCATTATTCACAAACACAAAAGGAGCAAAAATGGATGTTGAAGCAAAAGTAAAGGAAATAATTATGGATAAGTTAGGAGTCGAGGACTCTCAAATTACTCCAGAAGCATCGTTTACAAATGACCTTGGCGCCGATTCTTTGGATATAGTAGAACTTGTAATGGGTTTTGAAAGCTCATTCAATGTTTCAATCCCCGATGAAGATGCTGAGAAAATCACTACAGTTGGTGATGCAATTAAATATCTTAAAGAAAAATTAGGATAATAAATCCCTTCAACTTTAGTTTAACTTCATGTCTTCAATTTATCGAAGAAGATAAAGTTTACATAGTGAACTGAAAAGTTGTACCTGGTTTAGACCATCAACATATGGAAAGAAGAAGAGCAGTTGTAACCGGTTTGGGAGTATTAACTTCTATTGGTATTGGTGTGGACGATTTCTGGAATGGTCTTCAACAGGGGAGAAATGGTGTTGGACTAATCACCCGTTTCGATACAACTAACTTCGATACAAAATTTGCCGCAGAAATAAAAAATTTCAATTCCGATAACTATATGGATCGAAAAGCTGCAAAGCGTATGGATCTTTTTACCCAGTATGCTATGGCGACATCCGAAATGGCTATGAATGATTCTCGATTAAATTTGGACAAGATCGATAAGGAAAAATTTGGAGTAATTTTCGGAAGCGGAATTGGAGGCATGACAACCCTCGAACAGCAGCATTGGATTTACTTTGAGTCAAAAACTCCCCGAAAGCTTAGTCCTTTCTTCGTTACTATGATGATTTCAGATATAGCTGCCGGGCAAATATCTATTCGGTTTGGGCTAAAAGGTCCTAACTACGCCACAACTTCAGCGTGTGCTACATCTTCTCACGCAATAGCTGATGCATATATGTTGATTCAGCGAGGAAGTGCTGATATAATGATCTGTGGAGGTTCAGAGGCATCTATAACAGAAATGGCGATTGGTGGATTTAATGCAATGAGAGCTTTATCAACTTGGAATGATAGGTACTTAGAAGCATGTCGTCCTTTTGATAAAGATAGAAGCGGTTTTGTCATGGGTGAAGGTGCCGGAACAATTGTACTTGAAGAATATCAGCATGCGATTAATCGTGGTGCGAAAATCTATGCGGAGGTTGGTGGAATCGGTTTGACAGCCGATGCTTTTCATATCACTGTCCCTGCACCTAACGGTGAGGGTGCTTATAGATCAATGAAAGAAGCTATGCGAGATGCCGGAGTAATACCTGAAGATGTTGATCATATAAATGCTCATGGTACTTCTACTCCGTATAATGATGTTAATGAAACTAATGCTATCAAATCTGCTTTTGGAGAACATGCTTATAAGTTGGTCATAAATTCAACAAAGTCAATGACAGGTCATCTCCTTGGTGCTGCAGGCGGCGTTGAAGCAATTGCTACGATTCTGAGTCTTGTTAACAATAAAGTTCCACCAACAATCAATCTTACAAATCCTGATCCTGAATGCGATCTGAATTACAGCGCAAATAAGCTGACCGAGAAAAAAATCAATTGTGCTATCAGCAATACATTTGGATTCGGCGGGCACAATGCATCTCTTCTTTTCAAAAAAATTGAGGAATGAGTGAGCAATTTACTTAGTTGGATCTTTGAAAAGCTCAAACAGCGAGAAATAAAGAAAAAGTCCGAAATAATCTCACAAATTTTCAGTTCAAAAAAGCTTGCAGAACTTGAAAAAGTAATCGGATGTTCAATCAAAAATAAATCTTACTACATTCAGGCATTAACTCACCGGTCATTTCTTGAAGAAAATAATGATTATGATATATCAAACGAACGCTTAGAGTTTTTAGGTGATTCTGTTTTAAGCTTATCTGTAGCTGAATATCTTTTTGATGAATTTCCCGATAAGGATGAAGGATTTCTCACAAAGGTCAGAGCAAAGCTTGTAAACAAAATGACCCTTGCCGAAGCTGCTGAAAAAATAAAGTTGGTGAGGTTTATTCTCATCAGTAATAATGTTAAAAATACTTTTCTTCCCGGTGCAAAGACTATTTTGTCTGATGGCTTAGAAGCTCTAATTGGAGCAATTTATCTTGATAACGGATTAAAAGAAGCAAGGGAATTTATTGAGCGCATTTTGATAGAACCGAACACTAAGGAAGGTGTCTATTTAATTGATGAGAACTTCAAGAGTCAGCTTTTGGAATATGCACAAGCAAACCGGTTAGATAATCCCTCTTACATAGTTGTCAGTGAAGAAGGTCCGCAGCATAATCGAACTTTCACCATCAAAGTTATGATTGGCGATGTCGAATACGGCATCGGCAAAGGCAAAAATAAAAAAAGCGCCGAACAGAATGCGGCACACTCAGCGCTGGTTAAGATTGACTCCCTTAATAATTAATCTCAAATATCTCGTCAATACAACTTTCCCTTATAGATCGCTGAAGTGGAAATTTTATAGATTGAAATAATAGTCTCGAATTTTCATTGAGATAAGCTTCCTTCTTTCATTCAAAAATTGCTCATAATTATTGAAATCCATTTCAAAGATTGACTTTGGTATACAATTCTCTTTAAGGTTTTTTTCTAACATTTCTAATTTATCTATAGAACCGTATTTTAATTTTGAACCGTTACATTGTTTGAGTAACTCAGCAAAATAATCTTTAGGGGATTTGCTACCAATCTTAATATTTATTTCGGATTGCATATAGACGTAGTTTGCAATCTGATTGTAATTAGATCTTTTTAAACCATTTCGTTTGAGATATTCTTTGGGAAAAACATGATGAATATCCCCCATATGAGTTATAAGATCATCAATAGAAATATCACGAGATAAAAACCCCTTATCATTTGATCGAACTTGTGAAGCAAGATAAACATTGAAAAATGGACTGCTTGAAACGGAAGTGTCGAGACTTTGGACTAACGAAAAATCCCAAAAAGCTTCTGAAAGTTCTGCTGATTCCACATTCTGTAGAAACTCTTTGAATGGTTTGGAGGAAATATTTTTAATATCGAAATCAAATACGGATTCAGGTGAACCGGAATAGCGTCCTGTTAGGACTGACATAACAAACCATCTTCGCACGTAGCTTCCAATTTCAGCTTGATTGTAGTTTAGTGCTCTGAGTTTGAGGTAAACTATGTAAGCGAAATTTAGTGCGTTTTGAGAACGAATAAGAGAAGAAGATACAAATCCAGCAGCACGAATGATCATCACAAATCGTTTAAAATTTGTTTCATTAATAAAATTTAGGATGCCATTTTCTAGTTTTTCAAAAGATTGTTTTGCAATTACATCTTCAAAACTTCTTGTTTCAAAATTTCTACCTGAGAGGAGACTTACTAAATCAGAAAGACGACCGCGATTAAACTCAGAGGTAAATGCAACTCGCAGAAGGTCAGTATAATCGGGATCATAGATATCATCATTCTCTTCTTTAAGCCAAGACATTTTTTTAAAATACTCGCTTACAGAAAATTCAGTATCAATTTCCGAAATTATATTATAGAACTCCGGTGCAACTGCAAGGTGGCAAAAATAATCTATACTTTTCCGAATTATCGAACCATTATAAAGTTCATTGGAAGCGATCTTAGACATAGCAAAATCGGCCTGACTTAGTACTACACCTTGAGAATTTATACGAATAAAAATTTCAGTTACTACTTCAATATCAAGATCGGAATCAAGATCAATTAGACCGATTTGTTTCGTAATTAATTTTTTGAGCAGATCGAAGCGATTAAAAATGAGTTCTTGAGATACTTCTGGATTTTTAGAGCAGTAATCATTTACTACCGTAAAAAGATTTGTTTCTGGTTGGAATAAAATTGAAATATCGGGAAACCAGTGACTATCTTTTTCGATTGCAGTATTAAAAACCTCGAAACGTTCCTCAATAGGCTGAAAAGAAATTTTAATTCTGGTTCTTTTATACTCTTTGTTAATAATCTTTTGACCGAGAATAGCAGCAGTTAAAGCTGTAACACGCTGCTGTCCATCGATAAGAATTTTTTTACCTTCAGCACTATGACCATCTTTTAATCTAACGTTTGGATTTTTCCATGCAATAAGGTACCCGATAGGATAACCTTGGTAGAGGGAATCCATAAGATCACGAACTTTGGAAGTATCCCAAACAAAAGGCCGCTGAATTTCAGGAATGGCAATTTCACCGGATTTAACCCAGGCAAGGATTGTTTCAATTAAATGCTGATTAACAGAATATTTTTGTGTTTTCATAAACACCCATTTCTTTTTTGATTTTACGGCTATCGCTTTATTAGTGGTGAGTTTTTTAATACAATTTTAAGTTGTGTTTATTATTTCTCTTTTTCCATTTCATTAATTATCCTCATTGTTTCTACGCTAATGGTTGTGATTTTCTTTAACAGGTAAATCACATCTTCCTTATAATCTGTAAAGCGATAGGTGTTAAAATTTTCTGCGATAGTTGAATCTTTTGGTTTCTTTTCTTTGTACTGGTCTAGTATCCATTCGATAGCACTGCGGTTACCGAGTTTGTATTCCCACGCTTGTTTGGGGATTCCTTTCAATAAAGTTAGTTCATCAATTTCTATTACCCCGGCAAGCTTATCGGCCTTGAGTTTGACTTTTATTATTGGTTTGTGTGCGTAAAGCGTTTCAGGTTCTTCGACTTTGCTGAACATTTCTTTTTGTTTAGTATGAGCTTGCTTTGTTTCACTTTTGATGAGTTTTAGGTTAAATGGTTTTGCTTTTTCGTAATTTATGTGTAATTCCATTAATTGTTTGCCCCATTTTGCCCATTGCCAAAAATCTTTATAGAAAGGAATACGAGGAAACTCCCGCTTTAGATTTAATTCGTATTTCTTTCTGTAAGCCGGATTGTGAAGTACTGCGTAAACATAATGGAAGATGTCCTCTTTCTTAATCTTTTTGTCTTTGTAGTGATTAACAAATTGTTCTAATCCCCAATCGGTTATGTTGTCTATTCGATTTCCGTTTGAATCATAACGGTATAGTGGAAGACATTGTGTCTTTTCAAGTAAATCGAAACTTGCAACTTTTGTTGATGCTAATGTTTGAAATGCTTTTGAACCTGCGATCCCTGAAAACCAAATCACTTTATTCTTAAACTCATCTTCGATACCAAATATTATTTCATTTTGATAAACACGATGAGTTATGATCCTATCAAAATAAGTGAACTGAGATATAAAAGGTCTGTAAAGTGAATTTCTAATTTTACTTTCTGCAAATTCTAATTTAGAACCTTTTTGTAGATGAGATTCTAATTCTTCAGTCCATTTGATAGTTCTATCAACAAAATCATTAATTGGTTTTTGTTTATCAGATTTTAACCATCTTGATTTTTCTTTTTTATAAAAATCACAAAAATATTTGGCTTTTTGATGAAGTGATTCTTTATTTAAATCAAATGTCCATTCATCTCTTGCTGTAACAATTCCATTTGAAAATAATTTAAAGACAGCTTCAGATTTATTTCCACGCTTCACATCATTATCTGCAAGAGCTACTAATCTTTCAAAATCATTATCAGCAAGATTTATCCAATTATTATTTTTATCTGGAGTAATCTTTTGAAACGGAAGTGTTTTAAGTTTATTAGCGTGAAGATATTCTTTCTTCTCTTCAGCTTTTGCGTAATCTTTTATCTCATTATAAAAAATATTACAGCCTGATTCATTTTCTTTTTTAACTAAGAAATAGACAGCGACACCAACTCTGATTAAATCTGAAAATACATTACCACCTTCGGCTCTGCGTCTTTCACCACTTGTTCTGGCATTTCCTTTAAGATCAATAATCCATATTTCATTAAACTCTTCAGCAACGATTTTTCTAAATCCATCATAAGTACGAGAATTTATAAATGAATTATTACTTACAAATGCGACAATGCCATTTTTATCAACCCTATCAAAAGCCCATCTTAAAAATCTTGCATACATATCATATACTTTTGTCTTTTGTGCAGTGCTGTACTTTATATAAGTATCTTTAATACGCTTATCGATGTATGGATATTCTCTGTTCTTATTATTCTCATTTTCATTTTGTTGATTTGCATTGTACGGAGGATTACCAATAACTACAGAAATCTTTTTACTGTTCTGCTGTTTGATACGTTCTGAGTTTTCAGAACTTAAACCAAACATTGTTTCCTGTTTTCCGCTGTAAAGAAGTGCATTGGTGTTATCAAGTGTATCAACAAAGCAAAGGTTCTTAAACTCTTCGTAATAACCCATCTTTTGCTTAAATGTAAATTCAATATTTAGATTAGCAATGTAGTATGGAAGTATTGCAACTTCGTTTGCGTGGATTTCATTCTTGTACTTGTAAAGTAAATCCTGATTTGGAATGTGATCAATAATAGAAGTAACAAAAGTAGCTGTTCCTGTTGCAGGATCGAGTATATCTACATTTTTATCAGAAAGCGTTTTACCAAAATGTTTGTGTAGTAAATACTCGATGCCTTCAATCATAAAGTTTACAATTTCGTTAGGCGTGTAAATTACACCAAGACGATCAGCAGCTTTGGGATTATATACTTTGTAAAAGTTTTCGTAAAGAACTTTCAAGAACTTTTGTTTTTCGTGATGATCGACAATACCGGCAGCGGTGCTATTGATAGCATCGTAATAATGCTCGATATTGCCCATCAGGTTTTTACGTTCACTGTAAGTAAAAAGAATCTCAATAAGTTTTTCGAGTTCACGAGCAATATTATTGTGTCGGTGAAATTCGGGGTCATCAAATATTTTGTTAAAAATGTCGCTTGTGAGAATATGCTGAATCATCATTTCGCGAATATCAGCTTCGGTTATATCTGGATTTATTTCGATCTTACACAGTTCAAGGAAAGTTGCGCTAACAGCAATAAAGTTTTTATTCCTTACACGGGTTTGATCAATACGTTTACGGAGCGTTTCTACAATTGCAGGAATATCAGCCTTAAATTTTTCTAATGCATCTTCAAACTTGTAAACAGTATCGCTCTTGAAAGAAATAAACTCTGTAATGATTTTATGCAGTTCATCAGGATTAAGAACAAAACCGCGCATAACTTCTTCACCGCGTTGAAAAAGAACTGCTTCTTTTGAATCTTCAAACAGAATATTATAGAACGGATAACCTTTTTTTTGCTTGGTATCTATCTCATCGTTAATTGTATCTTTTTCATCTTTGCTTTCCCAAAGACCAATGTCCAATCCAAATAAATTTTTGACAATTCCATCGGGACGAACCTTACTTCCTTTAGTGCCCTGGCATGAAACTTCAGTAACTACTTCATAGTTTTGTTTATGAGCGTATTCATTAAGCAAGTTCCAGAAGTGATTGCGTATAGATTGTTCGTTTGTGGATTTGCCGAAGTGCTTGGCACGTTCAAGATTGGTGTAATACTGATTTATTAAAATTCTAGACATTAAGTCCTATTTTAAGTGTTGTACAAAACCTCATAAACACATGCATCAAAATAAATAATTATGCTCATTAAGACTAAATTTTTCTGACACATATTCATATCCTTCAATTCAGACAACTATACTTCCCTAAGTAAAAAACAGAAAATGTCCTTCCTTGTCCAACAGAAATAATCGATAAAAATTCTTTTGAATAAAATAATAAAAGGGAGCCGAAGCTCCCTGATATTATTTCATGGTATAAATCAATTACAAAAATTCATTTGTTCAAATTAAAATACGCAGTTTTAGTTTGGGCTGCTTGTCTTGGCCAATCCAGATGAGTTCTAATTTGGGTTTGTGGTTCATAAGCAATTTCTAATTTACTTTTTCTTTTTTGTTTTCTTCACTTCTATCAGAATTTTCTTCTCATCACCTTTAAGCCGTCTCTCAATTTTTTTAACATCTTCGGCGGGAGGAAGATTTTCCGGCTGCACCCCGCGTTCTTTAAGAATTTTTCTAACTGCAAGATTATTATCAACGTGTTCTTCAGAAATCTTTTCGTGTCCGTGAAGATCTTTTTCAATTACATTATGGCTCGTAAGCTCGGATGCAAAGTCTTTCGTTTTAATAGTAAGTGTAGGTAAAAAGTCAGCAAGAGGTCGTCCATCCGCAACATCTAATTTACTTTTCATCATTTGGGTATTTAGTCCACCAAAAAGCGCTTGATCTCCTTTAGAACGGATAATAGCAAAACCTTTTTCGTCAACACCTCTTTCATAGATAATTCCGGAAAGTTTCTTTTCAGAGTGAGAAAGTTTTTCTCTTGCAGTTACGCGTGCAACATCGAGCAGTCTTTTTTCAATTATTTCTTGTTTACGGGTCTGAACAGCAAAATAGGTTTGTGCAAAAGCAACTTCAGGTTTTGCTGGATCACCATTTTGAGCAACAAGATAGCAGGCGTATCTTGTTAGGGCGATATCATCAATTTTTCTTTCTGCACCACTGCCCAACACTACCATTTTGTTGATATCAACAAAATGGTCTGGAACTGATTCACCACTATTTTTACAAGAGTCTTTTGCTTTGTCAATAACCTTTAGAAAGTTACGCCATTCAGAATAATCAAATATTTCTTGCAACTCTCTCGCACTCCAACATTCCACTCCTTCCAAGAGATAACAAGCGTTTTCAAATTTTTGAAAAAGTTCAGCAATTAATTCTTTTTTCATATCAAACTCCATCTAATCAAGAATAATTGAACTAAAATAGTGTTTTGTTTAATCTTTTTCTATTTCTCTGATTAAATTTTCTTTTGCATTATCTATTTCATCTTTATCTCCCAGAAATAAGCGCTAAAAATTCTTTTGAGTAAGTAACACCCAAAATATTTTGATTCAAATAATGAAATAGATGCCTCTACTGGAATTATTCTCCTACACCGTTTTGATTCTCGCTTTCCTCAAAGTATAGATAATCGGTTTTGGGTGAATAATTTTAACAAAATTTCCATTCAAACTTAATCAAAAGAAAAAGAATTGAATCTCTTAATCAGAATCTTCTCCTGATCTATAGCTTATTAAACCATTTTTAGAGAATAATTGTTTAATTTTCCGAAGCAAATTTTAGAATATTTACTCAAGAGTTTACCTTCACTTAAAAACAGAAACTGGGAAAAACATGAATTCAATGGAACATCCTGATAAATTTGTTAATAGACATTTAGGACCACGCGAAGAAGATATTACTGAAATGTTGAAAGCGATAGGAGTTGAGAGTGTTGAAAAACTTATCCAAGAAACTATACCTCAAAGTATCCGGCTTACTGAAAAATTAGAAATTGATCCCCCAATAAGTGAATATAAATTCATAGAACATCTGAAAGATTTAGCCAACCGAAACAAAGTTTATAAATCTTATATTGGTTTAGGTTATCATCAGACCCATACACCTGCGGTAATCCAAAGAAGTATTTTAGAAAATCCCGGATGGTACACACAATACACTCCGTATCAAGCTGAAATTGCACAGGGCAGATTGGAAGCTCTTATAAATTTTCAAACTGCAGTAATTGATTTGACCGAACTTCCAATTGCAAACGCCTCTTTGTTGGATGAAGGCACTGCCGCTGCGGAGGCAATGGCTATGCTTCACTCGGTTTCTAAGAATAAAAATGCTAACGTCTTCTTTGTTTCTGAAGAATGTTTTTCTCAAACAATTGATGTTCTAAAGACGAGATCAAAACCATTGGGAATTGAATTGTTAATTGGAGATCACAAAACCGTAGAATTAAATGATAAAATATTTGGAGTGTTCGTTCAGTATCCTTCTTGCGATGGAGAAATTTATGATTACAAGGAATTCTTTAGCAAAGCCGATAAGCTCGGAATATTAAAAGTGGTCGCTGCTGATTTGTTAAGCTTAACTTTACTTACACCTCCGGGAGAGTTTGGTGCCGATGTTGCTGTTGGAAATTCACAAAGATTTGGTATTCCAATGGGCTTTGGTGGTCCTCACGCAGCTTATTTTGCAACCAAAGATGAATATAAGAGAAATATTCCCGGAAGAATTATTGGTGCATCTGTTGATTCACACGGGAACTTAGCATACAGAATGGCATTGCAAACTCGTGAACAGCACATACGGCGAGAAAAAGCTACCAGTAATATATGTACTGCTCAAGTTCTTCTTGCAGTGATGGCTGGTATGTATGCTATATATCATGGTCCAAAAGGATTACAAGCAATTGCCGAGAGAATTCATCATTTCACAAAAATGCTTGATGAAGCTTTGAGATTTTTGGGATACACTCAAGTAAACAAAAACTATTTTGATACTCTTAAAATTGTTTTCACAGATAGTTCAAAGAAAGAAATTGATGCGATCAGAAACATTGCATTAAGTAAAAAAATTAATCTCAGATACATTGACGATAATGCAATTGGAATCTCGATAAATGAAATAACTGATTTTGATGAGATGAAAGAAATCATCTCCGTTTTTGAAGAGACAAGTGGGAAGAAAATTGATAATAAGAAGTTTGCAGAGTTAGGAAGTTCAAATAAAAATAAATTTTTACCAGACTTTAAAAGAATAAGCAAGTACTTAAAACATCCGGTATTCAATTCTTATCACTCAGAAACTGAGATGATGCGATACATTAAAAGTTTGGAAAGTAAGGATCTTTCATTAGTTCATTCCATGATATCTCTTGGATCATGCACGATGAAATTGAATGCTGCAACTGAAATGCTTGGAGTTACCTGGCCTGAGTTTGCAAATATTCATCCTTTCGCTCCGCTTGATCAAGCCGAAGGTTATTTGGAATTATTCAAACAACTTGAAAAAGATTTATGTGAGATCACTGGTTTTTTCGCAGTATCGCTTCAGCCAAATTCCGGAGCGCAGGGCGAATATTCGGGATTGATGGTTATTCGAGCTTATCATCATGCCCGCGGCGATGATCACCGAAATGTTGTTCTAATTCCTTCATCTGCACATGGTACTAATCCTGCAAGCGCTGTCATGGCTGGAATGAAAGTGGTTGTAGTAAGTTCAACTGAGATTGGTAATGTTGATTTGGATGATTTAAAAAATAAAATAGAACAGCACAAAAACAATCTTGCCGGTCTGATGATTACTTATCCATCAACTCATGGTGTGTTTGAAGAAGCAATAAAGCAGATTTGTAAATTAATTCATGACAGCGGTGGACTTGTTTACATGGATGGCGCAAATATGAATGCTCAAGTTGGATTAACAAGTCCCGCAATGATTGGTGCGGATGTTTGCCATTTAAATCTTCATAAAACTTTTTGCATTCCTCACGGCGGCGGCGGACCTGGGGTTGGACCAATTGCAGTTACAAAAGAACTCGCACAATTTTTACCAAATCATCCGCTTGTAAATTTAAATCATCAAAAAGGAATTACACCGGTTTCATCTGCTCCATGGGGAAGTGCAAATATCCTCATTATTTCTTATGCATATATCAAAATGATGGGCGCAGAGGGATTAACAAAAGCTTCCGAAGTCGCGATTCTAAATGCCAATTACATCAAAGCGAGATTGGAAAAATCATTTCCTGTTCTGTATTCGGGTGAAAAGGGGAGAGTTGCTCACGAATTAATTTTTGATACACGTATCTTTAAAGAATCTGCAAATGTTGAAGTTGAAGATATAGCAAAAAGACTTATGGATTATGGCTATCATGCACCAACTGTGTCATTTCCTGTTCCAGGAACATTAATGGTTGAGCCTACTGAAAGTGAATCAAAAGCTGAACTCGATCGTTTCTGTGATACAATGTTGATGATCGCCGGGGAAATTAAGGAGATTCAACTTGGAATTGCCGATCAGAAGGATAATGTGCTTAAAAATTCTCCTCACACTATTCTGGATATTGCTTCGGATGAATGGAATCATCCCTACTCAAGAGAAAAAGCTGCTTTTCCGACAAAATGGTTGAAACATAAAAAATTTTGGCCGAGCGTTGGAAGAGTTAACAACGCCTATGGCGACAGAAATTTGGTATGCAGTTGTAATCCAATAACTGATTATGTTGAAGAAGTTTCCAAATAGGATCTCATCGAGCTTACATTTGGATTGTTCATTTTTTTTAAACTTATCCAGTACATTTGATTTTCAATCGGCAATTTTCAGTTAAAAATAAAAAATAACCGCCACGAATTACACGAATTTTTAATAAGCTTTTACTTTATTAGTGTGTATTCGTGAAATTCGTGGCATAAATTTTATTCTAATAACGCAATAACATTAAGCATTATCGAAAAGAAATATTGATCAAAAAAATAATCTTCATATCATTTTTACTTTTCTTTTTTTCTGAACTTAGTTTATCACAAGTTGATTCGCTTTCCAAATCTGTTGGTAAAAGTTTCATTGTTGATACTATTGTTGTCCAAGGGAATGATATAACCGAAGAAGAAATTATTCTTCGCGAATTAACTTTTAACATTAGGGATACAGTTTCTCAAGGAATTCTCGCATACAACAAAGAGAGAATATACAGCTTAGGGTTATTCACAAAGGTTGATTTGTTTATTTATCCTGAAAATGAGAAAAACATTTTGGTTATTAACGTTGAGGAAAGCTGGTATATCTATCCGATTCCGGTTGCAAGTCTTCGCGATAATGATTGGAAAAAATTATCTTATGGCGTTTATTTAGTTGTAAAAAACTTTCGCGGACGAAATGAAACTCTAATGGGTACAGTTGAGTTAGGTTATGATCCCACCTTTCAATTGGCTTATTATAAACCGAACATCGTTCCCCAAAGCGACTTTTTCTGGGGTGCTGATTTTATTTACAAAAGAAAAAATAACAGAAGTTTGGCTGCAGCTAATTTATTCGGAGAAGATTTCAATCAGAAATTCATAATTGGTAGCTATGAGCTGGGTAAACGATTTGGTGTGTACCAAAGATTAAATTTAAAGTTCAGCTACAACTATGTTGAGTCTCCAAGATTTATCAGAGGTATTAACGCATCCGACCAAAGGGTAGATCGTTATCCTTCCATTGGAGTTGGTTATTCTTATGATACGAGAGATCTTATTCAATTTCCGAAAGCAGGAATTTACGGAGCCGCTTATCTTGAATTTAAAGGTTTAGGAATTAATGATATAAGTTATCAGGTGCTTGGTATAGATTTTCGCGAATACAGAAATGTTTTCAATGACTTAACTGCAAAGTGGCGGTTTGCTGCAAGGTTTACTTCTGGACAATCAATTCCTTATTACGATTATTCACTAATTGGCTACGATGAGAAAATAAGAGGGAATTATAATTTGTACCAGGAGGGAAATAACTATTACATCGGTTCGTTAGAACTTTATTACCCGCTAATAAAAGATTTTAACATTTCTTTGGATTTTATTCCTATCGTTCCCAAAGAATTAATCTCGTACCGGGTCGCTTTATACTTAGAATTATTTGGAGATGCCGGGGCTACCAAAATTTTGGGGAAACCATTGAGCTTCAAAGATTTTCGAAGCGGCTATGGAGTTGGTTTGAATTTGTTAGTGCTTCCGTATAACATTTTAAGATTTGAACTGGCGTTTGATGAATATAGAAATTCTGAGTTTATACTCGGATTGGGATTATCTTTTTAGAATGATATTTATTTCTAAATAATTCGAATGGAAAATTTAATTTTATCGAATATAGAACTTTATTACTCCAGCTCATATAATTTGAAATCGCAGATCATCACAATCGATAGTGATGAAAGCAGTCATATTCTAAATGTGATGAGACATCGTATGAACGATGAGATTTATATAACAAATGGTACAGGGAAGATATTCAAAAGTCAGATTGTCCAGATCAATAAAAAAAATATTGATGCGAAAATCCTAAATGAATTTAAGTTTGAAGAAAGATTCCCAAACATTACATTCTGCATTCCCATGCTTCGTAATAATGAACGACTTGAGTATGCTCTTGAAAAGTGCACTGAACTGGGTGTTACTAATTTCATTATTTATAAGGCGAAAAGATCTGTCCCTAAAAAAGTAAATCTGGTGAGAGTTGAGAAAATATTGCTCGCAGCTATGAAACAATCACTGTTAAGCTGGCTGCCCAAAATTCGTTATGTCGGTTCAATGGATGAACTTACCCAATTCGATGGGGAGAAAATTATTTTTGAACAAAGTTCAAATAATTATTTCAGTCGAGATAAAATAAACTCTAAAATGAATTATCTATTCATTTTCGGTCCAGAAGGAGATTTTACAGCTGATGAATTGGATTCATTAAAATCATCTGTAAAATATAAGCTTGCAGAAAATAGACTACGAACGGAGACGGCAATTATTAAAGTGGCTGCATTGCTGTAACACAAATAAACTCAAAAATATTACCCAAAATAATTTGTGACTATCTTTTATAAATCACCTTCCCATCAAAAACAGTCATATCAACTTTAACATCCTTTATCTTCACCGGATCAATCGTTAAAATATCTTCATTGAGTATAACTAAGTCAGCAAGTTTACCAACATCAATACTTCCTTTAACATTCTCTTCGAATGCAGCGTAAGCATTATTAATTGTGTAAGCTTTAATTGCCTCTTCAACTGTTATTTTCTGTTCGGGAATCCATCCATTTGGATTTTTATCATCTAAAGTCCTGCGGGTAACAGCGGCATAAATTCCAAGCAGGGGATTGATTGGTGCGACAGTCCAATCGCTGCCAAAACAGAGCATAACTTTATTATCTAGAAAAGTTCTGAATGGATAAGTGTACTTAATTCGGTCAGGTCCAATTCTCTTTTCTGCCCAGACTCCATCATCAATTGCATGATACGGCTGTACTGAAGCAATCACACCAAGTTCTGCAAAACGGGGAATGTCTTCAAAGCGGACATGTTGTGCATGTTCTATTCTAAATCGTCTCTCCCATTTAGGATTTTTATCAATAATTTCTTGATATAGATTGAGCATGTAGTTGTTTGCTTTATCACCGATTGCGTGAACGCAAAGCTGCAATCCATTCTTATCTGCATCAATTGACCAATCACGCAAATTTCCATCCGTTACAATATCCATTGCTAAACCTGAAGTAGTTGTGTCTTGATTGTATGACTCAAAGAACCAAGCTGTGCTTGATCCCAATGAACCATCTGCAAATCCCTTCAGTGAACCAAGTTTAAGTTTTTCACTTCCATATCCGACATGAATTTTATCCTTCACGAGGTTTTTATAATTAGCAATTGCCATACGCGTGTAAATTCGGCAATTCAGCTTTCCTTCTTTCTCTAATCTTTTATAGGTCGCAAGGTCTTGTGAGTAGGTAATATCCTGAACGCTTGTCACTCCAAATTCTTTTGCATGATTCAATGCTGTCAATGCTGCTTTGTATGTTTCTTCTTTCGTTGATGAAGGAATGATGGAATAGATTAATTGCATCGCATTGTCTTTAAGAATTCCTGTTGGTTCACCTGTTTTGGGATCTTTAACAATTAATCCACCTTCAGGACTTGGAGTTTCCTTTGTGATCTTTGCAAGCTTTAATGCATAGGAATTTGCAAGCGCCATGTGACCATCAAAACGGTCAACAAAGACGAGGGTTTTCTGAGTGAACTCATCAATCATTTCTTTAATGGGAAGATCTTTAACTTCCCATGCTTCATGATCCCAATTACCGCCGGTAATCCATTTGCCTTTATTTTTCTCAGCATATTTTTTTAATATTTCCTTGAACTCAGATGTTGATTTTGCGGGACGCAGGTCAATTCCTTGTAGGTAGAATCCACCGCTTGTGAAATGAACATGATCGTCAATGAATCCTGGCAGCATTAGTTTTCCGTTAAGGTCAATTAATTCTGTTGATGCATCAATCATCTTTTTTACTTCATCTGTTGAACCGACAAAGATGATTTTATTTCCTTCAACTAAAACCGCTTCTGCTAACGACTGTTTATCATTAACGGTGTAAACCTTTCCGTTAATGAATGCCTTTTTATTTGATGGCGGATTTGAATTCATGACGAATGCAAATGAAATGATGATTGAAATGATAAATGTGATACGCATTTGGACTCCATTTCTAAAAATTAAATTATTTATGATACCTAATCTATTTATTAACGGCGTTGTGCTTAAGCCGTAGCCCAAAACGACAATGCCACATTTATTAAATAACAAAATTTCATTTACAAACTATGCTGGACAAAAAACTGTAACGGAAGAACAAACTTTTAAACTGCACAAATGCAAAATGCGAAAGAAGCATTCCGTTTGAGACACTTGTCATATTCACTTTTAAATTAATTCCCAAATAATCTTGGGGAAATATCTATCTTTTAGCTGAAACATCAATAAAAGAGCCTCTTGTTTTTGCAGAGTGATATTAAATTTAGCATCACGATATTTTACATATTCTGCAAAATCAGTTTTTAATTCTAATGAAAAATCATGATCAGTTTGAGTAACTATTTTATCATAATCAAACAATTGGTCAATCTCATTGACGTGAAAATATTCTGGGATAATTTCTACTGCACGAAAATCATTAGCGATATCTGAATACAATTTATCGTCGCCTAAATAAAAACAAATATCTAAAATAATTGATGCTATAAAACTAGTTTTACGTTCGTGAAAGGTGAGTCCACTTAGATATTCGGATATTATCTGTTCATATTCCTCATCTGGTTTGTATCCAATAGGAGCTATACCATTTTGTTCGTATCGATCACACAACCATACGGTAATATTTATAAGATATTTCTTTAACAAGTCTTCTTTATTCAGTTTTATCAGCACTAAAGAAATAAATATTATCGCATTACCAAAATTATCACTTATTGGACGGTACGCTCCTTTTTCCTTAAGTAGTTCAAAAAAAGTACTTATTATTGGATCGTGATTTTCTTCTGTCAATAATATATAAAGTGCAAATAGTTCTAATGATTTAAGGCAGACGCTGGGGTAGACTAAAATAGAAAAAATCCCTTTGCTAATAAAATAATTTTTCTTCTCTGTATCATTTTTTGATGAATAATCAACATAAAAAGAAGTTATTGAATCAAGAATAGAACTGGTAAGAAACTCACTAAACTCCTCAAACAATTTATTTTTAATTAGAACACGAGCTAAAGAAGCCAAAAATAATACAGAGTTATAATAATCCTTTATATCTAGAAATAATTTGGAAAAGAAATAACCTTCAAATAATACTTGTAATTTATTTTCATGTATAGAAAGATCGAGAGAAAGCCAATAATCTGTGTAGCTTACAATATCAAATGTTGTAAATTCATATTGTTTTTTAACCTTTGCGAATAAATCAAAAAATCTACTCACAAACTCTGGGGAATTGTGAAGTTCAAAAAATGGTTCAATCCCAATTTGAGTGAAATCTCTCAGAAGTTTATCCTTTTCCCAAGTTAAAATGGGATTGATATTAAATGTTTTTTGAGCATAAGAGTTGAACTTTTGAAAAGAAATTGTTGCAGGGGGTTTAAGTGTTCCAGTTGTAACGAAAATTATTTCTTGAGTTAATTTAGGATCAAAATTCGGATGAGATATTTTATTCGTAATGATTTCTAGCAACTGGGGTTTAATTTCATTCATAAATTTAGCTAGATTTATATCACCAACTTTTATCTGAAAGCAATATTGAATAATGTGATCATCAATATTTTTCTTTGCTATGAAATCTTTGCCAAATTCAGTTGGACCATGAATTAAATGAATATCAAAAAAATCCATATTTTCCAGAAGAACTTTGAAAGGAGCGAAAAATTGGACTTCTTTAATCGAGATAAGATAATTTTCTATAACGTTTTTTAGCATACCATTTTTTTCTTTTATTATCTATAATCTCTTGCTGTCTCTTTTCTTGCTCAGGTGTAAATTTCATATCTTTAATTTTGTTGAATTGCTGTGGAGCTAAATGTAATTGAGGTAGTATAGGTTCATCATCTTCATTAAATCTGATTTCTATTTTTTCTAACATATCTAAAATTAGATCAGGATTCATTTTTGCACCTTTTGCATCGACTTTATTCCCAGTTAATTCAGTTGCGCTTATAATTTCACTATACATCATTTTCTGAATTTGACCTAGTCTGTTAATAACCATCTCATTGAGTTTTTGACAGAATGATTCTAATTCAAAATCTCTTACTTCTTCATATTTATAAAATATTTCCATAGATAATTCTTTTATTGGGCTAACTGACTCCTTTCCTTTACTTTCGTATCTAAAGCCGCCCCCATGCAAAATTTTAAAAGAACGTATTTGATGCAAAATATTATCTTGGTTATACAAATGATGATAGTACTTCTCAACAATTTTTATTTCATTTTCAAATTTTTGATTCATTTTTATACGTGCATATAACTATTAGTTGCCCGCCAAATTGCTTGATATCATTCCAACCAAAGAAGAGCAAGTGGGCTGTTGCCTGGTATATGTTGTTTGACATTTTTTCATTGATTATTCAAACACCCAACTCCTAACTTCTCACCTCACCAACACCATCTTCTTTGTTCATTTGTAGCATCCTGCTTCAAAATACTCTAAAGAAATGGTTTATCTCCTCAGTTAAAATTGTGATTTCCTTTGTGGAAATCAACAAGAAAAATAGATAAGTTAAAAGTAGTGTTTTAACAATTTGAAGAGAATGCATAAAATGACACTAGATATACTTGTTTTTGCAGCTCATCCAGATGATGCTGAACTTTCAATGGGTGGAAGCATTGCTAAATTAACAAAGCAAAATTATAAAGTCGGAATTGTTGACTTGACAAAAGGGGAGTTGGGGACACGCGGAGATGTGAAAACGCGCGAAAAGGAAGCTGTAGCGGCCGATAAGATTTTGAACGTTTCAGTCAGGGTTAATCTTGGTATTCCCGATGGAAATATTCAAAGAACGAAAGAAAATCTTATGATGTTGATAAGAGAGATTAGAAAATACAAACCTAAAATTATTTTTGCGCCATACTTTAGAGATCGTCATCCCGATCATCAGGATGCAAGTGCATTAGTAAAGGAAGCGATGTTTTCCACAGGGCTGCTAAAAGTTAAAACATTTGATAAACAAGTTGAACAAAAAGCTTATCGTCCAAAGAAACTTTTTTATTACATGCAGACGTACACCTTCGAACCCAGTTTTATTGTTGATGTTTCGGATTCTTTTGAGCAGAAGATGAAAGCAGTTAAAGCATTCAAAACGCAATTCTTCGATTCCAACAGTAAAGAACCGGAGACGTTCATCAGCCGTCCGGAGTTTTTTAGTTATTTAATTTCACGTGCACAGTTTTACGGTTTTCAAATCGGAAAACATTACGGCGAACCGTTTTATTGCGAGGAGAAGATTGAGTATAATATGTCATGGCTTTTGTAGGGAATTACCTCCTGGTAATTCCGCAGTTAGGGGTAGAAAATGATTGGGTCTAGGAAATTACCTTCTGCTAATTCCAAAAACAGGTACGTAAACGGCGGAACATCCAGGAGGATGTTCCCTACGAAATTATTATTTTTTAATTATGGCAGCCAACTTAACACAACGAAAAAGATTAAGATTAAAAGAATTCGATTATTCCAATAGTTTTTATTATTTCGTTACCCTTTGCATGGAGAATCGAAAAGAATTCTTTTCAGAAATAATTAACGAGAAGTCTATACTAACTGAAAAGGGTAGAATTGTAGAAGAAATTTGGAAGAATCTACCAAAATATTATCCATGTGAATTAGATGAATTCATAATTATGCCCGATCATATTCATGGCATAGTTATACTTGATAATAAGCCGGGTAATGTTCAAAAGAAAAGTCTATCGACTATCATACAACGATTTAAAACTTTTACAACAAAAAAAATTAATGAGTCATTAGCTGGGAGCGAAAAATTTCATTGGCAAAAATCTTTTTACGATAGAATAATTAGAGATGAAAGAGAGTTATTTCTGATTAGAAATTATATGCAGTTGAACCCGCTGAATTGGGAATTAGAAAAGGATTTGCCTGAGAATTTAAATCTGTAGGGAATGACCTCCTGGTCATTCCGCCGTTATGGGCATAAACCGACTGAGTCCGGAGGATCATCTTATGAAAATTCCTAAGACAGGTACGCAAACGGCGGAACAGCCAGGAGGCTGTTCCCTACTAAAATCCATCTGCTGTGATTTCTTTCTCTGTTATCTCACCATATTTTTTTACAACATCTTTTATCTCCGATGCCTTTCCGATAATAACAAATTGTAAATTATCACCTGGGAAATATTTTTTAGCAATTTCATTGGCCTTGGCAATAGTCATCTCATCAATCTTCTTTTCAAAATTGTTGATGTAAGTATCGTCGAATCCATAGTAATCCATATCTGTTAGCAAATTTACCAAGGCACCAGATGTTTCATAATTGGGAGGGAACTGTCCCTTGATATAACTCTTAGCCGAAAGTAAAACTTTATCTGTTATCCCGGTCGTATGCAATCTGTTGAGAACTTGAAGAGCAAGGTCTATTGCTTTTTCTGTATTCTCACTTCCAGTGAAAGTGGAAATGAAAAAGGTGCCGATATTTTTATAAGGAACAAAAACGCTTCGAACACCATAAGTTAAACCTGAGTTGATTCTTAATTCCTCATTCAGCCACGAAGTAAAGCGGTCGCCTAAAATTGTGTTGATAACCTGGATTTCAGTAAAGTCTGTATTATTTCTGCTAATTCCTTTTCCGCCAATTAGAAAAGTTGTTTCCTGTGAATCATTTTTATTTACAAGCAAAACACGTTTCTTGTTAAAATCTAAACTCGGAATCAAAATCGGATTCGTAGGAGTTCGATTCTCCATATTCCAGGAATTGAATAAATCAGAAATTTTTCCGCGCATCTCTGAAATGTTAAAGTCTCCAACTATTGCTATCGAAGAATTTTTAGGATTGAAGTAGGATGAGTAATAATTCTTCAGATCATCAGAACTGATTTCAGCAACGGTACCTTTTGAACCTTGAACCGGATTTCCGAATTCGTTGTCGGTAAATAAGAATTTGTTAAAATAAGCTCTGATCACTTGTCTCGGACTTTCCTTGGCTTGATCAAGTTCTACTAATAATCTTTGTCTTCTTTTTTGAACTTCGTCTTCAGGGAAAGTTGGATGTAGTATAATGTCCTGAAAAATTGGCAAGAGTTTTTCTTGATCGTGTATTGCAAATGATGCATTGACTTTGATGAACTCTGCACCTGCCGAGGTTGAAATGCTTGCGCCGTAAAATTCGAAAGTTTCTTCAATCTGCTTTTTAGTAAAGTTTTTAGTGCCGAAAAGCAGAGATTCTGAAGTTAAGAAAGTCAATCCGTTTTTATTTCCGTCATAAATTGCTCCGCAAGGAATTAATGCTGAAACATAAATAAGAGGAACTTCGTGCTGTTCCATCAAATAGACTGTTAGGCCATTGTCCAACTTTACTTTTTCATATGGAGGAAGCTTAAAATTGCCAGCGAAAGATGTTGCTGAAAGTATAATTATTAGAGTGATCAAATTGATTCTTAGCTTATTCATTTTGTTTCTCCTTCTGCACGAAGAATTCCGACAGTTCTATTTAATTTATTGAAATATTTTTTAACAACATTTTTAATATCCTCCGCAGTCACTTCTTGATATTCACCCGGAGCATCAAACAGCTTTTTGTAATCACCAAAGAAAAGCTGATACGTTCCTATTTGGTTTGCTTTGCCGTTAATTGTTTCCATCACATGGTAAAACTCTATGAGCTTTTGGTTTTTCACCTTCTGCAATTCATTTTCATTAATTCCTTCGTTAGCGATTTTATCAAGCTCTTCATAAACAACGTCTTCAATTTGTGAAGGAGTTACGTTTTCGTTACAGATAGAATAAATCATAAAAACATAAGGATCGAATGATTCGCCATAATGTGTCCAAACTTCTGTTGCCAATTGTTTTTCATCTACTAAGCTGCTGTAAAGTCGTGATGTATTTCCAGAAGATAAAATGGAATTGAGGAGACGTAATGAATAATAATCAGTTGAACTTGC
Source organism: Ignavibacteria bacterium RIFOXYB12_FULL_35_14 (assembly GCA_001803045.1). Classification (GTDB taxonomy): domain Bacteria; phylum Bacteroidota; class Ignavibacteria; order Ignavibacteriales; family Ignavibacteriaceae; genus XYD12-FULL-36-8. The sequence goes on along the minus strand of MHAR01000012.1, from coordinate 25,761 downwards.
CTCCGGAACATGATAAACTGCAAGCACATGCGGAGTTGATACTTCCTTTTTTACAAACAATCTTCTTTCGCCAAGCTGCTCCGGCTCTACAGTATGAACTTTCCTTGGAGCGCTTCGCCAGGGGATTGGTTCAAAATATTTTTTGCTGAGCTTTTTTACTTCATCAAGAGTAAGATCACCAGTAAGAACCACAACACAATTGTTCGGCGAATAGTAAGTCTTAAAATAATTCTGAAGATCATTCTTCGTCCAATTTTTTATATCCGATTCCCAGCCGATCACTGGCCAACCGTATGGGTGAGCCTGAAACGCAGCAGCAAAAACTTCCTGCATAAGATAAGATTCGTTACTGTTTTCCAGCATTGTGCTTCGCTCAGAAAGAATTACTCCTCTTTCGCTTTCGATCATTTTATCATCAAAGTTTAGATGGGCAATTCTGTCAGCTTCCAAATCAAATATTAGTTCCATAGCACTTCTTGGAAACCAGTTGGAATAAACAGTAATGTCGTTGGAAGTATAAGCATTATTGGCTCCTCCATTTGCTTCCATTGTAATATCGAATTGTTTAGGACCATATTTCTTTGCTCCGTTAAACATCATATGCTCAAAGAAATGTGAAATGCCTGTAATTCCGGGATATTCGTTTCGCGAACCGACTTTATAAAACAGATACATTGCAACATTCGGAATCGAGTGATCTTCGAGCAGAATTATTTGCATCCCATTTTTTAGTGTGAATGTTTTTACGTCATTCGCTTTACTTTGTGCAAGCAGGGAAGAGAGCATTAAAGTAAAAATAAGTATGAGCCTCATTAATATCTCCTATATTTTTCTAATTCAACATGCACAAACATAAAGAGTTGAGGTGAATATTAGTAAAGAAAAATGATGGCTGGTTTCAATCCCCAAGACAATAGAATGCTGATTCCGCAGATCATTATGATTTTCGCAGATAGGTAAGAAATTTATTTATGGACGAATAAATAAAATTTAGTTATCGGTGTGTTGTAATTTTGAAAACTAAATAGCTGCATAAAATTCTTTACGATACTTTGCTATTCCTGAAATACCTCTCATCTTTTCTTCATCAAGTATTAGAATCATAAATGCTTCGTCGGGTACACCTTCGTATTCAGATTTAATTTGATACTTCGAAGCTTTCTCAAAGCCAGATCTTGGATAATAATTCGGATGTCCTAAAACTATAACGAATGGAGTTTTGTTTGCTTTGACAATTTCTAAACCTTCTCTAACCAGCTTTGAGCCAATTCCTTTGTTTTGATAAGCCGGCAATACAGACATTGGAGCTAATCCCATACCTCTAATTATATTTTTATCACTTTCAATAACTGCAGGTGTAAAAAGTATGTGCCCGACAATTTCAGTATTCATTTTTGCAACAAGTGAAATTCTTTCCGGACATTTTTCTCGAAGTGCATCTACAATATTTGCTTCGTCATCTTGACCGAAAGCAAGTGCATTCACTTTGCGAATCTGTTTCTCATCGCCAATTAGTTCGCTTCTTATGATAGAATTCAAAGTCAATTTATTTTTGGACATTTAGAAATATTAGAACTGAATCTGCATTTAATCTTGCTTTGAACCAATTATCAATTTTTGTTTTATCTGAACTTGATAGCCGCTTACTTGAGGATAGGCTGACTATTGATACTTTTGTTGATCCATTTTTCTCATCTCTATAAATAGTCGTTTCCGAATATGAAGAGGAATTTATTTGTGGATATAATGTCTTGATCTCGGATAACAGTTGCTTCCCAAGTTGTCTTAGGTTATTTAAACTATCTTGCTTCTGCTGCAATTCGATAATTAATTGTGTGAGTCGATTTATTTCACCTTTTAGTTTTTCTTTTTCAGATATTTCGGATTTCATATCGATGAATGATAATCCTTGTTTGATAATCACTTCCGCATCATCAAGATTAAAATCTTTGGCTTTAGCTTGGATCAGCTCTTTCTGCGCCTCTGTAAGCGAACTTCCCCCATAAATAAGTGAAATACTTCTTTCAGATGGTTTTATATCGTATCTGAGAAGGTAATTGCCCTGAAATAAGCTGACATTGCTTGTAAATTTGGCTGCGTTTTCAATAAACCTTTCCTTTTGAACGAGTCCATATCCAAAATAAAAGCTCGGAATAACAGTGATAATAATAATTGCGGATATCCATGTATTAACTCTTTTCTTTTGAGCTGCATCAACAAGTGTTCTTATTGGGAATTTCAAAATTTGGGAAATGATTACTGATGAAAATGCAATGAACACAGTGTTAATGGTGAAAAGGAAAATAGCTCCGAAGAAAAATGAAAGCTGTGCGGTTGCAAGACCATACCCGGCTGTACAAAGGGGCGGCATTAGGGCAGTTGCAATTGCCACACCTGGAATAACGTTCCCTTTCTGCTTGCTGCTGATAGCTAAGATTCCGGCTAAACCACCGAACAGTGCAATCATTACATCATAAATTGATGGACTTGTTCTTGCTAGAAGTTCGGAATGTGCCGTTGAAATAGGACTGATTCCAAAATATGCAGTTGAAGCAAGCAAACTTGCAATGACAGCAAACGAGAAATTTTTAACAGCTTTACCTAAAAGTGGAAAATTATAAGTGGCAATGCTATAGCCCATTCCGTTTATTGGACCCATTAGAGGTGAAATAAGCATCGCACCAATTATAACTGCAGTTGAGTTCATGTTTAATCCAACAGAAGCAACGATGATTGCAAAGATTAAAATCCAAAGGTTTGTTCCTTTGAAAATAATCTCCTTCTCTATTGCTGCATGGATTTTATCATATTTTTCAGTTTCACTATCAAGATTTAGATAATGTAAAATTTTACGAAGCATTTAATTAATCCTTAATTTTTTATTTGCAAATAATGTGACTTAAGTACATCCAATGTATTACCTCAATTATTAAAAGAGCATTGCCGCGATAAATGAAAGGTAAGTAAATGCGCTGAGCAGAAGCATCTTTATTCATGATGAATGATTGCTGATAATTGGTAGATCAAAATTAGAAAAGCTTAATTTCAACCGCAACAATATTTACAAAGTAAGATGGCTTTAAGTGAAAGTAAAGTTTAAAAAGAAAAAATGAGACGGCTATTTAGTCTAAAATAATGTATTTCAAATGTCTCATTATGGTGGCAAGCATTTTGTTTACTTGATTGATAATAAATCTTGTTAGATATTTCGTAAGTAAAATTTTAAGTAAAACAATAGGAACTCGGATTAATTAACAGATAAAGGAAAAAAGATGAGAACCAAATCACTGTCAGCAATTCTTATTCTTGGAATTTGTATTTCAATATTTCCTCAAGAAAATCAATTTCCAAATGTGAATGTTCCGCTGGAAAAAATTAAGGGTATTCCAATTGGCTGGACTTTAGCCGGAAGTAATCCCCGCGATTATGAAATTAGGCAGGATGACTTTGATCCCTATTCAGGTTATTTCTCGTCTTCACTAAAATCGGTCGTCAATCGTCCGCTAGGTTATGTGACTTTGATGCAAGTTATCAAGTCTGATAAATACAAAGGTGAGCGTATCAGCTTTTCAGGTTATGTGAAAGCAAAGTTTGTTGCAGATTGGGCAGGATTGTGGATGCGTGTTGATGATGTAATCGGAAGACCGCTCAGCTTTGATAACATGAACGATAGACCGATTGTCGGCAATTCCGATTGGGTGAAATATGAAGTTGTGCTTGATGTTCCAATGAACAGCTCTGAAATATCTTTTGGCGTTTTACTTGATGGCAAAGGGCAAATTTGGTTTGATAAATTCGAAATAAAAGTTGTTGGAATGGAAATTCCGGTTACCGATCGTCTTAAAAATAAATTTGAAGAAACTGAACCACGCAATTTAGATTTTGAACAATAAACTTTCTCCTAAACAACTGGTTCGTAAAATAAAAATCTTGAGGGTTATAAAATGAAGAAGCAAATTCTGTTAGTGCTAATCGGTAACAGAAAGGAATCTGCTGTAACAGTTCAGAAAATACTCACGGGTTGGGGATGTTTAATTAAAACTCGACTAGGCATTCACGACGGAGTGTTGGATGAATGTTCTGATGCTGGTCTGCTAATTCTAGAAATTGTTGGCGATAAGAAGAAGCATAAAGAAATGGCGCGAAAACTCGGTTTAGTAAAGAGAGTTTCTACAAAGTTTGTTGAATTGAGTGTTTAATTTTTTAAGTGAGCCCCACTTAAAAGTAGGGAAGTTAAATAGCTCAGGATCATACCTGTAATTCAACAATGCTGTTGACGAAAGAGGTGCATAAGAATTTATTAATCCACCAATAGATTTTTTTCATCATCATCAATCACTGCACGAGATACTACCTGCACATTCATTTTTGTTTCTGAAAAAGAATTACGGTTTTCTTCCAAAACCATTGAGTTGATCATCATTTCATTTGGATTTAGTAATGTGATCTCGCGATCAATTATTTTTTCTAATGTGGAGTAAAAGAGTTGAGAGGAAAATCCATAATGAGTGCAGCAAAGGGCTGCTATGACCGGTTCATTTCTATCATGTAGTTTTTCAACTCCCTCATTTAAATAAAATTCGATTCTGCCTTTCACAGTTTCACTTCCAGGTGAATCTTGGATTTCACTTTCTAAACCTGGAAATGCCTGAGAAATAATTCTGTCTCCTTTGATTCCTTTTTCAACAAGTCTGTTTTTATGCGTTTCAGAATTTATTGTTGTTTCGGTACCAAGAATCATCACCTTGCTTTTATCATCCTTTTCCATTTCTGTTAATATCATTGCAACTCCAAATTCTACAATACCAAGTACAGGTGTTTTCGAATCTTTTGCGAAGTGTGTAAATGGATACACAATTGAAAGTGTATTGCAGGCAATAAGAATCAAATCCGGGGAGAATTTATCTTCCATGCTCAGCAGCGCCTGGTTGAAAACCTCAGCTTTAATATCGGTTGAAGGCATGGAATTATATCCAGTTCCTTTTTCGGGAAGTGAATTAAAAAATATCAGGTTTACTTCTTCAAGTGATTTTGTTTCTTTTAATTTTTCTTCTATACCAGCTAAGACAGATATTCCTCCCAAACCCGAGTCGGTAATGACAATGGTAATCTTTTGCCTGTTTAAAATTTCTTTGAGATTGTATCCTGGCATTTCAGAATTAACTGGATAATTTTAGGACTGCAATCAATTATTGTCTCTTAGCTTTGCACGATACCCCACATCTTCGAAAAACCGGGGAACGAGAATGCCATTGAGATTGATATGATCCAAAGGTTGCATTGGCAAACCTTTGTATAAAATTATTACTCCATCAATAAAAGGATATTCATATGAGGGTTGCAACAAGTTTGCTCCTAGTCTATTATAAGTCTGCATACCACCGGCAGATCCTTGAAAGTGATAAGACATGCAAACTTCTTCAGGATCATCAATGTCTATGGTAGCAATTATAAAATTTCTTTGTTCTGTTTTAATCATGTCGAATTTTATCAACCCAATTTTAATATTTTTAATACCTTTGATATCAGCATATACATAGCTCTTTTGAAAATGAATGGTTAAGCGATTTGTGATGGAATCCATAACCTCTTCAATTTTGCTTGCGTCAGATAAATTCAATCTAAGTTTACTCAATGTGAGTGGATTTTCTGGACTTTCGTTTACTACATCTTCCGCATCATAGTAATAATAAAAATATTCTCTTGTTACATTTTTTTGATTATCAACTAATTGACTCGAACCACATCCTGTTATAATAATGGCTTTAAGACAAAGGGTAATAAGAAAGTATTTTTTGAAAACCATAACTTTTCCACAAAATTATAAATAGTTCCTTTATAAGTGTCTAAATTCGAATATAAAACTCTATTTCACCCTTTCGGTTCAAACCTATCCAAAAATGGTTTTAACAGGTCAATTGGAAGTGGAAAGATTATCGTGGAATTCTTCTCTGATGCAATTTCAGTTAAAGTTTGTAAATATCTTAACTGTAAAGCCTGAGGTTGTCTACTCATAATTTCTGCTGCATCGGCTAATTTTTGGCTTGCCTGGAATTCACCTTCAGCATGAATTACTTTTGCTCGTCTTTCTCTTTCTGCCTCAGCTTGCTTTGCCATTGCCCTTTGCATTTCAATTGGAAGATCAACGTGCTTTACTTCCACATTGGAAACTTTAATTCCCCACGGTTCTGTTTGATTATCAATAATTTTTTGTAGCTCGTGGTTTATTTTTTCTCTTTCAGAAAGAAGTTCATCTAAGTGAGACTGTCCTAAAATGCTTCTTAACGTTGTTTGTGAAAGCTGCGATGTTGCTAAAAGAAAATCCTCAACTTCTACGATTGCTTTTTCTGCATGAATCACTCTGAAATAAACTACTGCATTTACTTTTAATGATACGTTATCCTTAGTAATTACATCCTGAGGCGGAACATCCATTACTATTGTTCGAAGACTAACTTTTACCATTCGATCTACAAGGGGAATGAGAAGGATAAGTCCGGGTCCTTTTGTTGCTATAAGCCTTCCGAGACGGAATATAACACCTCTTTCATATTCTCTTAATATTTTTACTGCATTTGAAATAATAAATAGTAAAAAGAGAATTATTACTGCGATTAAAGTTGCGAAAAATTGCATAGCTGCCTCCTATATAATTTAAGTTTTGTATTACTCTTTATTTTTAACTTTAAGTTTCAAGTTTTGAATTTCCACTACTTCAACCTTACTCTTGGCCTCAATTTTACCCTCGATGCTTTCGGCGTTCCAGATTTCACCATGGATTCTAACCTCACCATCAGGATTAAGATCTGTAATTGCCTCGCCAAATGATTTTAGTAATCCTTGAGTACCGGTTGTTGGTTTGCTTTTCTGTGCTTTTATTCCAAGAGTAATAGCAAAAGCAAAGAATAAAACTGTTAGAATTACAAAAAGTGCAACTACTTCCCATGATATCTTAACTACCTCAAGTCCGGATTCAACATTGATGAGCATAATAGAACCGATTATCAAAGAAATCACTCCGCCGATTGATAATATTCCGTGACTGACAACCTTAATTTCCAGGATAAATAAAATTATTGCAAATATTATTAATGCTAAACCTGCATAATTGATGGGAAGAGTATGCATTGAATAAAATGCAAGTATGATACAAATCCCACCGATCACACCAGGGAAAATTACTCCAGGGTTAAATATCTCAAATAATAATCCGTACAACCCAATCATAAATAATATGTAAGCAATATTAGGGTCGCTTAGGATGGTGAGGAGTTTGAGGGAAAAAGTCATTTCTACTTCGTTAATTTTTGCGTTAACTGTATTCAAAATTTTTTTCCCGGTAACTGTTTCAATTTTTCTTTCATTAATTTTTTTAAGGAGTTCTTCGATGTTTGGAGAAATCAAATCAATCACGTTTTTTTTGAGAGCTTCAGTTTCCGATAGTGATAAACTTTTTCTGACAGCATCTTCAGCCCATTTAATATTTCGATTTCTTTTTTCACTTATTGACCTGATGAAGGCGGCGGCATCATTTGTTGCTTTTTCCGACATGATAGAGTCTCGTTCACCTTGCATTGAAACTGGATGAGCTGCGCCAATATTTGTTCCCGGTGACATAGCTGCAATATGAGCAGCCATTGTAATGAATACTCCTGCAGATGCTGCTTGTGCTCCTCCTGGAGATACATAAACTACAATCGGAATTTTCGATTCGAGAATATCCGACACAATCACTCTTGTTGATTTTAATAATCCGCCAGGAGTATTTAGCTTGATGATTAGACATTCAGATTTGTTTTGTTCTGCCGATTCAAGTCCAAGCTTTATAAAATCCGAACAGGCAGGTGTTATAGCGCCGTCATAAGTTATTAAAGTTACATTACTTTTTTGACCGGTGTTATCGGTGAGTATTATTCCAAGAAGCAATAAGATGAAGGAAATTTTTATCATTGCTGAACTCCGAGTTCAAACTACTGAAAAAAGAAGTAATCTTCAATTAGTTTTTCATTCCTTAGGCTTAAAAATATCAGCAACCAATTTATTGCTTTTGAATTCTCGACAACTTAACTTCCAACCCAAATGAAAATCCATTTTAATTAGCATTTTACAACTTCAACTAAAAATTATTTAGGAGCAACAAAATGCCAGAGAAACAACTTTCCGGTGAAGTTTATTACCCTAAACAACAGATCATAGATCATGCAAATGCGAAGTGTCAAGATCTTTATGAATTTGCAAAAAAGGATTATGTGGGTTTTTGGGAGAAAGAAGCTAATGACCTTAAATGGTTCAAGAAGTGGGATAGAGTTTTAGATGATTCGAAAAAGCCGTTTTATAAATGGTTTGTGGGTGGAAAAACTAACATCGCGTACAACTGCCTTGATGTTCATACAGAAACTTATCGAAGAAATAAATTAGCACTTATCTGGGAAGGTGAAAAAGGAGAGTCTCAATCTTACTCTTACTTTGCATTGCGCAGGGATACTTGTCGGTTTTCAAATATTCTTAGAAGTTTAGGTGTGAAAAAAGGTGATAGAGTTACTCTTTACATGGGAAGAATTCCTGAATTGATGATTGGAATGCTTGCCTGTGCAAGAATTGGGGCTATACATTCTGTTGTTTACGGCGGCTTTTCTGTTGAAGCTTTGCATGAGAGACTGGAAGACAGCCAATCAAAAGTACTTATTGTTTCTGATGGTGCGTATCAACGGGGAAAGATTGTTCCTTTAAAGCAAATTGCTGATGAGGCGCTTATACGTGCTGCAACAGTTGAAAGTGTTTTGGTTGTGAAAAGAACTGGTGAATCAATCAATATGGAAGCGGGAAGAGACATGTGGTATCATGAATTGATGGCGTTACCAATTGCCGGAAACTCATGCACGATCGAAGAAATGGATGCTGAAGATCCGCTCTTTATGCTCTACACTTCTGGAACGACCGGAAAACCAAAAGCTATTCTTCACACTCATGGCGGATACATGGTGGGTATTTATGCAACATTAAAATATGTTTTTGATATTCATGAAGATGATAGATATTGGTGCGCTGCCGATCCGGGTTGGATAACCGGACACAGTTACATAGTTTATGGTCCATTGTTAAATGGTACTACTTCATTCATGTATGAAGGAGCTCCGACTCATCCTTACCCCAATCGCTGGTGGCAGATGATTGATAAGTACGGTATTAATATTTTGTACACCGCTCCAACGGCTATTCGCGGTTTAATGCGGTTTGGTGATGCTTGGCCTAACCGCCACGATTTATCTTCGCTTCGGCTTCTTGGAAGTGTTGGCGAACCAATAAATCCGGAAGCCTGGCGTTGGTATTATAAAACTATTGGAAAAGAAAAATGTCCGATAATGGATACATGGTGGCAAACAGAAACGGGAATGTTCATGATAACTCCTATGCCATGCGTGCCATTAAAACCGGGATCGGGAACAAAACCATTTCCCGGACTAGAAATGGATATTGTTGATGAAGAAGGAAAAAGCGTTAAACCAAATGAAGAAGGTTATCTTGTTATTAAAACTCCTTGGCCTTCGATGCTTAGAAGTATTTGGAATGATCCAGATCGTTACGTAAACCAGTATTGGAGTAAATTTCCCGGTATGTACTTGACCGGCGATTCTGCAAGAAGAGATGAAGATGGATATTACTGGATTATTGGTAGAGTAGATGATGTTATCAAAGTCTCGGGCTATAGACTTGGCACTGCGGAAATTGAAAGTGCATTGGTAAGCCATTCATCAGTTGCGGAAGCTGCTGCTATTGGCTTACCTCATGAGCTTAAGGGGAATGCAATTCATTGTTTTGTAATCTTAAAGGCAGGCTTTTCTAAAAGCGATAAGCTGATTGAAGAATTGCGGCAACACGTTGGACATGAAGTTGGACCAATTGCCAAACCCGAGCAAATTGATGTTGTGGATTCGCTGCCAAAAACAAGGAGCGGAAAAATTATGAGGCGGGTACTTAAAGCAAGAGCTTTAGGTTTGGATCCAGGGAATATATCAACTTTGGAAGAATAGAAAGTCTTACAGCCGGTCACATTGATATTGCTGAATCCTTTTCTGAAAGATTTAAGTAGTTAACTCGAACATTAAGTGGATCACAACTTTTGGTAGAGGTTTGAATAAGCTCAATCTTTGAGTTTTTCATCACGTTCAAACTCTATTCATCATTAAAAATTTAATCTTTATCCTACTTTCTTTTATATTTCGCCAATTCCTTTTCATTTTTTCGCAAGAATTTTTTATTAGGACTGATCGTGGAAACAAAGAACATAGATTTAAGCTCTTTACGAATTAATAGAACTGAAGAAAAGCGACCACCTGATAGAACTAAAAAAATCGTTACCAGAATTGTCGGTTCTGTTCTATTGCTTGTGTTAGCTTTTATTGTCTACAGTTATGTTAACAGCCTATTAGATAAAAAAGAAGAGGTTAAGCTGACAACAGTAACATTGCAAACAGGTGCTTATTCAAGTGCCGTGCTTAATTCGAGCGGATATGTTGTTGCTCAGCGTAAAGCTGCCGTTGCTTCCAAAGGTACCGGACGATTAGTTTTTCTCGGAGTAGTTGAAGGCGACCAAGTTAGAAAGGACCAGATAATTGCCCGGCTTGAAGACAATGATATCAAAGCTCAACTAGACCAAGCTAAAGCCAATTTGAAGTTAGCGGAAGCGGATTTGAAGGATGCTGAGAATTTTTATAAGAGACAAAAGGAATTGACAGCTAAAGGTTTGATATCGCAGCAAGAGTTTGAAACGGCCGAAGCTCGTTATAACAGAACACTTGCAATTATCGATCTTGCGAGTGCTCAAGTTACAGCCGCTGAAGTGGCAATGGAAAATACATTGATTAGAGCTCCATTTGATGGAACTGTGCTAACTAAAAATGCTGACGTAGGTGAAATAGTTTCTCCATTCGGAGCGAGTATAAATTCAAGAGCAGCGGTTGTTACAATGGCTGATATGACATCTCTTCAGGTTGAAGCGGACGTTTCAGAATCTAATATTGAAAAAATAACTTTAAACCAGGAGTGTGAAATTGTACTTGATGCCTATCCAGAGAAAAGTTATCCTGGTTTTGTAGCCAAAATAGTTCCTACTGCCGATAGGTCTAAAGCTACAGTTTTAGTGAAAGTCGGCTTCAAAGAGTATGATAGCCGCGTGCTTCCCGAAATGAGTGCTAAAGTTACATTTTTAACACGGAGGACAGATAAAGATGAAGATAAAGACAAAGAAAAACCTATTCTATTAGCTCCATCTTCGGCTACAGGTAAAAGGAATGGAAGGGATGTTGTATTTGTTGTTAAAGATGATAAAGCAGTTGAGGTTCAAGTTCAATTGGGAAGAAAATTTGGAGATAATATTGAAATTATATCCGGTGTTAGTTCAGGTGAAAGCATAATTGATAAATTAACCGAGAAAATAAAAGACGGTATTGCAGTAAAAGTTTTATAGTAATCATTTATTTTTTAGGAGTTTAAATGTCGGAACTTATCCAAGTACAAAATGTTTCTAAATCTTATTGGCGAGACAGTTTTGAAATTCCCGTTCTCAGTAACTTATCCTTAAATGTAAAACAGGGTGAATTCATGGCTTTGATGGGACCATCGGGTTCAGGAAAAACTACTCTGTTAAATTTAATTGCCGGAATTGATAAACCAAGCTCGGGAAGAGTTGTAGTCGCAGATACGGAGATTTCAAATCTTGGCGAATCTGCTCTTGCAAAGTGGAGAGCGAACAATGTTGGGTTCGTTTTTCAATTTTACAATTTAATACCTGTTCTCACAGCATTTGAAAATGTTGAACTTCCTCTTCTTCTTACAAAACTTTCCAAAGCAGAGAGAAAGAAGCATGTGGAGACAGTACTGGGCATTGTCGGTTTAGGAAGTCATATTCAGCATTATCCAAAACAATTATCTGGCGGACAAGAGCAAAGAGTTGCAATTGCAAGGGCAGTTGTTACAGATCCCGTTCTGCTTGTAGCAGATGAGCCGACCGGTGATCTTGATAAAAATTCCGCTGCCGAAATTTTAACTTTGCTTGAACGGCTAAACAAGGAATTCAATAAAACAATTTTAATGGTTACACACGATCCTCATGCTGCCGAAAGAGCCAGAATCGTTCGTCATCTTGAAAAAGGTGATTTAGTAGGAGTTTAAGATGAAAGTATTGAAATTAATTTTGAAGAATGCACTTAGGCATAAGCTCCGAACAGTTCTTACTATAGTGGGAATTACAATTGCTGTCATAGCATTTGGACTTCTAAGGACAGTAGTAACTGTTTGGGATTCAAGTGTAGATGCTGCCTCTGCAAATCGTTTAATAACCAGGCAGGCGGTTTCGTTTATTTTTCCGTTACCTTATTCCTATAAAGAAAAAATTAAAAGCGTTTCGGGAGTTCAGACTGTAAGCTTTGCTAACTGGTTTGGAGGAGTATATAAGGATAAGAATAATTTCTTTGCAAGGATGGCTGTGGATGCAGAAACAATTTTTGATGTTATGCCTGAGTTTTTAATTGCTCCTGAAGAACTTGCAACGTTTAAAAAGGAAAGAAACGCATGTGTGTTAGGAGCTGATATTGCTAAGCAATACAATATCAAAATTGGTGATGTTATGACATTGGAGGGAGATATTTATCCCGGCAGATGGGATTTTGTTGTTCGGGGTATATATCACCCGCAAAATAAGAATACCGATGATTCTCAAATGCTTTTTCACTGGCAGTATGTAGATGAAAGAATGAAAATTGAAACACCGGTTAGAGCTGGAGATGTAGGATGGTATATAGTAGCAATAGAAGATCCAAATAAAGCAGCAGTTATTTCAGATCAGATAGATGCTTTGTTTAATAATTCTTCCGCTGAAACTAAAACAGAAACAGAAAAAGCATTTGCCCAAGGATTTGTTGCTGCTTCAAGTGCCATTATCACTGCAATGAATCTAATGTCTTTTTTTATAATTGGAATTATAATGCTGGTGCTTGCTAATACAATGATTATGGCGGCAAGGGAAAGAACAAGAGAATATGCTGTGTTTAAAACATTGGGATTTTCGACTTTCCATTTAACCGGCCTTATCCTTGGTGAATCGATGTTGATTTCAATATTAGGCGGAGGAATTGGAATCGCTTTCACTTATCCCATTGTTGCTGGATTCGAGCAAGCAATTCCTAAAGGATTTTTCCCATTCTTTTTCATTGAACCAGTAACAACCATCATGGCATTGGGTGCGGCAATTCTTATTGGAATTATAGCTGCTGTATTTCCAATTCAACGTACACTAAAAACAAAAATCGTGGAAGGGTTCAGGTTTGTAGGATGAAAATACCTTTCAAGTACACATTTAGAAATTTCAAATCTCGAAAGCTTACAGCCATAATTACAGTAACTGGCATTGCGTTGGTGGTATTCGTTTTTACTGCTGCTTTAATGATGGCTTATGGAGTTGAAAAAACTTTAGTTGCTACGGGATCGAATGATAATGTTATGATTCTTAGGAAATCATCGCAAGGTGAAATTACCAGCATTGTTGATGGCGATACTCAAAATTTAATACGCACACTTCTTCATGTTGCAAAATCACCGGATGGAAATCTTTTAGTTTCACCTGAACCAGTAGTAATAATCAATTTGGAAATTAAAAAGGGTGGAATGAGTAATATTACTGTGAGAGGTGTTTCGCAAATGGTTTATCAGCTTAGGCCTCAAGTGAAAATTATTAACGGTAGGCTATTTAATCCTTCTTTAAGAGAATTGATTGTTGGTAAATCCATCAACAAAAAATTTGAAGGCACTAACATTGGAGATAAAATAAAATTTGCTGGTGACATGTGGACAATTGTAGGTATTTTTGAAGCAAATGGAAGCGGATTTGAATCTGAATTTTGGGGTGATACGCATCAGCTGCTAAGTGCATTCAATAGAGGAACAAGTGTTTCCACTTTAACTCTTAAGCTGGATAATATAAGTAACTATGAAAAATTTAAGAAAGCTTTTGACTCCGATAAAAGATTGCTTCCGTTTGAACCAAAAATTGAGCAAAAATATTTTGCCGAACAATCGGAATTTCTCGCCGGCTTTATCAGAGTGCTTGGGATTTTTATTACTGTCATTTTCAGTTTTGGTGCAACTATTGGCGCAATGATTACCATGTATGCGGCAGTTGCTAACAGAACAGTTGAAATCGGGACGCTGCGTTCTTTAGGTTTTAAACGAAGAAGCATTCTCACAGCGTTTTTATTTGAATCATTGCTTATTGCGTCTATAGGCGGAGCAATTGGAATTTTCTTAGCATCGTTTTTACAGTTTTTCTCCATCTCAACATTAAACTGGAATTCTTTCGCTGAGTTAGCGTTTTCATTCTCACTAAATCCGACAATTATAATTTCCTCCATAGTTTTTGCACTCTTTATGGGAATTTTAGGAGGGTTCTTGCCTTCAGTTCGTGCCTCAAGATTGAACATTGTGAGCGCTTTACGAGGCGGTTAGCTCAGCAGCCTGGTAGGGGATGACTTCCTAGCCATTCCGTTGCAGTTCGTAGGGAATGACCTCCCGGTCATTCCGCCACAGCTTTGAAGTTGGATCGAGCAGGAGCTCGATCCCTACATCATGACCGATTTCAATCACACGAAATAATTCGTACCAACCTTGAAATAAAATTAATACTTTGCAGAGCGTATTATTTATGCAATAAAAGTTTTTCCAATTGCCGTTTCAACTCCTTTTTAGCTGGCTTTGCTTGTTCAAAGATTGAATCGGCTTTTGCAAAATCAAAAACCCTCACATCTGAGATCTTAGGTTTTATATAGATATCCGGTTTCACAAATTTCAACTTCTCCTGAATTATAGAATTCTGCATGATCTGATAAGTAGTGAATACTATATCGAATGTTGAAGGCATCTCTTGAGCATTCATAGTATGAAATGATGTTATGTCAATTGCAATCGTTATATCGCATTGTCTCTTGATCAAGTCAAACGGGAGAGGATTAACAGCACCCCCGTCGACTAAAATTTTATTTTTAATTTTGATCGGTGTAAATAAACCGGGAATCGAGTAACTTGCTCTGATCGCTAACGGCAGATTACCTTTCTCAAACACAACTTCCTCTTTTTTCCAGTAATCTGTAGTTGATATTTTTAATGGGACCTCCAGTTCCTCGAAAGTTGAAGTCTTAAGATGTGATTTCATGAATTGCTGGAACTTATCACCTTTTATGAATCCTGATTTAATGAACTGCGGATCGAACATCGAGAATAGTTTTATGAAATCTGATTTGAGGGGAAAATCGAATACGCTGTTACTTTTTGGATTGAGAAGTTGATCGAGGATTTTTCGCATTTCTTTGGAAGTGAATCCAGCAGCATAGAAAGCGCCAACAACTGCTCCGATGCTGCTGCCCGAAATGGCTGAAGGCTTTAATCCCAGTTCCTCCAATGCTTCAATCATTAGAAGATGAGTGATACCGCGGGCGCCGCCGCTGCCAAATGCAATTCCAATTTTTTTCATTAGCAAATTACTTCGGTTGATTACAGATTTTTATGTGATCCAAATTACTAACACACCCCTCGCCCCTCTCCAGAGGGGATGCGTCGTAGACCAATTAAATATTTAAAGCCGACAGGAGGTTGACCAAAAAGTAACATTTATCTTTGAATGGAACCACATAGTGGCAGGCACTGATGACGCTGATTTTAAACGATTTTCGAAGATTTTTTTATTGAATAATTAATTTTTGGTCACCCCCGAAAGGGGTGTGTATTACTCTCCACCGCCTTTTTGAAGAATAACATTTTTTCTTGGATACACCTGAAAAACTGAATCGAGTATACTTCCATCAACCCATTTTACAACAGCTACGACTTTTTTCCTATTCACACTTGGTTTTGCAGGGGCGCCGCCGCAGATTTCATCAATTTCTTTTTTAAGATCATGAATTGATTTGATAGGTAAAGTAGAATTTTTAACCGCAACTAATAAATCTTTTCTTCTTGGATTAATGGCTATGCCTCTCTCTGTGACTATAACATCAATCAATTCTCCAGGACCAACAAGAGTTGTTACTTCATCGACTATCACCGGAATCCTATCACGGAAAGAAGGAATTGCAAGTATAGTACATTTCGAGTAAAGACAATTTTGCCAGCCGCCAATTCCATGCAGTAAATAACCATCAGAGTGAGTAACAACATTCGCATTAAAGTTCACATCAACCTCGGTTGCACCAAGAACAGCAACATCCACAATTGATGCAAAATTTCCTTTACCATGAAAGTTGTAGCTTGTGAACGGACTTGTGTTTACATGTCGTGGGTTTTCTCGCATACTTCTCACACCTTCAAGGTCGAATGTTTGACCATCCAAAATGTAATCTGTTAATCCTTCTTCAAGCATCTGAACCAGATATTTTGTACTGCCGCCGCGCATAAATCTGGATTTGATTCCTTTTGCTTTCATTTTTTCTTTTAGGAAAAGAACAAAAGCTAGATTTGTTCCGCCTGCACCAGCTTGAAGCGAAAAACCATCTTTCATAATTCCTGCTGCTTCAATAAAATCGGCTACGTACTCAGCAATTAAAAGTCTATCGGGAGATTTGGTAACCTCTGTTGTTCCCGAAACAATTTTAGTTGGATCACCAAGGCTCTCAACTTTGACTACATAATCAACATTGTTTCCTTGAATCTGCCAGGGAATGCAAGGGAAGGGAACAAGGTTATCGGTTACAACAATCACGTTGTCTGCATATTCTGAATCTGCTAAAGCAAAACCTATGAGCCCACAAGCAGATTTGCCTGTCATTCCATTTGCATTTCCAAAAGGATCAGCCGTTGGCGAGGCAATCACAGCAATATCAATATGAACTTCACCATCCTGAACAGCTTGATATCTTCCTCCATGAGATCGTAAAACTCCAATTCCTTTCATGTTTCCTTCGGAGGCAAATTTTCCTAGAGGACCGTTCATGCTTCCCTCAATATGATGAATCGTACCGTCCTCTAAATACTTAATTAGGTGTTCATGACAAGGAAACGAAGCGCTTGGAAACCAACGAATATTTTTAACTCCCATCGATTTAACCGTATCAAATAAGAGATTTGTGAGAACATCTCCGTTTCTTAAATGATGGTGAGTCGATATCGTCATTCCATCTTTTAATCCAGCTTTTTTCAACGCTTCCTTCAAATTTTTTACAATTTTATTCCCGTCTTCAGGAAAATCTATGCAAGTTCGAATTGGCGGCTTCGCTTTGCTGCCGGTTGGTCTGAATTTATCCACACCTTTGAATGGGATTTGTTTTTGGTTATTAATTTTTGTGGGAACCATTCGTCCCGCCGCATTTTTTACTAACTTCATTTTTTACCTTTTAATTAGCTACCTAATGGAACACGGATCTAACGGATCAAACCGATTATAACGGATTTAAATCTGTTTTTATCCGTTTAATCAGTCCAATCCGTGTGCTATTCTATTTTCCAGTTTTTAGAAATGATGTTGTTCATTATTGCCAAATCAATTGTTCTCTGTGCGCGTTTTACAACTGGAGCATCAATCATCTTGGTACCAATTGAAACGACACCCAATCCCTTGCTTTCCGCTTCTTCAAAAGCCAGAACAATCTTCTTAGCTTTCTCGATTTCTTCCAAAGTTGGCGCAAACGCTTCGTGCACAACTTGTACTTGCCGTGGATGAATACATCCTTTACCTTCAAATCCTAAAGATTTTGCTTCGATTACACTTTCCCGCAACCCTTCCATGTCTGCAACATCAGAGAAAACAGTATCGATAGCTTGAATGCCTGCGGCTTTTGCAGCATTAATTACCATTGAGCGGGCGAAGAAACTCTCGCGACCTTCGTTTGTTCTTTGAGTTCCTAAATCTGCAGTATAATCTTCAAGTCCGATTGCCAGCGCACAATTGTGTCGTGATGCTGTTGCTATTTCATAAGCTTTCATGATTCCTAACGCGCTTTCAAGAATCGGCATGAAGTAGATATCTCCGCTAGAGGCGGATTTCATTTTGTGTAATCTTTTCAAGCGATGTACTTCCTGTTCAATCTCAGTTATTTGAACGGCAGATTCGCATTTAGGAATTAGAATGACATTAACAAAGTGGGGAACGATAAATTTTAGATCATTCAAACCTAACGGCATTTGATTAATGCGAACCATTCTTTCAGCACCGTAAAAATCAACAGAGCGCAATGCATTTCGTACAAGGAGCTGCGCAGCATCCTTTTCAGAATGTGCAACACTGTCTTCAAGATCAAGAATAATCCCATCGGGAGAATGTAAACCAGCGTTCACAAAAAACTTTGGCTCATTTCCAGGAAGATATAATCTGCTTCTACGCAATCTTTCCTTAGTTGTAGAAGAATAATTTTTATCGATCATTGGAAGAAGAAATTCCTTATCCAAGTCTGGGAGCAATCTTTTAACTGCAAGTTCAAATCTTGCTGCCAGCGTAAACGGCAGGGCACCAGCATCCTCGACAAGAATCTCAACATGGTTGATGTTGAAAAACCTGCACATCTCGGTAAGCTGCGCTATAATCGAATCACCATACATTGATTCGACTTTGCTTTTCATCTCTATTTTTATACCGCCGGAACGTTTAAGTTCTAATTCGATATAGCAGTCCGAGCGAATTTGATCGCCTCGTTTGCCGGCGCAGGATATGTTATTTTTTTGATTCATGTTTCGCATAAGAAATTATTATGATAATTTGATTATTGGAAGTCATTTATGATCATTTATTGTAGTGTTCAAGGATGGAAATTATTTGTATTTCGTTTTTCGAAATACGGTAAATCAAACGATCTTCTAAATTTATTCTTCGTGACCAGCATGGAGGAATTCTGTGTTTAAGTGGTTCCGGTTTACCAATTCCGGTAAAAGGGAAGTCTTGTATATTTTCTATCAATTCTTTGATTCGAGCAAAATACAAGTCAACTTCAGCCTGGGATTCAGATTTCTTAATCTTCTTAATTTGTTTTAATGATTCGGGTGAACAAGTAATCTTAAAAGATTTAGATTTCATTTAAGAACTTCTGCAACAGATTTTTTAACTCCCTTTTTCACATCAAGTTCTCTAACACCTTTTTTAATGCTTTTAACCCATTCTGGATTGTTAAGAATGTGCAGATGTTCCAGGAGGTTGTCATAGTCCTCTTTTGCTAAAAGAACTGCATCTTTTCTACCCTTACTTCCCACAATTACAATTGGTTCTTTCTCCTTGCTCACGCTATTAATTAGTGAGTTTAAAGCATTTCTAGCTTCCGTAAAAATTATTGTTCTCATTCCTAAATTCCTAAAAATGTCATTATTCTGACAGAAAATTACGATAAGCAATTCTATCTATCAAGGGTATTTCATTGTTAAATTGCTAAATTGTCTAGGTGTCTCTCAACAATCCTCCAGAGGCGGACATGTTTAACAATCGCTATTCTATGACCAATCTTTCCATAAAATCGGTCGCTTTATATTTCTCAACTTTGAATATCATATCCCTAACGCTTTTCTGTTTCCGTTTTGATAATAGTCCATCTGACAGAGCATTAAATTTGTTTTCAAGGTCTTCAATTGTCATTGGTTCACGTGGATCGCCTTTTGGAAATTCGAGATATTCTAAAAATTCTCTGCCGTCTTTTGTTTTTACTACAACTTTAGATGGCTGCTTTGCGGGAAACATTTTTTCAAATTCTTCGGACGCTTCACCTTTTATTTTGTCAATCACTTCCCAAATTCTTTGGTCTTTTAATTTTTCCTCTGAGAAAGATGATGTCGTGATTTTATGATCAACCAGAGCTGCTGCAATGCAGTAGGGTAGTGAGTGATCTGCTGTTTCACGTGATTCCGGTCTATACTTGTGAGGATCGAATAAAATATCGCATGCTCTCGCGATTGTTGTAACGGTAACTGATTCTATTTGATCATAACTAATGTCATTGCTGGTTACAGCTTTAAGAGTCGCAGAAATGTGAGTATGAGTTAATGCTTCAGTCGGAAATGCTTTCATGCTGCACTCGAGGATTTTATAATTCTGTCCTAAATTTCCTAAAAGCTTATCGAGATCCCATTTCCATTCACCCAAACCCTCGCGCCCTTTCATTGGAAGAGGTTCAACTTTTTGATCTTTCACATTCCATCCAAGGAAACAATCCATGAACCCTTCTTTGCCTTCAAATATAGCTTCAGTTCCTGTATAACCTTCTTTTGCCATCAGTGCTGCAAGAACTCCAGCTTGAACAGCCATCGGATCTACGGTATTTTTCATCATAGTTAACTTACCTGCAGTTGGGCAGCCAATCGTGTGACTGTGACTTCCGCTAATTCCAATTGCGTTTACCATTTGATCTACGGATAATCCCAATAAATATCCAGCAACAATTGGAGAAACAAACTGTGTTAGTGTTGCATGGTGCCATCGTCTCTCACGAATTCCCGGAACGGCAAATTCACAAAGCCGCTGTTCAAATTCGTAAGCAAGAACAATCGCGGTTATTACATCTTTCATTGATGCACCAACTAATTCACCGACAGACAATGCTGCTGGAATTATATCAGATGGATGTGATGGATCTTCTTTCCAAAAGATGTCGTTAAAATCCAATGCACGAATCATCAAGGAATTGATTAGTGTTGTATTAACTGCAGGAAGTTTATCCCCGAATCCTATTACCGTAGATTCTTTTGCGCCTTTCATTTTTTTGTAGATGTTACGAATGATGTTCACATCTTTTGTTTGATAAGCGCCGTAGGCACATCCTATCGAATCGTAAAGATATCGCTTTACTTCGTGAACTACATTTTCCGGTAAGTCTTTGTATTTAAGATTAACCGCAAATTCTGATATTTGTCGTGAAATAGATTTATGCATGGTATCCCTTTGTTAAATTTTTAATAGAACACGGATTCAACTGATCGAACGGATTTGAACAGATTTTTTGTATTCATTTTCGAAAATTTGTCTTTTGAATTGTGGTTGCTTGCCAAAATTGAATAACAATCCAACTTCTATATCAGTGGCTTTTAAATAATTCAATAACTGCGCTTCATGTTCCTCAATTATTCCTTCTGCCGCTTTTAATTCAATAATAACTTTGTTCTCAACAATTATATCTGCAAAGTATTCACCGACGTTCAAATTTTTATAAAAAACAGATATCGGTTTCTGCTTTTCACAATTTAATCCTAAAGATTTCAATTCAATCAACATTGAATTCTCATAAACCTTCTCTAAAAATCCATATCCCAATGAATTATAAACATTATAAAAAGCTTTAATAATAAGTTCAGTCAATTCCTGATGTTTAAATTGCATTAAAATCCGTTCTTATCTGTTTAATCTGTTCAATCCATGTTCTATTTGCGATTATAAATTTTTCCTCACCCACTCTTCTAATCCGCCATCAACGATTAGCTCTTGTGCGGCTTCACCGACCGGATCAATTACATATTTTTGATTAGCGAAATGAATTATGGAGTTAACAAAATCTATTGTTGCTTGGCTTCCGGTTGCAACTGTTAATTTTTCTGTCCCATATTTTTTCTTCAGATCATTAACAAGCTGTGGGCACTCGATTATTAAAAATCCGTTGTTCAAAGCATTTCGCTTGTAAGTTTCATTCAATGAACCGGCAATCACGCATCGTATCCCTTTATACTTAAGTGCTGTTGCTGCTTGTTCGCGCGAGCTGCCCGTTCCAAAGTTAAATCCGCCGACAAGAATATCACCTTCCTTGGCGATCTTAACAAATTCGGGATCATAATTTTCCATAACTACTTGGGCTTGCTGCTGCGGAGTGAAATCATCAATGTAGGTGTATTTACTAGGATAAATTCCATCGGTATTCAGATTATCTTGATAGCAGAAAATAATTTGCCCTTCGAATTTTTCTGGAAAGTTGTTGATAATTCTAACTTTTGATGTTTTGGAATCTTTTTTCTGGTTTGTGACGATTCTAGTTGAAACCGGATTGCCCTCGTAGTTTTGAATGTAATCTATTTGTCCTGAAATTGCAGAAGCAGCTACGACAGCCGGCGAAGCAAGATATGCCTGGGCTTTCGATGATCCCATTCTTCCCTTAAAATTTCTGTTCGTTGCAGAAATTCCAACTTCGTCATCTTCAAGCAAACCGGTTCCGAGTCCGATACAAGGACCGCATCCCGGAGGAAGTGGAATTGCTCCGGCTTCGATGAGAGCTTGCCAATCCCCTCGTTTTTCACTTTCAGCTTGAACTTCACTTGATGCAGCGGCTATGTAAAACTTAACGCGGTTGGCTACTTTTTTTCCTTTAACAATTGCCGCGGCTTCTGCAATATCATCGACACGGCTATTCACACATGAGACTAGGTATGCTTTATTAATTTTTATGGCTTTGGATTTTAATTCTTGTACTGAAGTGACAACCTTAACAGTGTTTGGTCCCGAGACAAATGGTTGAATTGTTCCTAAATCCACTGACAAAGTTTTAGCATAAAAAGCATCTTCATCGGCAGTAAGAATTTCTTGTTCGAGTTGTGCGATTCGTTTTTCATTTATTCGAGGATGTTTTTTGCCAAAGGCATCCATTCGGACATTTCCATCAGCATCCGAGGAAACATTTTCCAATCCATGCTTTGAGATAAATTCATGTCTATTACAAAGCCAGTTGAGAGTAATTTCATCGATTGGAAAAACACCTGCTAATGCTCCCCATTCGGTTGTCATGTTGGCAATTGTTAGGCGATCATCAATTGGAATATTTCTTATTCCATCACCGAAAAATTCAATTGCGTGATTTAACACTTCATCATGATTAAAGAATCCGCACAATGCAATGATGACATCTTTTCCTGTTACACCCGGTTTGAGTTTTCCAGTTAGTTCAACTTTTGCGATTGGAGGTACTTGCCACCACGTTCTTCCGGTTGCCCAGATAGCGGCTGCATCGGTTCGAACTATTGGAGTACCGAGACAACCTAATCCACCGTACATGTTTGAGTGACTGTCGGATGCAACCGCCATTGTTCCTGGCCACGCATAACCTTCTTCACACATTATTTGGTGACCAATTCCTCTGCCGGCAGGATAAAAATCTGCTCCCATTTGTTTTGCAAACTCTTCAATTGCTCGATACTTCTCAAGATTTTTTTCGCTTGTATCCTGAACATTATGATCAAGAGTCACAACTACTTGTTGTGGGTTGGAAAGCTTCTTCGCACCAATGGATTTAAATTTGGGAATGACAGCGCCGGTGTTGTCGTGTGTCATCACATAAGCCGGTTTGATGGACAAATAATCACCTGCATGAACTTCATAATCGGGTGATAGTCCTACAGCATATTTTTGTGCGATTTTTTCGATTAATGTCTGGCTCATTGTAGCTCCTTGTTTCTGAACGATGTCAAATGTCAAACGTGAAATGTCAGATGTCAAAAGTCAATTGTAAAAAGTCAAATGGAAATCACTATCTGGCTTTTTCAATTAAATTTGACAGCTTAGCAAATAATTCGTTTAAATCTTTGTCTAATTCAGGTAGAATATTTTTATTTAGGTAATCTAATTCGTTTGCAATTTCTAAGTGCGTATCAAGTTCAACTAAAGATGATCTTGAAATTTCAAAAAATCTTTTTCTTTCGGTTAGACTTTTCCTTGAAGCTCCTTCAGCAATGTTAGCAGGAATTGATGTTGCAGCTCTTCTTGTCTGACTAGTCAAGCTAAATAATTCTTCTTTAGGATAAATTGAAGTTATCTTATAAATCTTCGAAACGAATTTTATGGATAACTGCCAAACATCTAATTTTTTGTGATTCAATTGTAACATAATGTACCTTTATAATTTGTTCGTAATGGTAATATAAAACCCTACTCATTTGACGTTTGACATTTCACGTTTCACATTTTAAACGGATCGAACGAAACAAAATCCGCATGATGAACAATGATTGCTTCAGTACTCCGCTTTGCGAGGTCACCTTCTTTTGCATGATATGCAATTATGTGAAGTACTTCAGGTGGTAAACCGAAACGGTCGGCAATTGCAACTCCGCTGAAGGGATGACGAAGTAATTTCCCGGCTTTGCTCGTTGTAAGCTGTCCGTTGACTTTATCATACTCAATCAATTTACCAACATCAATCAGAATTGCACCGGCGATTAACATATCCATATCAATTTGGATTTCACTTCCAAAATTCTGTTTCATTCTTTTTGCAATGTCAACTGATAATTGCACTGCTGTTCGCTTATGATTCATAAATGAAATCTTGCAATCTTTAATGAGCAATGAGAATGGAATAGTTTCCAAATCTTCAATTGTAAGAACACTGTTCTCAATTGCATAAACCCAGCAATCGAGAACTTTTTCTCTTAATTCTTTATTTTCAATCCAATTTATTTCCGGCCAAATTTTTAGAACTTTATCTTTCATAACTTTCTTAATTTTATTTGTCATGCTGAACTTGTTTCAGCATCTGTTGGATTTTATTAAAAGATCCCGAAACAAGTTCGGGATGACTTGTTACAATTTACTTATTATCTCATCCGTCATTTGCTGAGTTGTGCATGCGCCATGATTAAACACATCTGGACCGCCTTTAAGTTTCAGCATATCATAAGTTTTTACTTCTCCTTCTTCCACAACATTGGCTATAGCGGTGCGTATTTTTTTTGCTTTTTCTGTTTCACCAATGTAATCCAGCATCATGCAAGCGCTTAAAATCATTGCGATGGGATTCACAATGGAAGGATTAAGCTCTTGATACTTTGGGGCTGAACCATGGGTTGGTTCAAATACTGCATATTCTTTTCCAATATTTGCACTGCATGCAAAACCAAGTCCGCCGACTAAACCAGCAAAGGCATCGCTGATAATATCTCCAAACATATTTTCTGCAACAATAACTCCATAGATTTCCGGGTTTTTAGTCAGCCACATCATTTGGGCATCTATGTTAGTATCCCACAAATCAATACCGGGATAGTCTTTAGCGATTATTTTTGCTTCACTCCACATCATACCGGAAGTTTCCCGAAGCACGTTTGGTTTTTCACAAACAGTAACATTTTTATAGCCATATTTTTTTGCATACTCAAATGCTTCACGGATTAATCTCTGCGTAACTTTTCTTGTTACAATTCTTGTTGAAATTGCTAAGTCTTCGCTTGCTACATTTTTAAATGTTTTCATCTTTGGATGAGTTTCAAATGCATCACGTACAACTTTTGGAGGATTTGTCCATTCAACACCTGAGTAAAGCCCTTCCGTTCCTTGTCGGAAGATAACCGTATCTACAACAGGTTCTTCAAACTTTTCATTAGAAACTTTTCGAATAAAATTCAGAGGATTTCCTTTGAATGATTTGCATGGTCTAACGCACAGATCTAAATCGAAATGCTGTCTTAATCCAACTATTGGACTGAAGTATTGAAGACCCTTACTTTTTAATGAAGGATCGAGTTCCTTTTCTGCAGCATCTTTCGGTTTGCTGGTGATTGCACCAAATAATCCAATCTTATGCTTTTTTATAAGATCAATTGTTCTTTGCGGAAGAGCATTTCCTTCTTTACACCAAAAATCCCAGCCAATATCTGCATAAACATAATCTGTGTTAAATCCAGCAGCATCCAGAACTTTAATAGCTTCAGGGAGGACAGTTTTACCAATGCCATCGCCGGGCATTGCTACTATAGTTTTAGTCATAATAACAGCCTTAAATTTTAATAAAAAGATGTTTCAAAATTAGAGAATAAACCCTCTGCAATCAAGGA